>CACJOU010000007.1 GCA_902595145.1 uncultured SAR116 cluster alpha proteobacterium | reverse complement strand
TAAAAAAAGAGACGAAATAGCTGTAGTTATTAAAATTTTATTTTTCATTTGATTTTCCTATTATATAACCATTTTTAATAATTTTAGTAAATAACCTAGAAACAGAGTTTTTTGGTTGAGCACAATATTTTGCTTCAGTTACAAATCTATCATTAACGGCATACTCACTTAAAAAAATTTCTTCAGAATTATCAGACTTTAATTTATAGTGAAGTATACCATTTAAAGATTTTTTACCAGTAATTAAATAAACTATATCCAAATTATCTTTTTTAAAAATTTTTGTGTTTATTTCAATATCCGCCATTTTACTATCCCTCAAGGTTCTCTAGCAAAGAAAATCTCACCATTTTTTTTACTAGGGAGCGGCCACCTAAATAACCGAGAAAACTTATACTTTTTTTTTTTATTAGTCAATCGAAAATGTTTCACGTTACGTGAACACATATTCTTGATTTACAATCAAAATTTAAATTTATTTACTATCGTGAACTCAGTTAATTTTCCAACTAGCATTACTGAGTTCACTTCATTAACATGATAATAATTTCTACCTAGATATTTTTCAAGCTTTGTCTTAAAATAAAAAAAGCTAGTTGGGAGATCATTTTTGAAAAATAAAATGGAAAATTTTTTGCAACAAAATTTCGTTGCAATTTGGCATCATTTTCTTTCTTTTGAAATTAGCAGATCAAAACTTGCAGTTGAAACTTGGGGAAGTGGAAACGCTTATTTAATTTTTCAAGTTATTGCTTGGCATCATATTTTAGTAATGACAGATCATGCTGAATCTAAAATAAGAGACGAAGCGGTAGAGCTATGGTTTCAATTAACTAAAACTGGGTTTAAGACACGTAGCGTTTTAACTTATACCCTTATATCATCATTAACCTCGTTAAGTATAGAAACAGTTAGAAGACATGTACAAAAACTAGAAAAAAATAACTGGGTTTCTTATTCTAAAAAAGAAGGTGTTAAGTTTAGTCCTAGTGAGGAAAATAATAAATTTCTGGCAGACGTTTTTAATGTTAAAGAAGTTAAAGATTTAGGACATTTTCTTGATGTAATAGAAAAACAAAAATAAATATAATAGGTTTGAGATTTGGAAATAGTAAACAAAGTTATTGTTATTACTGGTGGATCAGGCGGTATTGGTCGAGCCTTAGCAATGAGTTTTATAAATGAAAAAGCAAAAGTTGTAATATTGCTTGATATAAATTTTGATAACTTTACGTCAGGAAGCAATAAACTAATTTCTAAAGTTTGTGATGTAACGAATGAAAAGGAATTAACTAAAATTATCGATGAAATTAATCTTGAATTTGGTCTTATCGATATCTTTTGTTCTAACGCCGGTATACTTAGTTTAGGAAATGAACAGTTACCTATCGAAGATTGGAATAAAAACTGGAATTTACATGTCATGTCACATGTTTTCGCCGCAAAAAAACTAATACCTGAAATGTTAAAAAGAGGTAGTGGATACTTTGTAAACACGTCATCTGCAGCAGGTTTGCTAAGCCATATCGATTCTGTTACGTATTCAACTACTAAACATGCTGCTATTGGATTTGCTGAATGGATTGCAATTACCTATGGAAAACAAGGTATAGGAGTTTCGATTTTATGTCCTCAGGCTGTAGAGACACCCATGACAATGGGCAGAGAAAAAGAGGTATCAGCGCTTGATGGAATGATGAAACCAACTCAGGTGGCCTTAGATGTTATAAAAGCTATTAAAAAAGAAACTTTTCTTATTTCACCACATGAGCAGGTTTTAGGTTACTTTCAAAATAAAGCTAATAATTATTCTAGGTGGATTGGTGGTATGCAAAAACTAAGGCAAAAACTAAAGTCTTGAATTTTAAATTGCATCTGCTATTGCAGAACCGCAACTAATCGTGTTTGCTTTTCCTCCTAAGTCTCCAGTTCTATATTCTTCTTTATCTAAAACTTCTTCTATTGCTCTAACAATATGATCTGATGCTTCTTTAAATCCAAGATATTCAAGCATCATTGCGCCTGCCCAAATTTGGCCAACAGGATTGGCAATTCCTTGTCCAGCAATGTCTGGTGCAGATCCATGAACTGGTTCAAATAATGATGGAAATTTATTCTCAGGGTTGATATTACCAGATGGAGCAATACCTATTGTACCAGTACAAGCAGGTCCTAAATCTGATAAAATATCTCCAAACAAATTTGAAGCTACTACAACATTAAATTTGTCAGGGTTAAGTACAAAATGTGCACAAAGTATATCAATATGATATTTATCCCATTTAACTTCTGAGTATTGCTTGGCCATTTCTTCAACCCTCTCATCCCAATAGGGCATGGTTATAGAAATACCGTTAGATTTTGTAGCAGATGTTAAATGTTTTCTTTCTGTTTTATTTGCTAATTCAAATGCAAATTTAAGAACTCTATCTACACCTACTCGGGACATGATAGTTTCCTGCATCACAATTTCTCTTTCAGTATCTGGAAACATTTTGCCACCTATAGAAGAGTATTCTCCCTCAGTGTTTTCTCTGATGATATAAAAATCTATATCTCCTGGTTTCCGATTTGCAAGAGGGGAAGGAACTCCAGGCATTAATTTAACTGGTCTAAGATTTATATATTGATCAAACTCTCTTCTAAATTTTAATAAAGATCCCCATAATGAAATATGATCAGGAATTTTTTCAGGCCAACCTACTGATCCAAAAAACAAAGCATCGTGCTCTCCAATTTGCTTTTTCCAATCATCCGGCATCATTTGACCATGTTTTGAATAATAATTATAAGAGCTAAAATCAAAATGATTAAAGTGAAGATTAATACCATATTTATTTGAAACTATATTCAAAACTTTTAGAGCTTCCGGCATAACCTCTGTTCCAATACCATCACCTGGTATTACAGCAATATTATATTTGTTTTTATGCATTAAATTTTCCTAATATGTTTCAAAAGGTGTCCATGGAGCAGCTGTCATTAGCTTGTTTTCTTGTGTTAAGACAAGAGGTCTAAACTCTGTGGCAAACCTTATAAAGTCTTTATCATTATATATAGTTTTCCACAATTCTCTTCTACTATTATCATCTTGAAATTGCCAAATGTGAATTATTTGATTTAATGCACCTACATCACCAACATAATATCTTATAATATTATCTTTATATTTTTTTAATGCTGGCCAACCTAAATCCTCATAAACTTTTATAGCTGCTGACAATTTACCAACATATAATGTATAAGTTCTTAATTCAAAAATTTTCAATATTTCCTCCTGTTTAAAAATAAACCACTTATTAACTGTATTGTTGAGTTTAATAAAATTTTATTTAATAATGCATATTAAGTTCAAGGGGAAGTTTTAATGGAAATTTTAGAAATTAAAGATTTAGAAACATTAGCAAAAAAGCGTGTTCCAAAAATGTTTTTTGATTACGTAAATTCTGGTTCATGGACTGAAACAACATACAATGAAAACGTTTCTGATTTCCAAAAAATTAAACTTAGGCAAAGGGTTGCAATTGATATGTCAAATAGAACTCTTGAAACTAAGATGATTAATCAAACTGTTTCAATGCCAGTAGCAATTGCTCCAACAGGGTTGACAGGAATGCAAAGAGCAGATGGAGAAATATTAGCAGCACAAGCAGCAGAAGAATTTGGTATTCCTTACACTTTGTCAACAATGAGTGTTTGTTCTATTGAAGCAGTAGCTGAAAAAACAAAAAAACCATTTTGGTTTCAACTTTATGTTATGAAAGATAAAAAATTTATGGAGCGTCTAATTGATAGAGCCAAAGAAGCTAAATGTAGTGCTTTAGTTTTAACGCTTGATTTACAACTTTTAGGCCAAAGACATAAAGATTTAAGAAATGGACTATCAACTCCACCCAAATTAATCCCAAAGCATATATATCAAGTATTAACAAGGCCCATGTGGTGTTTGAGAATGCTTACAACTAAAAATCATTTTTTTGGAAATATTGTTGGTCACGTTGAAGGAATAAAAGACGTAAGATCTTTAGGTTCTTGGATAAGCACTCAGTTTGATCAGAAACTAGATTGGAAAGAAGTAGATTGGATAAGGAAAAGATGGGGTGGCAAATTAATAATAAAAGGGATTTTAGATTCTGAAGATGCTCTCTTAGCCTCTAAAACAGGAGCTGATGCTATAATTGTTTCCAATCATGGAGGAAGGCAACTGGATGGGGCATCATCTACTATAAATATTTTACCTGAAATAGTAGATAAGGTTGGTAAACTTGTTGAAGTTCACTTAGACGGTGGGATTAGATCTGGTCAGGACGTTATTAAAGCAATGTGTTTAGGAGCAAGGGGAACGTATATCGGTCGAGCATTTTTGTATGGTTTAGGAGCCCTTGGAAAAGAAGGTGTAACAAAAGCTCTTAAAATCATTAAAACAGAAGCAGATATGACAATGGCTTTATGTGGTAGAAGAGATATACACGATTTGAATAAAGATAATATTTATAATTTAAAATAATTACAGTTAAAACTTATAATTTCAATTTTTAATTTAACTTGTTTCGAATTATTATTAATTATTCAAGCTTAGAAAATATAGCAATAGCCGCCTCACTCATTTCTTTTATGCATATTAGAGCTGTTGGCAATTGTACAGAATTACTCACAAAAGCGTGCATTTGACCCGGGAACAAACGATAATGAACTTCATTTCCAAAAGATAAAAGTCTTCTTTTATAAGCATCACCCTCATCAACTAGAGGGTCTAGACCAGCTCCAAAAATATAAGTTGGTGGCATGTTCTCTAAGTTAGGTGTTAAAATTGGAGATGCCCTCCAATCTACTTGTTCTTCATAAGAATTTAAATAATGATCTACAAAATACTTTATAGTTTTTTTATTAAGGATCATTCCTTCGAGTTCTATATCCATAGATCTTCTGCACATAGTCATATCTACCCAAGGATAAACTAAAATTTGACCATGTACTTTTGGGATGATTTTATCTCTTGACATAATCGTGCCAACAGTTGCTAAAGCACCACCGGCACTATCTCCACACAAAATGATTTTATTTTCATCAATTTTAAGTTCACTTGATATTTTTATAATTTCAGTAACTGCATCTTTTGTTTCAGTAATTTGAGATGGAAATTTGAATTCAGGAGCAAGTTTATAATCAACTGCAATGACTATAGCATTGGTTTGCTTGCAAAGATGTCTACATACTAAATCATGACTTTCAAGATCACCCATTACAAATCCACCTCCATGAAAATATATTATTAAAGGTAACTTATCTTTATTAATGTTATGAGAAGATTTGTTAAAATATTTTCTTAGAGGAATATTTCCAAGAGTACCATTAACTGAGAAATCTTCTACATCCGTAATATCAACCTTCAACTCTTCAGGAGTTTCTGCCATTTTTGCTCTTAAAGCTCTAAGCTCCTGCGGTGTAAAGCTCTCAAGAGCAGGTGCATTATTATTTATACGTTCGTTAATTAAAGCTTGTGTGTCTTTATCAATTTGCATGCAGTTTCTCTTTTTTATTTATATATTTATAACCATATCAAAATTTATTTTAAATCAAATATTTTAAATTTTGATTAATTTTAAAGCTTAAAAATTAGTCATGGCTAACTTTATTAGTATATTGACGTCATGAATGCTTTGTGCAATATAAGGTGCATAAACAAATTTTATAGAGAATTCATGAATTATAACGCATCACAGGCAACCATATACCCATTTATTATTAGGTATCAGCAGATATTTAGTTACTTATTTTTATTTGTTGGAGTTTATTTATTTTTTAATATTGATAATCAGACATGGGAAATTATAAAATCATCAATTTCTGATGCATATATAGCTGTCACTAGTTTTGTTGCTGGAACGTTATTGTTTTTTTATACATTAGAGAAGTATCTGAATATAGATATAAAAAAAATTCTTCTTAATAGACCAAAACTAGAAGTCTTTATCAGTTCATTTCTCGGAGCACTCCCAGGTTGTGGTGGTGCTATTATTGTTCTAACTCAATACTCAAGAGGTAAAGTATCATTTGGATCAGTTGTTGCTGCTCTGACTGCTACAATGGGTGACGCAGCCTTTTTATTAATTGCAAGAGAACCTTTAACTGGATTGTTAATTCTATTAATCGGTTTAGTAGTAGGACATTTATCAGGTTTACTAGTTAATTCAATTCATGGTAACAGTTTTATGAAGATGAATGGATGTGATTTAATTAGGTTAAATTGTAAACCATCAAAATACAAAACTTCAAAAACTTTAGATTACTTCTGGTTGATTTTGATAATACCAGGCATAATTTTCGGAATTCTGTCAGCTTTTCAAATTGATTTGGATAGTTATTTCTCGAATAATTTGATTCATAATCCAATAACATTCTTTGGTTTTTTTGCAGGCTCTTTGTGCTTTGTTATGTGGATTATACCAATTATTAGTGGCTATAAATATAGCCCTTCAGGATCTGATGAAAAGATAATTAGAAGAACTGTCTCAGATACCAATTTTATAACAGGTTGGGTGATTTTAGCTTTCCTTACCTATGAATTAACTGCCCATTTAGGAGGTTTTAATTTAGAAACTATCTTCAAATCATATTATATTTTCATTCCATTAATTGCTATACTAATTGGCTTTTTGCCTGGTTGTGGACCACAAATATTGGTTACCACTCTATACTTAAATGGTATTATACCTTTATCTGCACAAATAGGTAATGCAATTTCAAATGATGGTGATGCTTTATTTCCTGCGATAGCGTTGCACCCTAAAGCTGCCTTCATAGCTACAATTTACTCAGCTATTCCAGCAATAATAGTTAGCTATGGTTACTTATTTATATTTGAATTTTAAAATTTAATTTTTTTTTAATCATCATAATTTTTTTTCATTTAAATAAAAAGAGGGACTTGATAGATAGCTCTTCTAAAGTTAATGTAATAATATTTATTTCATTATTGTACTAACAAAGAATCTTATGAATTTTAAACCAGCTAATATACCTGTAAATGATGCTCAAAGAGTTAAAGCGGTTAAAAGAACTGGTGTATTAGATGAAAGTAAAACAGAATTATATGATATTTATTGTTTCCTCGCTAAAGAAATAACTGGTTGTCCGGTAAGTTGGACGGGAGTTATAGATAGTGAAAAACAATTTGTTTTAGCAAGAGATGGTTTTCCAGATGGAGTGCCAATGGAAATGCCAAGAGAACAAACACTTTGTCAATTTGCAATTGAAAAAACAGAACCTTTAATCATCAACGACATGACTATTGACTATCGTTTTAAGAACCATCCAGCGGTTGTCGATTTTGGAGTAAAGTTCTATGCAGCATTTCCCGTTACTACCTCAGATGGTTATACTCTTGGAACGTTATGTGTAAGTGATAATAGAGTAAGAAGATTAACAAAAAACAAAATTAAATTATTAAAAGGTTTGGCTTCGAAGTTATCTTATCAACTAGAAGTCCAAGTTAATCAAAGAAAAGGCACTGCTGAGTCTGTAATTAATATATTAAACAAATTAATTGGAAATTTTAAAAACCTTCAAATAATAGAAGCAATTTCAATTTTAAAATTTATTATAAATGAACAGATTTCAAGAGAAGATGAAGAGTTGTTAATGCAATTTGGTATTGCTTATAAAAAGAATGATATTCTTGAACTAACTTCACAAGGGAAGAATTTAAAATCAGAATTAAACCTGAACATAGGAACATTGAAACGTATAAAAAATCTTTCATCTGACAATGAACAACTTATGAATATGTTAGATCAAATTAAAGGTTAAAAATGTTTGGAAAAATTTTAAATTTTAAATTTACATCTATAAGCGAAGCAAAATTGGCTGCCTCATTTTGTTCTGAAAAGTTTGGTTCTAAAATAAGTGAATATAATATTGTAGGTCTTAATATCTTCATCAGTCAATCAGGTGATCTCAATGTTTCCATTAAATTTGAAAATCCAGATGCATTGAAAAGCTTTGAATCTAACTATCTAAACATTATTGCAGATCTAAAAGGAAGTCTGGTTTTTAAGGAAAATAATTTTGTAGGTGTTTGTACTTTTACGTATGAGAAGGAAGCGACAAGTACAGAAATGTAGATCGATTTTTAGAAGGTTTTATAAATGATAAATGCATCAGAAACATTTGAGGGAACATGGCCATTTCTGCCTAATTTTTTTGATGGAAATGGTTTTCTAATGCATTACGTAGATGAGGGACCAAGACAGGCTAATCCAATTATTCTTCTTCATGGCGAACCTACCTGGGGCTATTTATATAGAAAATTCATACCTGAATTATCAAAATCATATAGGGTTGTTGTTCCTGATATGATGGGTTTTGGTAAATCAGAAACTCCACAAGATAAAGAGTATACTTTAAAAACTCATGTAGAAAACTTGAGTAGATTAATTGACTATTTAAAATTAACCAATATCACGTTTGTTGGTCAAGATTGGGGTGGTCCGATAACAGCTGCTTATTCGATAAGAAATCTTGATAAGGTAAAAAGTTTTGTTCTAATAAATACTATATTTGGATACAGCAAAGAAGAAAGACCAAAGAATTTATCTCCATGGTTTCAGTGGATAAACAAACATTATCAAAATAAAACGTTAGATGGTATTTTAGGTGAACTTGGATCAACAATTCTTTCTATTATGAAAATACCAAACTTTACAAATAATGATATAATTAATGATACGTGGATAAATGCTTATTCATCCCAATTCCCAGACAGAAAGAGTTGCAAAGGAGCTATTAATTTCCCTTTAGATGCTCTTTTAAATAGGATTGTTCCTTATATTGTAGAAGGTATTAAACAAGGTGACCTCAAGTCTTTATGTTCAAAACCTGCTATTCTCGCTTATGGAATGAAAGATAAAGCAATTGAACCAGATTATGCAATAAGAGATTTTAAAGCTCTTTTTCCTGGTTCTAATGTTGTTGAAATGCCAAATGCAGGTCATTATTCTCAAGAAGATGAACCAGAACTTTTAATAAATTTGATAAAAGAATTTATGAAAGAAAACGAATTATAGATGAGTTTAGTTTATAAAGTTTGTACAAAAGATGAATGGGATCAAGCACTTGCAAAAAATGTTTATGCTGGATCGTCGATTGATCACCAAGATGGTTTTATTCACTTATCTACAAAAAAACAATTAAATGAAACAGTAACCAAGCATTTCAAGGGTAAGGAAAATCTAATAATAATAAGTTTTAGATCAGATAAAATACAAGATAAACTTAAATGGGAAATCTCTAGGAATGGTGACTTTTTTCCTCATTATTATGGAGATTTAGATACAAAATTTGCCGAAGAGATTTATGGTTTGCATTTAAATGCTAATAGCATTCATGAATTTCCTGAAAACTTTTTCTCCTAGAAAATCTTCTAAAAACTTTTTTTCGGCTTGTTGGCCATACTTAAACCTTTTTGTATTATTATTAATAGATTGTTTTAATACTTTTGCTAATTGTTCTTGATTTAAAGGATTCACACACCATCCTGTTTTAGAATCAATTACTGCGTCTTTAACTCCTCCATCTATACCAGCAATTGATGGAATTTTATAAGCCGCCGCTTCAATATAAGAAATGCCAAAACCCTCAATAGTATCTTTTACTTTATATGATGGCATAACAAAAACATCAGAGTTTTCTAAAAATTTTTGTTTTATATTTTCGTTGATTTTTCCAATTAACTTCACTTGATCTAACAAATCTAATTTTTTTATATAATCTTTTATTTCTTCAAATTGGTTTCCGTAACCACAAATATTCCAATGAAATGGTTTTAATAAATTATTTTTTTTTAAATTTGATAGGCATTCCAATACAGGCACAATTCCTTTTCTTTTTTCAAGCCTACAAATTGTTAAAAGATTTACTACTTCAGAACTGTTTTTATTAACTTTTTTTTTCATTGATGACTTTTCAAGAGCATATGTAGGCGGTACAATTGTTATTCTTTTATTATTTATTTTTAATTTATTTACTAAATCAGCTGTGTAACTTGAATTACATATAATACAAGTAGCCCTATTTAATGAATTTTTAATTTTATTTAACTTTTTATTTATTGACAAAAATTCTTGACCATGTGCTAAGACAAATATTTTTTTTGCGCTTTTAGGCACTGCATTTACAGATTTCCAACTATCACATATAATTACGTCGCTAGAATCACAGATAAATTCTACTAATTGTTTCTTTATAAATGGTCTAAATAATTTGGGTGAAAAATTGTTGTGAATATGAATGTTCAAATTTGTATTACCATACTCTTTTGATAAATAGTGATCTGGAAAAATATGTGTTTCATTAGAAACTGACAATCTTTTGCTGATTGAATCCATTACATTTTGCATGCCGCCAGTTCTAGGAGGAAAAGTTTGTGTAACAATCATATATTTCATAGATATCAACTATTATTAAAACTATATTAAATCAAAATATATGGTTAAATACTATCTCATATTATAATATAAAAAAAATTTGTAGAGGTTATTATGTTAAAATTAACTTTTAGTCCAGCTTCTCCATATGTACGAAAGGTTTTATTATCAGCTTACAGGATTGGAATTCAAGATGAAATAGAACTTTTTGATGCAGGCACTGAATATGATAAATTATTGAGGAGTAAAAACCCTCTTGGAAAAATCCCTGTCCTTCAAAAAGATGACGGTGACTTCTTATTTGATAGTAGAGTAATCGTAGAGCATTTTAATAAATTAGGAGGTGGATTAATACCTGAATATGGTTTTGAAAGAGATGTAATATTAAGAAGATCAGCTCTTGCTGAAGGGTTAACAGACGCCTCCCTTCTTGTAGTTTATTCTGAAAGATATGCAGGAGGTGAGACACCTTCAAAGTTATGGTTAGACTTACAAATAGGCAAAATAGACAGAACATTAGATTATTTAGAAACTGATATTATTAACTGGTCAAACCCCACAGGATTTGATGCGGCAAATATTGCGTTAGCCACAGCACTTGATTATATGTCATTTAGGAATGTTAGAGATTGGAAATTAAACAGGTCAAAATTAATTCAATGGTTTGATAATATGTCATCAAAACTTCCGGGTTTTGAAAAGACAACTCCTAAATCATAATTAAATCTAAGGTTGAATTAAGACAGCTCTAAAGTCATTTACATTTGTTAAGGTAGGTGAAGTAAAAATTAAATCGTCAATTTTTTTAAAAAATTCATATGAGTTATTAGAATTTAAAAAACTCAGTGGGTTTATTTTCAGCAAGGATGCTTTTTTCAAGGTTTTTTCTGAGATATATGCTCCAGCGTTATCCTCAATTCCATCAATCCCATCTGTATCAATTGCAAGGCAATTTATACCATTTGTATTTTTTAAGTGAATTGCCATTGATAGCATAAACTCGGTATTTCTTCCCCCTTTACCATTACCTTTTACCGTTACAGTAGTTTCTCCACCAGATAAAAGTAACATTGGTTTTTGTAGGGTTATATCTTTATATTTTTTTTCTTTTTTAATTTTTAATGCTAATTCAGCCATTTTTTTACCTTCAATTTTAGATTCTCCCTCAAGCGAATCTGAAATAATTACAGGAATGAAGTCTTGCTTAATAGCTGCTTCAGCTGCTTTTTTTAGGGCCATCATTGGAGTTGCAAGCATATATTCAGGAGATTTATTTAATTTTGGTAATATATTTTTTTTTATAATACTCCTCAACTTGTCATTTATAGAAATCTTATATTTTTCTAATATTTTGATTGAATCTTGATTTAAACCATTAGCTTGTATAGTTGGACCTGAACCAATATAAGCAGGATCGTCTCCAGGGATGTCAGATATCATGTATGTTGATAGTTTTGCTGGAAAAATTGCTTGAGCAAGACGTCCTCCCTTGATTTGAGATAAAGATCGTCTTACAATATTCATTTCATTTATTGGTGCACCACAACTTAAAAGTTGTTTATTGATTCTTTGTTTTTCTTCAAAGTCAACACCTTTTGCAGGTAAGGTTAGTAAAGATGATGCTCCTCCCGAAATAAGAAAAACAACATGATCATCTTTTGAAGATTTTGTGGCTAATTCAAAAATTTTTTTTGATGCTAAAAGACCGTTTTTATCTGGTTCAGGATGAGATGCTTCAACAATTTTTATAAATTTAGTTTTAGTATAATGACCATACCTAGTTACCACCAAACCCTCAAGAGGGCCATCGTAAGTATTTTCAAATTCTTTTGCCATACTTGCTCCTGCTTTGCCTGCACCTAATACAATAAGTTTACCTTTTGGTTTTTGAGGAAGGCTTATAAATTTATCTTTAGGTTTGGCTGCATCAAGAGCAGAATTCATAATCAAATTGAGTGATTTTTTAAAATTCATAATAAATTTGCAATTTTAGTTATTTTCTTAAAGAATGACTTCATAAGTTTTTTAATTCAACCATAAAATAATTAAAGTATAGGAATAAAATGGCTATAATAGAAAATGAATTAATTGGTAATACATTATTAGTGACTATTAATAATCCTTCTAAACGAAATTCAATGATTTTTGGTTTTCATGATGAATTACAATCAACTATCAAAATGGCAGATAATAATAAAGAAGTTAACGCATTAATTATAACTGGTGCTGGTGATTTTTTTTGTGCAGGAGGTGATTTAAATGGCCTCAAAACTAGAAGATCAATGTCCGAAGATGAAAGATATGATGCACTAAGTCAGTTAAATGGAACAATACAAGCTATTTTTGATTGTTCAAAACCTATTATTTCTGCCATTGAAGGTGGAGCGGCAGGTGCGGGTGTTTCATTAGCGATGGCCTGTGATTTAGTAGTTATGAGTGAGCATACCTTTTTTTCACTAGCTTATGTTAAAATTGGACTGTCACCTGATGGTAATGCAACTAAATTCTTATCTGAAACTATGCCACGTCAAATGCTGTCTGAGATGGCAATGATAGGAGGTAAAATAGATGCTTCTAGATTATATCAAATAGGGGCTATAAATGTTTTATCACAAAAAGGAAATGCAAAAAAAACTGCTTTGGAATTATCTAAAAATTTTGATAATCTTCCTCAAAATTCAATTTCTAGAATAAAGAAATTATCCAGATCTGCTTATGGAAATAATTTTTCAGAGCAGCTTCAAATGGAAACAGATTTGATGGTAAAATCCATGGGTGACAAAGAAAGCATAGAGGGTATTGATGCCTTTCTAGAAAAAAGGGAACCGGACTATAAAAAATTAAGAATGTAATTTATCTGGCACATTGATTGCTTATAAAAAGCATGAAGTTATTTAAAGTATCAATTATATTAACTATATTTTTTCTTTTATCAATTAAAGAAACATTCGCAGACAAAATTGAAAAATTAAATTTATGTGAGAATAAAATTCAAAATATTGAAATGCAAACTGATATCCCAAAAGGGCTTCTTGTTGGTATAGGAAAAGCTGAGGCAATTAGAAAAATAAAAAATAAATTTGTTATTTGGCCTTGGACAATAAATCATGCTGGCAGAAGTATGTTTTTTGATACTAAAAAACAGATGAAAAATTATGTTTATAAAAATTTAAAAAAAAACGATTTTAATATTGATGTTGGTTGTATGCAGATTAATATCAAATGGCATAAAAATAATTTTAAGAAAATATCCGATATGTTTGAGGTTAATCCTAATGTTTCATATGCAGCTTCATTTTTAAAACAATTAAAGAGTAAACATGGTTCATGGGATAAAGCCATTAAGCATTACCACTCTTCTGATCCAAAAAAGAATAATCCTTATCTAATTAAAGTTAAAAGTTATTGGAAAAAAGTTGAAGATAAGAAAATAATCAAAACTAAAAATATTAAATACGAAAGTATTAAAAAAATAAGGCAAAACTCACTTGCTAATATGATTAGAAAAAGACAACCTTATTTGTTTGAGAGAATTGAGAAAGTTAAATTTTTTAGAAATATATTCTCACAAAATTAAATTAATTAATTGATTAAAACTTAATTAACGTAAATAGTTAAGGTGTTAATCATTTAATTTTTATTGTGAGGTTGTGAGTATGAATGTAAAGGAAGCTTTCATTTCGAGAAGATCTGTAAGAAGGTTTCTTCCAGATCCAATACCAAAAGACAAAATAAAAAATATTTTAGAGTGTTCAGCTTTTGCTCCTAGTGGACATAATATACAGCCTTGGCATGTATATGTCGTGGAGGGCAAAAAAAAGGAAGCAATTACAAACTCTATTTTAGAATCTATTGAAAATGGTTCTGCTAAAAATTTTAAACAAGAATTTGATTATTACCCAACTGAGTGGTTTGAGCCATTTATTTCTAGAAGAAGAGCAGTTGGTTTTGAACTTTACAAACTTCTTAACATTAAAAGAGATGATTTTGAAGCTAGAGATAAACAAATGCAGGAAAATTTTCATTTTTTTGGTGCACCGCTTGGAATGTTTATTACCATGGATAGACGACTTGCTACAGGAACATTCATGGATGTAGGTATGTTTATTCAAAGTATATTAGTGGGTGCTAGAGGAGAAGGATTGCATACCTGTGGTCAAGTTGCTTTTACGAGATTTCATACATTAATTGCAGGCCATTTAGGATTCAAAGAAAACGAAATGTTAGTCTGTGGAGTTTCAATTGGTTACGAGGATACAAATGCTCCTGAAAATGCCTTGCGAGTTGAAAAATTAAACTACACTGACTTTACTACTTTTTTGTCGTAATTAAATTTTAACTTACTTAAGACCTATAAAAATGAAATTACTAAATCTTGATAGTTCTAAAACTTACTCAATACCAGATCTATATCTCAATATAGGACATTTGTTAGATCATTTTATGATGCTTATTTTTGCCAAGGCAGCATTTGATGCGGGTAGAGAATTTGGTTTATCTTATGAAGAAATTATTATTTATGGAACTTTAGGTGTAGTTTTATTTGGAGCTGCAGCTCCCTTAGCGGGTTGGTTAGCTGATAAATTTTCAAGAGCTATATTAATTACAATTTATCCTTTTGGTTTGGCCCTAGGCGCGTTACTAACTGCTTTTTCATATTCTGTAGAGATGTTAGGAATATCATTAGGCATATTGGGTTTTTTTGCTGCTATCTACCATCCTGTTGGTATTGCAATGATTACAAAAAGACCAGGTAAAGTAGGTTTAAGGCTAGGTATAAATGGTGTTTGGGGTAATATGGGGGTAGCTTTAGCACCAGTCACGACTGGATTTCTAATAGCTTATGCTGATTGGAGACTGGCTTTTATGCTACCTGCTATTTTTTGTAGTATATTTGGGATTACTCAATTACTTTCTTTTATAGAGTTAGATGAAAATATATCAAATTCAAAATCAAAAATTCAAAATGAAAAAAATCAAGTTTTAAAGGATGGATGGAAAACAGTTCTAATTTGCTTAAGTATTGTTACATTATCTGGAGGATTTATCTTTGGTTCAATGACATTTCTAATACCAAGATTATTTGAAATCAATTTATCAGAAATTTCCAATGATATTGCAATAACAGGAATATTAGCGGGATTAGTTTATGCTTTTGCTTCATTTGCTCAAATTGGAACAGGTTGGTTGGCTGATAAAATTCCTCCGAAATATGTTTTATCAGCTATGGGTGTTGGTCAATTAATTTTTATTTTCTTAGCAAGTTTTTCATTTGATTACAGTCTATTATTCATTATGTTAGCTGGAATGTTATTTGTCTTTGGCCAAGTTCCTATTACAGATATTATTTTGGTAAAATATGTCCAAGATAGTTGGAGAGGACGAGTGCTTTCTATCAAGTTTATGGTTAATTTATGTGCTGGTGCTGCAGTCTTGCCAGCAATATCTATTTTGTTAAAAAATGGATATGATTTTTCTCATGTTTTAAAATCATTGGCTTTTATTTCAATTGCTGTAATTGTTTCTGGAATGCTTTTGCCTAATAAATCATCAATTTTTATTATCGCCAAACAAAAATCTTTATAAATACCAAATATTACCTAAGTTGACGCCATGAAAAATACTCAAATATTAATTTTTACAGATCTTGATGGTTCGTTATTAAGCCATAATAACTTTGAGTTTAGAGAAATAAAAAATTTTATTTTAAATTGTATTAAAAATGGTATTAAGATTATACCAAACACTAGTAAAACAAAGTCAGAAATTGAGGTGTTTCTTGACCAATTAGGGCAAAATCTTCCTTTTGTTGTTGAAAATGGTGCGGCAATACATAATCTCGATCTAGTTCATCGTAAATTCAAATTTAAAAATAACTCTCTTATATTTAGTAGATCTGTAAATGAAATTCTAGAGCTATTTGAGAAGCGTATACCTATAGAATTAAAAAAAAGGTGTTCTTTTTTAAAAGATATGAGTTCGATAGAACAGATGAAAATACTTGGTCTTAATAAAAAATATCTACCATTTGCACTAAATAGAGAATATTCAATGCCGTTAGTTTTTGATGGTTCCAAAGAATTAGTAAATAAATTTACTGTTCTTTTAAAAAAAATTGGTATGAAACTCCATGAGGGTGGAAGAATTTATAATATATGTGACGATTGTTCAAAAGGTAAAGCAATGACAACATTAATTGAAAAGTTAAAAAATGATTTTAATTTCAAGTCACATACAATAGTTATAGGGGATAGCCCTAATGATATTTCAATGTTAAATGTTTCCGATCAACCTTGTGTTATTCCTTTACCAAACAGAAATAATTTATGTCACTTGAAAGATCAAAATATAATTAGAGCAACACAAAGCGCACCACAAGGTTGGGAAGAAGTGGTTAGAGCTTCGCTTAAAAAAATAAATTTTGAATTAGAAGGATAGTAAAATGGGTAGTTTTTATCAAAATGGTATAGTTGCAAATTTACATGATTTTTCATATGGAACATCTTTGAAAGGAAATTATACAAAAATAGAAAATGACTTAATGAAATTTTCTAAAAATAACCCGATGGAATTAATTCTTCCATGTTTGTTTTCTGAGATAAGCGGTAAGGCTCTACCCAAAATTATTGATGAAATTAATAAGACTAAATTTTTAAATCATATAGTCATAGGTTTAGATAGGGCAAACAAAAATCAATACAAAGAATCTTCTAATTTCTTTAAAAACTTAAAAACACCTCATTCCATTCTTTGGAATGATGGACCAAGATTAATGGAACTTGATAATGAATTAAAAGAAAAAGGTTTGTCACCTAAAGAATTTGGTAAGGGTAGAAATGTTTGGTTTTGCATTGGCATGACCCTAGCTAGGGGTAAGGCGGAATCTATTGCTTTACATGATTGTGATATCTTAACCTACGAAAAATCTTTGTTAGCAAAACTTTTTTACCCTGTAGCTAATCCAGTTTTTAATTTTCAGTTTTGCAAGGGATATTATCCTCGAGTTGCAGATGGAAAAATGAACGGAAGAGTTTCTCGTTTACTTGTTTTTCCTTTACTTCTTGCAATGGAAAAGACAATTGGTCGAAGTGAATATTTAGATTTTATGAAATCTTTCCGATATCCCTTAGCAGGAGAATTTTCTTTTAGAAGAAACTTGTTACCAAGACTAAGGATTCCTTCTGATTGGGGCTTAGAGATTGGTGTGTTGTCTGAAATGCAACGAAATCATGCTAGCAATAGAATATGCCAAGTTGATTTGGCTCAGAAATATGACCATAAACATCAAGACCTTTCAGAAGATGATGATAATGCAGGACTTTCAAGAATGTCTATCGACATTACAAAGGCGTTAATAAGAAAACTTGCAACTCAGGGAAATATTTTTACTCTAGAAACATTTAGAAGTATTAAAGCAACTTATTATAGGGCGGCACTTGATATGATAGATATATATAGAAGTGATGCACAGATGAATGATTTAAATTATGATTCCCATATTGAAGAAAAAACTGTGGAGTTATTTGCTTTAAATATAATGAAGGCTGGGGAAACTTTTTTTGAAAACCCAATGGAGACACCGTTTATTCCTACGTGGAATAGGGTTTTAAGTGCCATACCAGATTTTTTAGATAGATTAAAATTTAGTGTTGAATTAGATAATGAAGATGTCAGAAATTAAATTTAAACAAGATATTAATTTAGATATTTTAAAAAGATTAAACTATATTTATGAAACAATAATTTCTAAAGAAAAAACTTTAGAGTACTCAAAAAAAATTAATAGACTTATTAATCATTATAAAAAAACGGAATTTAAAACTGAAACAAAAGATTCGTGGTCTGAAAACACAATATTATTAATCACATATGCCGACAGTATTAGTAAAGGTATATCAGGAAAAAGTCTACACAACTTTGGAGAATTTTATAAAAAGTACCTTAAAAAATTTATAAATAGTATTCATTTCCTTCCATTTTACCCATCAAGCGGTGATGGTGGTTTTTCTGTCAAAAATCATTTTGAAGTTGATGAAACCTATGGAGCATGGGAAGATATAAAAGTATTATCAAAAAATGCTAGAATAATGGTCGATTTGGTTTTAAATCATGCATCTTCCGAAGGTCAATGGTTTAAAAATTTTTTAAAAGAAAAAAGACCTGGCAAAAATTATTTTTATATTGTTGATAAAGATTATGACTGTAGTAATGTTGTAAGACCGCGTGACCATAATCTTCTTTCAGAAATAAAAATCTTAAATGAAAAAAAATTTTTATGGTGTACTTTTAGTCATCATCAAATTGATTTGAATTTTAAAAATCCTGAAGTTTTATTAGAATTTATTGACCTAATACTTAGACTAGCATCCTATGGTATTAAAATCTTTCGATTAGATGCAGTTGCTTTTATTTGGAAAAAAACTGGAACAACTTGTCTTAACCTACCTCAAACTCACGAAATAATTAAATTATTAAGAGATATTGTAGATCAATTAGAGAAAGATATTATAATTGTTACTGAAACGAATTTACCCAAACAAGAAAATTTAAGTTATTTTGGAAAAAATGATGAGGCTCACTGGGTATATAACTTTTCATTACCACCTTTAATTATAAATACTTTTTTATTTGAGGATTCAAAAGCTCTTACAAAATGGAGCATGAAAATGCCGCCTGCTCAAATAGGAAACGCCTATCTTAACTTTATTGCATCACATGATGGTATTGGAATGAGACCTGCTGAAGGTGTTTTAACTGATAAAGAAATAAAAAAAATGCTTCAGAGGCTTAAGAAAAATGGAAGTCAGTTTTCAATGAGAAAACTATCTAATGGTGAAGAAAAAGTATATGAAGCTAATATTTCATTATTTGACGCTCTAAAATTCACTGATAATGATGAAAAAGGAAGATTTGACTTAAAAAGATTTATTGCCGCTCATTGTATAATTTTAGCAATTGAGGGAGTTCCAGCTTTTTATTTTAATTCATTGTTTGCAACAAAAAATGATAAGAAAGCGTTTGATAGTTCTGGTATTAAAAGAAACCTGAATAGATATAAGTGGGATTATTCATCTTTAGTTAATTTAATAAATAAAAAAGATAGTATTGAGTGTAAAAGTTATGAATCATTTAAAAATATTATTTCTATAAGAAAAGCACAGCCTGCTTTTCACCCTAACGCAACTCAATTTACTCTTAATTTAGGTGAAAATATTTTTTCTGTTTGGAGACAAAGTAGAGACAGAAAGCAGAGTATTTTTGCTTTAACAAACGTATCTTCACAAATTGTTAAATTAAATACTAACAAGATTAATTTAATTGATGATGAACAGTGGTTTGATTTATTAAGCCCAAATAAAAAAATAATAGATGGAAAATTCATAAAACTTAATCCATATCAAACTGCATGGATTACAAATTTCAGAGTATAAAACTATATTTTAGTTTAAGGACAGTCCACCTTGTTCATTAAGAAAAGATGTTATTGAGTCTACTCCAGTATTATTTCTCATCTGACCAAAAACATAAGGTAATTTCTTTCTAGCTATTTCAACATCATTTTTCATTTTATCAAGATCAACGCCAACATGTGGTGCAAGATCTGTTTTGTTTACAAGCAAAAAATCTGATTTTGTAATAGCAGGCCCTCCTTTTCTAGGAATATCACCGCCCATTCCTACATCAATTACATAAATAGATAAGTCTACCAATTCAGGGCTAAAAGTAGCAGCTAAATTATCACCTCCTGATTCAATTAATATTAATTCTAAGTCAGGAAACTTTTCTTTTAATTCATCGACTGCTAACAAATTAATTGAAGCATCTTCTCTAATAGCGGTATGAGGACATCCACCTGTTTCAACTCCTTTAATTCTCTCCAAAGGAAGTGCCTGTGCTTTCATAAGATATTCTGCATCCTCAATTGTATAAATATCATTAGAAATAACTGCCATTGAGACTTTTTTAGAAAGTTTTTTGCATAAAGCCTCTGTTAAACTAGTTTTCCCAGCACCTACAGGGCCTCCAATGCCTACTTTGAGTGGTCCAAAGTTATTAATCATGTTTGATATATCCTATTATTTAATGTTTCATGATACATGCTACTTAAGTCAGACAAAAAAGCAGAACTTCCTAAATTATCGATTTGTGCAATTTTATTAATGTTTGCTTGTTCTTCAATAACCGGCAATAAGTTAATTAGAATTTTCTGTCCGTCGCTCTGACCTAAGGGAATATGTTTAATTCCAACATTAATAAGATTTGATACAAAGCTCTGTATAAAAGCAATTAATAATTTTTCTAGGGGTATTTTAAAATATGAACCAGCTTTTCCAATAGCTGTTGGATAGGCTAAATTTGTATCAATTTTATAACCCCAATTTTCTTTAATGTTTTTACAAAAAGCTTTTCCTAAATTAGAAGATTCAATCCATCTTTCTTTAGAAGAGCAAAGAGCAAATGCAAGTTGATTTACTTCTTCACCATTATAAGCGTTGGCAACTAAAATACTGTCTGTTTTCCCAGTACCATTTACAATTAAATGTTTTGTCCATTCTTCCAAACTAATTTTATCATATACAAACTCATATTCAATTGCTGCTTCCAAACCATGAGAAAAGTTAAAGCTACCAACAGGAAAACTTGGTGAAAACCAAGAAAATAGTAACTGATGATAATCAAAAATTTGTTGTTTTTGTCTAATGTTTGTGTCCATGAGTTCTACCTAAACCATATGCACCACCTTCAGGGTTAAATTCTTCTTTTACTTTTTTTACAGATCCACCGAGCTTTATGATTAAGTTTTCAATTACTTTATCAACTTGTATTAAAAGTCTTTCATCTTCGATTTGGCAAGGGATATGTCTATTACCAATATGCCATGTTATTTTCATAAGATTATTACTTTTAATTTCTAATAATTCTTCTTCAGCGGATTGAATTAGAATGATTGATCCATTATCTAGTAAAAAACCATCATTCTTTTTTAAAGAAACAGTCTCTGATAAATTTACTAAAAACCCAAAATTATTATCAGAAACTAGCTTTTTTCTTCTTATAAATCTTTGATCATAAGTTAAGGTTATAGTGTCATCTATTTTTTTATTTTCTAGGTTAACTAAAATTTTCTCTGAAATCATTACTTTCTCTAAAATAAAAAATATCTTTGTGCCATGGGTAATTCATTAGCCGGCTCACAGGTGAGAACTTCCCCATCAGCTGTAACTTCATATGTTTCAGGATCAACAGAAATATCTGGGCAATAGTTATTATAAACCATATCCTTTTTTGATATGTCTCTTGTCTTCTCAATAGCAACAGTTTTTTTAGCAAGTCTTAATGAGTCTAAACTTCCAGATTTAATAGAATCTTTACTGACAAAAGTAATTGAAGATGTCTCTAGAGACCTTCCATAAGAAGAAAACATTGGTCTTGTATATACAGGCTGTGGAGTTGGAATTGATGCGTTAGGATCACCCATTTGAGCACAAGCAATGCTTCCACCGAGAATTACAATCTCTGGCTTTACTCCAAAAAAAGCTGGATCCCATATCACAATATCAGCTCTTTTACCTTCAGTTATTGAACCTATATGTTTAGATAAACCGTGAGTTATAGCTGGATTAATTGTGTATTTAGCTACATATCTTTTAACTCTTACATTATCATTATCACCTTTTTCTTCCTGTAGACGACCTCTTTGAACTTTCATTTTGTGAGCTGTTTGCCAAGTTCTGATAATAACTTCTCCAACTCTTCCCATTGCTTGACTGTCAGAAGCTATAATTGAAAAGGCACCTAAATCATGGAGGATATCCTCTGCAGCTATAGTCTCTTTTCTAATTCTGCTTTCGGCAAAGGCAACGTCTTCTGGAATTGATTTATCTAAATGATGACATACCATAAGCATATCCAAATGCTCTTCTAAAGTATTTATCGTATAGGGTCTTGTTGGATTAGTAGATGATGGTATTACATTTTCATTCCCGCATACTTTAATGATGTCAGGAGCATGGCCTCCACCAGCACCTTCAGTATGAAAGGCATGAATTGTTCTATTATTGATAGCTTTTATAGTATTTTCTACAAATCCACTTTCATTCAATGTATCTGTATGTATCATTACTTGAACATCCATTTTGTCAGCTACGTTTAGACAGTTATCTATAGCACCAGGAGTGGTTCCCCAATCTTCGTGTAATTTCAGTGCGCAAGCTCCGGCATTTACCTGTTCAATTAATCCCTCTGGTTTAGAAGAATTGCCTTTACCAGCAAATGCAAGATTCATAGAAAAAGCATCCGCTGATTGAATCATTTTACCAATATGCCATGATCCAGGTGTGCATGTTGTTGCTAATGTACCATGAGCAGGTCCAGTACCACCTCCTAGCATTGTTGTTAAACCTGAGTGTAGAGCATCGTCAATTTGTTGAGGACATATATAGTGGATGTGAGAATCAAATCCTCCTGCTGTAATGATTTTACCCTCACCTGCGATTATTTCTGTGCCAGGTCCAATAATAATATCAATTTTTGGTTGAGTATCAGGATTTCCAGATTTTCCAATTTTTTGAATTATACCATCTTTAATTCCAATATCTGCTTTGAATATTCCATTTACATCAACTATCAGTGCGTTTGTGATAACAGTGTCAACGGCGCCATCTTTTCTTGTAACTTGTGACTGGCCCATACCGTCTCTAATTACTTTTCCACCACCAAATTTTACTTCCTCGCCA
Source organism: uncultured SAR116 cluster alpha proteobacterium (assembly GCA_902595145.1). Classification (GTDB taxonomy): domain Bacteria; phylum Pseudomonadota; class Alphaproteobacteria; order Puniceispirillales; family Marisalimonadaceae; genus Marisalimonas. The sequence continues at coordinate 51,611 of CACJOU010000007.1, read as the reverse complement.
TAGACAGTTAAATCATTTTCAACTTCTATAAACAAGTCTGTGTCAGCCAATCTAACTTTGTCACCAGTCGTAGGGCCAAACATTTCTGCATATGATGATCTCGTTATTTTTGAACTCATTACAAGGCTCCCATAATTTTTTGATTAAACCCAAAAATATTTTTATCACCTTTTATATTGATTAAATTTACCTCTCTTGTTTGACCTGGTTCAAAGCGAACTGCAGTTCCAGCTGCAATATCTAGTCTCATTCCTTTTGTTTTATCCCTGTCAAAAGATAAAAATTCGTTTGTTTCGTAAAAGTGATAGTGGCTACCAACTTGTATTGGTCTATCGCCTGTATTAGAAACTTTTATCATTAAAGCATCAGAATCTTTATTTAAAACTATTTCATCAGATTTTGTTATAATTTCTCCAGGTATCATTTAAATCTCCATTATCTTATAGGATGATGAACTGTGACTAATTTTGTGCCATCGGGAAATGTGGCTTCAACTTGAACTTCATGTATCATTTCAGGAATCCCACTCATACATTCATCCTTTTTTACAACATGAGAACCAGCTTCCATTAAGTCTGCAACGGTGCGTCCTTCTCTAGCCCCTTCAACAACAAAATCTGAAATTAAAGCTATAGCCTCAGGGTAGTTAAGTTTAATTCCTCTACTTTTTCTATTTCTTGCAACTATTGCAGCTAAGCTAATTAAGAGTTTATCTTTTTCTCTAGGTGATAATTTCATGTCCTCTCCCTAACTGTTCCATACTTTTGGAATGTTATTATCAGCAAATAACAATATTAGATTTTTTTGCATTAATTTCAAATCATATGCATCTTTGGCAACCATTCTGACTAAAATTTTATCATTCCATATAGAATGAGACAACAAGACTGTTTCTGAGTTTTTTAGAATTTCAGGTAAAGTATTCTCATAGGATAATAGTTTTTTTCCGTAGATAAAAATATTAGATATTGCAACTCCATCCTTAGCTGAAGCAATATTTGATAGAGTTTCTCTAATATCTCCATTTAAATTTAATGCTTCAGCGTGAATCAAATTTTTATTTACATTTATTCTCCAATTATCATTGAAATAACCCTTTTCAAGATATTCACCCATAGCTGTTCTTCCAAATATTGTGGTTTCAGCTAATAAAAAATTTGAATTAGGATTTAAATTTACTTCAATGTTTCTATCAAAATTACAATTGTTAAATAAAATTAATTCTTGTGGTATCCAAAAAAGATTACTTGTTTCATCTACTGTCAATGAAATTTTAATTTTAGCCTTTTCATTAAATCCCTTATAAGCTCTTTCTGCAGTTTGCGTAGTTAAAAAAATTTTGGATTTATTTACAATTTCAAAATCATAAGAAAATTTATCACCACTTGTAATTCCACCAGCAGTGTTGACTAAAACTAATTCTTTAAACTTTTGAGAAGATTTAGGGTAAAATACTTTCGCAGAACCTGATTGATAGAAGCGATTTATTTCATTATTATTTATTTTAACATTTATATTACCGCAAGCTCTTTGAAAGGTTGTTTTTTTATTTAACATTAATATGTTGATACCTTTCGCTAGTTTTTTATTATATTTTAAATTTCTTTATAATCATATTTTAGAATAATGAACTGTTCCGCGCTCATCAACTTTACTTTTGGCTTGATCGGTTACATCTAGGTGGATTAGATGAGCTCTTGCTTCTCCAATTGCAAAGTGCATTTGTTCATCACCAATTTTTCTATCAAAAATAATTTCAATAGAATCCATAATAGTTATATCTTTTTCATTAAGGGCATCTAATATTAAACTTAATCTATGATTATGATGTTTAATTAAGTCTTTCGCTCGTTGATCACCATTTGTAAATGGCCAATCATGACAAGGAAATACTTTTGTATCTGGTTCCATGGTTGATATTTCATTTAGATATTTAAAATAACCACCTAATCTATCATCTAATGGGTCAAAAAAATTATCAGAAATGTTTGGTGAAATCCTAGGTAACAAAAAATCTCCTGAAAGATATAACTTTCTTTTATGATCTATTAAAGAAATATGTTCAGGTGAGTGACCAGAGTCTGTCCTAGCTATCCATAATCCATCATTAGACTCAATTTCGTATCCAGCTTTAATGATTTCAAACTCAGGTAGTTCATACACCCTATTTTTGTATAGCCTTGTTGCTGGGCCTTTAGCAATAATATCTTCTTCACTCATTCCAGCTCTTACAAAAACATTACGAAATATTTTTGCATATTCATCATCTGGCATTGATCTAAAAGTATTGGCAGTGAATAATTCTTTTGCTGTTGTAAAACATTTAATATCTAATTTTTTTTGAAGCCAGCCTGCCATTCCAATATGATCAGGGTGATAATGTGTAATTAATAAACCCGCAAATCTTTTAGATTTTAATGGACCATTTATAAGCGCTTCCCAATGTTCTTCAGAATGTTCAGATTTTAGGCCAGCATCTAAAATTAACAATCCCTTTGGAGTATCCATTAAGAATAAATTTACATGGTTTAATCTAAAAGGAAGCTCAAAATGTATCCAATATAAATCAGAAGCGATTTGGGTTAATTCACCAAATTTAGGTTTATCAATTTCTAGTTTCGTCATTTATTGCTCGTCAAGAATTATCGTGGTAATTTTTATTTAAGATGTTAAGAATATACATTAAATCTAAATTAGATCTAGCAAATCTAAAATAAAATTTTAAAAATGAAAATATAGGGTTTTTACCGTATATTTTTCTACTAACATATAGATTAAACATTAAGAGATACATTATGAAAAATTCATTAGACGGAATAAAGGTATTAGATCTAACAAGAGTTTTAGCAGGGCCTTATTGCACCCAAATGCTTGGTGATCTTGGTGCAGAGATAATTAAAGTTGAAAGGCCAGGAGGAGGAGATGATACCAGAGGATTTGCTCCACCATTTGTAAAAGATGAAAACGGAGAAGAGACGGATTTAAGTGCGTATTATTGTGGAGCAAACAGGAATAAAAAATCAATAACTGTCAATCTTAGTAAAAAAGAAGGGCAGGATTTAATAAAGAAACTACTTAAAGATTGTGACATATTAGTAGAAAATTTTAAAACAGGTACATTAGAAAAGTATGGACTTGGTTATAACGATTTAAAGACGGAGTTTCCTAGATTAATATATTGTTCTATCACTGGTTTTGGACAGACTGGTCCTTATGCATCTAGACCAGGCTATGATGGTTTAATTCAAGCAATGGGCGGTGTCATGGCTCTTACTGGAGAACCTAGTGGGGAGCCTATGAAAGTTGGAGTTCCTATTGGAGACTTGATGGCAGGAATGTTTGCATCAGTAGGAATTCTTGCAGCTGTTAGACATCAAATTCAAACTGGAGAGGGTCAATTTATTGATATTGGTATGTTAGACACACATGTTGCATGGCTTGCTAATCAAGGAATGAATTATTTGTCTACAGACAAAAATCCTGAAAGACTTGGCAATCAGCATCCTAATATTGTTCCTTATCAAGTCATGCCTACATCTGATGGATATATAGTCCTTTCAGTTGGAAATGACCCAACTTTTGAGAGATTTTGTAAATTAGCTGGAGAAGAAAAGTTAATTAATGATCCAAAATTCAAAACCAACGCGGACAGAGTATCAAACAGAGAATTTGTTACTAATGTTTTAAATGAAATTACCAAGAAACACACATCCGAGTGGTGGCTAGAAGAGTTAGAGAAAGAAAAAATTGGATGTGGTCCAATTAATACTTTAAGTCAAGTTTTCTCAGACCCGCATGTTAAAGCTAGAGAAATGATAGTGAATATGGATCATAAAAAAACAGGCAAATCTCCTCTAAAATTAATAGCAAACCCAATTAAAATGCATGAAACACCACCAAGTTATAGAATGCCACCTCCTTTACTTGGAGAACATACAGATGAAATTTTGTATGAAGAAATTGGTCTAAGTGAAACTGAGATAAAAAATCTAAAAGATAATGAGATAATTTAATAAATTATTCTAAAAGAATTTATGGTTCAGGCACAAAACAAAAATCTCATTTCTGATATTGAGTATGACAGTATAAGTTCTTGGATTAGATTAATTCTTTTATTTATTGTTGGTGTTGTAGGTATTGTAGGTATGTGGTCCGTTGTAGTTGTAATGCCAGCATTAGAAACTGAATTTGCTATTGATAGAGGTAAGGCAAGTTTGCTTTATGCTACTACTATGGTTGGTTTTGGATTAGGTAATTTTTTAATTGGAAAAGTAGTAGATAAATTTGGGCTTAAATTTCCAATTATTGTTGGAGTTATTCTCCTTTCATCATCCTATTTAGTAGCAATGATTTCCAATGAATTTTGGCATTTATTGGTTTTGCAAGTTTTTATGGGTACAGCTGCATCAACTTTTTTTGGTCCCTCTATGGCGGATATTGGAAATTTTTTTGAAAAACATAGAGGACTAGCAGTAGCTATAGTTGCTAGCGCTAATTACGTAGCAGGTGGTTTGTGGCCACTCTTTATTAGTCATTTGCTAGAGTTTAGTAACTGGAAAGAAGTCTATTTTTATATTGCAATAATCTGTTTGGTAATCATCTTACCAATTTCATTAATTTTGAAAAATAATATTGTTACTTCGAATAACCAAGAAATTAATTTTAATAATGAAAATAATACTATCAAGAATCTATCACCTAAAACATTACAAATTTTGTTAGTATTAGCTGGTATTGGTTGTTGTCTTGCGATGGCAATGCCTCAAGTTCATATTGTTGCTTTATGTGTTGAGAGAGGCTTTGGTCTAAATGTTGGAGCTCAAATCTTATCTGTAATGCTATTGTCTGGAATGATAAGTAGGATTGGTTTTGGATTTTTATCTGACAAAATTGGCCCAATATATACCATTCTCATTGGATCATTATTACAAATGTTTTCTTTAGTTTTTTTCTTGCCATTTGATAGTCAGTTGTCACTATTCATTGTGTCTTTGATGTTTGGTTTATCTCAAGGTGGGATTGTTCCAGCATATGCAATGATAGTTAGAAAATATCTCCCAATTGAAGAAGTTGGAGAAAGAGTAGGCTTGGTTATAATGGGAACTATCGTAGGTATGGGGTTAGGTGGTTGGATGTCTGGAGAAATATTTGATCTTACTCAATCTTATAAACTTGCATTTGTTAATGGCATATTTTGGAATTTAACAAATCTCCTCATTGTCACATTTATTATGTGGAAAGTTTACTTCCAAAAGGATAGATTTATCTACAGTTAATTGAAGAGTTTTATATGAATAAAATAAAAGAACTTACAAAATCAAGTTTTGAAATTACTTATGAGTTATTCATCGTAATGATTCCTACTTTGATAGTAGTAAAAATACTAGATGAAATAGGTTTTGTTGAAATTTTAAACAAGATGTTTGCACCTTTAATGTTTTTGTTAGGATTACCAGAAGCTATTTCATTAGTTTTTACCACTTCAATGTTAACTAGTCCTTATGCTGGTTTAATAGTTTTCTCAGGACTTCCAGCTGATATGCCATTTACTGCTGCTCAAGCAAGTGTTCTTGGGCTTCTTATTTTATTTACGCATTCTTTACCAATAGAAGTTATTATTTGCCGAAAAGCAGGTGTTAGAGCACGTGCTATGATATTTATTAGATTAGGTTTGGGGATATTATCATGTTATTTTTTGAATTTGTTTTTTGAATTAACAGGATATATGAATTATCCTGCTACTGTTTTATTACCAAGTCTTGAGAGTGCGCCCGACCTTTTAAGTTGGGGAATTTCTCAATTAAAAGGTCTTGGAATGATTTTCATTATTATAGTTGCACTTGTCATTATTTTAGATTTTTTAAAATATATTGGTGTTGAGAAACTAATAGAAAAAGCCTTAAAACCATTTTTAAATTTTCTTGGTGTTGGCGAAAAAGCGTCAACAATAGCCGTTGTAGGAGTAACATTAGGTATAGGCTTTGGAGCTGGTCTTTTAATTAAAGAAGTGAAAACTGGAAAACTTCACTACAAAGACGTGTTTGGTGTATTAGTTTTAGTAGGAATGCTTCACAGCATTATTGAAGATACTGCGGTCATATCATTAATAGGATCAAACATAATTATAACTTTGTTTCTAAGAGCCGTACTTACATTGTGCATCGTTTACGTGTTTATGAGGTTGGGTGCGCATTTTACTAAGGAATTTTGGCAAAAACATCTTACAAATTATAATATCCCAGAATACAAACCAAATTCTTAGTAGGGAATTATTGTGTTGTCCCAAGCAAATATTTTGCCGTTATCATCTACTGTTTTCGCATCAATAACGTTAACTAATTTCTTAGCTGAAAATTCTGGAGAGAAATACTCCTTATTCTTTTTCTGAAATGGTCTCGACAATTTTGAATCTACAGTGCCTGGATGAAGCCCAAAAATAATACTGTCGTGATTTAATCTTTGTTGTTCAATTGATAAACCTTTTAAAATCATATTTAAGGCTGATTTTGAAGCTCTATATGAATACCAACCACCAAGTTCATTGTCCTGAATGCTTCCAACTCGCGCAGAAATTGATGCAAATTTAGTTATCCTATCCCTGTAGAGGCAAGGTAAATAGTATTTAGCAATCAATGCAGTTGGTATAGTATTAGCATTAAACATATCTAAAAATTTTTCAGTAGATAAATCTCTGATTGATTTTTCTGGATTATCTAAAGCACCAATAGCAACTATAATTATATCCAATTTAATTTGTAGAGAGGAAGCGGCTTCAGCTAGGCTTTGTTCGTTGCAATAATCAACTTTTATTGATTTTATTTGATTATTTTCAAATTCTTCACCTGATCTTGAATATGCGATAATATTATCAATATTTGGTTTATTTATATATTCAATGCATAGTGCCTTTCCAATTGCACCAGAGCATCCGAAAATAGCTACATTTAAATTTGTCATTGGATATGCTTTTATTCTTACAATTGAATTTTTGACCAATATACTTTATTCGATACATATAGTCATCTTATAATAAAATACAAAGAGACAAATATGAAAAATAATAAACCTCATTTCTTACTAATTCACGGAGCTTGGCATGGAGGATGGGTTTGGAATGAAATATCAGAAATATTGAGCTATCAAGGGTACAGTGTGTCAACGCCTACTTTAACCGGTCTAGGCGAAAAAAAGCATTTATTATCATCTAAAATCACAATTGATACGTTCATTGAGGATGTAGTTAATCATATTATTTTTGAAAATCTTAATAACATTATACTTGTCGGTCACAGTTTTGCTGGAAGTGTAATAAGTGGAGTTGCAGATAAATTAAAAGATAGGATACAAAAATTAATTTACTTTGATGCTGTAATTTTAAAAGATGGTCAAAAACCTTTTGATATTGCTCCGAAAGAATTAGTTAAACAGAGAATTGAATTAGCAAAAAGATTTGGAAATGGTATATCAATCCCAGCTCCAAGTGCAGACGCATTTGGAGTATTTGACGTAAAAAAATCATTATTACTTGAAGAGAAATTAACACCACATCCACTTAGTACATATCAGTCAAAGCTTACAATTAAAAATGAAATAGGAAACGGTATTCCTTTATTCTACATATTTTGTAATGATCCTGTTTATAAAAGTCTTGAAAGTTCTAGAAAAGTAGTACGTAAATTGAAATGGCCAATTTTTGAACTAAATGCAGGACATGATGCTATGTTAACTCATCCAAAAGAAACTTTAAATTTACTTATGAAAATTTGTAACTAAAATATTAACATTGGAGGTTAAAATGACAGCTTGTATAACTGGATGGTCTCACAGCAAGTTTGGTGTAAATTTAGAACAAACTTCTGAAAATATGATCGCAGACGTTGTTGAAAAAGCTATCGAGCATGCAGAAATTTCTGCTAAAGAAATAGATGCTATTTTTGTTGGAACATTCAATAATGGCTTTCAAAAACAAGATTTCCATGGTGCATTACCTGCTGTTTCACAATCTGATTTAAGACACGTACCCGCGATGAGAGTTGAAAATGCATGCGCTACCGGTTCTGCTGCCATACATACCGCAATGAATGCAATTGAAGCAAAAAAAGCAAAAACTACTCTAGTAGTAGGTGTAGAAAAAATGACTGATGTATCTTCTGAAAAAGTTGGCGATATTTTATTAGGTGCAAGTTACAGACCTGAAGAAGGTAATACAAAAGGTGGATTCACTGGAGTTTTTGCATCTATTGCTAAGTCTTATTTTCAAAAATTTGGTGATAAATCTGATATATTAGCAAAAATTGCAGCTAAAAATCATGAAAATGGTTGTTCAAACCCATTAGCACATATGCAAAAAAATCTAGGTTTTGAATTTTGTAATTCTATTTCAGAAAAAAATCCTTATGTTGCTGAACCTTTAAGAAGAACCGATTGTTCTATGGTATCTGACGGGGCGGCGGCACTAATAATACAAGATTTTGATTTGTCGCTTTCTGCAAAAAGGGCTATTGCATTTAGAGCAAGAAGGCATGTTAATGATATTCTTCCACTTAGTAAGAGAGAAAAAACTGAATTTGAAGGTGCGCGTCAAGCTTGGCACCATGCTCTTTCAGATGCTAAGATAACTCTTGACGATTTATCTTTTGTTGAAACTCACGACTGTTTTACAATCGCCGAACTTATTGAGTATGAAGCAATGGGCTTAACTAGAATAGGTGAGGGTTATAAAGCTCTTGAAGAGGGTTGGGTTCAGAAGACTGGTAAATTACCCATAAATCCCTCTGGAGGACTGAAGTCAAAAGGGCATCCCGTTGGTGCAACTGGAGTATCTCAACATGTAATGTCTGCAATGCAATTGACTGGAGAAGCTGGAGATATGCAAATCAATAAAGCAAATTTAGCTGGTATATTTAATATGGGTGGTGCTTCTGTTGCAAATTATGTGTCAATTTTAGAAAGATTACGCTAAAAAATATTTTTGATGATTCTAAATATTAATATTTTAATTGTATCATGAGTTTTTATAATTAGGTTTTCTCTTTTCTAGTAGCGCGTCTATTGCTTCTCTGTGATCATCAAGTTGTTGTAACATGCTTTGTTGGCTAGCGGCCATTTCTAATGCATCTTGCAAAGGGACGTTTTGTGACATTCTTAATAAACGTTTGGCTCGTCTGGATGCTTCTGGAGGTTGGGCGGCAATTTTTTTGGCTAATTGTTGAGCTTCAATTATCAAATTTTCGTTGGGTACTACTTTTGAAACAAGACCCCAATCTAGAGCTTTGTTAGCATCTAGAACTTCACAAGTTAGGATCATTTCATTAGCTCTTGCCAAACCAATTATTTTGGGCAGGAACCAAGATCCTCCATCTCCTGGAATAATCCCTATTCTTAGAAAACTCTCTGAAAATTTTGCATCCTCACCAGCTATTCTGATATCACACATTGTACAAAGATCATTACCTGCACCTATAGCATGACCGTTAACTGCTGCTATAACAGGGACATCAATAGAATTCATGGTTAAAGGAATTTTTTGAATACCAAATCTGTACCAATTTTCAAGTTGTGCTTGTGTCATTTGATCTTTTGTAGTCATATCTTTTATTTCTTGAAGATTGCCACCAGAAGAAAAACTTTTTCCAGCTCCGGTTAAAATAACACACCCAACATCTTTGTCTTTATCAGCTTTTTGTATATATTCTACTAAGCCTTCTATAATGTCCCCTGAAAGTGCATTTCTCGTATCAGGTCTATTAAGTGTAATTTTGACAATTCTATCATCTTGTTCATATAAAACAGATTTTGACATTTCTCACCTCAAGTTTTCTTTGAAATTAAGTTAAATATTCCCATAAGTTTTTATTATTTTTTTCAAGAAATCTTTTGCCTAAAAATTCCTCCCAAAAAGATTCATTTCCAAAGTCATTTCTCCAACTATTTAAATTTTTTGTAAAATAAGATAATTCATACTCCTTGGTAAATCCAATTGCTCCATGAACTTGATGCGAAATAGCTATAATTTTCCCAGCTGCAAAACCTGCTCTAATTTTTAATATTGCTGCATCGTTAGAATTTTTTTCAACTAATCCTAGTTCGGTAATTGTTGATAGGGCTGCAGACGAGGCTGACAATTCAACTGCCATTTCGGAAATTTGGTGTTGTATAGCTTGAAACTTTGACAAAGCTCTGCCAAATTGTTTTCTTTCTGAACAATAATTTATTGACAAATCAAGTATCTTTTCCATTGCACCGATCATTTGAGCAGATCTAAGAATTGCACCTAAAAAATTGAAATCGATATTATTTTTAATGGGTCTAATTTCAGCAATATTTAAATCCTCTACCTTGATATTGTACCTTGGTTCAGCTAAAAAGTTTTTTTCATGTATAATTTCTCCATTAATTTCATTGATTAAAATTGCTTTTTTGACATTATTTAATTCATGAACAATCAATAAATTTTTAGTGAGGTTAAGGTATGGTACTGATAAAATCTCCCCAGAAATCATATTGTTTTTAATTTGTAAATTTTTTGTGTCACTAGCAAAAGTTACTATACCGTTTGGTGGATTTATATCTGACTCAGATAATATATAATTTGATAAAATTGTTTCAGATAAGGGTAAAGGAGTTCCATGATTATTTACAATTTTAATCAAAGGTAAAATTGAAAAAAATGGTATTTCATAACCACCAAACTTTTCTTTAACTGATATTTTTGGAAGTCCATTTTTTTCAATATCTTTCCACAAATTTAATATATCAGTATTTTCAGAAACTATGTTTTGTCTTAAACTATGATTTACGTGTTTTTGTAAAATTTTAGAAGTTGTTTCTAAAATTATTTCTAATTCTTCAATCATCTTAGGCCTAACTGTCTAGCAATTATACCTTTCATGATTTCAGTTGTCCCTCCTCTTAGAGAGTTTGATGGAATTCTTAATGTTGCATCTTCAAATAGATTTTGTAATTGATTTGGCCATTCATGAAGCGGAACGATATTTGAAAATTCTCTTAATGTTTCTATCATCATCTTTTCAAATTTATTACCTAATTCTTTTACAAATGCTGCTTGTGTCTCGGGAGATTCACCATTTTGAAGCATTGAAGCAACCGAAAAACTCATTCTTCTTAATGTTTGTATTTCAGATATTAATTTACCAACTATCTTTGTGCCTGAATGAATGAGTGAGATTCTGAATTCATTTATAAAACTATCTAATAATGTGAAATGAGAGAGAAATCTTTCTGGACCAGACCTTTCTAGGGCAAGTTCACCAACAACTTGTTTCCAGCCTTTGCCTTCTTCTCCTAAAAGGGAATCATCTGACAATTCAACATTGTCAAATAAAGTTTCATTAAAATGTCTTTGACCAGTCATGTCGGGAATCCCAGTAATCTTTACGTTTGGAAGAGACAAATCAACCAGAAATTGAGAAAGACCTTCATGCCTGTTTTTCTCAGATGCTGGACTAGTTCTAGCTAGAACAATCATATAATGTGCTAAATGAGCGCCAGTAGACCATATTTTTCTACCCTCAAGTTTCCAGCCATCCTTAGTTTTGGTGGCTTTCGTTTTTACTGAGGCTAAATCCGAACCAGAGTCAGGTTCACTCATTCCAATAGCAAAAAAACACTCGCCAGCTGATATTCGAGGAATAATAGAAGATTTCTGTTTTTCATTTCCATATCTCAAGATTTGACTTCCACTCTGTCTATCAGCTATCCAATGAGCTGCTACAGGAGCTCCTGATGATAAGAGTTCTTCTGTTACTACGTATCTTTCTAAAGCTGTTCTTTGATGCCCGCCATATTCTTTAGGAAATGACATCCCAAGCCAGCCTTTAGATCCAAGTTTTTTACTAAAGCTTGGATCAGCTGAAAAAACCCAGGCATCTGGAGATGGTGTAAATTCATTATTATTTATACAGGTTGTTATAAAGTCTCTTACTTCTTTTCTAAGATTTGAAAGTTCGTTTGTTTCTTTTATAAATGGAAAATTGAATTTTGACATTAATACTTCTTTACAGTTGGTTTATACAACTAAACTAAATAATTAAAGGTAAACGTCAATAGAATTAATAGAATATAAATAAGTTTAATTATTGATATTAAGAATTTCATAATTTAATCTTTTTACGATTAAGGAGGTAGAAATGTCGATTGATGAAAATATCTTGCAAAGATTAAGGAATATAGCAACACCCACATTAGCGAATGCACTTGATGATATTGGTTTCAATGGAGTTATGAATAATCTACATCCTGCAGGTCTGGGTATGAAAATAGTTGGTAGGGCAGTAACTGTACAGGAGGTTACGGGGCCATATGGAAGTTTTTCTACAGAAGAATTCAAAGTTGGGCATATGATTGACGCCGCTAGTCCAGGTGATGTTATAGTAGTTGCAAATAATGGAGCACAAGTATCTACCTGGGGTGGAATGGCTTCTTACTCTGCAAAATTAAAGGGTATAGCTGGGCTGGTAGTTGATGGTGGAGTTAGGGATCGAGAAGAAATAGTAGAATTTTCTTTTCCAACTTTTTCAAAACACATGGTTCCAACACCTGGTAAAACTCGAATAAAAGTCCTTTCAATTAATGAGCCAATCATTTGTGCAGGAGTAAGGGTTAGACATGGAGATATCATTGTAGGAGATGGAACGGGAGTTTTGTGTTTGCCAATTGAACATGTTGAAAAAATAACTGAGGAAGCAGAAAAGTTTACTGCTGACGATAAAAAGGCTATGCAAGAGATGAAAAATGGTCTGACTTTTAGAGAAGCACTCAAGAAATTTTCAAAAATTTAAGTTTTTCCTCTAAGAATTTGCAAAGCTCTTTTAAAAAAATCAGCTTGACCAAAATTTCCTGATTTTAGAGTAACTGAAACAGGTTTGTTACAATTTGAATTTGGTGACCAAAGAGCAGGAACTCCATGAGCAATTTCTTTTCCAATTTTAAATTCTTTTAGCCCTAATCCATTAACTACAGCACCTGATGTCTCTCCACCAGCAGATATAAAAATACCAAAAGTATGATTTAAAAGTTTATTCGATAGTTTCTCAAAAATACTTTCAATCTTATTCGCTAATACTTCTTGTCCATACTGAATTTGTTTTTCTTTAACGATTTTTGGATATGCAGATGAATAAATTAAAGGTGATAGAGTTTGATTGTTTCTAATCCATTTTATAACATCTTCAATTAAGTTTTCGTTATTCATTACTTCGTCGGCAGAAATAAAATATGATGGATTATCTTTTTTATAAACCTCTATTTGACTCAAAGTAGCAGATGAACAAGAGCCTGATAGAATTACTGCATTTGTTGTATTTTCAGGAATTTGAAAATCTTCATTTGAGAGCAAACCATCTTTTTTATAAATTTTTGGTAAACCTAAGGCAATTCCTGAACCACCTGTTAAAAATTGTAAATCTTTTACCCCGTTACAAATAATATCAAAGTCTTCATTATTGGTTGTATCAACTATTGCGTATTTGCAACCTTCAATTTTCAATTTGTTAATTTTATCTTTAATACTTTGTGAACCATTATTTATTGTTTCATAGTCAATTAATCCAACACTATGTTTAGTCTGATGGTCTAGCCATCTAACTAAATTATGGTCAATCATTGGTGTTAAAGGGTGTTTTTCCATCCCTGATTCATTCAGTGGTTTTCCATTTACAAACATATGTCCGTAAAACACTGTTCTTCCTGCATCTGGAAAAGAAGGACAGGCTATGGTGAAATCAACATTTAATACCTCCATTATAGCATCAGTAACTGGACCTATATTTCCTTCTTTTGTTGAATCAAATGTAGAACAATATTTAAATATGAATTGACTGCAACCAGCGTTTTTTAACCATTCCAAAGCTTTTAGACTCTCTGATACAGCTTCATTTATTGGAATTGTTCTTGTTTTTAGTGCAATTACAGCAGCATCAGCATTAGTTAATGAGGCTTTCTTTTTAAAGGAGGGAACCCCCGCAAACATAGAAACTTGCATTCCAGATTTTTTTAAATTATTTGCTATGTCTGATGACCCTGTAAAGTCATCTCCTATAATTCCAAGTATCATGTTTAATCAACTTTATAGTTTCTGTTTTTCAAGCTTTGTGACAATTTTTTCTTTAACCCAAGGAGTAACCTCTTCATTAAAAGCTCTATAATGATCGCTTTGAAGGTGAATATCAAAAGCGTCTTTATCAGTATATGTCTCATATAAAAAAACTACATTTTGGTCATTTGGATCATGACATACATCAAACTCATGACAATCTTTTTCAAGTTCAAGAGAGTCTCTAGCTTGTTGTAAAATTCTAGTTTTAAATTTGTCTATATCTTTTTCGTGGATTACGAATTTTACTGTAATTACAAACATTAATTTATTAATCTCCTCTTAAGTTAATATTTGTTTTTGAATTTCATTATCTTTTAATAAACCACTTAAAGTTTCAGTTATTGCCGTTGTTCCCATATCACCTCCAAATTCTATTGGTCTTAATTCATTTCTTTCAAAACCAATTTCAATTGCAGTCTCAATTAATCTAGAACTTAACAAAGTACTTTTACATTTTGTTTTATCAGATAGATATTCGAGCATCAGAGATGCACTTAAAATAGTAGCTAGCGGATTAGCCTTGTCCTGTCCGAGTATATCAGGCGCACTCCCATGGGCAGGTTGAAATAATCCATGATTATCACCTATTTCAGCACATGATGCCATACCCATGCCTCCGATAAGGCCTCCTCCTAAATCAGATAATATATCACCAAACATATTTTCCATCACCATTACATCGTATTCCCAAGGATTTCTAATCAAGTTGAGTGCCATTGCATCAACATAGCAATGGTCAGCATCTATATCTTTAAATTTAACTTTTCTTTCATCAAATATTTTTCTGAAAAACGCCTGTGATCTGAAAACATTAGCTTTATCTACACAAGTAACTTTTCCAAGCTTACCTTTTTTCTTTCTTTGTCTTGCTAATTTAAATGCAAAATTATGTAATTTTTCAGTAGTTGCTCTAGTTATTTTCATTACATCTTGCACTTCTTTATCATTTTCTACAGGACATCTATTGTGAACAGCAGCAGTATAAAATAATCCTTCAGTAGATTCTCTTAAAATAACTAAATCTATATTTCTTGATAATTCATTACTTAATCTATTTGGTATATTTTTGTATGCTTTAACTGGCCTTACACCTGCATATAAACCAAACATTTCTCTAAATCTTAGGTGAGGGCATATTTCAGTTCCATCTTTGTGACGAACAGTAGGTAACCCAATTGCACCCAAAAAAATACTATCGAGTTCATCAACTTTTTTTTCTCCTCCTGGTTCAACATCTTTTCCAGTCAAAGAATAATATTCTGCTCCTGCTTTGATCATATGCCATTCGCATTTAAATCCACCTGTTATTTTTGAAGACAAGTCAACAATTGAGATAGCTGAATTTACTATGTCTTTGCCTATCCCATCTCCAGGTACGGTAGCTATCTGAAATTCATTATTATTCATGTGTGATACCAAATTTTTTTAATAAAATATTACTTAGGTCGATTAACATTTACAATGATTTAATAGATATTTGTAATTTATAAAAAAAATCTTATAGAGTTATAAATTTTTAAATGAAATGTGGATGAACTTAATTAATCTTGGGAGATATATATTGAGTTCATCCATACATAGACAATAATGATAATCATTATCATTGTCAATAATATATTTTATTATTTTAATAATCATTATCATTTGCAAAAATAAATAATAAATTCAATGACTTATTAATTAAACTAATATATTAAAAAACTCTTTGGGAATGCATTATGTACAAATCTTTAAGAAAAAAGAAATTTCAAGACTTAAATGATAATGAAATATTATCTCTTGCAATAGATAGTTTAGAAGAAGATATAAAATTATATGATGAGTACTCTTCTCATTTTCTTATAAATTACCCAGTTACGTCAAAAATGTTTAAACAAATGTCTATTTTAAAAAATAAAAATAGAAAAAAATTAGTTGAATTACATAAAAAAAAATTTGGTGAGACTTTAAGCATTACTGACCAAAAAGAAATTGCTAATTATTTCAAAAGAAAACCAGAATGGTTGGTAATAAAGAATTCTATTGAAGAAGTTAGAAAAGAAATTATTGAAATGGAAACTATATCTGCACAATTTTATAATTCCTTTGCTAAAAAATCCCAAAATATTGAAATTAGAAATTTACTTATTGACTTAGCATTAATGAGTAGAGAGCAGAAAGATAATGCTAAATTAATATTATTGAATGCGCAAAAATCACGAAGTGCCCAAGAGGAAGTTACTAAAGATAAAAGACAATTTATTTTAACATGGGTCCAGCCGGGTCTTGCCGGTCTTATGGATGGATCAGTTTCAACTTTAGCTCCAATTTTTGCTACTGCTTTCGCAACAAAAGATAGTCATACAACATTATTAGTTGGTTTGGCAGCATCTATAGGAGCTGGAATTTCAATGGGTTTTACAGAAGCTGTACATGATGATGGAGTAATATCAGGGAGAGGTTCACCAATAAAGCGAGGATTTGCCTCAGGCATTATGACCACAATAGGGGGGTTAGGTCATGCACTCCCATATTTGATTACTGACTTTTATGTTGCAACAGTGATTGCAATGTTTTTTGTACTAGTTGAGCTTTGGGCTATTGCGTGGATACAAGCAAAGTATATGGAAATTAAATTTACAAAAGCCGTATTTCAAGTGGTATTTGGTGGATCACTAGTTCTGGCTGCTGGTATATTAATAGGTGGAGGTTAAAAAAAAATTAATTTGACATTGATAATAGTTATAGCAATAATAATGATAATGATTCGCAATAACATAATGGTGTTTTAAATGAAAAGTCTTAAATCTTTATTATTTTGTATTTTCAACTTAATTTTTTGTTTATCTATCTTAATTTTTGGAATTCAACGCGCTAGTGCAAAAGAGATAAATATTTACTCTTATAGAAGCCCTGCTCTTTTGGAGCCATTTACTAGAGAATATGAAAAAGAATTTTCAGTAAAATTTAACGTTTTACACGCTAAGAAGGGCCTCGCGCAAAGGCTCAAATCCGAAGGACAAAATTCTCCTGCGGATGTGATTCTTACCGTTGATATTTCAAGATTATCTGAGCTTGCGGATATGGATTTAGTTAAAAATATTAACTCAGACATAATAAATAAAAATGTTCCAAATCATTTAAGAGATATAAACAAAAAATGGGTTAGTTTATCTACTAGAGCTCGAATAATAGGTATTTCAAAAGATAGAGTTAATAAAAATGAAATTAATGATATTGAAGATTTAGCAAAATCAAAGTTCAGGGGGAAAATCTGCACAAGAATTGGAAGCCACCCATATAATAGAGCATTATTGGCTTCAATAATTGCCCATAAGGGTGAGGCAAAAGCAAAATCATGGGCAGAAGGTTTAGTTTCAAATTTTGCAAGAAAACCAAAAGGTAATGACAGAGCACAAGCAAAAGGAATTTACTCAGGTGAGTGTGATATAGTTTTAATGAACACATATTATTTTGCATTAATGAAATTTAATGAAAAGAAACCTGAACAAAAAAATTGGGCACGAGCTACTGAAGTAATATTCTATAACCAAGGTAATAGAGGACAACATGTTAACATTTCAGGTGCGGCTATTGCAAAATATTCAAAAAATAGTGAAGAAGCTTTGAGATTTATTGAATGGCTTACTATGCCAAAAGCACAGAAAATTTATGCAAATGTTAATTTTGAATATCCAGTAAATCCAAAAGTTAAACTTGATGGGAAAATAATGGAATGGGGTACATTTAAGTCAGATAGTTTACCAATAAGCGAGATTGCTAAAAATTCAAAAAAAGCACAAATGATAATTGATCAGGTGGGTTGGTGATTAAAAGAAATAACTAATACCAAAATAACCAACTAATAGCCAAGCTATACCTTTAATTAAAAAAAACAGGAATAAAACAAGTCCTGTTTTTTTTATATTTATCTTTGAAATTTTAATATAATCGAGATATTTAAACAGTTTGACCGCCATTAATCTGGATCTCTGTTCCATTAACATATGAGAAAGTTTCTGAACACATTGAAAGAATGACGCCTGCAACTTCATCGGGCGTTCCAAATCTTTTCATAGGTATCTTCTCTGTAAGTAATTTTTTACTACTTGGAGTAACCATAGAGGTTTCAATTTCACCTGGAGCAATTGCATTTACTCTTATATTATCTTTGGCAAGATCTGATGCCATTTCTCTTGTTAGTGATTTTAGAGCAGCTTTAGATGTTGCGTAAGCAGGCCCTGCAAATTGGTGAACATTATCACTAGCAATAGATGTAACGTTAATTATCATACCATTGGCTGATTTTAGATTATTAACAATAGCCTTTGAAATAATGATTGGAGCAAAAAAATTAACATTAAATACTTTACGCCATAATTCTAATGATGTGTCATTAAAACTGAGTCTCTCATTTTTTTTGTCTTTTGGAGAAATTGCAGCATTATTAATAAGTGCTTTTACTGGCCTCCCATTTAAAAATTTAGATAACTCTCTAAGTTTTTTGTTTAAAGAAATTTCATCTTCAAGATCAACTTGAAAGTGAAATTGTTTATTGTTAGACCAAGGACATTTTGGTGCAACTTCAGATCGTGAAAATGTAATTACTGTCCACCCATCATCCCAAAATTTTTTTGAGGTAGCGTGACCTATGCCCCGGCTACCTCCTGTAAGAATTATAATTTTATCTTTTTCTTCCATTTTTAAATTTTCGAGAAATTGATAATCATTCTTAATGATACATTACATAACTTTGAAATCAACGAAATTAAATAAACAAGAATGTTATTTTTTTATTTTTTTTCCAAATAACTCTAATCTATGATCTACTAGTTCATATCCCATATTAAGAGCTACCTGCCTTTTCATTTCTTCTAGTTCTTCGTTCTGAAATTCAATGATTTCACCACTTTCAACATCAATTAGATGTTCATGATGTTCGCCAGCTTCTTCATATCGAGATCTGCCGTCACCAATATCTAATCTTTCAATTATTCCAGCCTCTTCAAATAATTTGATTGTTCTGTAAACAGTTGCGATTGAGATTGAACGATCTTTTTCAACAGCTCTTCTATACATCTCATCCACATCAGGGTGATCAGCTGAATCCTCGATTACTTCTAGTATAATTTTTCTAGGCAGTGTCATTCTCAGACCGTTTCTTATACATTTCTCATAAAGTTGGGCCATTCTTTTTTCCTAGAAAGATTTATAATCATTCTAAACTAATACAAGTTTACAAAAAATTAAATTATTTTTTTATTTATATTCATTATTTTATTAATAAACAAAATAGGCAAAAGTCCTATAATTACTATAAGAAGAGCTGCGCTTGATGCTCTTTCAAGCATTTCATCATTTGCATATTGATATACGTATGTGGCTAATGTTTCAAAATTGAAAGGTCTTAATAACAATGTTATAGGAAGTTCCTTAATAATATCAACAAAAGCCAGAATAAATGCAGTTAATATAGATGGTCTTAATAAAGGTAGTATAACCTTCCAAAAACTATACCAAAAAGGATTACCAAGTGATCTACTAGCCTCAAGCAAATTAGGGGGTAATCTATTAATTCCACTATTAATCGCCCCAAATGAAACAGCATTAAATCTTGATACATAAGCAAAAATTAATAAAAAATAAGAACCAATCAAAATTAAATTTAGATCAATAGAAAAAATTTCTAATGATAAATTTATAAATTTTTCAATAAAAGAAATAAAAAATAAAGTCCCAAGAGCTATAATTATGCCTGGAAATGCATATCCAATACCTGCTATTGTAGATAAAAAATTAAAGCCTTTAAAATTTTGATATTTAATACTTAAGGTTAAAATTAAAGATAATAATATTATTATTGTTGCTGTAGTGAAGCTGATAAAAAAAGAGTTTTGAGCAATCGTAAATAATTGATGAAAATTTTCTAGGTGAAAATAATTTAGAGAATTCTCGATTAAAATAAGTACTGGTATCAAAAAACCAAATAATATAGGTATAATGCATATTGAAAAAATTATAATATTTTTAGATTTAGATACTTGAACATTAAAAAAATTGTGAGTGTTAAATTTAGGATCATTAAATTTTTGTCTTTTCCTTGCATAAAGCTCTAGTGCAAGCAATACAACTACAAATGTAAATCCTACCAAAGCTAGCTGTGATGCTGAGGCTAAATTGTTCATTCCAAGCCAAAGGTTAAAAATACCTAGAGTAATTGTTTCAACTGCAAAAAAATCTACTGTACCAAAATCAGAAACTGTTTCCATCAACACTAATGATAATCCAGCAACAATTGCGGGTTTAGCCAGAGGTAAAGAAACAAAATAGAAAATATTTTTTCCAGAGATCTCAGCAAACTCAATTAAAGATGCAGGAGTTGATTGAAAAGCAACTTTGGTAATTAGATAAACATAAGGGTATAAAACAAAAGAAATTACGAACACTGCCCCTCCAAGAGATCTTATCTCTGGAAAATAATAATCACTTGGTGAAGAAAAATTAAATAAATCTCTCAATATTGTTTGAACAACACCACTATATTCAAAAAAATCAGTATAACAATACGCAACTATATATGATGGTAATGCTAGGGGCAAAAGTAGTGCCCACTCTATTATATTTTTCATGTAAAAATTATATCGGCAAACTAACCAGGCAAGAGAAACACCAATTAAAAAGGTAGTCAAACAAACACCTAACATTAACATAAAAGTGTTGTATAGATAATATTTTAAACGTGAATTTATAAGATGTAGCCATAAATCATAGGTGTTTTGAAAACTTGATATAATTATAGAAATAACTGGAGAGAGAAGTAAGAAAATTATAATTATACTTATTATCTTTAAATACGAGTTTAATATTTGATTTAATAGTTTCGAGATAGTAAGCATTTAGCAATTTTTAAATATTGAAATAATTAAGTTATTAATAGATAAACTATTTTTATTATTATTTATATTTATTTATTTAAGAAGGCTAAAGATGTACAAAATTGCAGTTATTCCTGGTGATGGGATTGGCACAGAAGTAATAGATAGTGGAGTTGAGGTTTTAAAAGCTCTTTCAAAGTCAGTCCTAAATTTACCAATAGAATTTCATCAATTTGATTGGGGAGCAGAGTACTTCAAAAAATATGGTGTAATGATGCCTAATGAAGGCGTTGAAGAACTTAAGAGTTTTAATGCAATTTATTTTGGATCTGCTGGTGTCCCTGAAATTCCAGATCATATAACACTTTGGGGATTAAGGTTAAAAATATGCCAAGGATTAGACCAATACGCAAATCTAAGACCAGTACGTCTCTTACCTGGAATAACATCTCCTCTAAAAAATGTTGATGAAAAAGATATTGATTGGAGCTTTATTAGAGAAAATTCTGAAGGAGAATACTCAGGAATTGGTGGTAGAAGTCATAGAGGTTACAGTCATGATACAGCAATGGATGTTACTTTATTTACAAGGCAGGGTGTTGAGAGAATACAGAGGTTTGCCTTTGAAATAGCCAGATCTCGACCAAGAAAATCATTAACTTTAGTAACTAAATCTAATGCTCAAAGACATGGTATGGTCATGTGGGATGAAATATTCGATGAGATATCGCAAGATTATAGGGATGTAAATACAGATAAAATGCTTGTTGATGCCATGACCACTAGAATGGTTTTAGACCCTAAAAGTATTGATACCGTTGTTGCTTCTAACTTACATGCTGATATTTTAACAGATTTGGCAGCTTCATTATCAGGCTCAATGGGGATAGCTCCCACAGGAAATTTAGATCCAGAAAAACGTCATCCATCTATGTTCGAACCAATTCATGGATCTGCTTTTGATATTATGGGAAAAGGAATTGCAAATCCTATTGGATCTTATTGGTCGGCGGTGATGATGTTAGAAAATTTAGGTGAACTTAAAGCTGCACAAAAGTTAATGTCTGCAATTGAAAAGCTAACATCAGACAAAAAATACTTACCCAAAGATCTTGGTGGGAAAAGCACTACAAAACAAATTACAAAAGCAATGATCGATATTATTTCAGGTAAAAATAGTTAATAATTAAATTTAGGACAATATATGGAAAAAAATTATGTAAGTCATCTTGAGTGCTCAATCACTGGCAAGAAATATGAAGCCAACAAAATACATGGTTTATCTGATGTAGGAAGACCATTGTTAGTAAGGTATGATTTGCAAACTTTAAAAAAAGAAGTTTCACGAGATGATATTAAAAATTCTAAAGTAGACGGACTTTGGAGATATTCACCCCTTTTACCTGTATTAGATCCCAAGGACAGGGTTACATTAGGTGAGACTATTACTCCATTAATTGAATTAAAGCGTACTGTTAATTCTTCTTCTAAAGAAAAGGGAGTTGTCTTAGTTAAAGATGAAGGAAGACTACCCACGGGTTCTTTTAAAGCTAGAGGATTATGCTTAGCAGTTTCAATGGCAAAGCAATTCAAATTAAAACATTTAGCAATTCCCACAAATGGAAACGCAGGTGCCGCTATGGCTGCCTATGCAACAAACGCAGGTATAAAATCAACTGTGTTTTGTCCTGATGATACTCCAGAAATCAATGTAAGAGAAATTCAATCACTCGGAGCAGAAACTTATTTAGTAAATGGTTTGATAAATGATTGTGGAAAGATAGTTGGTGAAGGCAAAGAAAAAGTAGGGTGGTTTGACGTTTCGACCCTCAAAGAACCATACAGAATTGAAGGAAAGAAAACTATGGGTCTTGAATTGGCAGAACAGCTTAATTGGGAGTTACCAGATGTAATTTTTTATCCGACTGGCGGAGGCACTGGTTTAATTGGAATGTGGAAGGCCTTTTTAGAATTAAAGGAACTTGGATGGGTAAAAGGAAAATTACCAAAAATGGTTGCTGTTCAAGCTAATGGATGCGCACCTATTGTGAAAGCTTGGGAAAATGGGGAAGAGCATGCACCATTATGGGAAAATGCGTATACTAGAGCTGCTGGAATAAGAGTGCCAATAGCAGTGGGAGATTTTCTAATCATAAGAGCAATTCGTGAAAGTAAAGGTTTTGCAATGTCCGTGTCAGACGAGGAAATATTTGAGGCTAGAGATCGAGTTGCTTCAAATGATGGTTGTTTTTTATGTCCTGAAGGGGCTGCAACAATGACAGCATACGAAAAAGCATTATCTTCAAACTTAACATCAAAAGATGATAAAGTTGTACTTTTTAATTGTGCTTCAGGATTAAAATATCCACTCCCAGAAGTTTCAAATATAATAGATAAAAATAATAAGATAGACTACAATGCTTTTATTTAATTAATCTCTAGTAGTGATAGCAAATTTTTTGTAATGAACTCCAAATATTATTGGATCCAATTTTTTCTGATCTAAATATGAATTGAATTCATTTTTAATATCCTCAAGTAACTTATTTTTGCCTTCACTTCCCTGAAGTTTTTCAAAACTTGTTTTGCTGATTTGATCATAAACAATTTTTCTAAAATCAACATCATAGTCTGTTAAAAAGTCCATCAGCATTTCACCTTTATAGGAGGAAAATACTAGATCAAAACTTATAAATGAATTTGAATTAGGTACATTTGTCCAAAAACTTTTATTTGCATTGTCACCCATACCACCTATATCCCAATAACTTAAAGAGGGAACTATAACTTTTCCATCTGCCCCAATTTCTTGTACTATAGGTTTTTCATCTGGTTCCATTCTGCCCAGTTTAATTGCTTCTTCTTTTGCAACTTCATAAATATCTATTTCTTTTTTAACTATTTTTTCTTCTTTAATTATTTCGTTACTAAAATAAAAAAACATGAAAGTTAAAGCAGATGAAATAAATGCAATTAAATATGCATACAAATTCCTAATATTCATAATTTTATTTTTTAATGAGATTTTTTGATCAGCCATAATAAAACTTATTAAAATTTTACCAATTTACTTTTTAAGTGATTTATAAACATTTAACTCTAACCAATGTTTTTCGGCTAAAGCATTTGCATCACCTATTCTAAGAGATAATCCTCTTACTATTGCTGCTAATACTGGATCAGCCTTATTCATTTTTTCTTTAACAGTTTTTTCATCAATTATGCGAATAAGAGAATTAGTAACAGCTACGGCAGTTACAGTTCTTGGAGATTCAATTATATGACCAACTTCTCCAAATATTTCTCCTGTCTCAAGTATTCCTAATTCTAATCCATGTTTAGACTCAATTCTAACTTTTCCACTATGAATTAGAAATATGAATTCAGCAGGATCGTTATGTGAGTAAATAACTTCTCCAGCTTTATATGGTTTAGGTTCTTGATTGCTCGTTTTCATATGTATTTGCCTAATTAGAGTAAAAAATTCTTAATTATTTTATAAAAACTTGTAAATATATAGAATATAGTAAATAAATTAATTATATAATTTTTTCAATTAAAAGAAAAGGAGGTGGTCTGATGTCTAGTATTTTATATGAGAATGGTTTTTTTAAGGTTTTTAATTTGTCAGAGCAACCTCTGGTAAAATTTGTATCTTAATGCTCCATTAATTCTATTAAATACGAAACAGGGTTTTAAACCCTGTTTTTTTTTACATCATTCTTAATCATCTCTTTAAAAATATTTGTTAAAATTGATGAATCATTAGTTTTTCTTTTAATTAATTTTTTCCTTATAATTATATCACCACTATTATTTATGAAAGGTTGTTCAAAATCTTCAAAATCATTCAAGATTTCATCAATTTTATCAATTAATTTATTCTCTATATTACTACGTTTGTACATAAGTTTTCCTTTTCCTTAAAGTTACTAATTATATTTACGGAAGAGCTAAACAAAGTTTTATTTACGACGTAATAAATTTTATGAATATACTGGTAGATCAAATGAACGAATTTAATAAAAAAAACAAAGTTGAAGACAACTTATTTGTAAAAAATATTATTGTTAATAAAGATAAAAGTAAAAAACAAGTTCTTCCATTTGTAGCAACTGAAAAATGGATTGGCCAACTTGGTAATAGGTTGCGATTAAACTATTAATATTTACCGAATTGGTACAACATTTCTTGGAATATTATTTTTTGAATATATTTTATCTAACTCTTCATACAAAACAAATTTTTCAATAAAAGATCCAAATTGTTTGAAATCAGTTTGAGCATTTGTATTTGTTTTCTTTTCCCAGTTTTCAATTTTCCCATTATAAAAGTGTCTTACACTAGCTAAGTCTCTTAAAGGTGGGCCAATAACCACATCATGATTTTTTAATCTTTCAGCCATAACTGTAAAATCCTTTTGACCAAAAGGAATTTTGTTAGGGCACACAATTAAGTGAGGATATGATTTGTTATATCTAGCTTTAACTTTATCCATACTTCTAATAAAATTTTCAGTTGGATACAAATCTGCGTTACTTAATGTAGTTGGAATTAAAACACAGTATCCTTCTGCAACAAGATTCCAAAGTCTCTGTGAACTACCTGCTGGTGTGTCAACAATAGCAACATGTCCTGGTCGGAATTCAATTTGCTTAATAAATTGTTGAACAAGAGATATATTTGTATTTTCAAATGCAGGGGTAATTGGAAGAAATTCAACGTTAATTTCAGGATTGCTTTTAGATAAAAATTCAGTTGCTGTTCTTTGAAGATCTGTATCAATTACAGTGATATTTTGAGCAGGCATTCTTTCAGCTAAAGATCTTGCAAGCATTATGGACAAAGTACTCTTACCTACCCCACCTTTCACATTTGCAACAAAAATAGATTTGGCTCCAGTTAAAATTTTTGATTTATTTGCTCCCATTTTTATTCTCCAAACTAAAAACTTTTTAGATTCTTAATTACATTTAATGTTTTCTCAATCATTTCTTTTTTCTGAGAAATTTTATTAATTTCATCTTCAGCAAGTTTCTTTTTTCTGAAAAATTCGTTTTCAAAGATTTTAAGTTCTTCTTTTAATTTATTTTTTTCACTTTCCAAAGCTTCTAATCTGGAAATAACTGAGTCAACCTTAGTAATATAAGAAAGAAGATTATCATCTGATTTTTGATCATTTAACTCATTATTAATTTCATCAATATCATTGTTAATTTCATCAATAATTAAGTCATCAGGTTTAACCTTTTTCCAGTTTCCACCTCTTCTTAAAATGTTTATTTCATAATTATCCATATGTAGATATTAAAAAATATTATAGCTTTTGGCTATAAATAATTGAAATTATTACGATTTATTTTTAATTTAACAATATATAGTGGTCATTTTTGTTATTATAATAATATATTGTGTTAAGGAAATACTTTATTGTGTCTCAGTTTTACATTTAAATGATTTTTGACATATTGGTGAAGGTTGAAAAACCGTAACATCTTTTCCTTTCCCTTGTCTTTTAAATATACACTTATATCCGTCTTTTACCCCATCTTTCATATTAATTTCTGTTTTTCTAAGTCTACAATTTTCATATTTTATATATTCTTTGGATAAAGTTTTAGATTGCCCATAAATTTTTCCCTTAGAATAAGATGGTGTAGCATTAATACCTAAAACTATAAGAAATGCATTTAATAAAATTATATTTTTGTAATAAAACATTTGAACTTCTCTATTCTTCTTTTTCGTCTGAGCCAGGTAAATAAGCTTGACCTTGTACAGCTTTTGCTCCCACATCTTCAAAAAACTTTGCATTATCTTTTATAAAATTTTCAATTTTGTTTTTGATTATACTTTCAGCTGTATCTACATCGTTAGCATCTATTTCAACAAGACCGTCAATTAACCAATGAACCTTATATTTCATAAAATACTCCACTAACTATTAATTTTTTTAAATAGCTTAATCGATAAAGATTGGGCATCAAGTAAATCTTTTTCATTGAGGCTATTTAAAACTTCATCTCTTTTAGATTTTGCAGTTTTTATTCCTTGAGCTACTGCAATGTTATACCAAGTATATGCATTAATTAAATCAGGAGGCTCAGTATAGTATTCGTATATTTTTGCTATTTGAATAATTGCTCTTTTATCTTTTTCATATGCTCTTTTTTCTAAAAACTCTCTAAGTTTTGTTGTAATATCCCTGATTTGTTCTTCTGTTATGTATTCATTTAATTTTTCTAAAATATTAGATGCTTTTTTTTTTCCGCCTAGTAGCGCCGAAAATCCCCAAAAATATGAATTTTCAAAATCTTGTGGTGTTAAGTCTCCTGAAAATAAAATTTTAGAATATAGCAGTTGAGCGTTTATATCATTTTGTTCTGATAAAATTTGTAAGTGCTTTATTCCTTCTTTAAAATTTTTTTCTTGTAAAAGTGTATAAATATTTTGTAAATTTTGTCCTTTCTTATTTGCTAGTCCATAAGATGGAACAAATAAAAAACATACAATAATAATTTTTAATAATTTTTTCATAAACTTTTAATTTCTTTTATAAAAGAAATACCATTATCTGCCTGCTAGCATTACTAATTGTAATTGAACAACCCTAATTTTAAAATTAGAATTTTGCTTTTTTTCATAAACTATTATCTTTGGTCTATCAGAATTTGGTTTTTGAAATTCTAGTATCATATCATCAGGTAAAAAAACACCATTATCATTAAGAACTTGTCTAGGGTTTGATTTGAAGCTTTCTTTAAATGTTTTATCAATCCATATTCTTGCTAGAACTCTACCTAAAATGTCGGGTAAATATTTTTTAACTTCTTCTCTATTTTTAAGTATTAAGTCTTTATCAACTAACTCTAATGCCTGAGTTACCTCATTTTTGCTAAACTTTACTGGGAGTTTTGACTTTTTTTCATTGAATTTAACCAAATCTGTACTTTTAGATTTAACACTCATTTTAACTAAAATCCCAGATCCCAATGTTTTATTGTTAAATTCAATTACGTACTATTCAATAATATGTTTATAAAATTTTATTGTGCATAAAGTCAATGGCATAAATATTGCTCCATCTAACACACAGGAGATGAAATATGTTGTCAATTTTAAAAAGTGCCCTTAATGCAAATACCAAAGAAATGGGAATAGTTTCAAACAATATTGCAAATGTAAATAGTACTGCATTTAAAAAAAGTAAGACAAATTTTGAGCATATCTACTCAAGGGATAGATCCTCATCACCTAGTAAATTTTCTGGTCAAGGAGTGGGTGTTAATGATCCACTTCTACAAATGAGTCAAGGATCTCTAAAAACAACTAATGGAGCTTTAGATTTAGCTGTAACAGGATTGGGTTTTTTTCCTGTTGTTAATGAAAATACACTTGATACTCCTTTTTTTACAAGAGATGGTTCATTTAATATCACTGCAACAGGCGAAGTGGTTACTAATGATGGATTAAAAGTTATGGGTTACCTTGGTCAAGATAATGAGATTTTAAAAAACTTAGTTATACCTCCTAGAAAAACAAACGAGGACCAAACTATATCTTTGATATCAAATATAAATGTAAACTCCAAGGGTAAAATTACTGCTACTTATGGATTAGATGATGAAGTAATTATTGGGAATTTTATTCTTGCTTCATTTCCTAATGAAACTGGATTGAAACAGATTGGTAATAATCGTTATCAAATTAACTCAAAGTCAGGATTACCTAATTTTGGTATTCCAATGAATGGAGCATTTGGTAAAATTGAAGCTGGTAATTTAGAAAGATCAAATGTAGATGTAACCTCAGAGATGATCACTATGCTTAAAGCACAACAAGCATTTTCTGGTGTTTCTAGACTACTTCAAACAGAAGTTGATATCACAAAAAGGTTAATTGACAGTTAATAGTATAATTCTATTATAATAATGGAATAAAAAATTTATATTCTAATATTTCTGAAATTAATTCCTTTTCAAGATATAAAATACCATTTTTGTTAATATTTAATATATCACTAATAGTTAATTCTAGCCTAGCTGGTCGTTCATTCTTTATTGTTAATTGATTTTGTAATGTGTCAAAATAATCATCCTTTACTCTAATTGAGCCAGACATAACAGCTCTTTCATATTTTATTGTTATTTTATTTTGGAAATTACTTTTTTCATTTGCTATCATTAGATTACAAGTTCCTCTTGCAATGTTAACAAGGCTACAGGATAAATAAAAACATTGTATTTGATGTACGCTGTCATAATGCGCATCTACTGTCTTTATTAGCATTTCTAATTTTTGCATTATAAAATTAATTATCGTTTTTTAGTTGTTCTCTTATTCTTCTGATTGCAGAAGTTTTAATTTGAGAAATTCTTCCTGTTGTAACTTCCATTACTTCTGCAATTTCATATATGTTTAATTCTTCTACAAAATATAATTGTATAATAAGGGCTTCTTTACCTTCTAATGTTTTTAATGCTTTTTTTAAATTATCTCTAAGCTGAATATCACTTATTTGTTCTTCGGGGTTTAAATCGTTAGTAACAAACCAATTAGAATAATCGTCATATGAATCTTCTAAACTTTTTATAACACTTGCTTCAAAAGCATGAGACCACTCTTGATATTTTTCAGATGATATACCAAGTTCATCTGCTATTTCATTTTGATAAGGATCTCGTCCTAATTTATTTCTTAAATGATTACTTGCTTTTTCTGCATTTTTTTTTATTAGAATTGTTGATCTGTCTAAATTAGAGCTTTTTCTCAAATAATCTAAAATTTCACCTTTAATTCTAATGCTTGCATATGAGGCGAAAGAAGCATTTTTTTGGGGAACATAATTTTGTGCAGCAGAAATTAAACCTAGCATCCCTATTTGAATAATATCCTCAATATCAACAATTGAATTCACTCGTCCATGCAAATGCCATGAAATCTTTTTTACTAAATTAGTATTATCATTAATTAGTTGATTAATGTCTGGTTTTATAATTTTTGAATAATTGTTCATATTGATACTTTCATAGCTATATTCTAATTATCAAAAAATTTAATTGTGCCAGTTTTATTTGTTTCAACTAACATGAGTTTGGACGAAAGTTCATTGAAAGCCTTTGATTCAATATTATTATTTTTTGAAGAAACTACTGCTTGTCTTGAAATAATTGAGTTTCTAACTTTTTGTGAGTTTGGGATTTGTCCAACATATTTCAAGTTAACATCTAAAAATTTTTGAGTAATTGATTGAAATTTGTCAAAGTTTAATTTGGCTTGCATTGGTGATGATGCCATATTTACAATGATACCATAATTATTCATTTTATAATCTAAATAAGAAGTTTTTATCAGAGTATATGCGTCAATGAAACTTGTAGGCTCACCAGTAATAACAACGATAATTTTGTCTGATGATGCCATAAATGTCATAGATGAAGATTCCGCACCAGCACCAACATCAATTAACATGAATTCAGGTTTTTTCTTGAGATCATCAAAACTTTTGATAATTTTATGACGCTCAAGATCACTTAAATTTAAAAGGTTATTTATTGCGTTACCACCCGAAACAAATTTCAAGTTTTTATTTATTGATGTGGTTACTTTATCCATTGACGAATTGCCAGTAACAAAGTCCTCTAAGGAATATTTTGGATTTATACCGAGTAAAATATGCGCATTTGCCATTCCTAAATCAGCATCTAAAAGAAGTGTTTCTTTATTTTGCAAAGCTAGGCTTAATGCAAGATTGACGGCAACTGTAGTTTTACCTACTCCCCCTTTTCCAGAAGTTATAGCAATTGTTGTAGTCATAAATAATCCCAATTTTTAATTTATACACTAATGTCTTTCATATATTGTGCCAAAACTTCACTTTTGGCAAAAGCAATTGAACCAATAATTGACCTTGATCCAGACAAAATACCAATTTTACAATTTAATTCTGCAAAAATCGACAACTCTTCAGCACTTATGTGTGATTCATCTAATTTTGTAAGTGCGATAGTAGGAAATGAATTTTTATAAAAATTCATCATTGAATTGATCATGTTTTTATTAGTACTTGCAGGTATAGTTAATAAATTAGAACAATTCTTTTTCAGAGACATTTTCTCAAGATAATCTAAGTAACCTGACAAGTTTCTATTTTCTTGAGATACATCTATTATTAATTTTGTTTTAATTTTATTTTCCTCAACTAATTGAATTAAGTCATTCAATGATGAGACAGAAGCTACATTTAAATTTAATAACTTTCCAAAATTTAGGAGTTCTGAATAATCTGAGGATTTTGGACCAAAATTTATTATTAATAATTTATGTTTTTCATTTGCAGAAAGTAAATTATCTAAAATATATGAAGAAACCTTTGCGCATAAGGTTGTTTTTCCTGAGCCTGTTGGCCCGTTTAAAAACAAAACATCAGAGTTTATAATTTGTTCCTCATAAGGAAAAACCAATTTTTTTGCCAAATGATGATAAAAAAATAATTCTAAATCTTCAATTTCTCTATTGTTAATTATTTTTTCTTGATACTCAGATATAACTTTCTTGGAAAAACCTTTTTTTAGTAAATTAATTGTTAATGAATTATTTTTATCTTTATTGAAATCGTCAATATCTGAGATAATCATATTTCTTAGCAAGTTTTCTATTTTAATTGTAAATGTCTTAAAAGTCTCAATATCAACAAATTTTTTATCAAAATTATCACTTTTAACCTCACTAAGATTATGAGAGCTTATATCATTTTTTATATTTTGATTTTCTATGATTTTATTAAACTTTCTAACCTTGTTATCATTTTCTAAATTTTGATTAGAAAATAAGTGACTAAAATTATTTTTTTTCTTATTTATTTTCTTTGCATTGGATGAAGCTATGTCTTCAATATTATTAGAACCCAATATTTCAATTTTTCCATTAATTTTTTGAGTTTTCAGAATTACAGCGTCTTTCCCAAGTACTCTTGAAATTTCATCCATTGCTGACAAACTATCATCTGCAATTACTTTATGCTGTGTCATTTTTTTCTCCATGATTTTTTATTAATTTAATTTTTTTCTTCTTCTTCAGATCCAATATTAGCAACTACTTCTATTTTTTTATTATCTGGTAATTCAGTAAATGAGAGGACATCTAATGATGGAATATGTTGTCTAAGCATGTGTGATAAATCTCTTCTAATCACAGGTGCTGTAATCATCACGGCCTTTCTATTTTCACTTTGCATTTTTTCCATAACTGTATTTATTGCTGAAACTATTTTTTGAATAAGATTAGCTTCTAGAATAAGGCCATTTGCTCCTGTTTGTTTCGCTACATTAACTATAAGTTGTTCTAAATCAGCAGAGAATGTTATTATTGGAAGAGCGCTATTTAAGGGTGCAATTTGTTGTATTAATAATCCTGAAATTGTTGGTCTTATTGCTTCAGCTAATTCTATAGGTGTCATGTTTTTAACATTTTGACCAGCTAGAACTTCTAATATACGTTTTAAGTCACTTATCGGCATTTTTTCAGCTAGTAAGGTTTTTAATATTGTTGTAAGGGTATTTAAAGGAACTAATTTGGGTACAGTTGAAGATACCAATTGTGGTGATGATTTTGCTAAATTGTCCAAAAGTAATTGAACATCGTCTTGCCCTAGTAATTCTGCTGCTTGCTTAGAAAGAATTTGATTTAAATGAGTTGCAATTACGGCTTCAGGTTCTACTACCATATATCCTAAATTTTCTGCCCTAGCTTGCTGATGAGGCTCAATCCATGTTGCATCCATGTTAAAACTTGGATCCTTGACGTCTGTTCCTTCAATTTTTGTTTGAGCATTATCTCCTGGGATAGCTAAAAGTAATTGAGGAAAAATTTTGTCCTCAGCAACAATTTCTTGTCCAATTCTAATTCTATAATGATTTGCTTCTAATGTTAAATCATCTCTAATTCTTACTTGAGGGACAATAAATCCTAGTTCTTTTGAAATTTGTTTTCTTACACCTGTTATTCTAGCAATCAATGGTCCATCATTTTCATCATCAACAAGTTGAATTAGTCCATAACCCAATTGCATTGATATTGAAGAATTATCAGCTATTTCTGATAGAGAAATAATATTATCATCTTCTTCATTTTCTAAATTTTTATTATCTTTATTATGTTCAATAATGTTCCTATCACCATTATCAAAGCTTTCATTGTTTTTTCTAATTATCCACCAAACTGAAAAAGTTAGAGCAGAACCAAGTAAAAATAATGTGTTTGGCATGCCAGGAATTAAGCCAAGGAGAAATAAAACACATGCGCTGGGTAACCAAGCTTGCTTAACTCCTATTTGAGAACCAATCTGTTTAGATAAATCTTGGCTAGTTGATACTCTAGTAACTATAATCGCAGTTGCTATTGCTAATAGTAAAGAGGGTATTTGAGCAACTAGTCCATCGCCCACAGACAAAATAATATAATTTTCAGCAGCAATTGAAACAGGTAAATCATGTTGGGCAATTCCAATTACAAGACCTCCTATTATATTAATTAGTAGAATTAAAATTCCAGCAATTGCATCACCTTTTACAAATTTAGATGCTCCATCCATTGACCCATAAAAATCTGCTTCTTTTGCAATATCGTCTCTTCTTTGTTTTGCTTCCTCACTAGTCAATAGACCTGCATTTAAGTCGGCATCTATAGCCATCTGTTTGCCGGGCATTGCATCTAATGTAAATCTAGCAGAAACTTCAGAAACTCTTCCTGCACCTTTGGTAATAACGACTAGGTTTATTATAATTAATATTGCAAATACAAAAATACCAACAACATAATTCCCAGCAATAACAAATTCACCAAAAGCTTCAATAACTTTGCCTGCTGCATCAGGGCCAGTATGGCCAGCACTAAGTACTATTCTTGTAGAAGCAACATTTAAACCAAGTCTTAAAATTGTTGCAAACAAAAGTACTGTAGGAAAACTTGAAAAATCTAAAGGTCTAAAGGTATGAATACATACCATTAATATCAACAATGAAAGTAAAATATTTGTTGTAAAAAAAACATCTAATAATATAGACGGAAGTGGGATAACCATCATAACCATTAACATTAAAATAGCTATAGGTAAGCCAAATGGCTTTAATTTATCTGGTCCAAAAAATTGTGTACCTATCGTATTTGTCAAACTCATGACATCTCCTTAATTTTTAGCTCAAATAAATTATATAATAAAATCAATAGGTTATTTAATTTGAGTTTCATAATAATAATCAAAAAATAATGAAGCAAAAATAATGCCAAGAATAACAATTATTAATAAACATTATTCTGTTTTTTTCTTATTCAATAAAACAAATTAATAATATTGTTGGCATGTATTCTGCATAAATGTGTCGAAATAATTTATTCAGGAGTATTTCATGTCAATTTTTAAACGTAAAAATCTTTTAGTTGGTGTAACAACTTGTGCATTATTTTTAAGTACAGGATGCTTGCAGAATTTAGCTAACTCAAATTTTTCACCAAGAAGTAATTTTAATTCAAAAGAAATTAACTCTGAAAGTGATGGAATAGTTGCTTTAAAAGAAGTATTTGATAGCTCTGTTGAAAAAATACCAACTCTATCAGCTGTAGGTTATGCTGTTGTTTCCAGTCAACCAGGCAGAACAGATGCACAAAAAAGATTGATGGCCATTAGATCTGCTAGAATGGCAGCAATGAGAGAATTAGCAGAGCAAATACATGGCATACAAGTTGATTCTAATACAACAGTAATAGATCTAATGGTTCAAAATGATACATTTAGAGCAGTTGTTAAAGGAATAATTAGAGGTGCTAAAACTGTTAGAATTAATCCTACTGGTGTAGATACTTACGAAACAGTTTTAGAAATTGATAAAGATATGATGCTTATGATGTT
Organism: uncultured SAR116 cluster alpha proteobacterium; assembly: GCA_902595145.1. Lineage (GTDB taxonomy): Bacteria > Pseudomonadota > Alphaproteobacteria > Puniceispirillales > Marisalimonadaceae > Marisalimonas. Next base: position 16,735 of record CACJOU010000007.1, on the reverse strand, counting down.
AAAAAGTGCAAGAAGAACTTAGATATATATAATGAATAAAATTATTTTTAAATTTATTGATCTATATAAAATTTTTATATTTATAGCGTTATTAACGTTTAATTTTGATTTGTATGCACAAAATAAATCTATTTTCAAACAAATTGAAGCAACGGGAAGATCAATATTATTACCTGAAAATATCGAAACTTCTAGAAAAAGGGCGTTAGAAGATGCAATATATATAGCTGCCCTGAAAGGTGGTGCTGATATAAGTGGATTTTCATCGATAAGTTCAAACACAATAATTAATGATCAGTCAGTCGTAAAACCGACAAATAGAGTAATTGATTTTAAAATTTTATCTGAGACACAAGATAAACAATATCTCACTATAAAGATAAGAGCAGTTGTAGGAGATGAATTATCTAAAAATAATTGTAAAATTAGACCATTAAATATCAATTTATTTAAGGGATCAATTTCAGTAGATACAAATGTTCCATCAGAATTATCTAGATATACATATTTATGGTATAACAAAACATATGAAATTATATCTAAATTTCCTAACGTTAATGTGAACAACTTTCAAAATAGACTACTCAATCAAATTATTAAATCATCTCAGAATCCTTCTTTTGATTATAACGCAATTACTAAAGGTATACCAACAATACAAGCAGGTAATTATAGCCTTGTTCCAAAAATAGTTATTAAAAAAATATATAAAAATAGTTTTACCAATTATTTATTGAGTATTTCATTTGATTTATATAAAGGTCAAAACCTAAAGTTAGAAACATCAAAAAGCTATAATATTCTAATTAATTATCAATTTGATAGTAAATTTCAGTTCATAAAAAATATTTCTACAATGGATATGGATATAATTGACCAAAATGTAACAAATCATTTGTCAGAGGCAATAAATAGTTTTATTTCAGACATCCATTGCAAACCCTTAGTAGGCAAACTTACTGTAAATGAAGGTAAACTTAAAGTAGATTTAGGAAGCAAACAAGGACTTAAACTAAAACAAATAGGCATGGTTAATGGAATAAAGATTCAAAATTCTATGTTAAATAATAGTATACTAATAGTTCATACTGAAGATGTTTTTGATAATTACAGTACATTGTTACCTTTAAACGATAATATTAAATTAACAAATTTGAATAATAAAATTGTTAAATTTGTGGAGTAATATAATGAAAAAAATTTGGAAATTTTGCTTATTTACACTATTTATTATCTCTTTTTCTAAATTATCATTTTCAGAACCGTTTGTTGTTCTTGAGTACAGAGGTAATTCAGATCGAGGAAGTTTGAGTTCTGATAATTTATTCTTAAGAGATTTAAATTATAGTGCAAATCATGTAGTTTTAAAAAATGAAACATTAAGTGACATTATGTTAGATTACTATGGTTCTAGAGAATTTAATAATAAAATTTTGAGTCTTGCAATTGTTCATTTTAATAACAAAGCTTTTGTTAGAAATAATCCAAACTTTCTTTTTTCAGGTAAAAAGCTATACCTACCAAGTGTTAATGAAATTAAAAATTTGATTATCAAGAAAGATAAAATTTTAGAAAATAAAGATAAAAATAATTCATCAATTACATCAGAAATCTATTTTTTTGGGGGATAATTGATGTTTATTATGATAATAAAAAATTTCTTGTTAGTTATTTTAATTTTTTTAATAAATAAACAAGCAACTGCAATTTCTGGTGAAGAAATTTCTGCAAAAGTTTCTCAATGGTTAATAAAAGAGGGGATAAAAGGTACCCCAGTTTTTTCAAAAAATACTTTTTATCAAGATTGCAATGATGAAATTGAAATAAAAAAGGTATTTCAAAATTACAAGACTATAAAAGTCAATTGTTTAGATAAAAATGGATTTAAGCTAATTATGAGAGTGCAAACTTCTAAAAAAACTGAAAATAAAAAACAAATTAAACTTAAAAAATTATCCAAATCACTTATTAGAAATAAAGTTTCAAAAAAGAAAAATGAATTACTTAAAATTATAAAATTGAAAAATTCAGTAGAAAAAAATGATATTATAGAATTGGATGATATTGAAACAGTTTTAGTAGAAAAAAAACATCAAACATCTTTTTTTTCTAATAAAAAAGAATTAATAGGAAGAAAATTAAAAAAAAATCTGAAAATGGGACAGATTTTGCATCCTAGACATTTGTTTGAAAGTTTTGATATTAATAATGGAGATATTATTTCGATTGTTTCAAATCTTGGAAATGTTTCAGTCACAGTTTCAGGTGAAGCACAAGATTCCGGAAATTTAGGTGATTTAATTAAAGTCAAAAATTTAAAAAGTGGTAAAGTAATTAAAGGTTATGTAAATAAAGATAAAAAAATTAAAATTTTTCGCTAAAATAAATTAATAACTTGTCGTTATTGATATTGTGGAGTTAAGTATAATGGATAAAATAACAAATAATATATTAAATAACATACCAAAAAATGATGTTAAGGATTCAAAACCCTATCATGAAAATAAGGTAAATGGAGATATTTTAGATAAAAGCTTATCTTCTAATGTGGTAAATATTAACGATACAAAAAAGTTAGTTAAAGATATGGCTCAATCTGCTCCTATAGATATTGATAAGGTTGCAAAAATAAAAGAAGCTATTTCTTCTGGTAAATACCCATTAGATTTAGATAAGTTGTCTGATGCACTCATGCAAGCCTATAGAGAAATGAAGTCTTAAGTCAACGGAATGTTATGATAGAGAAACTTGAAATTTTTGATAAAAATTTAAATAAGTTAGATGAAATCAACAATATGAGTTTTTCATTTGAAAATTTTAATGAAATTAATTCTCAAATTGAAAAAATATTAGTTGATTTAAAATCTAATGAAGAAACACTTAAGATAAGTAAGTCTTCTCAAGAATATATTAATATTTTCAATAAAATATTAAATAAAATAGACATACTTGAAACAAAAATTTTACCTAAAGCAAATTTGTTAACTTCATTCTCTAAGTCAAAATCTTAAATTTTTAAATTATTTATAGCAATTTATTATAAAATCATGAATATATAAATTATGTTCATAGACGTTTTGTTATCAAATTTTGAAATTTTTATTTCATTATCAATTTTATTTATTGTAGTAGCTTTTATTTTATTATTTTTGCTTCAATTGCAAAATTTCAAATCTAATAAAAATTCTATTATTGAATATGCACAAAGCATAAACAACACCTCTAAAGAAATTAAGGAGTATTTAATAGTCGTTGGAAATTTGTTAGAACATCAAAAAAAAGAAATATTAAATATTTCTGAAAAAATTATTTTTATAGAAAGAGAAATTAATAAATTAGGAAATATTAAAGGATCTGAAGATGTTCTTAATTTAGCTATTAATATGGTAAGAGAAGGTAATAGTAAGGAAGAAATTATTAATAAAACAGGTTTAAGAGAGGATGAAGTAGAAGCTATATATACTTATTATAAAAAATAAGTATTTTACATATCTTCTTTTTTCTCAACTTCTTCTAGTAATATAGCTTTATCACTTTCTATCATTTGCTTTGCATCTTCATCTGTAACGTCGATTTGTATACCAGATGGAAATCTTACTCCGTTGACTTCAGTTGTTTCCTTAATTTGTACCCTTACCCATTCAACAGGAATATCTTTAGGTTTTTTTGAACTTTTGATAATTTTCTCAACAATATTGCTGGGATCATCATTGCTTTCCCTAATTAAATTATCATTAGCAGAATTTTCATTTATTAATGCTTGAATTCTTTGATTTAATACTGAAATCCTTGCAGCTAGGTACGCAATTTTAAAGATTACGTCATCATCACGTTTTTCAATTTCTTTTATTTTTTTTGCAATTTGATCAAGTGATAAATTTTCAAACTCATCTAAAAGCTCTTCTTTTTTATCAATAATTTTTTCTGACAAATCCATACTATATATCCTACATGATAAATCTAATACGACAATATAAAAAAAACTAAAGTTTTTTTAGAAAATAAATTGGCATTCAATTTGCAGAAGTATTGAAAATATTAATAATTTAAAGAGTTTTTAAAAGTGGATACAATTAAAGATCAAATATCTTTTTATTCATCAGCTCTGCAGTTGAGAGGAAAGCGCAATAATATATTAGCGTCAAACATAGCTAATGCTGCAACACCAAATTATAAAGCAAGAGATATAAGTTTTGAGGATGAAATAAAAAAATTTGATAAAAATGGTCCGATATTAACAACACATTCTAATCACATTGTTCAAAATTCTGGTAAATCAATACATGAAACCTCTTACAGGGAACCATTGATAACTTCTTTAGATGGAAACACAGTAGAGCTCGCTGTTGAGCAAATGCAATTTGCAGAAAATTCAATGAGATACACGACCACTGTAAATTTTCTGAATGGAAAAATTAATAAAATAATTTCAGCAATAAAGGGTGAATAATGGATATTAAATCAGTTTATGATATTGCAGGAAGAGCCATGGCAGCTCAATTAGTTAGATTAAATACAGTTGCATCTAATCTTGCTAATGCTGGTTCTACTACAGGAGACCCAAAAACTACCTATAAACCTTTAAAGCCAATATTTAAGACGCAATACAGTGATTTAGTTAAAAAAAATGGGGTAGCTACTGTTGATGCTATTGAGGTTAAAGAAATAGGTAGGGAACCAATTAAACAATATATGCCAAATCATCCAGCAGCTGACGCACAAGGATATGTTTATAAAGCTGCTGTAAATGTAGATGAGGAAATGGTGGATATGCTTGAAGCCTCAAGACAGTATCAAAATAATGTTGAAGTAATCTCAACTTTGAGAGCTTTAACAATGAGAACAATTAATATTGGTAAATAAGGAAACAAAATGTCTGAAATTAATTCATCAAATCAATCATTAAACAAAATTTTAGATAAATTAGGTATAAACTCTGCCAAAGAAAAGTTTGCACCTAAAGAAGCTAAAGATCAACTTGGTCAAGAAGATTTTTTAAAATTAATGACAACACAGTTGCAAAATCAAGATCCTTTTGCACCAGTTGACAATGCTGATTTTATAGCCCAAATGGCACAGTTTTCAACTGTAACTGGTATAACTTCAATGGATCAAACCATGAAGTCAGTAAGTCAACAACTATCTGAGATGAGAATTGCATCAACAACACAGTTAATGGGACATTCTGTATTAGTTCCTGGAAAGTTCGCAAGGCCTGACAAAGAGGGCGTTATTAGTGGTGTTGTGGATTTACCGGACACAGCATCTAACTTAAATATAATTTTCGAAAATAGTGAAGGTGAGGTCTTACACCAAGATACATTAGGAATGCAAAAGGCAGGTTTAGTTGGTTTTGAGTGGAAGGATTTACCGGACGATATTAGAAAGTCAGGAACTCCAATAACAATCCGTGCTTTTACTGGTAATACAGGTGATACTGGTGAGTTACCAACTCAGGTTTTTGCTCATGTTTCAGGAACTTCAAAAACTGATACTGGAGTAATGTTAGAGGTTGAGGATTATGGAACAATTGATCCTTCACAAGTTGTCAGATTTAAAAATTAAGAATTTATATTATAATACTAGGAGAAATTAGAGATGTCATTTTATACCGCTCTTACAGGACTTAACGGATCACAAGCTGATATTTCAGCTACTTCAAACAATATCGCTAACGTTGCTACAACAGGTTACAAAAGAAGTAAAGCTGAGTTTGGTGATATCTTTGCGACATCTCCACTACAAAATGCCTCATCTTCTATTGGTTCTGGAACAATTTTGAAAGGTATTAAACAACAGTTTACTCAAGGAAACGTTTCCTCATCACTTAATGCATTGGATATGGCTATTTCTGGGCAAGGTTTTTTTGCTCTAAAGCCTTCATTAACAACTAACCAAACCGTTTATACAAGAAACGGTTCATTCTCAGTTAATAATGACAGATTTGTTGTTGACTCAGCGGGTCAGTTCGTTCTTGCACTACCGGTGTCAGATGATGGTTCTGTCCAAGGTGGTGAAATTGTAGATGCTAAACCATTAAAGTTAGAATTGGAAGCAGGTGAAGCTAAAAAAACAGATAATTTAGAGTTAGCTGTAAACTTACCAGCATCATCTACAGTATTTGATTCTGCTGCAGATTTTGATCCTAAAAATCCTGCTACATTTAATTCATCAACTTCTGTTACAATTTTTGATAACTTGGGTAATCCAGTTATTGCAACTGCTTTTTTTATAAAAACTCAAGCTGCATCTGGAGATCAAGTAACACATAAATACCAAACTAAATTTATAGTTGATGGAAGAGAGGTCCAACCATCACTAACAGAAGCCATTTCTCCTACAGGTCAGACATTAGTTGTTGACCGTTTTGGTCAAATCATTCCAATCAATGAAAAGCCACAGATTATTTCAGTTGCTCAGACACAACCGCTATTTTTCTTAGATGATTTATCTAACAAAACTGTATCAAAGGCTGCAACAGTTGAGTCAACAGTTTTAGAGGATGCTGCCTTTACTGCAACAGCTCCTTCCATTACAGTGGTAACTGATCCATTGCAATACTACACCACGTATGAAGCTAATCCGACATTAAATAAATCAACATATTGGGGAAAAGATTTTTTAACAGTTCGTGTTGATGATACAACTGGTAGTGCTAGTTTTAAAAGTATAGATATAAGACCAGGCACTTACACTGCTACTACTCTTGCATCGGAAGTTCAAAGAGCAATAAATGCTGGTTTGTCAGACGACTCAAAATTAGCAATTGACCCTGTAACTGACGGAAGTTTTTCAATTCAGTTTAACCAACTTGATAATAACGATGAAATTCAAACTTTGTCAGCAATCAACGTTGATTTAATGCAAGATAGTTTTGTAACTGAAAAGCTCTTTGCGGGTACAAATGGTATTGAAAACGTTGCTTCACCAAACTTTACAAGAGAAGAATTTTTATCTCATGCACAATTGAGAATTAACGATGCGTTAAATAGAGCAGCTGTATCAGCTGACGGAAATACAAATAATTCTTCAACATATGGCGTAAGCTCACAATTATTTAATAGAGTAACTGGAAAAGCTCTTACAGGTGCTATTAAAGAAACTGAAGTTTTAAGTTTTAATTATAAACATCCTACAACAGATTTAACTGATGAAAATAATGTTACTACAGAAGAAAAATTTCTACTTCATAGTTACTATAATTCTTCACCAACATTAAAGGTATTTGACAAAGCGGTAGACGTAACTGCAGTTGGTGGAAACACTATGGTACAAGATGCAAGTGGTACATTAAAAGTTTACATAAATGATAATAGCAACACAATCAGTTCAACAAGTTTTCCTACTGAAGTTTTTCTTGCTGGAGAATTTGATACCACTGCTTCAACAGTAAATAATTTAAAATATAATGGTGCAAAATTTTCAGTATCAAGTGCAGGAACGGATGCAAATGGTAATGAATTTTTAAACCTTAAATCAGATTCAACAGCGGCAATAAATATAACTGATACTAAGATCAAAGTTTTATATTCAGAATCTAAAGATATATCCGCACAATTTGAGGGTGGAACAGATGTTTTTTCTGGACAAACTGAGCATTTTGGTAGCAATAGAATTGTATTAAAAGAACTTAATAAACATTCTTATCTTAATAAAAATGTTAAACAACCTGATACACTAATAAATGACGCATCAGTTGATGCAAGTACTCCAGCCACAGGTGGAGCTCTTACAGTGGATACAACTGCTGGTTTTCCAACATCAGGAACTTTATTGGTAGGAACTGAGCAAATAACATATACTGGCCTTACTTCAACAACCTTTACTGGTATTACAAGAGGAGCTAATAGCACAACTGCAGCTACTCATCTTGATGATGCTACGATTAAATTGTTGACTTTCACAGATGGAATAATGAGTGGCTTTAAAGATATTTTAAGAGAGACTACACTTAGTTCAGTACCATCAACTAGAGCTGTAAATGCTCCAATTGAGGGTACAAATGTAATTAAAGAAACAACAGGTTCTGGAACTGCAACTGATGATGATATATTCGTAGATGGTGGAACACAAGGTATAAGAATTGGTGACATAGTTGTTGGGGCAGGTGTACCTGCAGGATCTACAGTCACTGCTATAGACGAATCTACTTCGAAGGTTACAATTTCTAATAATCTTACCGCAGCACTTACGGCTACTACTGCAACAGTTGCAGGAACTAAAGTATCGTTTTTATCAAGTAGTCATACTACTGGAACAGCATCTGCTAGTTCTACTAGTCTAGTTGTTGCTGACGCTACTAATATAGCGGTTGGTGATGCAGTATTTGGTACTGGAATAGCTTCAGGCGCTACAGTAGCTGCAATTTCTGGAACAACCGTGACTCTTAGTGCAAATACTTCAGCAGCTATAACTGGCGGTGAGATAAATTTTGTTGACGCAGATGGTTTAGGAGCTCAAGTTCTTAATGATGGTGCAGTAGCAGCTGGAGCAACTGCAATTGTAGTAGATGCTAACACAAACATTTCTGTAGGTGATATAGTTGAAGTTGAAGGTGTAACTGCTGGTACTACAGTTACAAACGTCACTGGAAATACAATAACTATAAGTGCTGCTACAACTGCTGCTATAGCAGATGATACTTCAATCTCTTTTCTGCCTGCAGACTCAGAAGTTCTAAATGTTGGATCAACAGCTGGATTTACTGATGCAACAGCTGATGCTCCAGGAAAATTTAAACTTGGTGATGAAATAATTACGTACACAGGAAAGACAGCCACCACTCTTACTGGCATTACACGAGGTGCTGATAATAGCGAAAGTAAGGCTGTTGTGGCTGGTGCATCAATAAGTTTATTTGACAGTGTTATAAATCTTGGTTTATCAAATAGAACCACTGATGTTAATTCTGCTGTTAATGCTACAGCAACAACTATTACTGTAGATTCTACTGCAGATTTTGAGGATAGTGGTTTTATCAGAATAGGTAATGAAGTAATTTCATATACTGGTAAAACTGCAACGAGTTTTACAGGATTAACAAGAGGGGTTGCAGGCACTACTGCTGCTGCTCATTCAAACGATGCTGTTATCACACAAGAAATTTCTAACACTGATGACTGGGTGGATGAAAATGATCCTGCATTGAGAATTGCTTATGATATCTCTGGACAAAATTTTACTTTACAGGGTATCCCTTCAAAAATTGGTACATCAACCTCAAGTAAAATGTTTTCATTTTCAGCATATGGGCCAGGTGAGGGTAGTGGTGCTAACGCTATTGGTTTAAAAACATTAAGTAATAAGGCATCGTCAAATATTGGTGGTGGTGCCGTCTTAAAAGCTGAATCAGTTCTTTTCACGGGTGACCAGATTGCTGCTGACACTCAGCAAGCTTTTGGTGTAGAAGTATCTTATAACAACCTCACTAGAAAATTTAGCATTGCTAGTGGAACCACCGGTGAAAATATACCTGCAAACTCTGCTGTTGGTGTTGGTGATGCTGGTCAGGCTTCATCTAATATTGAAATTGGAAGATTAGCTATTGTAGATGGGGTCGCAACAGCCTCTGCTGCAGGTATTGGTGGAACTAGTGCTTTGTTAGGAATAAATGCTACAAATGATATTACAACAGTCACTGCAGATACTTCTGGTAAAGGATTAAAATCAGAACCAGCTGTGTTAAACGGTAAGACTTCAAACGAGGATTTGTCAGAAGACTTTTTCTTATCAGATGCCGCTGAAGAAACAATTTTTGTTGTAAACGTAAACGACATTACAGCTGCTATTAAGGTGCCAGAAGGAGTTTATAACGGAACTTCTCTTGCAACTGCCCTTGAATCTAGAATTAATCAAATGGAAGATTCTTCAGGAAATACTGTTAATGGGGTAACTGTGGTATATAATACAACAAGTAACTCATTTACTTTCACAACAGGAACCTCAGGCTTAAATAGTAAAATCTTCGTATCTGCAAGTTCTCGTATGGGATTAGATGATCTTGAATTACAAACAGGTACAACACCTTCATTTGTTAATATGGCTAACACTATTGCTAAATCAGATACTGGTCAGTCTTTGTATGTGAACGATGCAGGAACAACAACAACTCTTGCACCAGATAATGCATGGACACCAACTACTGATGGTACTTTTGCAAAAGTATTTTTGAGACCTGGAGAATTAACTTTTGATACTCAAGGTAACTTAGTTAGTCCAACACAAAAAGTGAATTATAAAGGTGACTTTGCAGCAGATGCGGCAGCAGGTACAAACGCTCTGTCGATTGATTTAGATCTAGACTTTGATGGATCAACTCAATTTGCATCTGACTTTAATGTTAGGACGGTAACTCAAGATGGACAAACAGTTGGTAAGTTAGATGGTTTGGATATTGCTGCTAACGGATTAGTTAGTGCTAACTATACTAACGGTTTGAACATTGCCCTTGGAAGATTGGTTATGGTTAATTTTAACAACCAAAACGGATTGAAACAAATTGGTAACGCAACATATGTTGAAACTTCAGTTTCAGGTGTTGCCGCAGTTGGAGAAGCTGGTGCTGATGGTTATGGTACAATTTTATCTGGTTCTTTAGAAAGATCAAACGTTGATATTACTGAAGAGTTAGTTAACTTGATTACTGCTCAAAGAAACTTCCAAGCAAATGCTAAAACAATTGAGACTAATACAAGTCTAACACAAGCGATTATTCAAATTAGAACATAAGTGAGCAAGTAACTTAAGGGGTAAATAATATGGATAGAAGTATTTATACAGCTCTTAATAGCATGAATATCTTAAGAGATAATAAATCAGTTACAGCACAAAACTTAGCAAACGTAAATGTGACTGGTTTCCAAAAAGATATTCAAATTAACTTTGAATCCGTATATTTAGACAGAGATAAGGGTATTGATCCAAGAGTTATGGCATTACAAGATATAGGTGGCTTTGATTCAACACCTGGCCCAACTCAACCTACTGGAGTATCATTAGATCTTGCTATAGATGGTAATGGATATTTTGTAGTAAAACCAGTTAATGGTAAATTAGCACTGTCTAGGCGAGGTGATTTTACAGTATCAGCTGATGGAACTTTAAGAGATGGAACCGGATCACAACCACTCAGTATAGATCTTGAACCTATTACAATACCACCCCACAGGAAAATATTTGTATCAGGTGATGGGATTGTCGAAATTGAACCACTTAATGCTCCATTAGGACAAAAGGTTAGAGTAGGGCAACTTGGTACTACTTCTGGATCAGAAGTCCCACTAGCAAAATCTACTGATGGTTTTGTAAGAACTGTTAACGGGACAATCCCAGAACTTGATAATAGAACAAGACTCTTAAGTGGTTTTTTAGAGGGGTCTAATGTAAAGTCAGTAGATGAATTAGTAACTGGTATCGATCAATCGAGAGCCTATGAAATAAATGTAAAATTTATAAGTACTGCTCAAGAAATAGACGAAGCAAGTGCATCTTTAATGAGAATGCCTAGCTAACTTTTCTTTAAAACATTGGCATATCAATTGCATTATTATTCTATATTCAAAAGAAGGAGTAGAATATGTCTAATGCAATGCACGTTGCCAAAACTGGTTTAAATGCTCAAAATAGTAGAATGCAGGTAATTGCAAACAACCTTGCGAACGTAAACACTACTGGATTCAAAAGAGATAGAGCAAATTTTGAAACTCTATTATATCAAGTTATTAAAGCTTCAGGTGCTCAGACATCCGGTGAAACAAGAACTAATTCTGCGTTTTCTGTAGGAACAGGTGTACGTATTATTAATGCAGACAAACTGTTTACACAGGGCAACATTGTATCAACAGACAATGCATTAGATTTATCAATAGATGGTTCTGGTTTTTTTCAAGTTTTAATGCCAGATGGAAGAATTGGATTTACAAGAAATGGTGCTTTTGGAAGAAATGCAGAGGGTCTTTTAACTACTGCCTCCGGTTATGTTATTCAGCCAGAAATTGAAATTCCTGAGGGAGTGACAAACATTAACGTATCATCTGATGGTATTGTATCAGTTCAAAACCCTGGTGAAGTTGAAGCAGAAGAGGTTGGACAGTTTCAGTTAGCAGACTTCGCTAATGCAAGGGGATTACAACCAATCGGGCAATCAATGTTAGTTGAAACACCAGCAAGTGGACCAGCTATAATAGCAAATCCTTTTGAGAATGGATTTGGAAGTTTAGTTCAGGGTGCGCTTGAAAGTTCAAATGTAAATGTTGTTCAAGAATTAGTTGATATGATTGAAACACAAAGAGCGTATGAAGTTAACTCAAAAGCAATTTCAGGAGTTGACGATATGCTTAGATTTATAAGTCAAAATCTTTAATTTGTAGGATCTAGAATGAAAATAATAATTTTTCTAATATCTTTTATAATACTAGGTGGTTGTTCAACTTATGTTGAAGAAGCTAATAATCAACAGTTCAAACCATTAAGGCCATCATTTGAAGAATTTGAAAGAACAGAACCATCTAATGGTTCAATATATAGCACAAGTTCTTCAGGACTTTTTTCTTCAGATAGAAGAGCAAAAAAAGTTGGAGACATTTTGTCAGTTACTTTAAGCGAAACTTTTTCATCTAATAAGGCTGTTACAAACTCATCTGCCAAGGCTGATGTTATTGGAGCTGAGGTTGGACCAACAGGTATATTAAGAAATTTTGCTGGATTAGGTGGAACAGCACAAAAAACAAATTCATTTGCTGGATCTATGGCTACAAATCAGTCTAATAGTTTAAGTGGGACAATCTCAGCTACAATAGTTAGAGTATTCCCAAATGGTAACTTAGAAATTAAGGGTCAGAAGAAGCTTAGAATTACTGAGGGAACTGAGTACATTCGTCTAAGCGGAATTATTAGACCAGAGGATATATCCACAACTAATACTGTTTCTTCGGCAAAGATTGCAGAGGCTCAAATTGAGTATGTAGGCGCAGGAATACTTGATAGTGCTTCAAAACCAGGTTGGGGAAGCCAAATTTTTAGAGCTATTTCACCATTTTAAGGAATTTAATTATGAAAAGTTTTAAACTACATTTTTTCTTTATTTTTCTTTTTTCTACAATTATTCAAGCTGCTTATGCAGATAGATTAAAAGATATGGTTAGTTTTGCTGGAATTAGATCTAACCAACTAATGGGTTATGGAATAGTTGTGGGCTTAGATGGTACTGGTGACTCATCACTTGCAGTAACACTTCAAAGCATGCAATCAACAATATCACAATTTGGAATGAATGTAGATGCAGGTAGTTTAAGTGGGAAAAATTCTGCTGCTGTTATGATTACTGCAGACTTAGATCCATTTACAAAAGTAGGACAAAAAATTGGTGTAACTGTATCATCAATGGGAAAAGCAAAAAGTTTAAGAGGTGGTACTCTTTTAATGACACCTTTAAAGGGTGCAGATGGTAAAACCTATGCCATTGCTCAAGGTAATCTTGCTGTAGGTGGTTTTGGTGTTGAAGGTGCTGATGGTTCTTCTTTATCAGTAAATATTCCTACTGTTGGCACAATTGCAAATGGTGCAACAGTTGAGAGAATGGTTGAAGCGCCTTTTATCAATTCTGATAATTTTGTAATGAATTTACATCAAGGAGATTTTACAACTGCTAATAGAATTACCGAAGAAATCAATAAAGTATTTGGTCCTGATGTTGCTAAAGCTTTAGATCACACTTCAATTTCTGTAAGAGCTCCCAAAGATCCTTCTCAAAAAGTTAGTTTTATGAGTTTATTAGAAAATATTGATGTAGATCCTGCATCCCCAATTGCAAAAGTTGTTGTGAATGCAAGAACTGGAACAATTGTTATTGGAGGTGATGTAAGAGTAACTCCAGCTGCTGTAAGTCACGGAAGTTTAACTGTAAAAGTTAATGAGGATACAAATACTACACCAGGACAAACATTATTTGATGATGCTGGAAATATAACGCAAGCAACAGATGCTAACACACAAAATGATACTGAAATAAAAGCTGGTGCTGAAGCTGCATCTGCATTTGTTTTTGACGCGGGAACTTCCTTAGCAGATGTCGTTGATGCAATCAATGCAATTGGAACAACAAGTTCTGACTTAGTTGCAATACTAGAAGCTCTGAGAGCTGCTGGTGCGTTAAGAGCGCAAATGATTATAATTTAAAGGATGAGTTAATGGATAATTCATTATCTAAAGTCAATCAAATTAGTCATTTAGCTACAAAATCTGTAGATGAAAAGAAGATCAATTTATTGCAAAAGCATAATAATAAAGATTTAGGAATTGTTGCTGATCAATTTGAGTCTATTTTTGTTTATCAAATGCTTAAACAAGCAAGGCAAAGTAAGTTAGCGGAAGGAATATTAAGTTCTGAAGCACAAGATACATTCAACAATATGCTTGATATGGAATATTCAGAAATTTTATCCAAAAAGAATAACTTTGGTATTGCTGAGGCATTAATAAAACAATTTCAATCCCATGTGCATCCAAAGAAGGATAAATAATGGCCTCCTTATTTGAAATTGGAAAAACGGGTGTTCAAGCATATAGACAGGCTTTATCAGTTACAGGTCAGAATATTGCTAATATAAACACTGATGGATACAATAAAAGAAGTGCAGACATTAGTGAAGTTGCTGGTGTAACAGGTGGACCAACAAACGTTTCAGACAGCTCAGGTTTGGGTGTTAGGGTTACTAGTGTTCGCAGATCGTTTGATGCTTATCTTGCAGATAAAACGAGAACCTCTCAATCTGATTATGAAATGTTAAATGATTTTGTTTCTAAGTTGAGTGACTTAGAAAATATGCTATTGCCTTCGGGAAGTGATTTAGGTGTTTTTATAGGAAGATTTTTTGATACTCTTCAAGATGTAGCAAGTAATCCTGATAGTATTTCTGCAAGAACGGTCTCTTTAGAAGCTGGTAAAGCATTAGCTTCTGCATTCAATAATTATGATGATCAATTTAAAAATTTTAAATCAAACTCAATAAAGCAAATCGATATCAAAATTGAAGAAGCTAACTTATATATAAATCAGTTAGTGGAAATAAATAAACTAATTGCAACTAGTGGTTCAAGTGACGCATCAAACGATGTTTTAGATGCAAGAGACAAGTTGCTTATAGATTTATCCAAACTTTTAAATTTTACTGTTGATTACGCAGGTACTGGAGAGGCAATAGTAAGATTGGGTGATTCAGGTAATGGTGCTTTTTTAGTAAACAGAGCTAAAGGTTCAACTATTTCATCTTCGTATGATGATAAAAATGTTTCATTAGTCATAAATGAAGGTGGTGGCAAAAAAAATCCAGGTATTTTTTCTTCTGGAATTATATATGGAATTTCTAATTTTTATAATTTAGTTGACTCAGTCAGTAGCGAAATAAGTCAACTTGCAGAACAATTTTCAAATGATGTAAATGAAATTCAAACCTCTGGAATTGATCTAAATGGCAAATCAGGAAAAGCTATGTTTTCCGTAAATTCAATGTTACCACAAGCTAATTTTAATAATAAATCACAATTAAAATTTAATATAATTGAAGGTGATTCAAGTAAAATTATCCAAGAGAAAATTTTAGTTAATTATTCAAAAATAAATAATAACTGGGAAATAAGAGATTCCAAGGGTTTGTCCAAGGCTGTAGGAAATAAAATTAATTTTAATGGATTTCAAGTTGAAATTATTGGTCAACCTCAAGATGGTGATGGTTTTCAAATCTCTCCATCTTTAACAAAAGCGGGAGCTATGAAATTTCATCTTCAAAGTCCTGAAGATTTTGCAGCTGCTTCAAAAAATTTAGTTTCAAAAAGTGCAACTAATGTAGGTGATGTAGAATTAAATATAATTGGTTCAACAACGCAGGCTAACATAGATTATCCTCCTGGTATTGATGAAGTTTTTACGTCTAGTGGAAACCCATTAGTTGCTACTTCATTTTTGAAAGATGGTCCTATAACTACAATTCCTTCAACCACTAAATCAATCAATTTAAATTCTCTTGGAAATCAATCATCAGCAACATTTACAATTTCAGATGCTGATATTAAAGGTTTTTCATCATTTAATATTAAACTTACTGATGGAAGTAATGATGAAGAAATTACTATTAGCTCTGCAGCCACAGATCCTGGAGATGGAATTAGATCAGTTGAAGAATTTGCTAAATTACTAAATTCTGGTTTAATGTTAGACGGGAAAAGTCAACATGATTTTAGAAATTTAGGTTTATTTGCTACAGGATCAAATGGTTATCTTACAATTGCTTCGTCATCTTTAGATATTGAGAGTTCTTCAATTTTGTCTAAAGGTAATTCCTTTACTCCCTCAATATCGAATTTAACAGCGAATGAAACAACAGCTAGTAATTTACAGATTTTTACAAGGGATGGTAGGCATGTTTCAGGAACTTCGCTTAATGCATTACAAATAGCCTCTTTAATAAAAACAGAAAATGGGTTTTTAGAGAGTGCTGAATACAGAAATGATTATTTAAATAATAATTATAGAGGATCAGAAATAACAAGAAAATCTGCTAGTGGAGATTTTGTAAGCAGTTTTGGATCAAACCTTAGTTATAACGAACAAGAAACAGATATGGATGGTTTGTTAACTTCCAAGACACTGTCTTTGATTGAAACTACACTTAAAGAAACATCATTAAATTATACTGCTGCAACCACTGTCAGAGGTGCAGAGTCAACTTATAACAACTCT
>CACJOU010000006.1 GCA_902595145.1 uncultured SAR116 cluster alpha proteobacterium | reverse complement strand
TAAGAGTCTAGAATAAATATCATACGATCTTTCACCTCGGCTTGTTTGTTCGACCACCATAGGAACTAATGCACTAATTTCATTTATGGAAGAAACTGAATCATAATTTTTTTCGATCATATTTTTAAACTCCTCAAATAATATTTTATGTCATGAGATCAAGATTTTTTTGATACTTTTTTTGTTGTTTTTTTTGTTGTTTTTTTTGTATTATTTTTATCAACAGCTTTATTTGATCTTTTTGCTTTTGTAGCCTCTTTTTTCAAATCCATTTCTTCTTCTTTATAAAGTTCATCAACAGAGACTGTTTTTTCTTTAACATTTGCTAATTCTAAAATAAAATCTATGATTTTATCTTCAAATATTGGGCCTGACAGTTGCTGTTGAGCTTCAGGATTGTTCTTCAAATAATCCATAATTTGCTTTTCCTGACCCGGATATTTTTGTATTTCTTTCATCATTGCATTTCTTGTATCTTCTTCTTCTACTTTAATATTGTTCTTTCTTCCTATTTCCGAAAGTAACAATCCTAACCTAACTCTTCTTTTTGCTATTGATGAGGCATCTAATTTTTCTTCTTTTGACATGCCTTTGTCAGGGTCTGGATTTGTTTCGTCACTTTTATCTGTGTCTGGTTTTGAATTAGGGTTCATAGCTTTGCATATATTATCGTATTCCTCTTTTTCTAAAGTCTCTGGTAGATCAAAAGACACTGTATCAGCTAACTTATCTAAAATTTGTCTTTTTGCTTTATCTTTACTTTGTTGCTGATGTTGTTTTGAAATCTGGTCTGAAACAGCTTTTTTTAATGCTTCTAAATCATTCATACCTAATGTTTTTGCAAATTCGTCATCTATTATTACTTCAACATCTTCTTTAATTTCATTAACTTTTGTTTCAAATACAGCATCTTTACCCGCCAAATTCTTGGCTTGATAATCTTTTGGAAAAGTAACTTTTACTTGAGTGGTTTTTCCTTTTAAAGATCCAAGCAATGCATCTTCAAATCCAGGTATAAAAGTATTTGATCCTAATTTTAAGTTGTGACCTTTAGCTTCTCCACCTTCAAATGGTTCACCATCAATCCTACCGATAAAATCAATTACAAGAGTATCACCTTTTTTTGCGGGTCTTTGTTTGGCAATTTCTCTTGTACCAACATTTTCTTGTGCGATTTTTTCAACCGCATCATTAATATCCTTATCACTTATTTTTACAATTGGTTTAATTATATCTAAAGATGATAAATCTGGTATTTCAAAATCAGGCATTATTTCAACTAGTAATTTTGCCTTTAAATCCTTACCTTCTTCAAATGATACTATTTCTATCTTTGGTTGAGAAGATGGTGTTAATTTGTTTTTTTCCATTGCATCTTTCGTAGCAGCATCTACTGATTCTCTAACCACCTCACCTAAAACTTGTTTTCCAAATCTATTTTTAACAACTGAAACAGGTACTTTGCCTGGTCTAAAACCTGGAAGATTAGCCTCCTTAGCTATACCCTCAAGCTTTTGATCAACTAAATTTTCAATTTCTTTCTTAGTTATTATTACTTCATATTCTCGTTTTAATCCTTCTGATAAGGTTTCCGTAACAGCCATTTTGAATTTACCTCTTAAAACTGAAAGTCATTTTTAAATTATTGGTGCGGGCGAAGGGACTTGAACCCCCACACCTTTCGATACAAGAACCTAAATCTTGCGCGTCTACCAGTTCCGCCACGCCCGCATAAAAACTTAATATAATTATCAAATAGCTAACTTAGGAAAGCACAAAGGTCAAGTCAGAATAATTAAATTAAAGTGGGGCGAGTGACCGGCTTCGAACCGGCGACCTCAGGTACCACAAACCCGCGCTCTAACCAACTGAGCTACACCCGCCATAGTAGTTTTAATTATAAGTATTTAAATCAAATAATTTAATAAAATCTTTATTTTAAATGTAGTTATGTATAAATATTTAATAAATTGGAATTAATCAAGGTTTATTAAATGAAAAGTAATTATGAGTTAGCATCTAGAAGTTATGATCTTGGAACTGAAACTGCTTTTACTGTATTAGCAAAGGCAAATAAATTAGCTTCTAAGGGACAAAACATAATCAACTTAGGAATTGGGCAACCAGACTTTAAAACACCTGAACATATTGTTGAGGCAGGCATAAAGGCTCTTAGAGATGGGCATCACGGTTATACGCAATCTACTGGTATTCCAAATCTAAGAGAAGCCGTTTCTAATGATATTAAAAAAAGATATAATCAAAATATTTCACCAGACAATATTATGATTGTTCCAGGTGGTAAGGTTATAATATTTTTTTCAGCTATGTTAATGGGTGAAAAAAATAAAGAAATATTATACCCAAACCCAGGTTTCCCAATTTATGAATCAGCCATAAATTATTCAGGGGCAAAATCAATACCTTATCAATTAAAAGAGGACAAAGGCTTTTCATTTTCTGCTGAAGATATACTTAGTAAAATTAATAATAAAACTAGTTTAATTATTATTAATAGTCCAGCAAACCCAACAGGTGGAGTTGTTCCAAAAGGTGAGCTAGAAAAATTAGTCGTAGGATTAAAAGATTACCCAAATGTTGTTTTAATGAGTGACGAAATTTATGATCAATTTTGTTTTGGAGAAAATAATTTTACATCAATGTTACAATTTCCTGAGCTTAGAGAAAGACTAATAATTTTAAATGGTTGGTCTAAAACATATGCTATGACTGGATGGCGCTTAGGTTATGGTATTTTCCCAACTAAATTGTATGAAATGGCAGAGAAGCTTGCTGTAAATATTCACTCATGTGTTAATTCAAGCGCACAATATGCAGCGTTGGAAGCATTAAATGGCCCTCAAAACTGTGTTTCAGAAATGAATAATCACTTTAAAAGACGTGCTCACTTAATGTATACAAAACTAAATGAAATCAATGGATTTTCTTGTCAAAAACCAAATGGGGCTTTTTATTGTTTTCCAAACATAAATGGAACGGGGAAAAACTCTACAGAAATTCAAAATATTTTACTAGATAATTTAGGAGTGGCTACAGTTGCAGGTACTTCTTTTGGTGAATATGGTGAAGGTTACATCAGATTATCATGTGCTAATTCAGATACTGCAATTGAAGAAGCTGTTTCAAGAATTAAAGAATTTTTTAATTAAAATTTATGCTTAATTTTTAATCATTTTTTTTTATTCTATTATCAAACATAAAATTTATTTTGTTAAATAAATAAATAATTATATGTAATTTGCAGAGGATTTTAAAAATGAAAAAAATTGAAGCTATTATTAAACCTTTTAAATTAGATGAAGTTAAAAACGCACTTTCATTAATTGGCATTCAAGGTTTAACAGTTTATGAAGCTAAAGGTTTTGGAAGACAAAAAGGCCACACTGAATTATATAGAGGTGCTGAATATGTTGTTGATTTCCTACCTAAAGTCAAAATAGAAATTGTTGTTGACGATGAACTAGTTGATCCTGCCGTTGAATGTATAGAAGAATCCGCTAAAACAGGTAGAATTGGTGACGGCAAGATTTTTGTATCATCAATTGAAAAAGCCATCCGGATAAGAACGGGTGAAAAAGGTAATGAAGCAATTTAACATATACAAAATGGAGTAATTAATATGTCAGACGCAAAAAAAATCATGGATACAATTAAAGAAAAGGAGATTCAATTTGTAGATTTACGCTTTACTGATCCTAGGGGTAAGATGCAACATTTATCTCAACATATAAGCACTATCAATGAGAAATCTCTTGCTGAAGGTTTTATGTTTGACGGATCTTCAATCGCGGGATGGAAAGCCATCAATGAATCTGATATGAAACTAATGCCCGATTGTTCCAGATCAATTGTCGACCCATTTTTCTCTCAACCTACTTTATCAATATTTTGTGATGTATTAGATCCAATATCAGGCAAACCATATGAAAGAGACCCTAGATCAACTGCTAAACATGCTTTAGAATACATGAATTCAATTGGCGTTGGTGATACTGCTTATTTTGGACCAGAACCTGAATTCTTTGTTTTTGACGATGTGAAATTTGAAGATGAAATGAATTCGTCTTTTTATAAAATTAACTCTACTGAAGGTCCATATAATTCTGGTAGTGATTTAGAAGAAGGAAATATGGGTCACAGACCAGGTATCAAAGGCGGATACTTTCCTGTGCCTCCTGTAGATTCTGCTCAAGATTTAAGAAGCGAAATGGTTTTATCTCTTGTAGATATGGGTGTGGATATGGAAAAGCATCATCATGAAGTTGCACCTTCACAGCATGAATTAGGGATGAAATTTGGTACTCTTATTGACACTGCTGATAATGTTCAATTGTATAAATATGCTGTTCAAAATGTTGCACATTCATTTGGACAAACTGCTACATTTATGCCTAAACCAGTAGCAGGCGATAATGGAACAGGCATGCATACGCACCAATCTATTTGGAAAAATGGTAAACCTTTATTTGCTGGTGATAAATATGCCGATTTATCAGAGACATGTCTGCATTATATTGGTGGTATTATAAAACATGCAAAAGCATTGAATGCATTTACTAACCCGTCTACTAATTCATATAAAAGACTAATACCTGGGTTTGAAGCACCTGTGATATTAGCATATTCTGCTAGAAACAGATCTGCTTCATGTAGAATTCCTTTTACTGATAGTCCTAATGGTAAAAGAGTTGAAGTAAGATTCCCTGATGCAACCGCTAATCCTTATTTAGCATTCTCAGCTATGTTAATGGCTGGTTTAGATGGAATTCAAAACAAAATTGACCCAGGTGAGGCTATGGACCAAGATTTATATGAATTACCAGCAAGCGAGCTTGCGAGCATACCTACTGTATGTGGTTCGCTTAGGGAAGCTCTTGATGCTCTTGCCAATGATATGTCTTTCTTAACTAAAGGGAATGTCTTTACCGAAGATCAAATTGAAGCATATATTGATCTAAAAATGGAAGAAGTTGTACAATTTGAACATTCTCCACATCCCGTAGAATTTAAGATGTACTATTCTAGCTAATCTTCATCAAATATTTATAAAAACCCAACTATAAGTTGGGTTTTTTATTTGAAAATAATCTAAATATTGCTAAATATTGTTATAATTATTTTTTTAAACACCAAATAAAGTAAATTAACTTATATGAAAAAAAATTCATTGGACAATTATAATGCATCTGAAATTGAAATTTTAGAGGGATTAGAACCTGTTCGTCATAGACCAGGTATGTATATTGGTGGCACCGACAATAATGCCTTACACCACCTTGCAACTGAAATAATTGATAATTCAATGGATGAAGTAGTTGCTAAACATGCTAATATGATAGATGTAAATCTAATAAGTGATAATACATTAATTGTTTCAGATAATGGTAGAGGCATACCCGTAGATAATCATCCTAAATTTAAGAACAAATCAGCTTTAGAAATAATAATGACGACTCTCCATTCTGGTGGAAAATTTACAAATAAAAATTATACAACATCAGGAGGATTACATGGCGTGGGTGCTTCAGTTGTTAATGCTCTTTCTTCATTCATGAAGGTAGAAGTTATACGTGATGAATACTTATATGTTCAAGAATTCTCTCGAGGATTACCAACTACACCACTTACAAAAAAAGATAAAATAAAGAAAAAAAATGGAACATCAATTACTTTCAAACCTGATAGTGAAATATTTGGTGAAAATAATTTATTTAATCCAATTAAAATCTTTAATATGTTAGAAAACAAAGCCTATCTTTTCAAAGGAGTGGAAATTAATTGGAAATGTGATGAGTCACTTTTAAAAACAAACTGTACTTTACCATCTTCTAAAAAATTTTGCTATATCAATGGAATTTTGGATTATATGAAACAAAAAACTTCTTCAATTCCGTTTTTTACCTCTTCTTTATTTCATGGAAATGTTAAAATTGATAATGAAACAGTTGAATGGGTTGTAAGTTGGTTAGCCGATCACGAAACTGGTTTTACTGAAACTTTTTGCAACACTGTTCATACTCCACTTGGTGGAACACATGAAACTGGTTTAAGGTTAGCAATGACAAAAGGTATAAGAAATTTTGCTGAGCTAAGAGGTTTCAAAAAAGCTAATGAAATTTTATATGACGATCTAATGGTTTCCACAGGGTCAATTTTATCAGTTTTTATTAAAGAACCACAATTCCAAGGCCAAACAAAAGAAAAACTTGTTAATACTTTTACCACAAAAATTGTAGAAACAGCGATCAAAGATAGATTTGAGACTTGGTTATCAAACTTCAAAGATACAGGAGAAGATTTATTAAAAAGGACAATTGATAATTATGAAGAAAGAAAAAGAAAAAAGAAAGAAAAAGAGGTTTCACGTAAAACTATTTCCAAAAAAGCACGTTTACCTGGAAAGTTAGCTGATTGTTCTAAAGATAGTTTTGAAGAATCTGAACTTTTCATAGTTGAGGGAGATAGTGCAGGAGGATCTGCAAAACAAGCCAGAGAAAGAACAACCCAAGCTGTATTACCCCTAAAGGGGAAAATATTGAATGTAGCTAGTGCTACAAGCGTAAAAATGTTACAAAATCAAGAAATTAATGATTTAAAACAAGCTATGGGACTAGATGAAAGTAAATCTAAAAGTATTGATAACCTTAGATATAACAAAATAATAATTATGACGGATGCAGATGTTGATGGAGCTCACATTGCAGCTTTACTATTAACTTTTTTTTACAACAATTATCCAGAAATTATTGAAAGAGGACATTTGTACATAGCACAACCACCCTTGTATAGAATTTCTTTTAATAATCAATACTTTTATGCTCAAACAGAAGATAATAAAAATAAAATTATAAATGAAAAATTGAATGGTAAAGGTATAATTAGTCGCTTTAAAGGGTTAGGTGAAATGCCACCAGCCCAGTTAAAAGAGACAACAATGTCCCCAAAAACAAGGAAATTGCTTAAGGTAACTATTCCTAAAAGAGACATTAATGAGGCTGACAAAAGAAGAGAAGTTGACAATTTAGTAAATATTCTTATGGGGAAAAAACCAGAGCTTAGATTTAAATATATTCAAGAAAATGCTAGTAGTATAAGTGAGTTTGATATTTAAATTTCAGAGTTCAATAAATTATTAGTACTTTTTTAATAACATTAAAAAATAAAATTTAAATGAGGTCATAATTGTGAAATTCAAAGATCTAGGTTTGTGCAAAGAAATTTTGTTATCTATTAATAATATTGGATATATAGAACCAACTGAAATTCAAAAAAAAGCTATACCAAACATTTTAATGGGAAGGGATATTTTAGGTTGCGCACAAACTGGTACAGGTAAAACTGGATCATTTATTATGCCCTTGATTGAGATTTTAAATTCCGGAAAATCCAAATCTAGAATGCCACGTTCTCTAGTTCTAGCTCCAACCAGGGAATTAGCGATGCAAGTGTCTGAAGAGTTTAATAAAATAAATAAATATCTAAAGCTTCAAATGGTATTGTTGATTGGAGGAACATCATTTGCAGAACAAGAACATAAATTAGCGAAAGGTGTAGATGTATTAATTGCAACACCTGGTAGACTTTTAGACCATATAGAACGAGGTAAAGTTATAATAAAAGATGTAAAATTACTTGTCATCGATGAAGCAGATAGAATGTTGGATATGGGTTTCATTCCTGATGTAATTAAAATTAACAAACTACTACCTAAAATAAGACAAAC
Source organism: uncultured SAR116 cluster alpha proteobacterium (assembly GCA_902595145.1). GTDB lineage: Bacteria > Pseudomonadota > Alphaproteobacteria > Puniceispirillales > Marisalimonadaceae > Marisalimonas. The sequence continues at coordinate 74,345 of CACJOU010000006.1, read as the reverse complement.
ATTATTTTTCTCTGCGACTCTCTCAAATGAAATAAGGAATATAGGTAAGGATTTATTAATTAATCCAAAGGAAATCTCTATAAACCCACATTCTTCAACTTCAAAAAACATAGATAGTACTTTTATTAAATCAAGTAGTAATAATAAGATGAATGATCTAAAAAAATTACTATGTATTGATCCTATAAGAAGTGCTGTAATTTTTTGTAATCGGAAAGTTGATATTGAAAAAGTTAGTAAATTTTTAAAAAAATATAATTTTAATACAATTTCTCTTCATGGAGATATGGAGCAAAATTTAAGAATTAAGTCTCTTGAAATGTTTAAAGACAAATCAGCTAAAATCCTTATCGCCTCTGATGTGGCTGCAAGAGGTATTGATATAGATGGATTAAGCCATGTCTTTAATTATGACGTCCCAAACAACCCGGAAGATTATGTTCATCGTATCGGTCGCACTGGAAGAGCAGGCAAACAAGGTAAAGCATATACACTCTTCGATGATAATGACAATAAAACGATTACATTAATAGAAAAACTGATAAAGAAAAAAGTAAATAAAACAACCCTCGATAAAATAATTTTTTCTCAAAAATCCGAAAATCAAAATTATAACCAGATTAAACAAAAAAATAAAAACAAATCTAAACCAATTCTCCTGCCTGAGGAAAATTATTTAAATTTTAAGGAAAGTGGTAGAATTCCAGACTTTTTAAACACAAAATAACTAAATTAATGCTTTTTCAATTATTTCAGACAAATCATTAGAGATAAATGGTTTATTTATATTTTTTAATACATCTTTAATTTTGTTTTTCCTCTCACAGGAGTAATTTTTAAATCTTGTCAGAGGTAGAACTATTCTAGCTGCAGCTTGAGGATTGCTTTTATCAATAATTGCAACCTGTTCAGAAATAAATTTATATCCAGAAGAATCGTTTGCATGAAACAATAATACATTTTCTCTTTGAAAAGTACTTAAAACGGCTCTAAGTTTATTTGGATTTTTATAGTCAAAATCTTTATGTTTTAATAAATGTTTAATTAGATTTAAACCCTGTGATCCAATATTTAAAGTCGACATCATTTCAAACCATTTTTCAATGACAAGGTGATTATTTTTCCATTTTTTGTAAAAATCATTTAAGCAATTTAATGCTAACTGATTATTGGCCAAACATAATGATTTCAATCCTATAATTGAAAGTGTCATATTTTTACTTGCTGTAATTTTTTTTGCAATCTGAATTCCTATTGAGCTTTCAATTAGAATTAAATATCTTAATATTTTTTCTAATAACATTCTTTCTCCAAAGCTTTTATCATCCTGTATTTTGCTTTTATATAGTTTTAAAGCATTAATCTCAAAAACTTCTTGTAAACTTAAGGCAATATTTTTCATAAAATCCTTTTTTCTTTTGAATATTGAAATTGGATCTACATCATTTGATAAATTTTCAAATGTGGTTCTAGATGGTAATTCTAGAAGCAACGCCATTAATGAATAGTTTACTTTTTTTTCTAAAATTAATTCTCTTAATGTTTTTATTAAAATATTTAAATTATTTTTTTTTAAAAAAAAGTTTAAATATAAATTTTGAGCTGCATCCCATTTATTAAATGAATCACTATCAAATTTAAGTATATGAATATACTCATTAATTTTCATATCTGTTTTTAAAAGTACAGGAGCGGAAAAGTCTCGTAATATTGAAGGAGTAATTTCTTTTTCATTGCAGATTACAGAGACTTTATCTTTGCTTTTAGATAGTAAATAGACGTGTTCATATCTTAATTTTGACTTATTGAGACTAAATTTAACAAGAGATCCCTTTTTATTTAAAAAAGCAATTTTTATTGGAATAGGTAAATTACTAGTTTTATTATTAATTTTTTGAGAAAAATTAAGCTCTAATCCTGAGTCATTTTCTTTTCTTGTAATTTTTAAGTTAGGAGTGCCAGATTGGGAATACCATTTTTTAAACATACTTAAATCTAATTTACTTCCATCAGCTAATGCTTTTATAAAATCCTCACACGTAACTGCCTTTCCGTCATATCTATTAAAATATAAATCCATTCCTTTTTTATACAAAGTGTTACCGAGATAATTATACATCATTCTAATAACCTCAGCTCCTTTCTCATAGATTGTTGGAGTATAAAAATTGTTAATTTCTTTATATTCATCAGGCCTTATAGGATGATTATTAGATCCAGCATCTTCTGCAAACTGAATTGATCTTAATAATGAAACATCTTCTATTCTTTTAACACCTCTGTTATTCATATCACCCGAAAATTCTTGATCTCTAAAAACAGTTAAGCCTTCTTTCAGAGTCAATTGAAACCAATCTCTACAAGTTACCCTATTCCCAGTCCAGTTATGAAAATACTCATGTGCAACAATGCTTTCTATATTTTGTAAATCTCTATCGGTAGCAGTTTTCTTATCTGCTAGAACAAACTTTGAGTTAAATATATTTAAACCTTTGTTTTCCATAGCACCCATATTGAAATGACTAACAGCTACTATCATAAAAGTATCTAAATCATATTCTAATCCATATTTTTCTTCATCCCATCTCATCGCTTTTTTCAGACTATTCATTGCGTAATTAGTAAAATTCTTATTTCCTTTTTCACAAAAAATATTTATCTCAATTTCTTTTTTTGATGATGTTAAATATTTAGAAGAATTAGATTCTAGATTGCCAACAATTAATGCAAACAAATAAGAAGGCTTTGGAAATGGATCGTGCCAAACTTTAAACACCCTATTATATTTTCCATTTTTATTTTTAATAACACCTTCTTCAATTAAATTACCATTACTAAGTATTGTTTTAAACTTATCCGTTACCTCTATTCTAACCGTAAACAAACTCAAACAATCAGGTCGATCTGGAAACCAAGTAATTTTTCTGAAGCCTTCTGCTTCACATTGAGTGCATAGCATATTATTGCTTTGATACAATCCTTCCAAGGAATTGTTAGCTGAAGGATATATTTTTACTTCAGTAAATATTTTAACAAAAGATGTATTGGAGGGCACCGGTATTATGACGGCTTCATTTTGTTTTTTTAAACTTTCAATTTTTATATTTTGAGGAGGATTATTGTCAAGGATTAGCTCAAATTTTGTAGTAACTAAATCAACTCCATTTAATTCTAGATGACTTTCTAGATTATAATCAGTTATGTTTTGAAAATTATTTTTTTGAAAAATTATTTTAGATTTAACAATAGTATATTTATCAAATATTAAAAATTCTAAATATGTATCTTTGGTTAGCCAAAATAACGGTTTATAGTCAGATCTTTTTTTAACTACATTTTTCATAATACATTATTTTAGCTTTCTCTGGTATTAGTATATGCAAGATTTGAATGTTCTTCGCAATAGGGTCTTCCAGGAATTATTGAAGTACCACAAAATGAAAAACCAGGTAATTTGGGATCACCTATAGGCCAACAACACCTGTTTCTAGACCATTCAACATCTCTTAACATAATTTTTAAAGGTAGCTCCCTGCTATTATCTGAATTATTAGTCTCCTGATTTTTCCTAGGATCTCCTGACTTAGAAATCGGAGAATTTCTTTTTGGCAAACCCATTCTGTGAGCTTTTCCAGCAATTGCGTTTCTAGATACACCAATTTCATTACCAATTTTTGTAATTGGTAAACCATCATCCCAAAGTTTTCTTAATTTATTTAATTTATCTTCATCCCAAACAAAGTTGTTTTCCATTATTTCTCCTTTACTACCAAAGCTCTAAAAAGTTGCCAGCTAAATCAATCTGACTTTTTATCATATATTTTCCATAATGAACAGACCGACCTAAATTTTTTGCTTGTTTTAATAACTCTGTATCTAAAGGTTGCATAATAATATCGGCAATGACTGCTTTTGGTGATGTTTTATTCACATCAAAAGGTAGTTTATCATCTTTATGTAATCCTAAACTAGTAGTATTAATTATTATGTCTTCATTGTTTAATAAGTAGTTATCTTTGTATTGAATTACTTTTATGAACAAATCCTTATCAATAACTTTTATTTTCTTCATCAATTCATGTGCTTTATTAAAATTACGATTTATTATTTTTAAAGATTTAATTTTTTGTTTTGCTAATGAACAGGCAATAGAAACGGCTGCGCCACCAGCACCAAAAATACAAATTTTTTTATTTTTAATCAGATGATTTTGTGATAAAAAACCAGCAACAAAGCCTTGTCCATCAAAGTTGTTTCCAATTAATTTTCTATCTTTGTCAAATTTGATCCAATTCACAGATTTAGTAAATTCAGCATCTTGTTCCAGATGCTCACATAAGTTGGCAATAGTTGTTTTATGAGGAATTGTGACTGTCATTCCTTGAAAATTATTAATTTTTTTTAAAGAAGCTATTACATTTTTTAAATTATCTTTCTCTACATGAATAGGGATCATAACTGCATCAATATTTTTTTCTTTGAAAATAGATGTAAAAATAGTTGGAGCTTTAACGTGATCAATGGGATCTGCAAGACATCCAAAAATTTTTGTAGTACCTAACATAAGTTAATTATCATCAACTTTTTGAAAATTTAGAGAAGCAGAATTAATACAATATCGTAATCCTGTGGGTTTTGGGCCATCAGGAAAAACATGACCTAAATGAGCATTGCATTTTGCACAATGAACTTCCGTTCGTTGCATGAAAAAAGAATTATCAACTGATTTACCAATTACTTCATCTGAAACTGGTTCATAAAAAGAGGGCCAACCAGAACCTGAATCGTATTTAGTTTTACTAGAAAAAAGAGGTGTATCACAACAAATACAATTATAGACACCAGCATCTTTTTTGTCCCAATAAACTCCAGAATAAGCTGGTTCAGTACCATGCTGTTGGGTAATTCTGTATTGTTCATCTGTTAAATGTTTTTTATTTAAAGTCATGTAATTAAAGCCAAAATGTTTCAATAGTTATATCTTTAATTATTACGTTTATTCTATTTTAAGAAAAAAATAAATTTGTATTTTATAGTTTTAGTAATTTTCTTATGAATAAAACTCTAGTTATAAAAGTAATCCAACATAAAATACCAAAAATATATGCTATATAGCTTACAAACTCATTTAAAAAAATCATAATTATAAAACAAATAATTGTCTCAAAACCTTCAGTAATTCCTCCAGCATAAAAAAAAGATTTTTTTTGACCATCAGAAATTGATAATTTATTTTTTTCAATAATCCATGCTGAGGCAAGAAAACTTGTTTGAGTTGCAACAAAACTGAACAATAAGAAACAAATTGAATAAGCGTTATTTAAATCTAAAATTATAAAAGATAAAGGAAACAGTGAATAAAACAAAAAGTCTAGTACAATATCATAAAATGCACCAAGATCCGTTTCTCCAACCAATCTTGCCATCGCTCCATCTAATCCATCGCAAAGTCTGTTTAGACATAAAAAAATAAATGCATAAAAAAACATTGCGTTTGCAACTGAGTAAAAACAACAAAGACCAAAAACAAAACCAATAAAAGATATTGCATTTGGATTGATATTAAATTTTGATAGTTTTTTTACAAATACACCTAAAACAGGCTTTAAAATTTTATTTAATTGTGCATCAATCATCAAAAATAGTTTTAATTTATTTTATTTGGTATAATGAAAAGCTGTTTCGGGTAAATTAGATCTGGATTTTTTATTTTATCTTTATTTAGCTCAACAATATCAATATAACGATTTCCTAGTCCTAACCTTTGATAAGCTATATTCCAAAGAGCATCACCTTTTTGAACAATAATTAATGTTTTTCCATTTGCATTTTCAATACTTTTACCATTAATCACAACTGAGTTTTCACTTAAAACTTTACCGTTTTTATCTAATAAAACAGCAAAAACTTTTTGTTTCCCGGCAATTAATTTACCAGGAATGGATAAAGTCCATTCTCCATTAATTATTTTAGTAGATGACGTTTCCTTTCCGGTAAAACCTGCATTTATCTGAACACCATAATAAGCTATTCCTGACAAAACAAGTTGACCTATTTTTGAGTCATGTGTGATAGCTAAAATTTTAATTTGAGGTTCTTTTACAAGATTTTTATTAGATTTCTCGTCATCTTTATTAGTCTCTTTCTTTTCACCTAAACCAGGAGCTTGAATGACTTTGGCACCTAATTTACCTTGACCATCAACAATAGCAACAATAGGAATATCATCTTGATTACCAGTTACGTTGATAGCAATGGATTTCTTAGCAAAAACAACTTTATTATCTTTTGTTGTTTGCCTAAAAGATAAAAAATATTCACCAGCTTTTAATTGTTTTTCTGGAACGGCAACAAAATCTCCAATGTTATCATTGTTTGTAACAGCAATTACTTCTGAATTAGAAATAATTTCTATTTTAGAATTTGGTATACCTTTACCAGCAATGACTAGACTTCCGTCTGGCTTTACTCTAACAACCTCTAATTTAATTGTTTCAGCTGTTTCCTCTCTCGTTTTTTTAACTTCTATGGGCTTAGCATCAACTACTTTATTTACCAAAGGTACAACTACTTCTTTTTCATCAACAGTTTCAGTTTCATAAAAAACTACAAACAGAGCTAAAGCTGCTATTATTGCACCAGTAAGTAAAAAATATATTGCTTTTAAAGAATTCATAGAAAACCTTGTTAAATACTGATGTTTTATTTTAAAATAAATAATTAGAATAATATATAAATTTTTTAAGTTTGTTATTTATACGAGGTAGTTTTGAGAAAAAAGATATGTGTATTTGGCGGTTCTAAATCAGGCAAAAATAGTGAGAACATAAAATCTGCTAAAATTGTTGGTCAAATTATCGCAGAGAATAATTTTGATATTGTTTTTGGTGGTGGTGAAAATGGTATAATGGGATCAGTATCAGAAACATCAATTAAGTATGGCTCTAAAACAACAGGTATAATACCTAATTTTTTAATTAAAAAAGATATACGAAAGACAAAACATTCAAATAAATATAATACTCACTTAATAATTACAGAGAATATGCACCAAAGAAAACGGATAATGTATGAAAAATCTGATGCTTTCTTGATCTTACCAGGCGGTGTAGGAACACTTGATGAATGTTTCGAGGTTTTAACTTGGCGCCAATTAAATCAAATTGTTAATAAAAAAATTGGTATTATTAATTTCAATAATTTTTGGGATCCTCTTATTTCTTTGATTAATCATCTTATTAAAGAAGAATATATGGGAGAACATAATTTAAATTATTTTGAGGAATTGGGAAACATAGATTCTTTAAAAATTTTTCTAAAAGATATTTAAAAAATTTATTAATTTATGTATGAATGATATACATATGAATTAAAATTTTTCTTAAAAAATTAAGGACTTGAAATGTTAGATTTGATGAAAATAGCTATTACTGAATCTGAAGGTGGTGACTTAGAAACTGTTCTTGGGGAACTTTACCAAAAGACCGAGGTAAGGCCAAATGGGTATCCTAATGCAATTGTTTGGAAAGGCGGAAAACATGACGGGATTATAAATCCAGTATGCCATTCATTAACAGACGCTTACGCATTATTAGGAACTATTGCAGCAGCTGATATCTTAAATCTTCCTTTTTATGCAGTTCCAATGTGGTCACAAATGCGACATGACACAAAACTTGAAGCATTAAGCTGGTTTGGCAATATGCAAAACACATCAATAAAATGGTCAACTGCTGGTGATGCATATGTTAATAATGGGTCTGGAAATAAAGTTGTTGTGATGGGTAAGTCAGGAAATGCACCTTTAAGAACTCAAGCAGGGGTATTTTGTAACGTTCGTCCATACGGTCCAATAACAGTTGTAAGATGTATGCCATGTTTACCCTATTCACAGGATAAATCTAAATTTAGTGTTAATGAAAAAACTGGTATTGTACATACTGAAATGAATACTCCTGGAATTCAGATGGCGTATGCTTGTCGTCTATTTTTAAAGATGATTAATGATACAGGTAAATTAGGTAGAGTTGCTTTTAAACCAACACAGGCGATGGAAGATGGAATAAATGCAGGCATATTAATTTGGCTTCTTGAAGGAACAAAATTCACTGTTGGTCGAAAATGGGCTGTAAATGCTTACGAAGAACATAAAACAAACATTGACAAAATAATTTCTCTTTTACCTAAAGATTTTAAGGATGGTATGGAAAATTGGTCTGGAAGAATTGAACAACACATTTCTGATACTAATTATGGACTATTAGTATGGGACATAATTAACAAACAAGAATGTATAGTATTAGCAACTGATTTGGATGGAGATAGATTGACTGATTTACTTGCTGATATATCTGACCCATTAAGAGATTTTGGCACAAAAATTCTTAATCATGTTAAGAGTGATATTAATATAGATACAGCATGGAAGTCTATGGGCTACACAACTGGTAACGGAAGAGATATGACTTCAGTAATGCATAGAATGTCTGGACCACCTATTCATGAACAAACACTAGGATCAGCTGACGCTATGCTTTTAAGACTTCTTGATGGTGATGAAACTATGGGTGGAACAAAAAAACCTTACGACCCAAGAATTCATTTTGTTTTAATTAGAGACGCATACTTAGATGCTAATCCTAATAACATTGAACTTAGAGATTGGTTGGATAATGTTTTAAATATATTTGATGGAATATACGGTAGTAACAGACCTGGATTTATTGAAGGTTATAAATCACTTAAAAATGCCATAAAGCCTTGGTGATTTTAATTCAAGGCTGGCTCTAATCTATCCATAATTTCGTTTATGAAGCTTTGTTTGGCTGCAAAACATATTCTTAAATGTCCTTCACCTGACTCTCCAAACGCAATACCTGGTGCTACTCCAACATTAGTATCAATAATTAATTTTTTTGCAAATTCTAAAGAATCTTTTATATCCTTTACTTTAAAAAAAGCATAAAATGCAGCCTCTGGAATACTGCACTCAACTCGCTTCCACTCAACTAATCTTTTAAACATTATATCTCTAGATTTTTTTAAATTTAGACGTACTTCTTTTGTAAGAAGTTTGTAGTTTTGCAATGCTGATATTAGGCCATTTTGAAGAAACTCTGGCACACCCGTTGTTGTTATTTGGACTAATTTAGCTATATGAGACCCTAACTCTTCAGGATGTGTTATCCAACCTATTCTCCATCCTGTCATATTGAAGCTCTTTGAAGCTGAGTTGATAACTATTAATTTATCAGTTGGCTTAGATAATTGAAGAAAACTTGGTGATACATCATCATTAAACATTATTTGATGATAAACTTCATCAGAAATTAACCAGCATCCCATTTCTCGCACATGATTAAATAGAATTTTTTGCTGTTTTTTTGACATCACCCAACCTGTTGGATTTCCAGGACTATTAACAAAAACCATTTTTGTTTTATGCGTAATTGTATTCAATAGTTTTTCAAAATCTAATATCCATTGACTATCTTTCAATCTTAATGAAACTTCTTTTATATTACCTTTTTTTAATAAAACTGACGACCTTATGTTAGGCCATACAGGACCAACCATCACAACTTCATCGCCATAACTGATAATTAAATCACAAATTAACCTAAGCCCCATCATTCCGCCTGTGACAACACTATGATGTTCAGGCTTCGTGTTGATGTTAAAAACTTCATTCATATATTTTGAGATTTCTGAACGTAATTGAGGTACACCATTTTGATATGTATAAAATGTTTTTCCTTGATTTAAAGCTTCAATAGTTTTGTTGTTAATTAAATTACTTGTAGATGTATCGCCTTCTCCAAACCAAGCAGGATAGATATAATTTCCACTCTCTAATTGGTATTTTCTTCCAAAATTTGCAATTTGCATAATTGCAGTTTCTTTAAAAGAAATTATTTCTTCGTTTAAATTATCTAACATTATATTCTCTAAATTTTAAGTTTAATGTAATCTTTTATCTTATTAATAGCTTGTAGACTATTTTTTGGATCTGATCCTCCAGATTGAGCCATATCCGGTCTTCCACCACCTCCTTTACCTCCTAAAATTGCTGAAACTTCATTTACCATTTCTACCGCACTAAATTTAGAAGTAAGTGATTTATCTACAGCAACGACTATAGAAGCTTTATTATCAATTTTACTAATTAAACAAACAATATTTGAATTATTATTTTTGATAAAATTTTCTGCGTTAGGCTTTAACTCTTTAACTACTAAATCATCATATATTTTATACTCAAATACTATTCCATTTAGTGTTTCTTTAGTTGAATTATTATCATAATTAAGATGTGATTTATTTTTAAGAAGTTTTAATTCCTTGTTTATTTTTTGATTTTCTGAGACTAATTGCTCAATTTTTTTTGTGACTTGAGTACTATTTGTTTTTAGAGAAGAAGAGATATATCTAATTTTATTTATCTCGTCGTTATAATAGTTTATTGCAGCCATATTTGTTAAGGCTTCAATTCTACGAACTCCAGATGAAACACCAGTCTCTGATAATATTTTAAAGGTTAAAATTTCAGAAGTATTTTTTACGTGTGTGCCTCCACATAATTCAACTGACCAAGCCTCTCTATCATTATCTATACTTTTTCCAATTGATACTACTCTGACTTCATCTCCATATTTTTCACCAAATAGAGCTATAGCTCCTTTTTCAATAGCATTATCGGGAGACATAACTTTAGTGCTAACTTTATCGTTACAAAATATTCTATAATTTACTTCATCTTCAATTTCTTTAATTAATTCTGAAGAAATTGGTTTTTGATGACTAAAATCAAATCTTAGTTTTTCATTAGTAACCAATGAACCTTTTTGAGCGACATGCAAACCTAATTTTTGTCTCAATGCTTCATGAAGAAGATGAGTTGCTGAATGATGTGAACATATTTGTTTTCTGAAATCTAAATCTATTACTTGGTTAATTATATCACCAACTGTAATTTTTCCTGATACAATTTCTATTGTTGAAACAAAAATAATTTTACCGTTTCCACCAGTTATTTTTTTTGAATTTAAAATATTAGCCTTAAAATTTTTTCCTATGATAACTCCTTTATCAGATATCTGGCCACCAGATTCAGCATAAAAAATTGTCTCATTGCATATAATATCAACTCGTTCATTAGCTGAAACATTATCTACAATTTTATTATTTTTTATAATTAAATCAATTTTAGTTTCAAAAGTATTTTCATCATATCCTCTAAAGTTAGTTGGTGGTAAATCTAATAATAATTTTAAAAAATCTTGATTAAAAGCATCATCACCTGAACCTGACCAAGCCTGTCTTGCTTTAATTTTTTGTTCATTCATAGATTTTTCAAAACCCTGATGATCAACCTTCCACCCATATGATTTTAAAACATCTTCTGTTAAATCTAATGGAAATCCATAAGTGTCATATAATTCAAAAGCTTTTTGACCAGAAAGTACGCCTGGAGAAACTTTCTCGTCTATTTCATTCATTAATAAACTCATACCTCTATCAAGTGTATCTTTGAATTTAATTTCTTCATCCTTTATTGTGTTTTCTATAGTCGATTTTTGAGTAACTAATTCTGGAAAAGCATCACCCATTTGTTCAATTAAAGATTTAACTAACTTGAATATTACTGGATCACTTGCGCCTAAAAGATGTGTGTGGCGCATTGCTCTTCTCATTATTCTTCTTAGTACATATCCTCGGCCTTCATTGCTGGGTAAAACTCCTTCAGCAATTAAAAAAGAAATTGATCTTAAATGATCAGCTACTACTCTATGAGATACAATATTATCTTTTGTTTTTTCTACACCTGTTACTAATGAAGAAGACTCAACTAGATCTTTCATCATATCTGTCTCATAATTATTATGAGTGTTTTGCAGAACAGCTGATATTCTTTCTAAACCCATTCCTGTATCAATACTTGGCTTAGGTAAATTAACTCTTTCATTTTTGGAAATTTGTTCATATTGCATAAAAACTAAATTCCAAATTTCAATAAATCTATCACCATCTTCATTTTTAGAGCCAGGAGGTCCTCCTTCAATTAAAGGACCATGATCGTAAAATATTTCTGAGCAAGGACCACAAGGACCTGTATCACCCATACTCCAAAAATTATCACTGGTACTAATTTTGATTATTTTTTTATCACTTAATCCAGAAATTTTTCTCCATAAATTTTCAGCCTCTGTATCATCATGAAAAATTGTAACTAGTAACTTTTCTTTAGGGAGTTCATATTCTTTTGTTAACAATTCCCAAGCTTGATATATCGCTTTTTCTTTGAAATAATCTCCAAATGAAAAATTACCTAACATTTCAAAAAATGTATGATGTCTAGCTGTCCTACCTACATTTTCAAGATCATTATGCTTTCCACCAGCACGAAGACACTTTTGTGAGCTTACAGCTCTATTGTAGTCTCTTTTTTCTAATCCAGTAAAAACATTTTTAAATTGAACCATACCAGCATTTGTAAATAGCAGAGTAGGATCATTGTTTGGTACAAGATTACTTGATGTTATAACTTCATGATTATTCTTATTAAAATAATTTATGAACTTAGAACGAATTTCATTTACTGAATTTATAGTCTTATTCATACGTTAAACTAGCTAATTATCTTCATCTCTTGATAACATCTATTTAACATAATACAAAACTACAATAAAATCATTTTTCTTCTTCAGGAATTTGTTGGTCTGGATTCATTAGAATTTCTTCAACTAGAACTGTATTTCCTTTAATTTTATCCTCTAATTCTGAAGCTATTTCAGAATTTTCATTTAGAAAATTTTTTACGTTTTCTCTACCTTGACCTATCCTTTGATCTTTATACGAAAACCATGATCCTGATTTTTCAATTATGTCTGCAGACACACCCAAATCAACTATCTCACCATTTTTAGAAATACCTTCACCATACATAATATCAAATTCAACAGTTCTAAATGGAGGAGCAACTTTATTTTTTACAACTTTAACTCTAGTTTGGTTACCTATAATATCATCTTTATCTTTTATTGCTCCTATTCTTCTAATGTCTAACCTTACAGAAGCATAAAACTTAAGAGCGTTTCCACCTGATGTTGTCTCTGGGTTACCAAACATAATGCCAATTTTTTGTCTGATCTGATTAATGAATATAACTAAACAATTAGACTTAGATATCGATGATGTTAATTTCCTTAACGCTTGGCTCATTAATCTAGCCTGCAGCCCCATATGACTATCACCCATGTCACCTTCAAGTTCAGCTCTTGGTACTAGAGCCGCCACAGAATCAACTACTAAAACAGATATAGCCCCTGATCTAACTAAAGTGTCAGCTATTTCTAATGCTTGTTCTCCAGCATCAGGTTGAGAAATTAACAAATCATCAATATTCACTCCTAATTTTTTTGCATATACTGGATCAAGGGCATGCTCTGCGTCTATAAACGCACAAGTCCCTCCTGTTTTTTGAGCTTCAGCTACAACATGCAATGCTAGAGTTGTTTTACCTGAACTTTCTGGTCCATAAATTTCTACAATTCGCCCTTTAGGTAAACCACCTATACCAAGTGCAATATCTAAACCTAATGAACCAGTAGATATAGCTTGTACATCTAAATTTTCTCCAGATGTACCCAACTTCATAACAGAGCCTTTACCAAAAGCTTTCTCTATCTGTCCAATGGCAGACTCTAAAGCTATATTTCTATCTTTATCTTGATTTGACATTTTAATAACCTCAGCACTCATCCTCTATCTCCTTACTGACATACGATTACAATTCTTTCAACTAATAATTGATAATATTCACCTTTTGTTCTTTTGTCAACAAATGTTCTTATTTTGTTCTAAATATAATAATTTAGCTTAGATACTGAATATTACTCGTCTTTATGAATTTTTTCCATTTTTTCGTGCCGTTCTTGTGCATCAACACTCAAGGATGCAATTGGCCTTGCTTTCAAACGACCTAGACCGATTGGTTCACCTGTTTCTTCACAATATCCATATGTTTTTAAATCTATTCTTCTTAATGCAGCGTCGATTTTGCTAATAAGTTTTCTTTCTCTGTCTCTAGTTCGCAACTGAATAGATGCGTCTGATTCTACCTGAGCCCTATCAGCTATATCAGGCCTTTGCAAACCTTCCGCAGATAAGGACCCTTTAGTATCAGTTGCCTCTTCAAGTAATTCTAACTTCCAATTTAGTAATTTTTGTCTAAAATACTCTAGCTGGTTTTCATTCATGAACTCTTCATCAACTGACGGAATATAATCTTCTGGGAGAATTATTCTGTTGCCCAGCAAACCGCCTCGATCAGCACCATTTTCAAAATTTTCGTTTGTTATATCTATTTTTTTTTTTGACGAACTCACTTTTATACTTTCCAAAATTTTAATAATCACTGTTATATAAAAACTTTAAAAAAGTTCAAGTACGAAAATCAAAATTTAATTTTTTGCTGAAAATCTATACTAAAATTTGATAAATAATAAGTTGAAAATTTTAGATATAGTATTATTTAAATAATATAAACATATAGGTAAATAATTGAACTATTCTGATATATTTAAATCATCCATAAACAAACTTAAAATCGAAGGTAGATATAGGTATTTCAATGAAATTGAAAGAAAAGTTGGCAAGCACCCCAATGCATTGTGGATATCAGACAAAAAAAAGAATGATATAATTGTGTGGTGTTCAAATGATTATTTAGGCATGAGTCAAAATAAACTTGTTATAAATTCAATGATAAATTCTGTAAAAAGAATGGGAACAGGTTCAGGTGGGACACGCAATATATCTGGAAACAGCAATGCTATTGTAGAATTAGAAAATGAGCTGGCTGATTTTCATTCGAAAGAAAAAGCTGTAGTATTTTCATCTGGTTATGTTGCAAATGAATCAACAATAAGTACCCTTCTTAATTTATTAGGAGACGCAGTTGTTTTTTCTGACGAAAAAAATCACGCATCAATAATTTCAGGTATAAAAAAATCAAAAGCCTTAAAAGAAATTTTCAAACATAACGATTTAAACCACTTAGAAGCCTTAATTAAAAAATATCCAGAAAAAAAACCTAAAGTTATTATATTTGAATCTATTTATTCTATGGATGGTGATTTTGGTGATATCTCTGGAATATCGAAGATAGCAAAAAAATATAATGCATTAACTTATTTAGATGAAGTTCACGCTGTTGGTATGTATGGGGAAAAAGGATCAGGTGTAACTGAGGAATTAGGATTACAAAATTCTATTGATATAATTCAAGGAACATTAGGAAAAGCCTTTGGAACAATGGGTGGGTATATTACATCCTCAAATATAATCTGCGATGCTATACGAAGTTATGCTAGTGGATATATATTTACAACAGCATTACCACCTGCGCTTCTAAAGGCTGCAAGGACTTCCATCTGTTATCTAAAAAAATCTGATAAAGAAAGAAAGTTACAAAAAAAAAATACAATTTTACTCAAAAAATATCTGGCGAAAGAAAATATAAATTTTATTGATAATAAAAGTCATATAGTTCCAATAATGGTAAATAACCCTTTAAGATGTAAAGAAATCAGCAATATCATGTTAAATGAGTTTAAACATTACATACAGCCAATTAATTATCCAACTGTTCCTGTTGGTACAGAAAGATTAAGAGTTACACCAGGACCTTTACATACAGAAAAAATGATTTCTGATTTAACTATTGCACTTAAATATGCTTTCAAAAAAACTGAAAAAGATAATTACTCAAAAATTGCATAATAATTTTTTAAAGATATTAAATTGACTATTATAAAAAAACCTAATGATCACCCAGTTTTTCCTGATAAAAATAAGATTGGTGTATTACTTGTTAATCTAGGAACTCCTGATGGCACTGACTATTGGTCTATGAGAAGATATCTAAAACAATTTCTTATGGACACAAGAGTCGTAGATTTTTTTCGACCTTTGTGGTGGTTAATATTAAATGGACCTATACTTACATTCAGGCCATCAAAATCTGGAAAAGCTTACAAAAAAATTTGGGATGAAAAAAATCATGGATCACCTTTAAGAGGATTTACAATTAAACAAACAAACAAAATACAAAATTCTTTTAAAAACAACCCCAATATTTTCATAGAGTATGCTATGAGATATGGAAATCCAGGAATAAATAAAATTTTAAATAAAATGACAAAAAATGGATGTTCAAAAATTCTATTGGTCCCACTTTATCCTCAGTATGCAGCTAGTACTACCGCAACTGTTAAAGATGAAGTTTTTAAATGGCTTTTAAAACAAAGATGGCAACCAGATATCCGAACAGTTCCCCCTTGGTTTGATAATAAAAATTATATAAAAGCTTTAGCTTTCACGGTTAAAAAACATTTAAAAGATAGAGATGAAATAGACAAGTTAGTAATATCTTTCCATGGCATACCTAAGAGATATTTCATGGCTGGTGATCCGTATCATTGTCATTGTATTAAAACTGCCAGGTTACTTAAAGAAGAATTAAAATGGCCACAAAACAAAGTTTTAGTTACTTTTCAATCTAGATTCGGCCCTGAACCATGGCTTCAACCATATACTGACGAAACAATTATAAAATTAGCTAAACAAGGGTCTAAAAATATTGCCTTGATTGCTCCAGGTTTTATCTCTGATTGTTTAGAAACACTTGAAGAATTAAATGTTGAGGCAAGAGAATTGTTTTTGGAGAATGGTGGAAAAACTTTTCAATATGTACCTTGTTTAAATGATAACGAATATTCAATTAAATTTTTAAATGAAATAGTTAAACAAAATTTATTAGGTTGGAATAATTAAATTTAATGAATTTTAGAACAAATTTAAAATTGATAAAGTTAGTATTTACATTTGAAATATTAACCCTTATAAAATAAAAAAAAGCGGGTATTGTGTAGTGGTAAGACCTTAGCCTTCCAAGCTAATGACGCGAGTTCGATTCTCGCTACCCGCTCCATCTAAAATAATTATGTCGCCCTAAGTAGTTTATATGTAAGCTCTACTTTTAGTTAAAGTTTAATTTTCTCTCCTTTTTTGCTGTAATAGGAGAGTAAAAAAAACACTTAATAATATAACTAAACCTCCAAATGTAGTAATTAAAGATGGATTTTTTTCATACCATAAAAAATTCAAAATAATAGAAATTGGTGGAATTAAATAAAGAAACAATGAAGCTTTATTGGCTCCATAACAACCAACTGAATAGGTCCAAGTTAAGTAACCTAATGCAGTAGGAAACAATGCCAGCCA
The DNA here is from genome assembly GCA_902595145.1 of uncultured SAR116 cluster alpha proteobacterium. Taxonomy (GTDB): domain Bacteria; phylum Pseudomonadota; class Alphaproteobacteria; order Puniceispirillales; family Marisalimonadaceae; genus Marisalimonas. The sequence goes on along the minus strand of CACJOU010000006.1, from coordinate 57,059 downwards.
TAAATATGTTAATTTAATTTCATTAGAAGATTGGGAAATAAAATCATAAGTTTCTGGGAACCAAAATAACAAGGGTATGGTTCCAAAAATTATTGTATATGCAGTAGAAGTTATTGCGCCATATATCACTACTAAAGGTTTTACTAAATGAAAATATATTGCAGTCAAGATAGCAGCTAATAATATCAAACTTGATCCACTTCCTATATTTAAACCACCTTCTTGATCAAAAGATATTAAAGCAACTCCAAACATACAAATAATTATTCCTAGCCAATGTAGATATGAAACCTTTTGTTTCAAAATAAAAAAGCCAATTAAAGCTGTAAATAATGGGTTACAATTTACAATGAAGCTGCCTGCCCCAGCTGAAACACTCTCTTGTCCATGGTTAAGAAATAAATTATATAAAAAAATCCCAATAAACCCTGCAAAAAAATAGCGTAATAAGTGGTTTAATTCTACCTTTTGTTTATAATTATTTATGCACCAAATAACAGCTAGCAAAGCTGCCAAAGAAAATCTTCCTGCTGCCAAGATGAAAGGACTTGATGTTTCTAAAAGAAACGACATTGCTGGAAATGAAGATCCCCAGAAAAAAACAGTACAAAATACAGCTAACATTGGAACTATTTTTTTCATTAATTTTACAATAATAAATCTTCTAGTTTTTAGGGAGGGATAATTTGCCTAAGACACTATACTTAGATAAAAGGTTTTTAACAAAACCATTTTCTATATTTTTTTTTACAAAATTATTTATAAAATTTTCAGCTTCTAAATTTCCAGGTTTGCTTCCAATACACTGATTTATGTAAGTAAATGGCTGATTTAATATAAAGCAGTCAGTAGTTTTTTTTATTTCTTCAACTAATTTAGGTCTTAATCCAGCCAATACTTCGTATTTATTTTCTTGAAAAATTGCAAAAGATTCATCTATAGATTTTGCTCTTATTAAATCTGCATTTTTTATATTCTCCGTTAACCAAAGATCATATGCACTTCTTTCGGCAACGGCAATTTTAATTCCTTTTTTATCAACATCTTTTAATGTTTTAATATTAAGTCCATTCCTAATTAGGAAAGTTGATTCAATAGAAGTGTATGGTACACTAAATGTAATTGATTTGGCTCTTGCTGGTTCATTTGCTATATTTCCAATATCCCAGGCATCCTGTGAAATTGCATCTGCAAGTTCCCCAGGTTTATTATAAGTAATTAATTTAATATCTACATTCAATTCTTTAGCAAGCGCTGTTGCCATGTCTGGAGAAACTCCTTGCGGATCACCATTACTCTCTTTACCAGTAACTAATAAAAAGTTACTTAAATTTATAGCAGCTCTAAGGTATCCTTTCGGAGCTAATTGTTTTAGGACAATTTCTATCAAAATAAACTCTCAAATTAATTGATTGTAATTATTTTATACACCCAAAAAATTTGATTATAAACTGAAATATAATTAATTTGTTACTTACAACAAAAGATAATTGTTTAAAATTTAAGCAAATTTAATTTTATTTGAGTATTTTTCATACATTTTTTGTGTTTTAGAAAAAAATTACTAAATTAATTTTTATTGAATAGGGGGATGTTATGGATTTTTTTACTTCCAGAAATAAAATTAAGTTTTTTAGTGCATTTTCGACTTTACTCTTAACTACGATTTCTTTTCCAGCTTTTGCTGAAATTAATAATGGTGATACAGCCTGGATTTTGACCTCAACTGCTCTAGTATTATTTATGACTTTACCAGGTTTAGCTCTATTCTATGCAGGACTTGTAAATTCAAAAAATGTTGTATCAGTATTAATGCAACACTTCTCCCTTGCCTGTGTAGTATCTATTATTTGGGTGGTTGTAGGTTATAGTTTAGCGTTTTCTGAAGGAAATGCATGGATTGGTGGTCTTGGAAACGCGTTTATGAATTCAATTGAATTAGAAACACCATCCGGAAGCATACCTGAAAGTCTTTTTGTTACATTCCAAATGACTTTTGCAATTATCACCCCTGCTCTGATGATAGGAGCCTTTGTGGAGAGAATTAAGTTTTCAGCAATGCTAATTTTTTTAAGTCTTTGGGTTTTAATAGTATATGCTCCTGTAACTCATTGGGTTTGGGGAGGTGGTATTTTATCATCCTGGGGAACAATGGACTTTGCTGGAGGTATTGTTGTACATGCTACAGCTGGTACTGCTGCTCTAGTTACAGCTTTAACACTTGGTAAGAGAAGAGGCTTTCCAAAGTCTATCACTCCACCACATAGCCCTATATTGACTATGATTGGAGCCTCAATGTTATGGATTGGATGGTTTGGTTTTAATGCTGGTTCAGCTTTAGGGGCTAATGGAGGCGCTGGCATGGCTATGTTAGTTACACATATTTCTGCTGCAACTGCCTCATTAGTTTGGATGTTTATTGAATGGAAAAGATTTGGTAAACCATCTTTAATTGGTATTGTTACTGGAATGGTAGCTGGACTAGCTACTGTTACACCCGCTTCAGGTTACATTGGCGTACCTGGAGGTTTAATTTTAGGTTTCTTAGGTGGTTTATTATGTTACCTTGCTGTTGATTACATCAGAGGCAAACTTCAAATAGATGACAGCCTTGATGTTTTTGCAGTTCACGGTGTAGGTGGTATCTTAGGTACATTACTCGTTGCATTTCTAGCAACATCTACATTTTCTGGTTTAGGTCTTGCTGAAGGACAGACGGGAACATCACAATTTATAATACAGCTTAAAGCAGTTGTGCTTACTGTCATATGGACGTCTTTTTTTACATATTTAATTCTAAAAATTACTTCTTTAGTAGTTTCATTACGAGTAGACGAACAAGAAGAAATTGAAGGTTTAGACTTGCGTTCTCACGGAGAAAAAGGATATCATTCAGATTAGGAGATTTCATCATGAAATACTTTATTGCGATTATAAAACCTTTTAAACTTGATGATGTCAGGAATGCCTTAACTGAGATAGGAGTTGAAGGATTGACTGCATCAGAGGTTCGTGGATTTGGAAGACAAAGAGGGCAAACTGAAATTTATAGAGGAGCAGAATATAGTGTGTCATTTGTTCCGAAGCTTAAAATCGAAATAGCTGTTAATGATGATATGGAAGATGCTGTTCATGAAGCTCTACTTCAAAGTGCTTGCACAGGACAAATTGGAGATGGTAAAATATTTGTCTTAGACCTTCATAGTGCGACTAGAATAAGAACAGGTGAAACTGCAAATAACGCACTTTAATTAAGTTAGACGTACCATTCAGCTAACACATCTTTGTTTTTTTCAAAACTTAAATGTCTTTTTTTTATATTTTTAAGGTTGTTTTTATTATCTAATTGTTGAAGTGCCCATATAGCTGCACCTCTTACCAAAAAAGATTGATCTTTTATTATTAAATTCACTAATGTGGGGATTAATTCTTTATTTTTACTATTACCTGCCGCAATACAACAATTCCTTATGAACCTATCCCTACCTATCCTTTTTATTGGTGACCCAGTAAATTTTTTTCTAAATTCTTGATCAGATAAATTCAATAATTGATTTAAATTAAAATTATATTTATTTTCGTTAAAATGAATTTCTCTTGTAATTTTTGCATATTTATTCCAAGGGCAAATTGCTAAACAATCATCACACCCAAATATTCTATTTCCAATTGCTGTTCTAAATTTTTTTGGAATAGCATTTCTGTGCTCAATGGTTAAATATGAAATACACTTTGAAGCGTCTAACTTATTTTCTTCATAAAATGCATCTGTTGGGCAAATATCAAGACATTTCGTACAAGAACCACAATAATTTTTTTCTTGTGAGTCATATTCAAAAGAATGATTTACAAGAATAATCCCTAAAAATAGCCATGATCCAAAATCTCTCGAAACTAAATTTGTATGCTTGCCTTGCCATCCTAAACCAGACTTTTCCGCTAGAGGTTTTTCCATTAAAGGAGCTGTGTCAACAAAAACTTTGATTTTCGTTTTTTTTGCTTTTGATAATTTAGAAATTAATTTACTTGAAAATAACTTAAGTCTTCCTTTAATTATTTTGTGATAATCTTTTCCCTGAGCATAAACAGATATGTTTCCTAAATTCTTTTTATTTATTTTTTTTAAAGGATTATCCTTAGGCCCATAATTTAAACCAAGTATAATTGCAGATTTTGCCTCTTCCCACAAATTTAACGGTGATTTTCGTCTTTCGTAACTATCTGCAAGCCAGTTCATTTCTCCATGAAAGCCTAACTTAATAAATTCTTTCAGCCTTACATCAGTATTTATTGGTAAATTAGTATCTGTAATCTTACAAACATCAAAATTAAACTCTTTGGCTAAATCTTGGATTATTTTTTTTTCATCAAATTTGTACATATTATAAATAATAATTATTATTATTTAGGTTAATCATCAGCCGAGTAATATTTATTTAAAAAAGTTTTTTCAAATTTTTCAAATTCTTTAATTTCTATAGCATTTCTAATATTTTTCATAATATTTAAGTAAAAATGGATATTATGCCAGCTTAAAAGCATAAGGCCTAAAATTTCTTTTCCTCTAAAAAGATGATGAAGATACGCTCTAGAGAAATTTTGACAAGTATAACAATTACATTCTAGATCTAATGGCATTTTATCTAAAATATGTTTAGAATTTTTTATGTTAACTTGACCTTTTGATGTAAAAGCTTGACCAGTCCTTCCAGAACGAGTAGGCAAAACACAATCAAACATATCAACCCCTCTTTTCACAGCTCCAATTAAATCATCTGGTTTTCCCACACCCATTAAATATCGAGGTTTATTTTGGACCATATATTTTGTAGTATTGTCTAAAGTTTTAAACATTAGATTTTGACCTTCACCGACAGCCAACCCTCCTATTGCATATCCATCAAAATCTATTTCGATGAGACCTTTCGCTGACTCCTCTCTTAGATCTGAAAAAATAGATCCTTGGACTATTCCAAATTGACCATAACCAATTCTATGTTCAAATGCTTCTCTACTCATAGCAGCCCATTCAAGAGATAATTTCATTGCTCGTTTTGACTCTTCGTATGTTGCAGGAAAAGCAATACATTCATCTAGTTGCATTGTAATAGTCGCGTCTAAAGCATTTTGAATATCTGTACTTAATTTGGGAGATAAAAAATATTTTGTACCATCAAGATGTGACTTAAAAGTTACTCCGTCATTTTGAACCTGTCTTAAATTTCCTAAGCTCATAATTTGAAAACCACCTGAGTCTGTAAGAAGTGGTTTATCCCATCCCATAAACTTTCTAACGCCACCCATTTCTCTAATATTTTCTTGACCAGGTCTTAACATCAAATGATAAGTGTTAGCTAAAATAATTTCAGCACCAGCAGCCTCTACATCCTTTAAATGCATTGCTTTAACAGTAGCTGCAGTACCAACAGGCATAAATATAGGTGTATTAATTTCCCCGTGTGCAGTAGATAGTTTACCCAGACGAGCATTCTTATCTTTTGATATTAATTCAAAATTAAAAAAATTATTCATATTTATCTAGTTTCTTTTGAAAAAATACAACTGTCTCCATAAGAAAAAAATCTGTATTTTTGTTTAATGGCATATTGATATCTTTCGAATGTTTTTTCTTTTCCATGGAAAGCTGAGACAAGCATTAGTAATGTTGATTTTGGTAAGTGAAAATTTGTTATCAGTAAATCTACGATTTTAAATTTAAAGCCTGGAGTTATAAATAAATCCGTAACACCAGACCAAGGTTCAATTAATCCATTTTTTAATCTTGCTATTGTTTCTAATATTCGTAAACTGGTGGTTCCGACAGAAATAATACGTTTATTATTTTGAATAGCATTATTTATTATATTAGATGTGTTTTCACTCAAAATTCCCCATTCTTCATGCATTTTATGATTATATATATTAGTAACTTTGACTGGTAAAAAAGTGCCTGCGCCTACATGAAGAGTAATGGGAGCAAATAATACTCCTTTAGATTTTAATGTATTAATTAACTCATCAGTAAAGTGCAACCCAGCAGTTGGAGCAGCAACAGCTCCATCTTCTTCAGCAAATATTGTTTGATAATCCTTATCATCACTTTTATTTTTTTCATTTCTTTTTATATATGGAGGAAGAGGCATTTGACCCTGATAATTTACATCCTTAAGGACATTTTGATCATTTTTATTGAAATGAAGTAACACATCACCTTCAATATATTTTTCAATAACTTTAGCTTTTAAGTCATTTTGAAAAAGTATGGTGTCATTGATTTTGCACTTGCGACCAGGTTTAAGAAATGCTTTCCAAGTATTTTTCTTTATTTTAATATGCAGAGTTACTTCGACATTAACCTGGTCTCTTTTCCCAAATAAACGAGATGGTATGACTTTTGTATTATTAATGACCAAAACGTCACCAGAATTTAAAATTGAAGGTAAGTCTTTGAATCGAAGGTCTTCAGCAACCTCTTTTGTACAATTCAATAACCGTGAATTATCTCTAGGCACACATGGCTTTTGTGCAATTAAATTTGAATTTAATTCATAATCAAATAAAGAAATATCCATTGTTAATACCATGCTTTTATTCAAAAATCTGAATGACACCCACAACTTCATTCATTTGATTTTTAACTATTAAACACTGTACTTTTGCTTCTCTCATTCTTTTTTCTGCAACTTGCAAATTGTCACTATCAAGTGCTATTAATGGATTTGTATTCATTAAATCTTTGGCTTTTAATTCAGCAAAGTTTTTATTATCAATTAAAGCTCTTCTAATATCTCCATCTGTAATCACGCCCTTCAATTCTTCTTTATTACCGACCAGAGCAAGACCAAGACGTCCTTCTGTCATTTTAACTAAAACGTCTTGAACTAAAGAGTTTTGGTCAATAAATGGTAAATTATTTTGTTTCATTTCATCTTTAACGCTTGATAACAATCTTCTACCAAGTGCTCCACCAGGATGAGTTAAGGCAAAATCTTCTTGCTTAAAGTTTTTTAATTCCATTAATGAAACCGCTAGGGCATCCCCTAAAACCATAGTAATCATAGTTGATGTTGTAGGTGCTAGATTTAAAGGACATGCTTCTCTATCAACTGAAGTATCCAAAACTATGTCAGATTTGTTAGCTAAAGTTGAGTTTTTAACTCCAGTTAAAGCTATTATATTTACATCAAGTCTTTTCAATGCTGGAATTAAAGCTATTATTTCACCTGTTTCTCCTGAATATGATATTAGTAGAACAACAGATTTTTTTTGAACCTTTCCTAGATCTCCGTGAATAGCTTCAGCTGGATGAAGAAAAATGCTAGGTGTTCCTGTAGATGCAAGTGTAGATGATATTTTCCTTCCAACTAGTCCTGATTTTCCCATCCCACAAACAATAATATGTGTGGACGTATTCTTCATAGATTCTACTGCTTTAGCAAATTCATTTCCAAGCATTTTTTCAAATCTCTCAATGCCTAGCTTATAGGCTTGAGTTAAACTTAATGCTGTTTCTATTGCTTTCATATAAATCACCATTTAATATGGTTATGTTTTAACTTGAAATTATTAAAAATACCACAAAAAGGGCAAAATATTTTGAAGATTCACTTTAGTATTGCTAAAAATAAAAAAGCTAAACTAGTTTCCAATGATTTACTTAATTTATATGGACAAGAAGAAGTTTCTAAGGCTGAGGTTATAGTAGCCGTTGGTGGAGACGGAGCTATGTTAGCTGCTATGCGTGAAAGTATCTTATATGATATCCCAGTTTTTGGATTAAATAGGGGAAACATAGGGTTCTTGATGAACGAATATAATAATTCAAACCTAATTGACAGATTAAAAGAAGCTAACGAGATTATAGTTCATCCTCTTGAAATGATAGCTTTAGACACAAAAAATCAAAAACATACCGAACTTGCAATTAATGAAGTAGCTATTTTTAGGAGAACCCATCAAAGTGCTATAATTTCAATTAAAATTGATGATACAGAAAGATTAAATGAATTAACATGTGACGGAGTTATGGTTGCAACACCGGTTGGGTCGACTGCTTATAATCTATCTGCCCATGGTCCTATATTACCAATTGGATCAGAAATTTTAGCTCTTACACCAATAAGTCCTTTTAGACCTAGAAGATGGAGAGGGGCATTGATCAAAAATAATTCTATAATAGAATTTAATGTTATTAATCCTAAAATGAGACCTGTAAGTGCAAGTGCTGATGCCTTTGAAGTAAGAAATATATCAAAAGTCTCTATCTCTCAAAAAAATGATATAAATCTTCGAATTCTGTATGACAAAACAAACAGTATGGAGGATAAATATCTAAGAGAGCAATTTTCTATTGGCTGATTTTAATTTATGTTTTCTTGCTGCCTAATCCACATTTCAGCATATAAACCTTTCTTATTTATAAGTTCTTGATGACTACCTATTTCAATGATTGTACCATTATCTAGTACGATAATTTTGTCTGCATCAATAATTGTTGACAATCTATGGGCAATAATTAGTGTGGTATTTTTACTGGATAATTTTTTAAGAGATTTTTCAATTGATTTTTCAGTTTTTGTATCTAGTGCAGATGTTGCTTCATCAAAAACAAATATCTGAGGATTTTTTAAAAGGGCCCTAGCAATAGCTACTCTTTGTTTTTCACCGCCTGATAATTTTAATCCTCTCTCCCCTACAAAAGTTTCATATCCCGCTTCGAGATTTGAGATAAATTTGTCTATAGAGGATAACTTAGCTGCATTTACAATTTCTTTCATAGATGAATTAGGTTTTGAGTAAGCTATATTATATTTAATTGTATCATTAAAGAGAACTGTATCTTGAGGAACCACTCCTATATTAGATCTTAAAGAATTTTGAGTTACATCGCCTATACATTGATCATCAATATAAATTTTACCTGAAGATGGATCATAAAATCTAAATAAAAGCTTTGATATAGTAGATTTACCAGCACCAGTTGGCCCAACAATAGCAACTTTTTCTCCCGACTCTATAGTGAACGTTAAATTCTTTAAAATTTTGCGAGTACCAAAAGAAAAATTAACATTGATAAATTCAATTTTTCCTTTTTTAACTATTAATTCATAAGCATTTTCTTGGTCAATTATGTCAGGTTTCTCGTCAACAAGAGCAAACATTCTACCCATATCTAATAATGACTGTCTGATTTCTCTATAAACAAAACCTAAAAAGTTTAATGGTAAATATAATTGTAACAAAAAAGTATTGACAACCACAAAATCTCCAACAGACATATTCCCTTTTGCTATATCTTCTCCAGCCATACCCATAACTAAGAAAAGTCCTAATGCTATTATTCCACCTTGACCTATATTTACTATTGATAGAGATGCCCTGGCTTTTACAGCAGAATCTTCATAAGTTTTCATTGCTTTGTTAAACCTATCTGCCTCCATTATTTCAGCATTAAAGTATTTTACAGTCTCATAATTCAATAAACTATCTACAGCTTTAGTAGATGCATTTTCATCAGCTATGTTCATTTTTTTTCTGATGGCGATTCTCCATTCAGTTACTTTAATTGTGAAAACTATGTAAATTAAGACTGTTAATATTGTTATAGCCGAGTATCTAAATCCAAACGTTACCCATAAAACTATTCCAACTGTAATTAATTCAACTAAAACTGGAACAATTTCAAAAACAGTAAATCTTAATAAAAATTCAATACCTTTTGCGCCTCTATCAATAGCTCTTGTTAATCCACCAGTTTGCCTATTTAAGTGAAAAGTTAGAGATAAATTATGCATGTGTTTAAAAGCTTTTAAAGCGGCTCCTCTTACAGCTCTTTGTGCAACTCTTGCAAAAACAAACTCTTTAGCTTCATCAAAAAAAACTTGTCCTAACCTAGCTAAAGCATATGATCCAATGACAAACCAAAGTAAACTTAAGTTTATAGAGTTTTTATCAGAAACTAAATCAACTGCTTTACCATATAAGAATGGTGTGTAAACACTGACAAGTGTTGCTAATATCAAAAATATTAAAGCTAAGGTTATTCTAATCGGCATTTCTTTATTGCCTTTTGGAATAACAAATCTTAACAATTCATTTAGTGTTCTAAGTGGTGTTAAAATTTTATCATTTGAAGAAAATGCTTCTGCATTTTTCATAGTTTATTCCTAAAAATTTAGAATTTTTATGCTACAGTGAAACTTTCACCACATCCACAGCGTGCAATTTCATTTGGATTATTAAACTCAAAACCTGAGCTAAATTTTTGCTCTTTATAATCCATCTCAGATCCTATCAAGAACATTATTGCAGCAGGATCAATACAGATAGTAATATCTTTTGATATAATTTTCTCTTCGAACGGTTTAATTTCCTTTGCGTATTCCACGTTATATTTCATCCCAGAACAACCAGCTGTCTTAATCCCAATTCTAAGACCAATAACTTCTGAGTCAGCTTTACTCATTAAGTCTTTAACTCGATTAGCTGCTGCATCTGTTAAAGTTAATAGAGGTTTTTTTTCATTATTCATTAAAGGCTCCATGAAAATTAATAAATATCAAGTGCCAACTTTGCATCTTCACTCATTCTATCCTTAGTCCATGTAGGTTCCCAAACAAGCTCTACCTCAATTAAGCCAACATTTGGTATTTTTGCAAGTGTATTTGCAACTTGTCCAGGCATTTCTCCAGCTACAGGACAACCAGGAGCTGTAAGAGACATTTTAATTTTTAAATCGTTATTATCAATTAAACTAATATCATATATAAGTCCTAAATCATAAATATTTACTGGTAATTCAGGATCATGAATAGTTTTAAGACTTTCTACTATTTCACTTTTATCGATAAATCTAGCAGAGCTATTATTTTTTTTACCTGCTGTTGCAATAAAAGGCGCATGAGGATCTAAGGATGGGTGATTAGGCATAAAAGCTGATAATGGAAGTTTGTCATCACTATTCATGCTAAACACCAAATATTTTTTTTACTTTTGTAAGTGAATTTGCTAATTCATCAAAATCTTCTTTTGTTGAATAGGCCCCCACCGATGCTCTGGTAGTTGAAACTAATTTAAAAGCATCCATTAAAGGTTGTGCACAATGATGCCCAGCTCTTACTGCAATCCCTTCTCTGTCAATAATTGTAGCTATATCATGTGGATGAGCACAATCCATTGTAAAAGATACAACACCTGTTTTATTAGGAGCTTTACCAAATACAGATACACCATCAATTGAATCTAATAAAGAAGTACCATAGTCAATAATATTTTTTTCATGACGTCCAATTTCTGTAATTCCAATTTCATTAACCCAATCAATTGCTTCTCCCAAAGCAATTGCTTCAACAATTGGCGGTGTTCCAGCTTCAAATCTTAAGGGAGGATCAGCATATGTAGATTTTTGGATTTTTACAATATCGATCATGTCACCACCACCTAAGAATGGTGGCATCTTATCTAACAAGTTATACCTTCCAAATAAGATTCCTATACCAGTAGGACCATATAATTTGTGCCCTGAAAAACAGTAAAAATCACAACCCAGATCAATTACATCAACTTTTTCATGGATAACACCCTGACAACCGTCTACGACACTTATTGCTCCACATTCTTTAGCTATTATGCAGATTTCTTTAACAGGGAAAGTAGTTCCTAATACATTAGAAACATGAGGAAAAGCAATAATTTTTGTTTTATCTGAGATTAAATCTCTTATTATATCTGGATTAAATTCAGAGTTTGGATCGACATGTGCAGCTTTTATCTTAACATTTTTTTGTTCTGCAATAATTTGCCATGGGACTATATTGGCGTGATGTTCTGCAATAGTAATAATTATTTCGTCGCCGGCAGATAAATTATTCATTCCCCAACTATATGCTATAAGATTTAATGCTGCAGTAGCACCAGATGTAAAAATTACTTCATTTTCAGAACAATTTATAAATTTAGCTACTTTTATTCTTGAACCTTCGTATTTAGCAGTTGCTTCTTCAGACAACTTGTGAAGACCTCTGTGTACATTAGAATAATTAAAAGAATAGCTTTTGCTTATAGCATCTAATACTCTTTTAGGTTTTTGCATAGATGCGGCGGAGTCTAGATAAACTAGTTTTTTATCCCAAACTTTCCTTTGAAGAGCTGGAAATTGATCTTTAATAAAATTTGTATCATATACTTTCATTTAATTATATTTCTTTACTAATAATTTCTGATAAACCTAGCTCAGCTTCTTCAAAAACATAATTTTGTATAGATTCCTCAACTGAGTCATTAATGATATCTTTAAGAAAAGCAGTTATAAGTATTTGTTTCGCTTTTTTTTCTGAAATTCCTCTACTTTTAAGATAAAATAGTTGATCATCTTCTATCTCTCCAACTGTTGCACCATGTGCACAAATTACATCATCTGCATAAATTTCAAGCTCAGGTTTTGCATTTGCGATTGCATCTTCTGATAGTAAAATAGCCCTGCTCATTTGTTGTCCATCAGTTTTCTGTGCATCTGGAGCCACCCTAACTTTACCTTGAAAAACGCCTGTAGATTTACCCCCTAATACACCTCTAACAATTTGTTTTGAAGTACAGTTGGGTACGTCATGATAGATGGCTGTTGTTAAGTCATGGTGCTGATTTTTAGCAGATAGATATACACCATTAAGATTTAAATTACAATTTTCTCCTTTTAAATAAGCATGAGTTTCTGAGCGTGTAAACAACCCGCCTTTAATTAGCGAAAAAGAGTTATAATTAGATTTTTCTGATAAAAAAGTACAATTAACTGACAAATTGTAAGATTGTTGATTATCATTAAAAATTTTCAATGAATTAATTGACGCATTTTTTTTTAGTTCAACTAATTGTAAAGGCATAATGAGAGAACTTAAATGGTTGAATCGTTCAATTATTGTTATGCTACTGTTGTCTTTTAACTCTATATATAAAGCAGGATGAACAGATGTGTCGTCATCACCACCTTCATAAATTATTTCAAAAAGATCTCTTATCTTTACATCTTTTTCAATTGTTAATTTTACTATTGAAGGGGTGCATGAAAATGAAACATTTGTAGAGGGATGATCTCTCAAGTTACTATCTTTAAACTTATGAAAGCATCTAAGGGAGTCCTCTTCCCCTAAAATTTTCAAAGTTGAACCTGATGGTAATTTTGATGATAAATCTTCTCGAAGAGCACCATCTACAAATCTTATTATTTTAGAACCTTTGAATTTTGATGCAGAGGATATTTGTTTTTTGAAATTAGGTGTTATTGGGGTTATCTCTTTCCTAGATAAAACACCTAATCTACTTAATCTCCAAGTTTCTTCTCGAGGGCTTGGCCAACTTTTAAAATCATTCGATGCTAATTTTCTAAAACTTTTTTCTTCAAATTGACTAACGTGATTTTTTACTGAAATGATATAGTTATCTTTAACATTATGCAGCATTAATCAAACCTGCATAACCATTTTTTTCAACTTCCAATGCTAGTTCAGGACCTCCAGATTTTATAATGTTACCATCAGATAAAATATGAACAAAATCTGGAACAATATAATCTAAGAGTCTTTGATAATGCGTTATTACAACAATAGCATTTTCGTCATTTCTTTGCGCATTTACTCCATCCGAAACTATTTTTAACGCATCAACATCTAAACCTGAATCAGTTTCGTCTAAAATTGAAACTTTTGGCTTAAGCATTGCCATTTGTAAAATTTCAAAACGTTTTTTTTCTCCACCAGAAAAACCAACATTTACAGCCCTCTTTAACATCTCATCTTTAACAAACATTTTTGAAGCAACTTTTCTAGCTTCTTTAACGAATGCTAAATGATCTAGTTCATCCTCCCCTAGATATTTTCTTCTAGAATTAACAGCTTCTCTTAAAAAACTCATCCCACCTACTCCTGGTAATTCAACAGGATATTGAAAGGCTAAAAACAAACCTGACCTTGCTCTTTCGTCAGCCTCCATGTCCAACAAAGACTGTTCCTCTAAAAAAACTTCTCCACTTTCTAATTCATAACCATCTCTTCCAGCTAACATGTATGATAAAGTACTTTTACCTGAGCCATTAGGTCCCATAATAGCGTGAACCTCACCACTATTAACTGATAAAGACAAACCTTTTAGAATATCTTTATCATCAAGTTTTAATTTAGCATTTTTAATTTCAAGTAGTGACATCTTTTTTCCAATATTAGTTAAATAATTTAAATTACCCAACTGATCCCTCTAAACTGATTCCAATCAGTTTTTGTGCTTCAACTGCAAACTCCATGGGTAATTCTTTCATAACTTCTTTACAAAAACCATTGACGATTAATGATGTAGCCTGTTCCGTATTAAGACCTCTTTGTAAACAATAAAAAAGTTGATCTTCAGATATTTTTGAAGTAGTTGCTTCATGTTCAACCCGAGCGTGGGGTGTGAATTGATTAATATATGGAACAGTGTGTGCACCACATTTATCACCAATTAGTAAAGAGTCGCATTGAGTAAAATTTCTTGAACCTTTTGCATTTTTTTGTATTTGAACTTGACCTCTATAAGTGTTTTGGGCTTTACCAGCTGAAATTCCTTTAGAAATAATAGTTGATTTTGTATTTTTTCCGATGTGAATCATTTTTGTACCAGTATCAGCTTGTTGTGCGTTATTAGCAACAGCTACTGAGTAAAATTCGCCAACAGAATCATCACCTTTAAGTACACATGACGGGTATTTCCATGTTATAGCAGAACCAGTTTCTACTTGTGTCCATGAAATTTTAGATTTTTTTCCAAGACAATTTCCTCTTTTAGTAACAAAATTGTAAATACCACCTCTACCATCTTTATCACCTGGATACCAGTTCTGAACTGTTGAATACTTTATCTCTGCATTATTCATAGCAACTAATTCTACTACTGCTGCGTGAAGTTGATTTTCATCTCTTTGTGGAGCAGTACATCCTTCTAGGTAAGACACATATGTATTATCTTCTGCAATAATAAGTGTCCTTTCAAACTGTCCAGAATTTTGTTCATTAATTCGGAAGTAGGTTGATAACTCCATAGGGCATTTAACGCCTTTTGGTATATAGACAAAAGACCCATCTGTAAAAACAGCAGAGTTTAAAGCAGCATAATAATTATCACTAATTGGTATAACTGATCCAATATATTTTTTTACGAGATCAGGATGAGATTGAACTGCTTCTGAAATAGGACAAAAAATTATACCTTCTTTTGCTAATTTTTCTCTAAATGTGGTTGCAACTGAAACAGAATCAAATACATAGTCTACTGCAACGCCTGCTAAAACTTCTTGTTCTTTAATTGGTATACCTAATTTTTCATAAGTCCTTAATAATTCTGGATCAACCTCATCAAGACTATTTAATTTAGGTTTGGCTTTAGGAGCTGAATAATAATAAATATCTTGAAAATTAATTTTAGGAAAATCAACCATAGCCCAATTAGGTGCTTCCATTGAAAGCCATTTTTTGTATGCTTTTAATCTCCATTCCAATAACCATTTAGGTTCTTTTTTCTTATGTGAAATAAATTTAACAATATCTTCACTTAGACCAAGCGGGGCTTTTTCAGCTTCAAGGTCAGTAACAAAACCATATTTATAAGTACTTGATACTTCCTTTACTTTGTCAATTGTTTCTTGGGTAGCAACCATCTAATTTCCTTTTAATTTATTCTATCAATTAATACATCTTTATTATCATCTAGTAAAAATGGAGTTTCATAATTTAAAAGCTCTTTTAAAGATATATCATTAAGAGATTTTCTAATAATCTCATTAATTTTGTTCCATTTTCCACCTAAAAAACAAATATCGCTGGCTTCACAAAAACTTTCAGATTTGTCAACACAAGATGTTAAGGTTATAGGTCCATCTAGTGCTTCTATAATCTCTGCAACTGAAATTTCTGAGGAATTTCTGTTTAACTTATAACCACCAAGTGCTCCTCGATTTGCCTTAATAAAATCACTTTTCGAAACTAGTAATTTTAGTAGCTTTTGAACTGTATATAATGCCAGTCCAGTTTGTTTGGATAATTCAGTTGCTGACATCGAAGATCCTGGTCTTCGAGCTAAGGTGCCGAGGCAGACAACAGCGTAATCAGTCATTTTACTAAGTTTTATCATGAACTTTATATAGTACACTTCTAGTACTAATTAAAGATTAAAGTTAAATTAATTTCTAACTTCGTTTCTTAAGTGATATTTTCCTTTTTTCATACCACTGAAAATTTCATCCAAATCTGGGTGTTCAAGTGGACCATTTTCTCCATCATCTACTAAATTTTGTTGAGAAACATAAGCTGTGTAAAAAGTTTCTGTATTTTCAGCCATTAGATGATAATAAGGTTGGTTTCGGGAGGGTCTAATTTCTGCAGGTATAGATTGATACCACTCTTCAGTATTTGAAAATTCAGGATCAACATCTACAATGACCCCTCTAAAAGGATAAATACGATGCTTTACAATATCTCCTATATTAAATAAAGGATCTCTATAAACTTTAATATTGTTTGAATTTTTTGTTTCAGAAATAGATTGATCTATTTTCTTATCATCTTTTTTTTTGCTAGACATTCTTTTACCTTAAATACTTTGATAAAATTTTATATAGTTAAGTCTTTGACTTAATATTTAATATTTGTCTACCTTTATACATACCCGTTTTAAGGTCAATATGATGAGGTCTATGTAGTTCACCAGTATCTTTGCTTTCAACATACGTATCAGGACTTAAGGAATCATGAGATCGTCTCATGCCTCTCCTAGATCTGGTAATTTTACTTTTTGGTACAGCCATAATTCACTCTCACCTTTTTAAAATATAATATATGGTGGAGCTGGACGGGATCGAACCGACGACCTCCTGCTTGCAAAGCAGGCGCTCTCCCAATTGAGCTACAGCCCCATACATTTATAATTGTTTAGATATCCCTAGAAAGCTATATCGTCAAGATTTTTTATAAATATAAGTCAAATTATTTAACATTTTTAGTTAGATATTATATGTTATCAAGCTGTAAAACTATCAATAGGGAATAAAATGTTTTTTGGTAAAGTAAAAACAGAGTTGTCTTTAGGTGGGATTCTATCATCATCCATAGAAATTTATAAAAATAAAAAAAAAATAAAAATTTCAAAAGGAACAATTATCAACAAAAATTTACTAGATCTTTTATTATTAAATAACGTTGAGCATATAAAATGTGCTAAGTTGGATGATGATGAAATTGATGAAAACATATCAGTTCATGAGATATCAAAAAAGATTATTGATTCAAAAAAATCAAATATCATAATTCAAGATCCCAAAAATGGAAGATGTAACTTAGTATCCAGTGTTGATGGAATAATAACATTTCAACCAAACCAACTATTTTCTATTAATTCAGTAACAAATGATGTTGGAATAGCCTCATTAAAAGCTTTTTCAAAGGTCAAAAAAAATCAGATAGTTGCCTCAATTAAAGCTATTCCTTTTGGAATAAAAAAAAATAATCTTCAAAATATAATCAATGTTTGCCAAGAATGTTTTAAAATTTTACCTTTTCAAAAGAAGAATATTCATCTTATTCAAACAACTAATCAAAATACTCGCGCAAAATTATTACAAAAAACTTTAGAAGTTACAAAGGATAGGCTGTCATCTTGTGGAAATAATAAAATTGAAGAAAAAAAATGTTCCCATGAAATTAAATCCATTTGCGAACAATTAAAAAAAAGTGTTAATGAAAATGCAGATATAATTTTAATATTCGGAACATCTGCCATATCTGACATTAATGATATAATACCTCAATCAATACTTGAAATTAATGGTAGAATTTTACGTTTAGGAATGCCAGTTGAACCTGGAAATTTAATTCTGCTAGCTGAGATAAAAAATTCAAAAAAAAGTATTTCAATAATTGGCATGCCTGGATGTGCTAGATCAAAAAAAGAAAATGGAGTTGATTGGATTTTATGGAGGAAATTATGTGACTTAAAAATTTCTTCAGACGACATAAATCATATGGGTAATGGGGGTTTGTTATGACAAAGATTAGTTTTAATATTTATCATAATCCAAGATGTTCAAAATCCAGAAAAGCTCTAGAAATTCTCAATACCAAAACCAAAAACTTTAAAATAATAAAATACTTAGAAAATGGAATAGATATTATTGAACTCGAAACTATACTTGACTTAAATAATATATCTAAAGACGAAATAATAAGAACAAATGAAAATTCATATAAAGAATTAAAATTAACAAAAAAGGATTTGTCTAAAGATGCAATAATTAATTTTATTTATAAATTTCCAATTTTATTGCAAAGGCCAATAATTTGTAAATATAAAAATAATAAGTTAGTCCAATCAGTTATTGGAAGGCCTCCAGAAAAAGTTCTAAGTCTGTTTGACTAACTCTTAATTTTTAACTTGACCAATGTGTAATTGATTTTTTTTTCTAGAAAGTTCAATTTGTTTTTGACGTTCTTTAAATCTCTTTTTTTGTTTATTATTTGAAGATTTAAAACAGTGATGGCAACTCTCTCCTTGGACAAAGTACTTATGCTTTTTATCATGTTGACTTATAGGCATTCTACAAGCAAAACACATTTCATAATGACCTAGTTCTAAGTTGTGATCAACAGAAACTCTATAATCAAAAACAAAACAACTACCATTCCATCTACTTTCTTTTTTTGGAATTTTTTCAAGATATTTTAAAATTCCACCCTCAAGATGATATACTTCTTCAAAACCAAGAGACCTTAAATAAGATGTAGATTTTTCACATCTGATACCGCCAGTACAAAACATAGCAATTTTTTTATTTTTAATTTCAGGATCTTTATTTATTAAATTTTTATTAACCCAATCTGGAAATTCTCTAAAATTTTTAATATTTGGATTTAGAGCATTTTCAAAAGAGCCTATTGATACTTCATAACTATTTCTTGTGTCAATTAACAACAAATTTTTTTCTGATATTAAATCATTCCAATTTTCTGGCTTAACATAATCTCCAACTATCTTTTTGGGTGAGATTTCTGGTAATCCAATAGTAACAATCTCTTTTTTTAGTTTTATTTTCATTCTGAAGAAAGGATTTTTATAGGCAAACGAGTATTTTGGCTCTAAATCAATTAAAAAATCTAAACACCAAAGTTTTTCTAATGCTAATGTAATTTCATTTGTTGTTCCTGCTATTGTTCCATTAACACCCTCTTTTGCTATTAAAATTGTACCTTTAATTTCAGTCTTATTGAAAATTGATTTTAATGAATTTTGCAATGCAAAGGTATCTGAAACTTCAAAAAATTTGTAAAAAGCAGTTACAACTTTAACATCAGGTGTATTTAGTTTTGTTTCATTTAGTTTTAAAAAATTAAGATAATTTGATTTAGGTGACATTTTGTTTTATTTAAAATTTAAATATAGAAGAATTAAGTTTATTAGCATAAATAAGTATATAAGTTAAAAAAAATTTAAAATATATCAATTAATATGGAGAATTTATATGTCAGAGATAATTATGGAACAAATTACCCTAGAAAAAGCAAATTTGATAATCCAAAACTCTATTAAAAAAGCAAGAGAAATTAAAATTAATCCTATAATGGTTGTGGTTTTAGATCATCGTGGTGCAATAAAAGCATGTTTAGGAGAAGATGGAATAAGTAGTTTACGTTTTAAGATTGCACATGGTAAAGCAAATGGAGCTTTCCAAATGGGAATGGGATCAAGAGCATTATTTAATAGAGCGGAACAACAAGCTTATTTCATTAATGCTGTAAATGCACTAACTAATGGCGAATTAGTTCCAGTCCCTGGAGGTGTTTTAATAAAAGACAAAAATAATAATATTATTGGTTCTGTAGGTATATCGGGAGACACATCCGATAATGATGAAATTGCTGCTATTTCTGGAATTGAAGCGGCTGGATTTAAACCTGATGTTGGATAAGTTAATTAAAATATAGTAAAATTAAAATAGGTGAAAATGTAAAAATTAATAATAAAAGAATACCAATTAATGGTTTTTCATTAATTGAAACAATGTTTATTTTTTCAATTCTTGAATAACCATCCAGAACTCTTTCTATAATTTTCATTTTTTTTACAATTTGATAATACAAAATAGCTAAGATATGAATTCCAATTAATATATATAAAAAATAATGAAGAATATTATGAATATATGTCCAATCACTTGTAAGATTTGGTGTTAAAAACGAAAGTGGTGCGTCATATAGAATATCATCACTCGAAAACAACCCTGACACAGATATTGATAATGAAACAATCATGAATATTATAGTAGAATAACATCCTATTGGTGTCCTAATTGATGTAATGTCATTAGTTTTTGAAAATTGGGATAATGCATCTATAATTGAAAGATTAAAACTTGTGAATCTCGAATAAAAAGTGCCAAAAAATCCCCACAATATTCTAAAAAAAATCAAACCTAACAATACCACACCAAAATACTGATGAAGATCTAACATATTCAATTTTGCTGATAATATAGAACCTATGACAACAAGAATTAAACTTAAATGAAACAATCTCAAAGGAAGATCCCATATTTTTTTCTTTTTTATTTTTTCTTTCAAAATAATTTTTCTTTATGTTAATTGTAATACTTACTGATATATAATTATTGAAAATGAATTTTAAATGGAATAGTAAAATGCTGACTGCATTTTACGAGGTCAAAAAAAAAGACAAAAACTTCAAAAAAATATTTGATGAATTTGGATTGCCGGAAAATCGTGCCATAGAAAAAAATTTTAAGAGCATTGCAAAAATTATAATTGGACAGCAAATTTCAACAAATGTTGCAAAAAACATATACGAAAAACTTACTCAAAATAATATGTTAGACGAAGAGATTTTATCGAAAGCCAGTATTGAAGAACTCAAGCATTTTGGGTTATCTTCACAAAAATCATTTTATATTAAGAATTTAGCTACATTGTCATTAAACAAACAATTAGACATAAGTTCCCTAGATAAACTATCAAGTGAAAAGGTAACCGATGTGCTACTTCCAATCAAAGGAATTGGAGAATGGACGATTAACAACTTCAAAATCTTTGCCTTACAAGATGTAAATGCTTGGCCGTCAGCTGACTTGGCACTTCAAGAAGCAGTAAAAATATTGACGAATTTAATTAGAAGGCCAAATCAAGTTGAAATGGAAAAATTAGGAAAAAATTGGGAACCTTACAGAGGCGCGGCTGCCTTGTTCCTTTGGCATTTTTATAATAAAACTAAGATGAAATCTTCAAAATCATGATCACTAAAAATAAAATAATAAAAATAATTGAATTAGCAAAAAAATGTAATGAATGTGCTCTTCATAATTTCAAAAAATTTGATAAAAAATCGTTAAATTATAAAGATGATAATTCACCATTAACAAAAGCTGATGTTGAAGTTAATAATATTGCCGTTTATGGATTACAAAAGTTATTCCCAAATATAGAAATCATTAGTGAAGAGCTTTATAATTCAAAACATATTTTTAAAAACAACAAATATTTTTGGCTAATTGATCCTATAGATGGAACAAAAGAATTTATAAACAAAAGCCCAAATTTCACTGTTAATTTTGCTCTTGTAAAACACAATTCACCTATTTTTGGTTTAATTGCTCAACCAACAACAGGAACAATTTGGTATAATTTTAATAATAAGGCATGGAAATTAGAAAAAGATCAAGACTTTAAGAGTTCTCAAATAATAAAATGTAAAGGAATAAATTATAAAAAAATTAGAACTCTTAGTAGTTTCAATCATAGATCAAGAGAATTAGAGGAATGGATCTCTTTTGTTAAACCAATTTCAGATCAAGACATAGGATCTAGTATTAAGTTTTGTTATTTAGCTGAAGGCAAGGTAGATTTTTATCCAAGAACTTCACCTACTATGGAATGGGATATTGCTGCAGGACATAGTATTTTAAAATCTGCTGGTGGCAATGTGATTTCTAATTCTGGTATTGAGATTAAATATGGAAAGAAAAAGTTCCTAAATAAAACTTTTCTAGCCCACGGAAAGACACAAAACATTCCGAATGCATTTTTAATAAAATTAAAAAATATAAACTATGATAGTTATAAAAAAGATTTGGATGAGAGTATTATTGAATTAAAAAAAGAAAATTTGGTAGTATTTCCAACCGAAACTGTCTATGGACTTGGAGCTATAGGTAATAGTAAAAAAGCAATCAAAAGTATATATCATGCAAAAAAACGACCATCAAATAATCCTTTAATTGTTCATACTTTTGATAAAAAAGAAGCAGCAAAATATGCTGAATTTACTAGTACTGCAGATGTCTTAACAGAAAGATATTGGCCTGGTCCATTTACCGTTATTTTACAGACAAAACAAAATAATTTAGCAAAATCATTATCCCAAGGTAAAAGTACAATAGCTATAAGAGTACCATCTCATCCTGTTGCCAGAGATCTTTTAGAGCAATTAAAAATACCTATCTTAGCTCCAAGTGCAAATAAATCAGGTGGCGTGAGTCCAACAAAAATCAATCACGTGATAGATGATTTTGGACCTGAATTTAGAGGAAAAGATTGGAATTTATCTAAAATAATTGATTATGGATCATGTGAAGTTGGAATAGAGTCAACAGTAGTCGATTGTAGAGGTGATCTTCCAATTATACTTAGACATGGTTACATAACTTCAGAAATGATTTCAGATATATTTAATTGTGACATTTTAGGGTCTCAAGATTTTGATGAATTAATTTCACCTGGGCAAATGAAAAGTCACTATTCTCCAAAAGCTAATGTCTATATAAACCAAAAATATAATATTAGCGATAGTGCTTGGCTAACTTTTGGGAAAGTGCCAAAAACATTGCATGAACAACAGATTATGTTTAACTTAAGTCCTACTGGAAATTTATTTCAAGCTTGTAATTTGTTATATTCTGGTCTGCGATATCTGGATTCATTTGGAGTTAAAAATATACAAGTTATGCCTATTCCCATGAAGGGTATTGGTATTGCAATAAATGATAGGTTAAAAAGAGCATCTTATAAGAATTAGAGAAAATGGACAATACTTCTTTAGAAATGAAACTTAAATCACTTGATTTAAAACATAATCCAATATTCACAAAAAAAGATCATATCAAATATGTTCAAGATTGGAGAGGGCAATATAAAGGCGATGCTGCTGCAATATTAAAACCAATCAACACGATAGAAGTTTCAGATATTATGAAATTTGCAAATAAAAATAAAATTGGTGTGGTGCCTCAGGGTGGAAACACAAGTCTTTGTGGAGCAGCAACACCAGATAATAGTGGTACTTCAATTGTAGTTTCATTTGAAAAAATGAATAAGGTTCGACAATTTAACAAAGAGTCTCAAACAATAATAGTGGAATCCGGGGTTATTTTAAGTCAGATACATGATGTTGTAGAAAAGGAAGATTTGTTTTTCCCGCTGAGTTTAGGGGCCCAAGGTTCATGCATGATTGGCGGCAATTTATCTACTAATGCAGGTGGTGTAAATGTTTTAAAATATGGAAACACAAGAGAGCTCTGCCTTGGTCTAGAGGTTGTTTTGCCAACTGGTAAAATTATGAACTTAATTTCAGAACTTAAAAAAGATAATACGGGGTATGACTTGAAAAACCTTTTTATTGGTGCTGAGGGAACACTTGGAATAATTACAGCTGCCACCTTAAAGCTTTTTCAATTACCTAAAATGATTACTACCTTATTTGTAGAGGCTAATGAAATTTCCAATGCAGTAAAGTTATTAAATACTTTCAAATCTCACTTCCCAGACAGAATTGAATCTTTTGAACTTATGCCAAAAAGTTTTTGGGAAGTTGCAAAAAATAATATTGATAATATTGTAATGCCCCTTGGGAAAATGCCTGAAATGGGAGTTTTAATAGATGTTTCTAGCTTTTCAAATAATGAAATTACTCCTAATCAAAATGGAGAAGTTCAAATTATTAAATCAATTGAAAATGTATTAGAAGAATGTTTTGAGGTTAATCTAATATCTGATGCTACAATTTGCACAAATGAAAATCAAAAAAGAGCACTTTGGTCTATTAGAGAAGCAGCTGCTGAATCTGAAAAAAAAGAGCTTGAAAGTTCAAATCTCATAAAGTGCTTGAAACATGATATATCTTTACCAGTCGAATTTATCGATAATTTTCATAAAGATGCACAAATTATGATTTCTAATTTTTTACCTAATCTTAAAACAATTTATTTTGGTCATTTAGGTGATGGTAATCTACATTATAATGTCTTTGGGAATGGATCTTTGCCTGATGGGTTTCAAGGAAAGAGTTTAGAATTAACGAAAGAATTATATAAAATTGTTCATAATTATAATGGATCATTTTCTGCTGAACATGGTATCGGTCAACTAAAAAAAGATAGTTTAAAAACTCATAAAGATGAAGTAGCATATTCAATTATGGGGTTAATAAAAAAACAATTAGATCCCCAAGGAATAATGAACCCAGGGAAAGTACTATTTTAAATAGTTAAAAAAAATTATTTTAAATTAATAATTGAAGTAAGTAAAAATGAAAACTTTAAGTATAATCTTTACATTAATAATTATTCTCTCCAGTAAATCTTTTGGAGAAACTAAAAATAATTTATCTTCAAATACTAAAGAGGTAGAATTTACTAGTGATACAATCAAAGTTGACGAAAAAAACAAAATAGTAACAGCATCAGGTAGTGTTGTAATAATAAATAAGAATAGAAAAATTATCGCTGATAAGGTGGTTTACGATCAAAATATAGATAAGGCTATTGCAACAGGTAAAGTGATATTAACAGAAAAAGACGGATCTATATATGAATCTAATGAGGTAGTTTTAACTAATGAATTTAAGTCAGTTGTCGCAATTCCACTTTTTGGAAAATTAGAAGATAAATCAAGTGTAAGTGCTGAAAATTTCAAAAAAAATGATCTTGGTGAAAGTTTCTTTAATGAGGGCGTATATACAGCTTGTGATTGTGATTTGAAAAAGCAAGAAACACCTATTTGGAGATTAGAATCTAAACAAATTCGTCATGATCCAAAAACACAAACTATTTACCTCAAACATCCGGTAATGAAAATATTTTCTTTACCTATTTATTATTTACCATATCTAAGTTTTCCTGATTGGACAGTTAAAAGAAGGTCAGGTTTTCTTACACCTGTCTATGGATACTCTGACAGAAATAGATTTTATATTAAAGTTCCATATTATTACACCCCTGAAAATGACCCAACATGGGATATGACGTTTACCACTCATCAAAATGGTAAAACAGGTCATGCGGATCAGTTAAATATTAGGAAAGAATATGAAAATACATCTTTAGAAACAAATATATATAATGGTAATTTAGATACTAATAAATCAAATGGTGATAATGTATTCGCAGTAAATTTAAAAGCATTAACTTCTCTAAAAAATAATTGGGATATGACAATTGAAGGCAAATATGCTGATCAAGAAACATTTATGAGAAGGTATGGCTTTGATGAAGATACAAGTTACAAAAGTTATATTGAATTAAAAAAAATTAATAATAATTCAATATCGAATATTGAAATTTACAATATTCAAAAACTTGACGAAGCAAGTAGTAATAACGAACCTGTTTTAGCTCCATCAGTATCCCATCATATTTTTAACACTAATAAAATGCATGGTTATAATTATGACATTAAGCTTAATGCTCATTCAATATATAATGATGAAAGCTATGATATTAAAAGATGGGCTGGATTTGGAAATATAAATAAGAAATTATATTTTGAAAATTTATTATTAGATGCTGATGCTAATATAGGGCTGGATTTATATTCTATTCAAGGAAGACCGGCAAACGACACAAATGGTAATAGATATATTGATAGAATTTCTTCTGGATTTTCAATTGCTGCTAGTAACCAATTTGATTTTATTAGCGAAACCTCTAATTTTATCATTGAGCCCAAGATTCAACTGAGTTCCCTTTTTACCACTGATAGAACTGACGAAGTCCCTAACAGAGATTCGTCTGAATTTATTTTAGATCAAGCTAACTTATTTTTAAACAATCAATATCAAGGAAGGGATAATATACAATCAAACGATAGATTGAATTTTGGGATTACTGTTTTAGGAATGAATGAAACTTTTGGTGATTTCAATTTTTTTGTTGGTCAAAGCCATAAATTAAGTGGAACTCAAAAAAACATTTCCATTGCTAATAAAGATAGGCAATCACATATAATTAATACAATAAGCTGGAATATAAATGAAATGTATAATTTCTCGTGGTTCTCTCTTTATAATCATCATGATTTAAAATCTGATACCTCAGATTTTCAATTTAATGGTAATGTCGATGGTTTTTCATATTCTGCTAATCATAGATCAGTTAATAATCAATTTGTTGCTGATAATAATGATAGAGAAGAATTAGTATTAGATTTATCAAAAAACTTTTCAAATTGGAAAACAAGCTATTCTAGAAAATATGACCTGAAAAATAATGACGAAGAACTGATCTCTGAAACTTTAGGTTTAGAATATACTGGAACTGGATATATGTTTGATAATTGCTTAACTATTTTATTTGAGTATAAAAGTACTGGTGGGATTGCTGATAGAGATATATTACCTGAAGATTCTGTTTATTTGACATTTAGTTTCAGAAATCTTGGTGATTTTAAATATCAACCTAAGGCTATTACAAGAGAGTTAGGTGAAAGAATTAAGAACTAATCCATAACATATATAAATTTTTTGAATAAATCTTCTGCTATTTCTTTGTTAAATACCTTAGGAACTTTAAACACTGCTTGGCGACCAAAATTCTCATAGACATCTATAACCTCTTCTACGACATGATAGTGTGGTCTGTTCATATAGTCGTCAAAAATTATTACACTATCCTCTTTTGCGTTAATCAGACTAAACAAAAAAGAAGCTATACGAAACCTACCGTCAATTAAAATCACATCAGCTTTAAGCTTAAAATTCCACACACAACTAATATAATCAATAAAATGTTTCCTATATTCATAGGTTTTAGGTCGACCCCAACTTTCTATTTCTCCAAGATTAATCCAGTGTATGTCTATACTTTTTTTTCTCTTGGAAATATCAATTTTATTAATCCATTTTTTATCTGTATCTACTGATATTATTCTAGATGATGTATTTTCCAACACCCAAGTAGTTGAGTCACCTACACCATATTCAAAGTAAATATTACAGTCTTTTAAGTATCTCTTAAAAAGAAAATCATCACCATCAAAAAGAGTTTTTTCATCTTTTGATTTTTTTTCCATTATTTATTTAAATCTCTTAGAATTGCAAAAAAATTAAACCAATAAAAACGAAGTTTACCAAATACAGTTTTATTCATTTTTAATTTGTTATATTTTTCAATACCACAAGAGGTTTTTATTCTTAATTTTTTCACCAAACTAACCGTAAATTTTGAATAAATATTAATAACACATACGGTTTAATTTTAAATTATTTTTTATAAAAAAGAACTACATTTTCTGATGGGAAAAAAACCTGCCAGTTTCTTTGAAACCCAATATACTTAAAAGTTTTTTTTTTATAAAAAACAACATGTGTTGGATCTCTTCTATAATACCAGTTTTCAAAAAGGTCATCCTTTGGCAGAAAGGTAGTCATTACACCAAACCAAGAATTATTATCTAGAAGATTATTAATTTTATCAAATTCATCATAGGGATTGAAAAAGTGTTCAACCACTTCAGAACAAGTAATAAACTTATATTTTTTTAATAAAACGTCTTTATTAGGAAAAAAAAATGGATCATATAATTCTACTTTAAACCCATAATTTTTAAATATATTAGCTAAAGCAGGAGCAAACCCACAACCATAATCTAAACCTATATCACTAGTTGAAATTTTATCTTTAAAGGGTTCAAATAATTTTAAGAGAAAATTTTTGTAGTTTAGATCATTTATTGAATTATTATGTTTTAAATAATGTTTTTTCTCATAACTATTCGATATGTAATTTTTTGGATCTAAAAATTTTGAACCACAAACTTTGCATCCCCAATAAATTGATTTTCCTGATTTTAAAAAAATTTTAAGATTATAACTTTTACATACTTTACATGTATTCATAAAAAATACTTTTTGAAAACTATAAATAAAATATTATGTTACATAATAAATTAAATTTATTGTAAAAAAAAGTATATCAGAAATGAATTTTATAAATTATTTTTATTTTAAAAATCGTAATTCTAAACTAATTATTTTTTTTAGTATTCTAGGTTTGTTGCCATTTTTTTTTGGATTAATTGATCTATTGTTAAATAAAGATAATTTATTTTTTGTAATTAATTTACCAAAATATTATGGGTCAATTATTTTAACATTCTTAGGTGCTGTTTATTGGGGAATTATTCTCAATGATAGTAAGGATTTAATTACTGAAAAAGTTAAAGCATTCATCATATGCTGGTCAATTATTCCATCGTTGTGGAGTGGATTAATTTTAATTTTCAATCACAACATAACTATAATCATTTTAGCTTTATGCTTTGTTATTGTTCAATTTGTTGATGAGTTTATTATTAAGTATTTAAAATTTCCTATTTGGTATTTGTTTTTAAGACGATCATTAACTATATCTGTTACATCTATTTTAATATTTTCTTATTTTTTAGTTAAGAACATTTGATAAAATGACAATGTTTCCTACAAAAAAATCTCAACTAATTGAAAATCTAATTAATTTTACTGTAAAAGAACTACCAAGATATTCAGAAAAAAGGAATTATGACCTTGGACCTCCTCATAAAAATGTTTCTAAACTCTCTCCTTATTTAAGAACAAGATTTATAACTGAAGAAGAAGTTTTAAAAATTGCAGTTAGTAATAATAATTTAAAAACTATTGAAAAATTTATAGAGGAAATTTTTTGGAGAACTTATTGGAAAGGTTGGCTTGAATCACATCCTTGGATCTATGATGAATATTTAAACACAAGTCAACATCAACCATTGCCAAAAAAAACAGGTATAAAATGCTTTGATTATTGGAAAGAAGAATTATTAGATACTGGATATTTACATAATCACTCTAGAATGTGGTTTGCTAGTATTTGGATTTTTACCTTAGGTTATAGCTGGCAATCTGGAGCTGATTTTTTTAGAAAAAATTTATTAGATTTTTGTCCTGCGTCAAATACTTTAGGATGGAGGTGGGTAGCAGGTTTACAGACAATTAATAAGCCATATTTAGCGATGTCAGAAAATATAAACTACTTTACAAATGGTAGATTCAACCCTGCTGGCCAACTTAAAGAAAAGATTAACTATAACTATATAGAACATAACAATAGTTATGTATTACCATTTGTTAAGCCTGACAAAATTGAATTTAAAAATTTTGATAACTTAGGAATCATTTTAAATAGAAATGATTTATCTCTTAATTATATCTTTAAAAACATGGAAATAACCTATGAGTGCTGTGTATATTCAACTAAACATGAGAATAAATTGGTAAATGACTTTAACAATAATATTTTACAAGATATTATAAAAAATAATAAAAGTTTTGAAATTACTGAAAACTATAATCAAATTTTTGATTGGTTAACTAAGAAAAAAATTAAAAATTTAATCTTACCCTATGAAACAGTAGGAAATAAAATTTTTAATGTTAAAAAATTTAAAGACAAATTAAAACAATTAAATATTCAATATAATTTTTTCTTAAGAGATTGGGATCGTAATGCTTTCCCTCATGCTACGAAAGGTTTTTTTAAATTTAAAAAAAATATACCTGATTTAATTAATCTTGTTGATATTTAAATATAATTCTCAACTGTTATTTTCAGTGAAGGACTTTATTTACAATTATATGTTAACTTACTGATAATATATAATCTTATTCTAAATAAAAACAATGTTTCTATAATTAATGTAAACCACAAAAATGTAGTTACACTCAAAATTTTATAAAATAATTAAACTTTTTTCTCATTTATATTTTATTTTTATTAGTTTGTTTATCATAAATTTTTTGATAATCGTCAGATAATTTGTTCATCTTATTGAAGAATTCTATTTCTTTAAATGACTCACACTTTCTCATGTTAAATTTTTCTGTTTTGGTAATATTCATTTTACTTAGAATTAATGTTTTTCTATCTAGAGAATAAGCGTAAATATTTAAACTATCTTTATAGGTCCATTTAATTTCATTTTTATCATAACTAAATCTTTTTTTCTTTCGAAGAGTTGTTTGAACATTCTCACCTACTTTAATTTTATCTCCAATTTTTCTTATATAATATATTGATACTTTATTAGTTTTAAAATGAAATCCAATTTCTGTTGGTATATTATTTGGCATATAAGAAGAAGGGTCCAAATGATCTAATTTACAGTCTAAACATTTACAAATAATTCCTTTACCATCAACGCTTCCAAAAGATGGGGAAAGCTGAATTAAAAATATTAGTGTCATCATAAAAAGTTTTTTCATTTCAACTACTCAAAGTTATTATTAAATAAGGATTAATTTTCACCACATTTTATTTTAACGATTTGTAATCTCTGCCACTTACTAACTACCTCAAAATATACATTGCAAAAGCCAACCATAAAAGCGCAGAAGGTTTGTCAATAAATGTTTGGTTTGGAATACGTTTAAAAAAAGTAAAATAGTGTATATTGGCTATAAAAATATCTAACGTCTCCATTGTAAAAAATTATTCATTGCAAAGTTTTTTTTTAAGTTGATAAAACTTAATATTTTACCAATCCAACCACAAATCATTAACTGCATTACAATACAATATAAAAAATCAAACCTTTCTAAGAAATTTTTAATATGTTCCATTTTAATTACCAACTTGTAAATATTAGTCACTAATACAATTTAAATATTAATAAGATAATCCTCATAAGTTCATCTTATGATCTTTTTAAAATTTATCAAAGTAACTTTGTCTTTTGGTTGTTGTTTTAGAGTAAAATTAATTTCTCATACGATGCTATAAGACTTCAGTTTATTTCTACTTTTTATGAGGGTCGCCTTCAGGTAGAATGTTTTTAATATAATCTCTTTCTTTCCATTCAGGTGCTGGGGGAGCACCCTGTCCTTTCCTCGGTATATAAATAGAAGGTTTTTTGGTATTTAAATTTGGAATATAACGAGGACAGTTTGGATAAATTTCACATTTAATTCTTATGACAAATTTTGCACCAAAGTGGTTTTTTATAGTTTTTTGGTCATGATGTATTGATGCGATACCGTTAATTCTTATTCTACGACTTCCTTTATCAAAATTTACAAAAAGCAAACCTACATTTGGGTTTTTAAAAATATTTCCAGCAGTTCTGTACATAGAATTTCCATCATACTCAGGATATTCAATAGTGCCCTTATCAATTATTTTCACAAATCCTGGGTCACCTGACTTAATATTACAATCTATGTAACCATTCCAAGAACTTGATATGAAGAAAAACTTTGAATTTTTTATAAGATTTTTTTCATCATCCCAAAATTCATAATGTTTTCTTTTTTTTTCTATTGCTTCAGCAGTTCTTCGTCCATCAAAAAGGTCTTGGTAGTGTCTCATTCCCTCATGGAAAAAATCTCTTTCCTTGAAATCATTCATGTTAGTTTCTCTTGTCTGTTTTTTTTCGTATATTTTTGGAAGAAAAGTTATTCAAGTCAATATTATTTATATTCTTCCCACATTTTTGAAAATACACGATCATATTTTTTATTTCTGAATTTAATTCTTTCTTGTCTTTCTCTAAATCTCTTTATAACAGAGTAAGCATAATTAGGTTTTCAAATATGTCCATTTTCAATGGTAAGACCTCTCTCATTTAAAACCCTTGCAATTCTTCTATAACCTAATCCGTCCTTATGGAGTGATTGGACAAGTCTGGAAATCTCTAATTGTTTTTGAGAATATCTTGTTGGATTTTGTTCTGGCAGAAGATGGTTGAACCTCTTTGAAACCTCATAAAAGAGGAAGTTAGAATACACTCCATCCGAAAAGTATTGTCCAATCTGACCTACTCCACAGTTTTGAATAACACTTGTGGGTATGATTTTTTAAACACCGACTTTTTCTTCTATGTTACTATCACTCAAAGAACTCCTCACCTAAATGTACCTTTATACTCAGAATACCAATTCTTTCTTTATGAAACAATCACTGAACAAAGAAAAAAAGGAGAGACCCTTAACCAAATTGCACAGTGGTTAACCAAGAAAGGTTATCTATCTGTTCGTGGGAAGAAGTTCAAAGGTAATCATGTTCATTCAATAGTGAAGAAAAAAAGACTGAAAGATGAGAAGTTAGAACGAGTGTACCAGAGGTTCGTTCTGATTTTTATTTAGATATTTTTGATAGAACCTTAATTAATATAGTAAGAAGAGACGAATAGATTTTTTAGATATTTTTGTTAATCTGCAGATAGTTAGTAATGTTAAGAAGTAGAAATTGTAAAAAAATTTTCATTGAAATAGTTTTTCTCATTTGACTCGTTTTATCAATTTTTTTATTTCTTAGTTAGAAAGTAACATTACATTTTTCTCCAATACCTATCATAGCAATTCCAACATTCATTAAAGATTCCATATTATTGTTATCCATTTTATCTTGACCATTTGCTCTGGCATTCCACATTTCAACGTATTTGTTCCATTCGTTTTTTTTAACTAAGGGTTTAGTCTCTTTAATCAAACATTTTACCTGTTTTTCAGTTATTTTATAATCATACATTAGTCCTTGGATAACATTATCTTCTTTACTGGAAGTTTCTGAACAAGCACCATACAAAACTGAAATTAATAATATTGAAATATATAAGATTAATTTTTTCATAAATTTATTTTAACATACCTATTCAATGAAATCTTCTTTAAAATTCCTTTTGGGTTAAGTGTGATAAGTGATTAATGATGATGAATGTTTTTCTATTAAGTCTGTAAATAGTGATATTTTTGAAGTCAGGATTTTGCATACCTATGTGACTATTCCACAGTAACTGACTGAATTTAAAGTAACACAATACTATACTTCTTTTAATTAGGTTTTTTTATTTTTCTTCTTTATGAAAATGTAAATTCTGTCATCATAAAGAATTGGTGTCTATTTGTTATAACTGTATTAAAGATATTAGAAGTGTAAGTATTAGATTTATCAGTCAGATTGAAAACATCAAAAGAATTGTGGGATGTAGATTGAAATTATCTAATTTAGAATTACCTTCATATTACGTAAGTTAAAGTATGAGGTTAATGAATATTATGAGTAAAGATTTTAAAGTTTTTTTGTGTGTTGTTAGTTTTTTAGTTTTATTAAAAGGTTATATATTTTTTAATATTAACCCATCAATGTACCTTAACCCTATAATAAATTAGTTTTTGTTGAATTTACTCCTACTCCAAAAAATTCAAAAGTATATTAGGTATGGTTGTTACTTTGTTATTTTTTTATTGTTGATTTTTATTTGGATTAGGTTTTCTTATGTGATTCATTTTTAGAAAAAATATAAAGTTCCGACAATAAGTAGAACCCAAAACAGAGTTTCAATACTAATAACTTTATAAAATAATTTAAGTTCTTTTCTCATAATTCTACAGATTTCATTTTTTAATATACTTCTGTAAATCTTTAGTTAATTCTTTTATTGAAGACAAATAACTACATTTGTATTCTTCTCTACCTTTAGTATGTATTAAAATTAATTTATCTTTGTAAACAGTACCAATATATCTTATTTCAATATAAGATTTTTTTTCATTATAATTTACATTTCTACTTTTTATTTGTTTGTTTGATAAAAAATAACTATTCAATATTTTTGAATTTTCAAAGTAAAAGTAAAATGGATAACCTCTAATAGTAGGTCCTTTTTTTTCACATTTTATTGATTTTCCTAAAAATTCATTTCCGTCACTACAATTCAAAAACAATTCAACTGATGTTTCATTAATGTACTCTTCACATTTTTTAAATGAATTTAATAGAAGTTTTTTTTCAATGAGTTTTTTTTTATGTTGATCATAACTAAATTTTTTTTCTTCAGATAATAAAGGGAATGATTGAAGAACAAAAATTAGAATTAAAAGGACTATTTTTTTCATTTTTTATTTATAACGAATAAAGAATAAAAACGAAAATGATACTTAAACCAACCATTATTAGAAATTTTTTATAAACTTCCCACATAAATTAATATTCTCTCCAAAGTTCCCATTTTCTTAATTTATATTTTATATTACTTTTTCTTTTTTCTCTTATCTTTAACTTTTGTAAACACAAAAAAATATCTTTTACTTTATAATCATCTTTCTTATTTCTTCTCTTAATTCCATTTAAGTTTAAGAAAGTTACAATCCTTTTATTACTCCAACCTTCATTATGTAATTTCATAATTAGGTTTAGACGATTTTGATTTGTTGGATTAATATAATTAATAGTTAAGGATTGAGTTTCAATATCTAAAGTATTAGTAAAGAAATAACCATTATTTGGATAAAAATTTGGGAGTTGTCTTCGTATTACTTTAAATTTATTCCACTGTATCGTTTGTGCGGTGTAGTGGGGAGTTTTTTTCAGGAGATGTTTTTTTCTGTTTCAGCATAACTTACCGCCGTCCACCTTTTAATGTACCACAATTTTCTCAATACCAATTCTTTCTATATGAGACAATTACTGTACAAAGAGAAAAAGGCAAAACCTTTGACCAAATCGCAGAGTGGTTAAATAAGAAAGGTTACCTATCTGTTCGTGGAAAGAAGTTCAAAGGTAATCATGTTCATTCAATTGTTAAGAAGAAAAGACTGAAAGATGAGAAGTTAGAAAGAGAGTATCCAGAGGTATGGTCTAATTTTAGTTTGGAGGTGGTTGATAAGACTTTGATTAATATGTTTGAGGGTATTCTTTATTGACTATTGAATGTTTTTAATTTGAATTTCATCAAAATCAACAATTGATGTTTTGGCACTAAAACTGTGATCTCTATAAACTCCAAAACGAAACGTTGGAACACCACACGATAAATAATCAAAAACACCATCTTTTAAAATTAACTTGTCGTTCATTAAAAGTGAAAATTTTTTACTATCATCGTCTAAAATAATTTTAAATCTTTGCCATTTACCAATAATATCATTAATTCTTATTTCTTGGTTATTTAAACTAGGGTAATATCTTCCACCTAATTTTGATATCACTACTAGTCGTCCATAATCAAAAGAAAATTGTAATGCCTCTTTCCCACACCCATTATATTTAGAATGTATTTGAGAAAAATGTTCATTTAATCCTACAAAACCTTCTACAAATCTTATTTTAAAACTAATTTCATTCTTTCCTTTTAAAACTCTATCAGACCTAAATTCCGCTCTCTCTCTAAAAAAATCTTTACCCATTTTTTTTCTATCGCTTGGGCAATTACCTCTATCAAATCTATTTAAAGTAAATCGTAAAAAATTGTTTCCATTTTCAGATATAGTTTGTGCTGAGTCTAAACTTGGTAAATAACAATTTACTCGATATGAAATATTCCAATTTTTATCATTAGATAGCGAGTTTGTTAATTGAGATGTTTTACAACCAGTTCCATACAAAAAGAAAATTAACAAAATAGTGTAATTAAAATACCGCATTAAATTAGTTTGAATAAAAAAATAAGTTTGTAAATATTAAAAAAAAATATCAAACAAATATACTCACAAAATATTCTATCTTATCATTTTTTATGGTAAATTTATTCAATTAAATCAATGGGTTACTCAACAGTAACTGAATTGTTCGGAACGGACTTTTCTGGTTGTCGGGCAACCAATCCTTTTTTTGCTCGTTCATTCACTTCAAAAATTTTAAATATATTTAAATATCATAGTAATTTTATTATTTTCTTACTTAAAAATTTTATATGGATTAAATTTTGTTATCAAATACATTTTTAGAAAGTGAAGATTATAATGAAAAATTTAACAACTGCTCAAGCAATATTAATTGGATTAGGAATGATTGCCCTTGCAATTGCGTCAATACCATATTCACCCAAAATAGTTAAACCAGCATTTTCCAAAACACAAGTTCAAAAAATTGCTATTTGTGATGTAAGAGGATTTAATTGTACAAGAATTAATAATTCTGGTGAACTTTTAGTAACTAATAATAAATAAATTTTAATAAAACATATTTAATTTATAAACTATAAATCTCGCTTCTTTTTGGTGTTACTTTTTTTTGCTTGTTTTGCCATCATTCTATACATGGGTGCGATACCTGCAGTAGTTTTTTTACATATTTGATAAGATTGTGATTTATCAAGTGCAGTCATCGTTATTAACTGACTTTGAAACTCACTATCTCTGTCTAATGTCGCTTGTGCTCTGTCATATGCTTTATCTTTGAAAGAGGAAATTTTATCGTTCGGAATTTCTGCTTCACTAATTAGTTTGTCTAAAATGATTTTTACATCTTTTTTAAATTCTTTAAAATGCCCAGATGACTTATTATCTTCACAATAACTAGAAATTCTAATGTAATTTTCATAAACACTAACTACATTACTTAATGCTTTGATTGGTTTAAGCATTTTTACAATTAACTCGTCTGACTTTTTCTTTGACATGATATTTCCAGTAATTTGGGATTTGTAATTACTTTTAATATTGTTCTTTGTTCCATTAAAACTTTTGAAGTCCTTACTAAAAGTTAATTTAAGATTAAAATTGCCACCACTAGATGTTTCTATAATACCAGTTAAACTTTTATCATTTAAAATAATTTTTTTTATTTCAGATGTGAATTCTTTTTTTGAACTTGAAAACATTTTTTGAGTGCCAATTAACTTACCATTTTTAATTTTAAATGTAACTACAACTGGACCGATATAATCTTCAGATATAATTTTTCCTGTGTATAATTGGTTAACAATTAGATTATAATTATTATTTTTTTTGTTATTTGCTACAGACTTAGCAGTCATCTTACTAAATTCTGCTAAAGATATTTGTGGTTCTCCCTCATTAAGAAATTGAAATTTACCAATTTTTTTATTGTTTTTAAATTTTCCCCTATAAGTTTTGTCACTCTTAGCAGAGTATACGATAGCATCTTCAGGTACTTGTCCTTTATTCCAAACTCCAAATATCATAATACCCTTGTCCAAATATTCCATTAAACCTTTTCCATGGGGCAATCCATTCTTAAAATTTCCTTGATAATTCTGAGAAGTTTTTTCAAACAAATATTCTCCATAACAATCAGAATATTTTGGGTCTTGTTCACAATGAATTTCTTTGGGGTGATTCATAACATCTTTTGCTAAAAAATCTTCAAACAAGTCAGCATATGAAAAAGACGAAATAAAAAAAGTAAATAAAATAAACGGTAAATAGGATAAATATTTTTTTAAAATAGACATAGATTTATTTTTTCATATGGGAAAAAAACTTTCAACTTTTTTTTAACTAAAATCATTAAATTAAAATTAGTTTTACTTAGTAAATTCAACCCACATTTTACTTCTTACAATTGGGTATCTGGTATTTCTAAACTTCATGTTCTCTTGTCTTTGTCTGTATCTTTTTAGAACAGAGAAAACATTGGTGTTTTTCCAGACATGACCACCCTCAGTTTTCATGCCCCTATCATTCAGTATCTTTGCAATTCTTGTGTACCCAATCCCATTGTCATGAAGTGATTTAATTATCTTATAAACTTCATGTTGATTGTCTGAATATCTGTTTGGATTTTGAATTGGAATTAGGTGATTGAACTGGGTTGAAACCTCAAAAAAGAGGTAGTTCGCATATTCAGATTCGTGATTTAAAAGTCCGTTCCGAACTATTCCACGGTAACTGATTTTGCCAAATTCCGAGGTTGATCCACATCAGTACCTCTTTCATTAGCAACATGATAAGCCAAAAGCTGAGCTGGGATTGCCATAAGAAATGGTGATAATAATGATTTAAAATCAGTTTCAAAATTTGGTATTTCTATTTTATAATGAGCAAAAGAAGCCTTTTGAATACAGTTTTTATCTGCAATTAAAATAATCTTCGCACCTCTTGAGTAAGCTTCTTGCAAGTTGCTGATTGCTTTATCTTCATTACCATCCGATACTAAAAACATAATTACTGGAACTTGATCTTCAATAAGCGCAATTGGACCATGCTTCATTTCACCTGCTGCAAATCCTTCAGCATGAATATAACTAATTTCTTTTAACTTCAATGCGCCCTCTAATGCAAGAGGATACAAAAGTCCTCTGCCAAGAAATATTATGCTATTTGCATTTTTTATATTCTGAGCTACCAACTTTATCTCATTTTCCATATTTAACATTTGTGCAATAGCGCTAGGCAATGCTTGTATGTTTAAACAAATTTTTTGTATTTGATCTGTTGTGACATTATTAAATTTTTTTCCAAGAGCAACAGCAATTAAAAATAAAATGACCAATTGAGAAGTAAAAGATTTTGTACTTGCTACACCTATTTCTGCTCCAACTCTTGTATATAAACTATAATCCGCTTCTCTATCAATTGTACTACCTTCAACATTGACAATTGCATTAGTATTTAGACCAAGCTCTTTACCATGTCTCAATGCCATAAGGGTATCCAAACTTTCACCAGATTGTGAAATAACCAACATAGCGCTTTGACCATAAACAGAAGGCTTTCGATATCTATATTCTGATGCTAAATCAATTATAACAGGTAAATCCGCAAGGTGTTCTATCCAATATTTACTAACCATAGCAGCATAATAACTTGTCCCAGCTGCAGATATAAGCAATGTATTTTTATTTTTAAAACCTAATTTGTTTAAATCTATATTGATTTCAGAGTTATTGTTGATAAAAGTTGAAATTGTTTGAGGAATTACTGAAGGTTGTTCAAATATTTCCTTTTCCATAAAATGTCTATAACCACCTTTTGAGATTAAACCAATTTCAGCTTTTATATTGATAATTTTTCTATCAACTTTCTCATCATTCATATTAAAAATCTGTACATCCTCTAAATTAATTAATGCATGATCACCATCTTCTAAGTAAATTATTCTTTGGGTTAAATGATCTATTGAATGAGCGTCTGATCCTACAAAGTTTGATTTTTCACCTAAACCAATAGCTAAAGGTGACGAATTTCTAGATACAAATAATTCGCCTGGAAAATCTAGACTCATAGCAACAAAAGCAAATGCGCCCTTAATATCTTTTAAAACCAGCCTACCTGATTGCAGCAAATTATTTCCTAATTTGATATATTTAGTAAAGAGATGTGGTAGCACCTCACTGTCGGTCTGACTTTTAAAAATGTATCCCTCTGACAAAAGTTTATTTTTAATTGATTCATAATTTTCAATAATTCCATTATGGACAACAGCTACTTTATTTTCACTTGTTAATGGATGAGCATTTTCAACGCTAACATTACCATGCGTAGCCCACCTTGTATGACCCATAGCTATTGCATTCATAAATTGTAAATTTGAATGAGATACTTCACTTAACTTATTAATTAAATTTATTAGTTTACCTTCAGATTTAACAATATTCAGAGTCTCATTAGAAACTGAAGCAATGCCAGCGGAGTCATATCCTCTATATTCAAGTTTTTTTAAGCCTTTAATTACGAGTTCACTTGCATTTTGTTTTCCAATAACTGCAACAACACCGCACATTTCGCACCTCTTTATTAAAATTTAATTAATATAATTTTCATCATAAATTTTAAAGCTTTATATTTATAAACTTAAGAGATATAACATTTTTATGGAAATTTGTTCAATTATATTAAGTGCTGGTAAAGGAAGTAGGATGTTGTCAAGCACTCCTAAACCCTTACATACAATTTCCGGAAAGACTATGCTTCAATGGGTAATTGACGCTAATAAGTCTGCTGGGATAAAAAAATCAGTGATTATCGTCCCCCAAGAATTTGATAAATTAGATATAAATAATAAGAATATGTTTAAAGCAACCCAAAAAAATCCTTTAGGCACAGGTGATGCTGTTAAAAAGGCAATTCCTTTGCTTAAAAATTTTAGAGGAATCATTATTATTTGTTTTGCAGATACTCCCTTTATTACTTCTAAGACACTCAAAAAAATTGTGAAATCTTTAAGTAATGGCAATGAGCTAGTATTAACAGGTTTTAAAAAAAATGAGAAAAATAAATATGGTAAAATAATTTTTGATAGTAATAAAAAACCACATGAAATTTTAGAATATAAGGATGTCAAAAGAAATAAATCAGAATCAAATTTCTGTAACGGTGGAATTATGGGCATAAATAGTTCTTGCTTAAAATACTTAAATAAAATTAAAAAAAATTCACTCTCAGGTGAATATTACTTAACAGATATTGTAAAAATATTGAGTAATGAAAATAAAAACATAACTTTTATTGAAATTGATGAAGAAGAGATAATGGGTATTAATACTCAACTAGACTTATCAATTGCAGAGGGTGTTTCTCAAAATTTAATCCGAAGCAGGGCAATGATGAATGGGGTTAAATTAATTGATCCTAATTCAACTTTTATCAATTATGACACTAAATTTGGTAAAGATGTAATAATACATCCTAATGTAGTTTTTGGAAAAAATGTAGTTATTGATTCATTCGTGGAAATTAAGTCTTTTTCTCATATAGAAGAATGTAGGATAAAAAAAGGTTCAATAATCGGACCTTATGCAAGAATTAGAGGGAGAACTATTATTGGTGAGAAATCTAAAGTTGGTAACTTTGTTGAGATCAAAAAAAGTAATATTTCAAATCAAGTTAAAATTAATCACTTATCATATGTTGGTGACACTGAAATAGGAACTTTAACCAACATCGGAGCTGGTACAATTACATGTAATTTTGATGGTAAAAATAAGAATAAGACAAAAATAGGTAAAAATTCTTTTGTTGGCTCTAACTCTACTATTATAGCACCCATTAAAATAGGCGACAACGTAACAATGGGTGCAGGAAGTGTTTTTAATAAAAATATACCTAATAATTATCTATCAATTGGTAGAGCCTATCAAATAAATAAAAAAAATAAAAAAAATTAATAACCTCTATAGGATAAACGATTATGTTTAAATAATCCTGGAGTAATTAGAATTTTAAATTTATTATTTCTCCACCATGAATTATTCAACTCAATTTCAATGTTTTTGAAACCATTAATGTGTTTTTTTGATTTGGTTTGTTCTGCTTTTCTTATGATTTTTTCTAAATAAATATCTCTATCAACTAATATTGCTAAATTAGCCCAAGTCAAAACAGAACTAGGTACAAAATAATATCCGTTACAAATTTTCTTTACAATATTTGGATGAATTTTGTGAGGCTCTTCATGATAATAAGTAGAAGTCCCAATTAATCTGTATGCTTTAAAAGGTCTAAAAAATCTTTTAGCTCTTGAAATTAAATTATCTGACCAATAGTTTTTGTACTTTATCAATCCTACAAAGGGTTCACCTGGGCTTCTTCTGCTCCTCAACCTGACTTGAATAAGGCTTTGTTCATTTAATAGATTTATTGATTTTTTTAATTGTAAATAAGTTTCTTTTTTATTCTCAACCAATTCTAGATCATTTTCTAATAATAAAATTGGACCTTTAGGCATTTTTTCAGCAAGTTTTTTAAATCCTCCTAGAATACCTAAATTTTTTTTTATTAATATTGGTTTATAATTATATTTTTTTACAATTTTGATGCCCTCTTCATTGTACTCCGGTAAACAAACAAATTTATGTTTAGTCATATTTGAAAGACCATGTTTTTTATAGGAATATAATGAATTTTCTAAACTATCGTATCCTCTC
Source organism: uncultured SAR116 cluster alpha proteobacterium (assembly GCA_902595145.1). Classification (GTDB taxonomy): domain Bacteria; phylum Pseudomonadota; class Alphaproteobacteria; order Puniceispirillales; family Marisalimonadaceae; genus Marisalimonas. The sequence continues at coordinate 15,153 of CACJOU010000006.1, read as the reverse complement.
CAACTCAAAATTCCTATTGCAAAAGATAGTTTGTTCATAAAAACAACTCGAAGTTAATCTTCTAAAATTCGATTTTCAAATTCTCGTAAACGTCTATAAACACTCGCTAACTCAATGATTGTTGGCCAAGCTCTTAACAAATATTGCATAGAACCTTCCACTCTACCAAAAGCTCTTATTATTTGTTGCATTACACCAAGAGTAACAACTCCTGCAACTATTGCTGGAGCTAAGAAAACATAAGCAGACAAAACATTAGCCTGCATGTAAGCCATACGACCTATATTAAAGTATAAATATCTAATAAAACTAAAAAAATGTATAGACCTTACGTCTTCAAATAACTCTTCAATGTTTTTAGGACGAACAGTATTATCATCTTCGGCTATAACAAGGAGTTTCCTGTATGCTGCTTCCTTCTTTTGGAGATCATATTCAACGCCAACTAGTCTTAATATCCATCCAAGACCAATTAAAAAAATTGTACCTCCAATAGTCCATAACAAAGCACCAGTTATTAATCCATATTCCCAATCTCCAAAAAAATATATTGGGATACCTACTGACAGACCTAATAAAATTGGTATAAATTGAATAAGCACCATTATTGATTCAATTAAACTTGTGCCTAATGATTCCATTATGCGAGAGAATTTAATTGTGTCCTCTTGAACTCTTTGTGCTGCCCCTTCAATTTTACAAGCTTTATCATAAACAGAATGATACCACTCAACCATTGCTGTTCGCCATCTAAATAGATAATGCGCAGTAAAAAAAATCATTATAACATATACTGAAACATAAAGGCCAGCTAATGAAATAAATGAAAACAAGCTATCCCAATACTCTTGCATTGTAATTGAATTGGGTTTTGAAAGAGCTTTCTGAATCATATCATAAAATTTACCAAACCATTCGTTAATTTTAACGTCAATTTTAACCTGAACCCATAAAGATAATAATATTATAAAGGAACCTAACCAAGACCATAAAAACCATTTTTTAAGTTTGAAGAACCTAAACATACTCTACCCTATATTATTCATTACTATATTACAAAACTTCTTTATCATGAATACTAATACTTAACACTATTCCTAAACCAATTAGCACAGTTAACAAAGAAGTACCTCCATAACTTATTAATGGAAGTGGTGCACCTACAACTGGAAGTAATCCACACACCATTCCGATATTTAAACTTAAGTATAAAAATATCAAAAAACCAACTCCGAATGTAACAATTTTTGAATAAAGAGATTCAACTCTGAAAGAAATTTTCATAATAGAAATAATTAAAACACAATATATTGATATAATAGAGATTGATCCTAAAAATCCAAGTTCTTCTGAAATCAAAGTAAAAATAAAATCTGTATGTTTTTCGGGTAAGTAATTTAATCTACTCTGGCTTCCTAATAAATAACCCTTTCCAAAAAATCCACCAGAACCAATGGCAATCTTTGATTGTATAATTTGGTATCCACTTCCTAAGCTATCAATTTCTGGATTTAGAAAGACTAAAATCCTATCCTTTTGATAATCATAGAGTTGATTCCAGATAAATGGAATTGAGGAAGCTAAAAGAATAAAGCATAATATTACAAATTTAATTGAAATTCCTACAAAGAATAGAATTGCTAGCCCTAGTAGAATTATTGTTAACCCTGTTCCCAAATCTGGCTGAGAAATTACTAAAAATCCAGGCAACAGAATTAGACAAATAGGAATGATATAAGTTTTAAGTTTGTATAGTTCAATCCTTGATATGTGATCAAAATACCTAGCCAGAATTAAAATCAAAGCTAATTTCATAGCTTCAGAGGGTTGAAAGTTAATTCCTCCAAGTGTGATCCATCTTTGGACATTTCCTGTACCAATAAATTTTACCAAAATTAAACTCAATATTCCAATAACAAATGATAAAACACTTAATTTAAAAAAAATATCATGAGGTAAAAAGGCTAAAATCAACATCAAGAAAATTCCAAAAATTAATCTAATTATGTGGTTTTGAGCCCACGGATCCCAATACCCACCTGATGCAGAATATAGAGACGCAACACCAACAAAACCAAGCAAAATTACACTTGTAATGATTAAAAAATTTAGCTTTGACAATTTTGAAAAAAAAATAGAGCTAAAGCTTTTTTCAGAAAATTTATTTAATTTATAATTCATCTGATTAACCACATTAAACTTTAAAAATATATTTAAAAATATCTCTTGCTATTGGGGCAGCTACAGATGAACCGCTTCCTCCATGTTCTACTACTACGGTTATAGCATATTTTGGTTTTAAGACAGGCGCATATCCGACAAACAAAGCATGATCTCTTTTTTTCCAAGGTCTATCCTCATTTTTAATTAAGCCCTTTTCCCTTTCTGCTTCAGATATTCTTACAACTTGTACTGTTCCTGTTTTCCCAGCCATTTCAATTTTTTTTGAACCAATTTTATAATTTTTTGCTGTTCCTTTATTTCCTGTAACCACCCTTTCCATAGATTTTTTAATAAAATCTATGTGTTTAGGATTTATTTTCAAAGGTTCAAATCTATTTTGACTTTTTTTCATTATTAATGTTGGGGTGATAGAAAATTTACCATTAGCTATTCTCGAAACCATTGTAGTTAGTTGTAGAGGTGTGGTAAGTAAATAGCCTTGACCAATAGATGCATTTAATGTCTCACCCATTGACCACTGCAATCCATCACGTTTGAGTTTCCATTCAATATTTGGGACAACACCTTTAGACTTATCATTAATTTCAATATCGTAATATTGACCCAAACCAAGTTTTTTCATCATCAATGCTATTTTATCAATTCCTACCTTTAAACCTAATTCATAAAAATATACATCGCATGATTGTTCGATTGCTTCCATCAAATTCAATTGCCCATGACCATCTTTAGCCCAGCAATGAAATGTACTAGAACCTAATTCTTTTAAACCATTACAGTAAAATTTAGTATTATAATCAATTATACCATTTTCTAATGCAGCAAGTGCAACAGCCATTTTTATTGTTGAGCCTGGTGGATAAATACCAGACATACTTCTATTTAAAAAAGGTGCTCTAGAATTGTTTTTGAGACTATTCCAAACACCAATTTCTAAACCCTCGGAAAAAATATTTGGGTCATACCCTGGAGAAGATACTGAACATAAAATTTCTCCATTTTCAATATCCATTAAAACAAGTGAACCAGATTGTGGATTTACAATCCTATTTTTTTTGTCTTTATAGACAAAATCTTTTTTTTCGTAATTAATATTTTGTGCCTGTTCAATTTGTTTCTTTATTTTGTCATTTTTTAAATATACTACGGTATTATTACCTCTTTCAAATCTTTCAATTGCAAATGCTTGTAGTCCCATATCTAAAGATGTTCGTATATCATTTCCTGAAATGGTGTTTTCGTAAATTTGTGATGCAATTATGTGTCCTTTAGATGTTACCTCATTTCTTTTTCTACCAAACTTCCCTCTTAAATCTTTTTCAAAAAATTCTTCTAAGCCTGTCTTTCCTACCTCAAACCATGAATTATTTGGTTTTATTTTATTATCTTTTTCAGAATATGGCCCAACATACCCGGTAATATGGCCTGCAATAATACCTTGAGGATAAACTCTTTTCTTAGTCATTGAAAAACTTACTTCAGGAAATTCAATACTTCTAACAGCTAATTTTGAAACATCTTTTTGTGATAATTTTTTTGTTATCAAAATTTCTTTAGCAAACTTTTTATTATTAAATTTAATTTCTTCATAAAAGTTATGTAGATCTTTTTGACTAATATCAATAATCTTTAAAATTTTTTTTATTACCTCATCTTCATTTACATTTTTATTCCAATTAAGAACTAAAGAAAATCCATCCATATTACCTGCAAGTAATCTCATTTTACGATCTAATATTCGACCCCTTTCAGGAGCTATCATGTGAAAATTAAATTGATTGTTATCTGAAAGTTTCTCATATTTCCTATTCTCTATCATTTGTAAATCAAAAAATCTCCAACCTATTCCACCAACTACAAATCCTTTTAATATTGATAATAAAAAAAATCTTTTTGAAATTGTGTTTTCTAGATATTTTTGACTTTTATTTTTCATGAGCTAGCTCTTAATTAATCGTGATACATAACTAAAAAAATTTATACTAATATTTATAATAGGAAAAAGTATTAGAGTAACTCCTACATGAAAGAAAATAGGACTTAATTCAGGTAGAGAAAAACTAATTATCAAATTTAATAAAAAAACAATGCTAAATGAAAAAATAAAGATTATTGTAAAATAAATCCATTCTTCTTGGTTCTTTTTATTAATCTTTTCTAAAATTAGTCTAAAAATAAAATATTTAAATATGAGAAGAAATATTGAAGTAATTCCAAGATTGTTTCCAATTACTATGTCATGGAAAAAGCCTGTCAACAATAAAATTATGTTAGACGGATTAATATTAAATCTTACTATACACAAATAAATTACTATTGAAACTAAACTAGGAGTTGAAATTTCAAATATTGAAAAAAAACTCAAGGATGTTTGAAAATTCAATGTAAAAAACAAAAAAACAAAAAATAATATACTCTTTGAAAATTTATAAAAATAGTAAAAATTTTTGATATGCTTTATCAATTTTCTGGACTTTCAATTACTCTTTTTCCACTTAAATTAAAACCTTTTAAATTTATGGATGATTTTGGTTTTTGTAGTGGGGCAAATCCATCAAAATTTTTTGATGACATAGATTGAGAGGTTTTATTAGTGATTATAGAAATATAAGTAAGCCTTTGAAAATCAATGATTGGTTTAACGTAAAATTTACCAGAAAAGCTTTTTACAATTTTCCCTATATTTATACCTGGGGGCAATCTACCTCCATGCCCAGATGTTTGAACAACTTCACCATCTATTGGTTTAGCTTTTGAAGACAAAAATTTTAATGTTAATAATTTTCCACTTTGCCCTTGAACAACAGCAGGCCAATTACTATTAGTTAAATATACAGGTATCAAAGAGTTTATATCTATTATTAATAATATTCTGCTTGTCTTTAAGCTAACATTAACTACGTAACCAACTAAACCAAGAGAAGAAATAGCAGGTTGTCCAACTTTAATGCCATAATCTTCACCTGCATTTATTAATACTGTATTTGCAAAAACTCCTCCAGGTGCTGTTATCGCTCTAGCAGTAATAATTTTATTTTTTCTCTCAGGCAAGACTTTAAGTAATTGTCTTAGTTCCAACAATTCAAGCTCTTGACTAGATACCTTACTATTAATAACTTTAAGTTTTCTAACTTCGCTTTTAAGTCTTATATTTTCTTCTCTAAGTGAACCCGCGGATTTCACATCTTCAAATACTCCAGCTATTTCTTTAACTGGTTTATTTAAAGCAAATGTTACAGGTGCCAGAAAGTCAGAGAGAAAAGCCTTAATATTCCTTATAGCAATAAGATCTAATTTTCCTAAAAAAACTAAAGTTAGGCATAATAATATCAAAATAAAATTGAAATTTTTACTACTTTTAAATGATTTTAAATTTGACGGCTTACCTGAAACCATCTTTTCTCACTCATAATTAATATTTTTGTTAAGTATTAAGCACCTATCAGAACATTTCTCAATGACTTCATTTCATCTAGACAACGTCCTGTTCCCATCACAACGCAAGTTAGAGGATCTTCTGCAATAACAACAGGTAAACCTGTCGCTTCTCTTATAGTTGTATCAAGGTCACCTAAAAGAGCCCCTCCTCCTGTTAAAACTATTCCTCTTTCAACAATATCAGCAGCTAATTCTGGAGGTGTTTGTTCTAAAGCTGTTTTGGTTGCTTCAATAATTTGACCAACGGGTTCAGCTAAAGCTTCACAGATCTGGGCTTGATTAATTTCTATCTCTTTAGGCACACCATTAACTAGATCTCTTCCTCTGACTTCAATACTTGCTCCAACCCCATCTTTTGGAATTTTTGCTGTAGCAATACCTTTTTTTATCCTTTCTGCAGTCATTTCACCTACTAATAAGTTATGATGACGTCTTATGAAGGCTACAATAGCCTCATCAAACTTATCACCACCAACTCTTACTGAACGTGCATAAACTATATTTCCTAAAGATAAAATGGCAACTTCAGTAGTACCACCACCAATGTCTACTACCATTGAACCTGATGCTTCAGTTACAGGTAGATTAGCACCAATTGCAGCTGCCATTGGTTCTTCTATTAAGTAAACTCTTCTGGCGCCCGCAGCTTCTGCTGATTCTTGAATTGCTCGTCTTTCTACCGCAGTTGCTCCTGACGGCACGCAAACTACAACTTGTGGACTAACTAATGTTGATCTTTTATGTACTTTCCTTATAAAATGTTTAATCATTTCTTCTGCAACGTCAAAATCAGCAATCACTCCATCAGCCATAGGCCTTATAGCCCTAATGTTACCAGGCGTTTTTCCCAGCATTGTTTTAGCTTCTTCACCAACTGCCAATACTTGAGATTTTCCTCTAATTTCAGTAATAGCTACAACTGATGGTTCATTTAAAAGAATACCCTGTCCCTTTACATAAACCAGAGTGTTAGCTGTACCTAAATCGATAGCTAAATCTGCAGAAAAAAATCCGCGAACATATCCAAACATTTTACACCCCTTCTGTAAGGTTTTAATTGTTTATTTTAATGAGACATTTATAAAATCATATTTAAATTAATAACTTAAATCAAAAAATTAATAAATATTAATTTTTATCTTTATCAACCAATCTATTGGCAGTTATCCAAGGCATCATAGCTCTAAGCTCTTTTCCAACTGCTTCGATTGGATGATCAGAAGCTTTTTTTCTAGTTGCTTTAAAACTTGTTTGATTAACTTTATTTTCAAGCATCCAATCTCTTGTAAATTTTCCAGACTGAATATCCTCAAGTATTTTTTTCATCTCAGCTTTTGTTTCAGATGTTATTAACCTCGGTCCAGTCACATATTCTCCATATTCAGCTGTATTACTTATTGAATAGTTCATATTTGCAATACCACCTTCATAAATAAGATCAACAATTAGTTTCACTTCATGAAGACACTCAAAGTAAGCCATTTCTGGGGCATAACCAGCTTCTGTTAAAGTTTCATAACCGGCTCTAATTAATTCTACTAAACCACCACATAACACTGTTTGTTCTCCAAACAAGTCAGTTTCACATTCTTCCTTGAAAGTTGTTTCTATTATTCCTGAGCGACCACCTCCAATTGCACAAGCGTAAGACAAACCAATATCATGAACATTTCCTGATATATTTTTATCAATTGCAATAAGACAAGGAACCCCTCCACCTCTTTGATATTCAGATCTTACAGTATGCCCAGGACCTTTTGGTGCAACCATAAAAACATCAATATCATTTCTGGGTTCAATTAGATTAAAATGTACGTTTAGTCCATGTGCAAAGGCTATAGCAGCCCCTGATTTCATATTTTGCTCAATTTCATTTTTGTAAATTTCACCTTGTAATTCATCTGGTGTTAACATCATTATTACATCAGCCCATTTGGATGCATCTGCAACGCTCATTACTTTAAAACCTGCAGATTTTGCTTTTTCTACAGATGTAGAATCTGCTCTTAAAGCAACAGTAACTTCTTTAACACCACTGTCTTTTAAATTTGCTGCGTGCGCGTGTCCTTGACTACCATATCCCACTATAACAACTTTTTTGCTTTTAATTAAATTTATGTCTGCATCTCTATCATAGTACACCCGCATTTAAAACTCCTTGTATTTCAGTTAATTATTGCAATCTTATTATAAAGTTTTTTCTTATTAACAGGAATGTCAAATTTGATCTAGTAGTTTTGTTTCTGTTTTCTCACCTCTTGAGATTGCAGACACACCAGTTCTTGAAATTTCTGTATCTCCTAGTGAACGCATCAAATCTGTAAAAGCGTCTAATTTACTAGGCTTCCCAGTAAGTTCAAAAACAAAACTTGATAATGTAACATCAAGTGTTCTAGCTCGAAAAGTCTCTGCAATTCTAAGTGCTTCAACTCTATTAGCACCTTTGACTACCAATTTAACTAGTGCAAGTTCACTTTTTATAAATGGCCCCTCTAGAGTTAAATCTCTTACTATATGTACTGGAACTATTCTTAATAATTGTGATTTTATCTGTTCAATTGTCATCGATGTTCCCCTTGTAACGAGTGATATTCTAGACAAATTTCGAATCTTATCTATTTCAGTAACATTTAAGCTCTCTATATTGTAACCTCTTCCAGAGAAAAGACCAATCACTCTGGCTAATGTGCCTGGTTGATTATCTACTACTAAAGATAATGTTCTTGAAGTTTTAACTTCTATAACTTCATTTTTTTGATAAACAGACATTTTAGCTAACCTTATACTAGTGCAAGACCTTCATTAGAAGTATCTTTATTATTATCATCAGAACTTAATATCATCTCATTATGTGCAGCTCCCGATGGTATCATTGGAAAACAATTTTCCTCTTTTTCCACTCTAATATCTGCAATCACTGGACCTTTAATGTTTATCATTTCATCAATAGTAGCTTCTAAATTATTAATATTATCTACTCTCAGCCCATGAATACCAAAAGATTCAGCTAATTTTACAAAGTCCGGTAATGATGCTGTGTAGCTCTCGCTGTACCTTGATCCATGGTTTAACTCTTGCCACTGTCTAACCATCCCCATCCATTCATTATTCAAAATAAATATTTTTATAGGCAATTTATATTGCACTATGGTTGAAAGCTCTTGCATGTTCATCAAAAAGGAAGCTTCTCCTGAAATATCAATAACTAAAGATTTTGGGTGAGCAATTTGAACACCAACAGATGATGGAAGTCCATAACCCATTGTACCTAATCCACCAGACGTCATCCAATGATTAGGTTTAGAAAATCCAAAATATTGTGCTGCCCACATTTGGTGTTGACCTACCTCTGTAGTAATATATGTGTCAAAGTTTTTAGTTTGTTCATATAGAGATTTTATAGCTTGTTGTGGTTTAATATTATTTCCAATTTGTTTGAAACCTAATGAGTCTTTGTCTTTCCATTGATTTATTTGAGACCACCATTTTGTTTTTGATTTGATAGTTTTTTGGTTATGAAGTTTTTTTACTTCTTTTATTAACGCTGACAATACTTCTTTACAATCACCAACAATACCATAATCAACAGAAACAACTTTATTAATAGATGATTTATCAACGTCAATGTGCACTTTTTTTGAGTTGGGAGAAAAAGCGTTTAATCTGCCTGTTACCCTATCATCAAAACGTGCTCCTACATTAAGCATAACATCACAATTATGCATAGCTAAGTTTGCTTCATATGTTCCATGCATACCAAGCATACCTAAAAAATTTTTATTTGTATTTGGGACACAACCTAAACCCATAAGAGTAAGTGTAACTGGACAGTCTAATATATCTACTAACTCAGTTAAAAGTTTAGATGCAGTTGGACCGGAATTAATAATACCACCTCCACCATAAATAATTGGTCGTTCTGCCTGTAATAATAGTGTTGCAACTTTATTAATTAAATTTTCATCTATGTTTGAAGAATTATTATTATTAATTTTTTTTATTTTAGAAATTTTATCAACATATTTTACATTTGAAAGTTGTATATCTTTTGGTAGATCAATAAGAACTGGACCAGGCCTTCCTGAAGAAGCGATGTGAAAAGATCTATGAATAATCTCACACAATTTATCAGCGTCTTTTACTAAATAATTATGCTTTGTACATGGTCTTGAAATACCTGTTGTATCAGCTTCTTGAAAAGCATCGGTGCCAATTAAATGTGTAGGCACTTGCCCACTAAGGCAAATAATTGGTATAGAATCCATTAATGCATCTGTTAATCCAGTAATCGCATTAGTTGCACCCGGACCAGAAGTAACTAGAACGCATCCGACCTTGCCTGTTGATCTAGCATAACCCTCTGCAGCATGAACAGCTGCTTGCTCGTGCCTAACCAATATGTGTTTAATTTTTTTATTTTCAAATAAGGCATCATAGAGAGGAAGTACAGCTCCACCAGGATATCCAAATATTACCTCAACTTCGTTATCGACTAAGGCTTTTATCACAGCCTCTGCTCCACTTATGTAATTTAATGTCATTTAATTTAATACTCTCAATCAAAAAAATATTAGTTACCAACAATTTTTGAATCCGTCAACTTTATAATATAAAATTATAAATTTTGATTGTAATTTGTAATTTTATTACATATTGATTATTTTATATGGAATATAATTGTGAGAAAACCATGTAATTTGTCTCTTCACATATCTTCTTGTATCTCTTTTGCTTAACTTAATAGCCTCTTCAAAAGAAATTTTTTTATCCAAATAACTTAACAACCACTTAACCCCAAGACACTTTGCAACTGGGAGCGATCTATCAACATTGGATTTATGTATTTTTTTAACCTCCTCGAGCGCTCCTTCTTTAAGCATATTATCAAACCTTAATTCGCATCTTCTATAAATTTGCTCTCTTTCTAAATTTATTAAAAAACTATAAATTTTTCTTTTTATTGCACCTTGTCTAGATTTTTTGTACCAATATGTCATATTCTTATTAGTTTGAAGAAAAACACCATATGACCTTAACAATCTATGTTTATCACAATTTTTAGCTACAAATTTAGGGTCAATGTTGAAATTTATTTCCTTAAAATTATCAATTCCAATTTCATTTAACTTTAATAAACTCTCTTTTTTAATTTCTTCTTTAAGTCTTGGAATTGGAGCTAGACCATTAATAACTGAATTTAAATATAAACCTGACCCCCCGACTAAAATTGCTGTTTTTTTTATTTTTTTAAGATTATCTAATACTTTATGCAACTGTTGCAGCCAGTCAGCTATTGAATAATTTATTTCAGATTTAACATAGCCATACAAAAAGTGAGGAACTTGATGCATATCTTTTTCTGTTGGCCTTGCAGATAATAGTTTAAGATCTTCATAAACTTGAACAGAGTCAGCATTAATCAATACACCATTAATTTTTTTGGCTAATTGCATTGCTATCAATGATTTACCTACACAAGTAGGACCAGCGATAATAACAAGATCTTTTTCATAGTTGTAGTGATTTTTTTCAAGATCAAAAGATGCTTTAACATTAAATAAACTAGACATAATTATTACAATAGTATAATTAATTTTTAATGAAAGACTACTTATTAATATCAAATACAAAAGAACATAAAATTAGTAATTTTTATTTGGATTTAGTTTCATCTCACATACAAAATTCAACAAATGAACAAGTACATTTTAGGGAGTTGAGTTCCAGAAAAGCTTATGAGTGGGGTTTGTCTTCAAATAGATATGACACAAAACTTAAAAAAATTATGTCTGATTTTCAATCTAATTATGGAATTGATTGTAATTTTATAAAAACTACCGAAAAAAGAAAGAAAAAGTTACTTATTGCTGACATGGATAGCACAATTATTAAAGAAGAAAGTTTGGATGAACTTGCAAGACAAATTGGTAAAGAAAAAGAAGTTACATTTATTACTAATGAAGCTATGAATGGTAGAATAGAATTCAAAAAAGCCCTTGAAGACAGAGTTGCTGTTTTAAAAGGTAATTCTACAGACATTTTAGAAAATTTAAAAAAAAATATTAATATTAATCATGGGGCAAGAGAATTAGTAAAAACAATGAACATGAATGGATCAATTACTGTTCTTGTTTCTGGTGGCTTCACCTTTTTAACTCAATATTTAAAAGAATTATTAGGCTTCAGACATACTCATGCTAACACACTTCAAACCATTCAAAAAGAATTTCAAAAATTTGAATTAACCGGAAAAGTTGAGAGACCAATTTTAGACAAAAAAGCCAAACTTGAATACTTAGATAAATACGTTAAAAAATATAATCTTAATTATAATGATACAATATGTGTTGGAGATGGGGCAAATGATATTGAAATGATAAAACATGCTGGCCTAGGAGTATCATACCATGGTAAAAGTGCTCTTAAAAAAGAAGCCGATTTACATTTCAATAATACAAGCTTGTTAGGCTTGTTATATGCTCAAGGCTATACTGATAGTGATATAATTAAGTAGCATTTTTTTTATTTGAGTTCTAATGCGACAAACCTAGTTCCACTTTCTACTTTTACTAAAAGCAACAAAGCTTTCCTTTTTTGTTTCACTGCATTTTTGATTGCTTTATCTATAACATCCATAGAATTTACTTCTATCTGACCAACTCTTATTATGACCATACCTGGACTTAAACCAGCTTTTTGAGCTGAGCTATCATCTTTAACAGATGTAATAACAACACCAGTGTCAATGTCATTGAGCTTAAATTTATTCTTGTTTTGATCAGATAATTCTTCTGCCGTGAACCCTAAATTACCATACTCTTTAGCTTTAACATTCTTTTTAGAAGTTTGACCAATTAAGTTATCTTTTTCTGCTAATTCAAGCTCACCCAGCGTGACATTTAATGTTAATTCTTTTCCATTTCTTAAGATTACTAGTGGTACAGATTTACCAACAGGAGTACCAGCTACGACTTTAGGAAGTTCTTTCATGTTTTTGATTTCAGTATCATTAAATTTGATTATAACATCACCAGTTTTTATTCCAGCTTTTTCAGCAGGACCTCCATCAGTTGCTGAAGATACTAAAGCTCCCTTAGCAGCTTTCATTCCCAAACTTTCAGCAATTTCATCTGAAACTTCTTGAATTAAAACACCAAGCCAACCTCTTTTAGTTCGGCCATATATCTTTAATTGATCAGTAACTTGTTTTGCTAAATTCGATGAAACAGCAAAACCTATTCCTACTGAACCACCGGATTGTGAAAAAATTGCAGTATTAATTCCTACAACGTTTCCTTTCATATCAAATAACGGCCCCCCCGAATTACCTCTATTTATAGATGCATCTGTTTGAATATAATCATCATATGACCCAGAAAGATTTCTACCTCTTGCAGATACTATTCCGGCTGTAACTGTTCCACCAAAACCAAATGGATTGCCTATTGCCATTACCCAGTCACCAACTCTGAGTTTATTAGAGTCACCAAATTTAACAGCTTTAAGTTTTGTGTTTTTTGGATCAATTTTTAAGAGAGCGACATCAGTTTTAGGATCCTTACCTACCACAGTAGCTTCAAATGAAGTGTCATCATATAAAATAACCATTATTTTTTCAGCATTATCAATAACGTGGTTGTTAGTAATTACGTAACCCGTTTTATCGATAATAAAACCAGAACCTAATGATTGGGCTCTTCTTTTTTTATTTTCAGGTTTATCAAATTGTTTGAAAAAATCCTCAAAGGGTGAGCCAGGAGGGAAAGATGGCATTTCTCTTGATTTTTGTTCAACAACTGTAGTAGTTGATATATTAACAACAGAAGGGCTTAATTCTTCAGCTAAATTAGCAAAACTTTCTGGAGCACTTTTTGCGTAAACAACATAACTTGTAAAAAATAAAATTAAAATGCTTGTGATTAGTGTGTATTTTTGATTATTTTTAGATTTAAATATGTAAGACATTTACCCACCATTAAGTTTTCATCAATAAATAAATATATATATAAAAAAGGCGCTTTTAAGGCTAATATAAGTAATTTTTTTATTGTTTATAATAAACAACAAAATTAATTATTTTTTACCATCTTGCTTACCAAAAAAGCTAAAAAAATCACTATCAGGACTCAGTAGCATTGTTGTCCCATCGTCTGCAAATGTGTTTTCATAAGCTAGCATAGATCTATAAAATTTGAAAAATTTTTCATCTTGCCCAAATGCATCAGAATAAATCTTAATGGCTTGAGCATCACCATTACCTCTTAAAGCTTCAGCCTTTCTTTTACTCTCTGCAACAAGAACAACTTTCTGTTTTTCTGCATCTGCTCGGATTTTTTGAGCCTCTTCTGCACCTTCCGCTCTAAACTCTTTAGCTTCTTGCTCTCGTTCTGTTTTCATTCTATTAAAAATATTTTGACTAGTAGCTTCTGGGTAATCTGCTCGTCTTATCCTAACATCAATTATTTCCATACCTAATTTTTTGATTGTGGAATTAACTTCATCTCCAATATCTTCTACAATTTTTGTTCTTGCATCAGATAAAATAGCTGTAAGTTCGAACTTACCAAACACCCTTCTAACAGATGAGTCAATGATAGATTCGAGACGTTGTCGGGCACCAAATTCATTTCTTACAGTTTGATAAAATAAAAGTGGGTCAGTTATTCTAAATCTTGAATAAGTATCAACCTCAAGTCTTTTTTGGTCAGCCAGAATAACTTCTTCTGAATCTTGCGATACTAAAGAAAGTACTCTTTTTTCAAAATAAGTAACTTCTTGAATAAAAGGTATTTTAAAATTCAAACCAGGTTTATTAACAAGCCTTTTAGGTTCCCCAAACTGAAGAACTAATGCTTGTTGAGTTTGATCAACAGTAAAAAAGGAACTTAGTATACCAAATAACACAGCTAAGACACCTAAACCTGAAAATATTTTTAAAGAAGACATTACTAATTTCCCTTTTGTTTTAGTTGATCTAAAGGTAAATATGGAACAACTCCAGATGAACTTGCAGAATTATCCATTATGATTTTTTTTACTCTTGAAAAGACTTTTTCCATTGTCTCCAAGTATATTCTTGACTCTGTAACTTCAGGGTTAAGTTTATAACTTGTATAGATTGAGTTAAATCTATCAGCATCACCTTTAGCTCTATTTACCACTTCGCTAGCATATGCTTCTGCTTCTGAAATAAGTTGAGCTGCTTCACCTCTTGCTCTAGGCACGATATCATTTCTAAATGCCTCAGCTTCGTTAATAAGCGTATCTCTATCTTGTCTAGCTCTTTGAACATCATTAAAAGCATCAATTACTTCAGAAGGAGGATTAACTGAAAGCAATTGAACATCTCTGATTTCAACTCCAGCTTCATATTCATTCAAAAGTTCTTGGAGCATGTTTTTAGCTTTCAATTGAATATCTTGACGACCACCCGTAAGTGCTGTTTGTATTTTTGTCTGACCAATAATATCCCTCATAACAGACTGCGCTGCAACTTTAACAGTTTCAGGAGGGTCTTGAATGTTAAATAGA
>CACJOU010000005.1 GCA_902595145.1 uncultured SAR116 cluster alpha proteobacterium | reverse complement strand
AGTTACTGCGGTAGTACCATCGTAAGATTTATTAGAAGCTGAAATATTAGATACAGTTAAAGGTCTGGCTGATACGTTAGCAGTTGTTGTCTGACCTGAACTAATTGAATAGTTAGATGCAAGTCCTCCATTACTACCATCAACTAGAGTTAATGAATTAACTGTAACAGTTTTACCAGTACCAATATTCTTATTATCAAAAGTTGAAGAGTTGGTATTATTTATTGTTTCTGATCCAATTAATCCTGAAAAAGACAAGACTGTTGTAGCATTTGTTGTGCTATCATAAACTTTATTAGATGCTGTGACACCAGATACTGTTAATGACTTCGCTGTTATGTTAGCTGTTGTAGTCTGGCCTGTGTTGATTGAATAATTAGCTGCTAAACCTCCATTTGTTCCATCTGCTAATGTAATTGAGTTAACTGTAACTGTCTTTCCTGTACCAGCATTTTTATTATTAAATGTTGATGAGTTTGTACTTGTAACAGTTTCTGATCCAACAAATCCTGATAGAGATAAAGTTGATGTAGCTGCTGAAGAACCATCATAAACCTTGTTCGACGCAGAAGCTGTTGCGGTTAATGGTTTGGCAGATATATTAGCAGTTGTTGATGTTTGATCCGTTATATTATAGTTGCTTACATCAGTTCCATTGTAACTTGAGGTAATCGTCACTGTCTTGCCAGTTCCAACATTAGCATTGGCAAATACACCAGAGTAACTAGCTGCAAAATCATCCCCAGAAACAAAGCCACTATAAACCGCTGATGAACTATTCATTGTTGCTGTAACACTGCCATCATAAGTCTTATCTGAGGCTGTAACACCAGATACACTTAGTGACCTTGCAGTTATATTGGCTGTAACATCAGCATGGTTGGTTATTGAATAGTTACTTACATCTGCACCAGTATATGAAGGTGTGATAGTTACTGTCTTTCCTGTGCCAACATTCTTATCAGAGAATACCCCAGTGTAAGTGCCTTCAAATGTATCACCACTTACCAACCCGCTATACGCAACTAATGATGCATCTAAAGTAGCATTCGTACTTCCATCATAGGTCTTATTCGAGGCTGTTATTCCAGATACTGTTAATGACTTCGCTGTTATGTTAGCTGTTGTAGTCTGGCCTGCACTGATTGAGTAGTTGGCTGCTAGGCCACTTCCATCTGCCAAGGTGATTGAATTAACTGTTACTGTCTTACCTGTACCAACATTCTTATTATTAAATGTTGATGAGTTTGTACTTGTAACAGTTTCTGATCCTATAAATCCTGACAGAGATAGTGTAACTGTTGCTGCTGAAGAACCATCATAAACCTTATTCGATGCAGATGCTGTTGCGGTTAATGCTTTGGCTGTGATGTTGGCAGTTGTTGTGGATTGATCTGTTACACTATAATTGTTTACATCTACTCCACTATAGCTTGAGGTTATATTTACTGTCTTACCACTGGCTACATTCGCATTACTGAACACTCCTGTATAACTTCCATTAAACGTGTCTCCAGGTACTAGACCGCTATACACAGCTGAATTACCATTCATTGTTGCTGTAAGATTGCCGTCATAAATCTTATCTGATGCTGTTATGCCAGAAACTGTCAAGGATTTGGCTGTAATATTAGCTGTGGTTGATGACTGATCCGTTACACTATAGTTGCTTACATCAGCACCGCTATAAGAAGATGTAATTGTTACTGTCTTACCATTACCAACGTTCTTATCGGAGAACGCTCCTGTGTAAGTTCCATCAAACGTATCACCACTAACTAATCCACTGTACACAGCTGTTCCGGTTAAAGTAACATTCGTACTGCCATCATAGGTCTTATTCGAGGCTGTTATTCCAGATACTGTTAATGACTTCGCTGTTATGTTAGCTGTTGTAGTCTGACCTGCACTGATTGAGTAGTTGGCTGCTAATCCACCATTGCTACCATCTGCTAATGTAATTGAGTTAACCGTTACTGTCTTATTAGATCCAACATTCTTATTATTAAAGGTTGATCCAACAGTTTGACCTAATGTCTCTGAGCCAACTAAACCAGTAAAGGTTAATGTTGTTGAGGCTGTTGTTCCTCCATCATATGTCTTATTTGATGCAGAGGCCGTTGCTGTTAATTTCAGACGAATTTAATTAAAAGTAAAACTTGTTTTTTAGTTAATTAAAATTAAGAGAATTATACCTACAAGTTATTGATTATTAATAGTTTTTTATAAAAACTAAAATTTTGGTTGCAAT
The DNA here is from genome assembly GCA_902595145.1 of uncultured SAR116 cluster alpha proteobacterium. Lineage (GTDB taxonomy): Bacteria > Pseudomonadota > Alphaproteobacteria > Puniceispirillales > Marisalimonadaceae > Marisalimonas. Next base: position 81,129 of record CACJOU010000005.1, on the reverse strand, counting down.
TTTATGCTTGATCTAATCATCAAAGTGACCTGAAGATGCAAAATAACCACCATGAGTTGTAACTAAAGAATCTGTAGAATCAATAAATCCATCTTTTTTTTCAATTAAACTTCTGAATTCTTCTGCATTATCTTTTGGCTTATAACCAATGTGTTTGGCATATTTGTTATCGATTAGCACCGAATCGTTATTTGATACTCCAAAAATTACAGAGTGTTGTACATTAGGACAATTTATACACGCAATAATAAGGCTCCTCAAATCATCATAACTTAACCATGTTGAGAGCATTCTATGATCTTTAGGCTCAGGAACACATGAGTAAATTCTTACAGACACGGTTTCTATTTTGTATTTGTCCCAATAATACTGAGCCAAGGACTCTCCAAAGACCTTTGACAAACCATAATTGCTATCTGGTCTAGGCATTACTTTACTATCTATAACTTCGGATCTTGGATAAAAACCAACTGTATGAACTGAACTAGCCCAAATAACTCTTTTAATTTTATTTTTTCTGCATGCCTCATATAGATTATACATGCCTATAATGTTTGAATTTAAAACATTATCCCAAGAACCTTCTATACTTTGACCACCCATATGAACTATGCAGTCTATATCTTTTGTTAATTTTAATATTGATTCTGTTGAGGCAAGATCAGCAATTTCAACTTTCTCATTATGAAATTTTTTTTCTAAATTTACCTTGTCAGAAATTTTAAGCGAATCACATTCTTTAGATAATGTTTCCCTTAGTTGATTGCCTAAGGCCCCAGCTGCACCGGTTAAAAGAATATTTTTATATTTATGTTTAGACAACTAATTAATCCCCTCATTAATTCGGTTTTTTATATATTCTCTCCAAAAAGTGAATAGCCCTGCTGAAATTACAATTAATGATCCTATGACTATTTCACTCTCCAATTTCTCATTAAACATTAATACACCAATTATAGAAACAAAAACTAACTGAAGATATGTAAATGGCTGTAATATTGAAGCCTCACTATGTTTGAAAGCATTTATCATCAAAAAATGCCCTCCAGCTCCAAGCATGCAAACTAGTAACAAATATATCCAATGCGCGTTATCAACGGGTGTGTAAAAGAAAGGCCCTAAAGAACCTAATATTACAAATCCTGTAATACCAGTATAAAAAAGACTAGTGTCAGGACTATCTTCACTAGAAACATATCTTGTTAAAATTTGATAGATAGCGAATGCAATTGCGCACCCCAATGCTATTAGAGATAAAGGGTCAAAGACTTTAGTACCTGGCCGTAGCATAATTAAGATGCCTATGAAGCCAATCAATATTGCACTCCACCTTCTCCAACCTACTTTTTCTCCTAAAAAAATTACTGATAATGCCGCAACTATTAGAGGACAACTTGCAAAAATAGCATGTGTCTCTATGAGACCAATTTTTAAAAAAAGATAGTGAGCAAAACACATCTCTACAGCAAGAATAGTACCTCTCAAAATTTGGATGAGTTTAAACTTACTTTTTGAAACAAGAATAACACTTTTGTTTCCTGAACTGTTAATTGATATTACAAATAGAAATAAAAACAAATATCGAAACATATTAATTGCTATTACATTATAATAATCTGTTAGGTATCTTGTAACCCCATCCATTACAGACAAACATGATACAGCAGCAATAATAAATAATATGCCCTTTGCATTAGAAGAAATATTTAGAGGCATAATTTATTTTTTCTTTCAAAGTTTTAATAAAAATCGATTGTCCTTTTAATCCCATCTTCAAGGGAAGTATACTTAAATTTTTTAAATATGTTAGAGGGCTCATTTCCTCGTATTTCATCTACTACACTTAATGGATTCCCTTTGATACCTATACTCGCCAGTGGTATATTTTTTTTAATTAAATTTATAAAATGGCTAACATCGGTTGTTATTCCGTTTATATTAATAGTTAATGCACCTGAGGGAATTTGATCTATTGATATTTCAACTAAATCCGCAACATCTTGAACATAAACAAAACCTGCCTTGCCTGAAAAGTTTACAGTGTAACTATCTCCTAGTTTTGCCGCCTTGCAGGCTAAGGTTACTCCTGAAGTTCCCCCAACTTCTCTTCCTGGCCCATAAATTACATATGGCCTAATTCCAACACTTGAAATTCCAGATTCATTAAAATACGCTCTTGCAACCCCCTCAACCGCCAACTTATATGCACCGTAATGAGTTTCTGGAAATGGGTTATAATGATCTTTTAGCCCAAAAACACCTGCACTGCTTGCATAAACTAAAAACTTAATATTATTTTTTTTCAAAGCTTCAAAAACATTAATTGAGCCGAGGAGATTTACTTTGGCACCTAAAATAGGGTTTGAACTACAATCTGGGGTCATTAACCCAGCTAAATTTATAACATGATCCATATTATTTGTTGCTTCTTGGACCTGATTATAATTTGTTATATCACCATTAATAAATTTGATTTTATTAATATCCTCACCAACAACAAGGCTGACTAATTCTTTTTTGATTTTTAAGTCAAAAATTGAAACACTATAACCCTTTTTTACAAATGCTCTTACTATCCAGCTTCCTAAAAAACCACATCCTCCAAAAATAATTACTTTTTCCATTTAACCTCTCTTATTCAATACCATTGAATTAGCAGCCTTTCCTATTTCTTTTATACATTCAGCAGCTTTAGGAAAATGTGCAGAATTGGACAAAAAACCATGAATCTGACCAGGATATAATTTATAAGTCACTTTATTGCCAAAGGCCTTTAATCTGCTTGTGTAAGCTATTCCTTCATCTAGCAAAGGATCCAATCCTGCTGCAAAGATAAATGTTTCAGGTAAATTATATAAATTCTTGGCAAAAAGGGGTGATACTTCCCAGTTAACTGCATCATTACTTGAATTAAGATAATGTTTAACGAAATAGTCCATAGTATCAAAAGTTAAAGTCATGCCTTCTAGAAAAATATCCATAGATCTCATCGTTAGCGTTAGATCGACACAAGGATATACTAACAACTGACCTCTTATCGGAATTACCTTTTTATCCCTTGAGTTAATACTCAAAACAGTTGCCAAATTACCACCAGCGCTGTCACCACATACGAAAATATTTTTAAGATCAATAAAAAATTCTTTTTCAAAATTTACAAGGCTATTTAGAACATCCTTTACCTCTTCTACCGCATAGGGAAACTTATGTTCTGGAGACAAACTATAATCCACAGCCACAACAATCATTTGAGACGCTAAGCAAATTGATCTGCATGTAAAGTCATGAGTATCTAAATCTCCCATGACAAATCCACCTCCATGAAAGAAAACTATAATTGGAATTTTAGTTTTTTTATTGAAGTTATTTGGAAAATAAAATCTTAATTTAACATCTTTGTTAAAGCGGTTTTTTATTTTTAAATTTTCTACATCATAAACTTTTGGAGGTGTTAAATTATCTTCCTTTAACTGTCTCAAACGTTCAGTTCTTAATTGTACTGGATCTAATAAATGATGTAATTTTGAATTATTTTTAATACGATTTTTTAAAAAAATATCAGTTTCTTTATCAATTATCATTGATCTATATTTTCCTATACTGATTTGTTGTGTTCTTTTAGCTTTATATTTTTAATAAAGTTTATTTATAATAAAAAATCTAGTGAATTTTTTTTAAGGAGAAAAGCATGACTACATTAAAAGGAATTATAGCACCTTTTACAACTCCATTTAAGGCTAATGGAGAAATTGATCTTACTTTGATAAAGCCACAAGTGGATTGGTTAATTGAAAATGGTGTTCATGGTTTAGCTGCTGGAGGTAGCACAGGTGAAGGTCATGCTTTAAGTCGAGAAGAGTATTTATCCCTAATGACAGAAACCGCTTCATCTTTAAATGGCAGGGTCCCTTTGGTTGCTGGTATTATTGCGAATTCGACATCTGAAGTAATTGAAAGAGGTAAGTCAGTAAAGTCTCTTAACGTTGCAGCCCTTCAAATAACACCACCAAGCTACTTATTTAGGCCTGATGATGATGCAATGGTAAGACATTTTAAAGAGATACATGATGAATGCCAGATACCAATATTAATTTATAATGTTGTTCCTTGGTGCTATTTATCACCAGATTTACTATTAAGAATTATGGATGAAGTCCCAGGAGTTTTAGGGGTAAAACAAAGCGCCGGTGATATGAAACTTTTTGCTGACCTAATTAGAAGAGCAAACCCTAAAAATATGATTTTTAGTGCTGTTGATGCTCTACTTTACTTATCATACAAATTGGGAGCCCCAGGATCAATTGCAGCGATTTTAACTGCTGCCCCAGGTCCATCTGTTAAATTATGGGACGCTGTCATAGATCAAGATTGGGAAACGGCAAAGGATCTTCATGAAAAACTAATGCCTTTATGGGATGCAATTGGCTTAGATAATATGCCATCTTTATGTAAATATGCACAAAGTTTACAAGGTCTTGAAAGTGGCTTTGCCAGAAGACCAACCTCTCCTGCAACTGTTGATCAGAAAGAAAAAGTCAAGGAGGCCCTAATTAATCTAAACCTTATAAAGTAAGATTGGGAGGATAAACATGAAACTTAATTATCCAAAGCCAACAGAATCAATACAAGCCGCAAAAACTGACTTAAAAAAATGGGGTTATTGTTTACTTAAAAACGCTATTCCACCAGATCTAAATAGCAGGGCTATGGAAAGATTAATTGAACAAGCTAATGCAGAAAAAGAATTAAATCTTGCATATGAGGATGGCAGTGAAAAAAAGAAATGGGGTGATTTCAATAATAATGCTGATGCTCCTGGGGTAAACCAACGAGTATGGATGTTGCCAAATAAAGGTAAAGTATTTTTAGATATTTTAGCAAAACACAATTATGTGGATTGCGTAAAAGAAATTGTTGGAGATGAATTCCTAGTTTCAAGCTTTGGAGCAAATATTGCTAAGCCAGGTGGCGTTGCAATGGATCTTCATACTGATCAATGGTGGTTTCCAGACCCAGTTAGTCGAAATGATGATTTTCTGCCTCCAGGATCTATTAAAAGAAATAAATTTAATATCAAAATCAATGAAAATATTAGTAACAACAACGAACTTATTTCAAGGCCAGCTGTAACTAATGTTTTAATAATGCTAAATGGAATGAGTAAAGAAAATGGTGGTACGCGTATTGTTCCAGGATCTCATTTATTTGGACGTCATCCAGATAAAGTTTTAGATAAAGATATAGAAGTTATATCTGCTGAAGGCCCTCCTGGTTGTGCTATTATTACTGATGGTAGGGTATGGCACGGAACAGGTGCAAATATTACAAAGGATAATAGGCTTGCGCTATTAATAACTTTTTGTGGTCCACAATTTAGGTCTCAAGAGAATTTTACCTTAGGTATTAAAAAAGATGTTTTTTCAAATTTAAATGATTATCAAAAAGAATTACTGGGGTTTAAAGTTTGGAATGGATATGGAAGAATTGGAAACCCTACTGATACATTTCTTGATATAGAAAATCATGCAATTGGTGAATTAAAAATTTAAACTATTGCCTTAACTTTATTTAAGTATCATAAAATCTAGCTAACGATTAGATTGGTATCTTATGAATTTTATAATTGAAAATGCTAGGTGGTTGTTAGCAACAGCTCTTTTGTATTTTAGTTCCTGTTTTGGACAAACTTTTTTTATCTCATTATTTGCTGGTGAAATTAGACAAGCGTTTGATTTATCTCATGGTGATTGGGGCGCCATCTATTCTGGAGGAACATTAGTTTCTGCTATGGCCATGTTAGTTTTTGGGGGGTACATTGATAAATATAAAATTACATCAAATATAAAAATTGTAATTATTTGCTTAAGCCTCCTTTGCTTAAGCATGACCTTTATTGAGATTGTTTGGCTTCTTCCATTAATAATTTTTGGTCTCAGGTTTTTTGGTCAGGGAATGCTAATACACATACCTGCAGTTGCTATAGGTAAATGGTATGGGAAAAACAAAGGTAAAGCTTTATCTTTATCAATAATGGGATTTTCAATTGGGGAAGCAATATTCCCAGTAGTGTTTGTAAGTTTGTTCACAATTATTGGCTGGAGAAATAGTTGGGTTGTTGGAATGATTATATTGTTATTCTTATTACCTGTAATATTGAAGTTATTATCCAATGAAAGGATTCCTAACAGTAAACAAGAAAATATTTCTAATCAATTAGGCATGCAGAATAAGCATTGGACCAGAAAAGAGGCTCTTAATCATTGGGTGTTTTGGGCTGTGATAGTACCTTTTTTAATTCCTCCAATTTTTTCTACTGCCTTCTTTTTTAATATGGTTCACTTAACAGAAATTAAAGATTGGTCTTTAATTTCTTTTACTGCCCTATTCCCATTCTATACATCAATGTCCATTTTCACTACGTTATGCTCTGGTTGGATACTTGACAAATTTGGTGTTGAAAAAATTTTACCATTCTACTTACTACCAATGTCCTTAGGATTGTTAATAATTTCTTTCGGTAACACATATCTTCATGCAATGATTGGACTTGCCTTTCTAGGAATGACCCAAGGATTAGCAATGACAATTGGAGGAACTTTTTGGCCAAATTACTACGGAACAAAAAATTTGGGATCTGTTAGATCTTTATCAACATCAACAATGGTGTTTGGGACTTCATTAGGTCCAGCAATAGTAGGTATGCTATTAGATTTTGGACATAATTATAATTCTATTTTATTAGGAATGTGTATATTAGCTATATTTGCAAGCATTTCTCTAGCTATTACTATGAAGCATGCACCAAAACTATAATCTAACAATATCAACAAGGGAGCTTAATATGTTGAACATTTATCTTTCAGGAGAAATTCACTCTGATTGGCGTGAAGAAATAATAAATTTATGCAAAAATGAAAATTTAAATATTTCTTTTTCCTCTCCAATAACCAATCATGAAGCGTCTGATAATTGTGGAGTCGAAATATTAGGACAAGAAGAAGTAAATTTCTGGAAAGACAGTAAAGGTGCTAATATTAACTCTATAAAAACAAGAAAAGCAATTAAAGATGCTGATATTGTTATTGTTAAATTTGGAGAAAAATATAAACAATGGAATGCAGCTTTTGATGCAGGTTTTGCTGCAGCTTTAAACAAATCTATAATTGTAATCCATAATGATGAACATCAACATGCATTGAAAGAAGTTGATGCAGCAGCATCTGCTGTTGCAAAAGACCAATATCAAGTTGTAAGAATTCTAAAATATATTCTAGAAGGTTCTCTAAATTAAACTAAGTCAGAAAATTTTAATGTTTCATATAATTTTATATAATCCTGAAATCCCACCTAATACAGGTAATATTATGAGGTTAGCAGCTAATACTGGCACTCAATTACATTTAATTAGACCATTAGGTTTTAATCTAAGTAATAATTCACTGAAAAGAGCCGGGCTAGATTATAAAAAAGATGCAGATTTTTTTTTACATGATAGTTTTGATTTATGTTTAAATTCAATAAAGTTTAATGAAATTTATGCATTTACCAAATTTGCTAAAAAAACTTTTACTAAAATAAAATTTAAAAGGAATGATTGCTTCTTATTTGGAAGTGAAACCAGTGGATTACCTAATAAAATCTTAGATAAAATAAAAGTTACAAATAGACTTAGGATACCCATGATTATGAATAGTAGAAGTCTTAATTTAAGTAATTCCGTTTCAATAACAGTTTATGAAGGACTAAGACAAAATAAGTTTGAAAATTTAGTTTAAAGTTTAGTTTAAGGTTTAAGTTTAAATATGGGTATTTATGAATGGCTGTCTATAGCACTTATTTGTGTAGCAGGCGCAACAACACCTGGACCAAGTATTTTAGTAATAATTTACATAAATAATACTAGAGGCTTTTTATTAGGAATCATTGCTTCATTAGCCCATGGGCTTGGTATATTTATTTATGCCCTAATCTCTATTTACACTATAAGTTTAATTGATAAAAATTTACCCTCAATAATACCATTGATTCAATTAATGGGTGCAATATTTCTTATATTTTTTGGTTATAAAATGATGTTTTTTACAACAAATGAAAAAAACATTAACAAAAATTATATAATATCAAAAAAAGTTACAGGTAGTTTTTTTTTGGGACTTACAACATCTTTAATAAACCCTAAAATTCTAATTTTTTTTACATCTGTTTTTAGTCAGTTTATAAATAATGACTTTAATGACTATAACAAAGTTGGGATTGGATTATTAGCAGGAATAATTGACACAGTCTGGTATATTTTAGTTTCCTACTCAGTTAACCTTCCAAAATTAAAAAACTATATTAACCATAATCAAAAAATAATTTTTTTATTTTTTGGGTTTATTTTAATTATTTTTTCTATTTATTTAGTTAGTATGTCAATTGAGTATTTTATTTGATAATCTATTAGGCCGATTATCTGAAGATATTTTTAAAACATCATAATTTTGATTATTTTCTATTTTCATCCAATCAATAGTACTTAATTGATCACATTTTGGGCAATGTAATTCCCAATTATGATTTTTATTACCACAGGAATAACAAAAATAATTATATCCTTCTTTAGCGCTTGCAGCTTTTTCAAGATAATTCTTAACTACTTGAGGGTTATTTTGAGATCCAGCTATATCAGCCAACGCTTGATATGCTTTAGTTGTAAGTTTATCCTCAGGAATATCTTTTAATAGTTTTTCAGCCTCACCCCAAATTTCCTCTGAAATAGCATAACACGCTACTTCTATTTTAAGATCATTTTTAATTTCTTGGGAAGATTTTTTATTCAAAAGATTAATCGCTTTTGAAACACGAGATCCTGATGTTTTTAAATTCCATTTTTTTGATAGTTCTTCTAAAATATCTGGGTTAGCAGTTAATAAAAAAGTTTTTTCTAATTGATCAATTGACTTTGTCTTTGAACCAATACCTTTAAGCAGGCCTGACAACTTTACAGAAGCTCCAATATGACTTGGTTTTTGTTTAAAGGCTTCTTTTAAATGATTGGTAGCAAGATAACTTTTTTCATCTTCTAAGTAATCTAATGCCTTTAAGTAATTTAAATCCGCAGATATATTTTTGTATATATTATCTTTCATATAATTAAGTTTTTTTAATTTATTGAGGTATATAAGAGAATTTGAAATATCTCTCAACTTTGCATATGAAAACAACAAAACTTCTAAAATTTGTTTTGACTTAGGTTCAAATTTAAGAGCCTTTAGAGCTTCATTAATAATTTCATTTAAATCTTTATTATTTAATATTGCTTGTCTCATGAGTGCTAAATGACCAACAAATGCTGTAGATGGTTCATCAGTTAGCTGTTTAAAATAATTTTTTGATAATTCTTCATTTTCATTAGAGTTTTTATTTATTTTGTTAAAGACATTAATGTGTGTGTTTAATAATTTACCTAAATTTTTATCCTTAGTATTCCTTGATACTAACGCAGCTTCTTTTGCTGCAGTTACTAATTCTCCATGACTTGCCAATAAAAATGCCTTTACTAATTTTTGTTCAACTTTTTTATTATTGTTAGCTTCAAATCGTCTTAATGTCGCTTTTGGCAAATTCAAAAAAGCTAGCCAAATTCTGTCAATAAAGATTAGAATTACAGAAAACAAAATAATAATTAGAATAAACCTGTCTGTAGGTATTTGAATTCCCCACTCCATCCAATTTATAGATGTTACTCCTGGATGCTCAGAGAAGAATTCTGATAAATACCAGATGATGGAAATAAATATTATTAGTTTTAATATTTTAAAAATCACTTGTTCGCTCTTTTTTTTAACTTTGATTTAATGCTCTTTCAAACCTAATTATTGAGTCTTTTATAGTTTCTTTCCAATTCTCAGGAAGTGTCTTTATGATAGATAAAAAATTATTAAAATTTTTGTTTTCAAGTTCTTTTTCTGCCATTGTAATTAACCCTCTAGGAGTGGTGTTGTCTGAAAACTTTCTAAGTTTTAAAAAACCTGCAAAATAATTTTTCAGTCTATTCAAATAGGTTTCTTCACTTAAAACTTCATCGTAATTGGAAGATGAACCGAAGTCTTTTTTTGAGAGAAGTTTTTCTATTATTATTTTACCTTCTTTAATAAGTTCTTTTTGAGGTTTTTCTATATTTTGTGAAAACTTTCTCGGTTCGTAAGAGTTTTTAACTTGAACAGCATTATTATTTTGTTCTATTTCTTTATTTGTTGTTTCAGCTAAATTTTCTAAAATTTTTATTTTATTTGAGATTTTATCTAGCTCTTCTTTTATCAATGACAAGGAGTTACCTTGGTTTTCAATTTCGAGGTTTAATGTTTCGTTTGTATTAAAATCAAGAGAATTTAGCTTATTCTTAAGTAATTCAATTTCTGTATTAATTTCATTAATTTTTATATTTTCTTTATCTTTTAAAGCCACAATCTCTTTATTTAGTTGAATGATTTTATTTGACTGTTTTTCAATATGATTTGGCAAATAATATAAAGTTATCCAAATTAAAATTATAATAAACGAGACGACGGTTATAAATAGTATTAAAAAAATAGGATTTTTTAAAATAATTGTTTTTTGTGTTTCATTTACCGGCTCCATATCGATGATTGTTTCTTTATCACTCTTAGCTTTATGAGTTTTAGCTTTTATCATCTTTATGTCCCTGTTTACTAAGGTAATTTGATTATATTATCTAAAAATTCTTTAGTAAAATTTTTCTTAATAATATTTATATTTATCCAACCTATGCTCTCTGCTTTGTTAGCAACATTTTCACTATTAACATATAAAGTTGCTTTATTTTTAACAATATTGAATAAATTGTAATTTTCTAAAATTTGTTTTGCAATTGATACATTTCTTGATGAAAATATCACTAAATTTAAGAAATCATATTCAATTAAATCCATTTGCAAAGGCTTTGGTAATTCTAAAATTGGATGGGTGCTATAACCTTCGATAATTTCTATTTTTCTGTTATAATTTAATAAATTTTTTTCAAGTTCAATACTTCTGTTTTTAGCAGCAATCCATAAACCACAATCTTCTTTTTTAGTGTTATTTACAATTAGGTTATGTAAAGATTTAGAACTATTATTTGCTTGTGCAATATTAGTATATGATAATTTTTTCAATTGATATGTGGTTTCAAATCCTACAGAAAAAATTCTTATATTTTTTGTAAAATTACCCGGTGTATTTAAAATTATTTTATCAAGAATGCTTAATGCTTTAGGACTTGTTATAATAAGATAATTAAAAAAAATTTTAGAAACATTTAAGCTTTTAAAATCTTCATATTTTAATGTGGTTATAGGAAACGGTTTTGAATAAGACCCATTATCATTTAGATATTGTGAATTCCTTTCAGCATCTTTTTTTTCTCGAAGGATAAAAGTTATTTTTTTTGATTTTTTAATCCACCAACTCCTTGTTTAATAAAATTATTTAAATAAAAAATCACCATTAGTTTGAGTTTTAATTTTATTTCCTAACTCTTGACCTAACTTAATTGCATCTTTAATCGATCCTGTGATTTTAGATCTAATCACTTTCTTACCATCTAAAGTTGCAATTGCTCCATACAATATCAATTCTTTATTATCAGTAAAATGCGCGCTTGCTGAAATTGGAGATCTACAAGAACCATCTAAAGTTTTTAATAGACTTCTTTCAGCCAAAGTTTCAAAAAAAGCTCTTTCATCGTTAATTTTATTTAAGAGTATCTTTAATTGTTTTTGATATTCATTATTACCATTTGTAGTAGATTGAATCGCAATTACCCCTTGAGAAGATGCTGGAGGAATAATTTCATTTGGAATTATATTACCAACTTTAATATTTAACCTATCCAAACCTGCTTTGGCTAATATAATTGCATCATATAATCCAGAGTTAAGCTTTTCAATTCGAGTTCCAACATTACCTCTTAGAATCTTTATGTTTAAATCAGGCCTATAATATTTAGCAAAAGCAGCTCTTCTTACAGAACTTGTTCCCACAATTGCTTTATCTGGCAAATCATCAAATGAATCATAATTTCCTAACAAGACATCACTTCTATCACCTCTTGGAAGAACAGCTGAAATTTCAGTATTTTTTGCAATATCTGTTTCCATATCTTTCATTGAGTGAACAGCAATGTCTGCAAAACCATTTAAAATAAAATACTCTAATTCCTTAATAAAAAGACCTTTACCTCCAATGTCAGATAAAGATTTATTTAAAATTTTGTCCCCTGAAGTAGTAACTTTAATAGTTTCAGTTTCAACATCTTCACCAAAATAACTTTTAACAATATCTACTTGTCGTAAAGCGAGTTCTGATTTTCGAGTAGCAATTCTTACTTTAAGTGTCATTTTAATTTATTAATCTATTATATTATCAAGTTATTTATTAATTCTTGAATATTTCTATACACTTATAGTAAATCGTAAAACATACAATATTAATTTATATTGCATTACTTAGTTTTAAATTTAATTTATAGTAAAATTTTAATTTACTTAGGAATTTTATGCGTGGTTCTAATGATATAAAAATACTTGGTATTGAAACCAGTTGTGATGATACAGCAATTGGCGTGGTTACTTCAAAAAAAGACATTTTGTCTAATGTTGTAATCAATCAAAACTCAAATTTAAACAATTATGGTGGCGTTGTACCTGAAATAGCAGCTAGAGACCATCTATCAAACTTAAATCACGCAATTAATAGAGCATTAAAAGAATCAAAGTTAAGTTTAAAAGATATTGACTTAATTGCAGCTACGGGAGGACCAGGATTAATTGGTGGCGTAATTGTAGGTACTGTATTTGCTAAATCTTTAGCTATGTCTCTTGAAAAACCTTACATTGCTGTAAATCATTTAGAAGGACATGCATTAACCGCCCGTTTAACAGATAATATTGAATATCCTTATCTTCTGCTTTTAGTTTCTGGAGGACATACTCAAATAATAGCTGTAATAGAATATGGTAAATATACCAGAATAAGTTCAACCTTAGACGATGCAGCTGGAGAAACTTTTGATAAAGCTGCAAAAATACTTGGCATAGGTTTTCCAGGTGGACCCATGATAGAAAAAATGTCTAAAGATGGTGATCCAACAAGTTTTTATTTACCAAGACCAATGCATAAATCTAAAAATCCAAATTTCTCTTTTTCAGGTCTCAAAACAGCTTTTAATCAAATAGCAATGAAAAACAAATTAAACAAAAAAATAATAAGTGATTTATCAGCAAGCATTCAAAAATCCATAACTGATTGTTTAATTGATAGAACTAGATTAGGAATTACAAAATTTAAGGAAATTCTTGGAAATATATCTAATATTCAACTTGTAGTTTCAGGTGGAGTTGCTGCAAATTTACATATAAGAAAAGAACTAAAAAAACTATGTTTAGAAACAGATAGCACTTTTTTTGCGCCTCCATTAAATTTATGCACAGATAATGGTGCAATGATAGCATGGGCAGGTTACGAAAAATATAATAATGAAGGTGAAAGTAGTTTAAATTTTAAGCCAAGACCAAGGTGGCCATTAGATTCCAATGCACATTTAATAAACCCTATACATCAAAATATTGGGAAAAGTGGAGCAAAAGCATAAATGTCAATTTATTCAAATATATGTTTTTATGGAGGCGGTGCATGGGGGCAAGCATTAGCAATTACACTTTCCACGTTAAATCATAATTCTACTATATTAGTATCCGATAAGACACGAGAAACACAAATAAATAATAGTAAATCAGAGAGATTCCCTAATTTAAAACTAAGTCCTTTGATACAAGCAACCACAAATAAAGAAAAAGCCATAAAAGGTAGTGATTTAATTTTTATTACCACAGAAAGCAAAAGAGTTTTAATGGCTATCGAAGAAATCTCCTCTTTTACTAAAAACAAAATAAATGTAATTATTACTTCAAAAGGTTTTGCAACAAAAAAAGGTGAAACTTTTAATAAAATTGTAGAAAATAGATTTCATAACATATCACTTTCTATACTAACCGGACCCACTTTTGCTGATGAAATTGCTAAAAACAAGCCAGCAGCTGCGATAGTGGCTAATAAAGAGATTGATGTAGCCACTTCTATTTGCGTATTATTTCACAATTCCAATTTAAGACTTTATCCTAGTAATGATCCAAGTGGGGCATCTATTGCAGGTGCAATAAAAAATATAATTGCTATTGGTGCTGGTATTGTTGAAGGTTTAGAATTAGGTGATAATGCTAAAGCTGCGCTTATTACTAGAGGTATTTCGGAAACATGCGAATTAATTAAAAAATCAGGTGGGGATCACGCAACCGCCTTTGGTCTTGCTGGAATTGGCGATATGAGCCTAACATGTAGTGGGCCGCATTCTAGAAATATGGCATATGGGATTGATATAATAAAAAATAATTTTCAGCGTCCAACTCGTCTAGTAGAAGGTTTAAACGCTCTAGATGCTGCCATTTCTTTGTCCAAAGAACTTGATGTAGAGCTGCCAATCGTGGACGCAATTTATAAAATAATAAACAAAAAATCAGATATCAAAGACATTATAAAAAAATTACTTTCCAGACCAATTAAAAATGAATTCTCATAAATCTAGTCTCAAGATTAATATACTAAAAAGTTCCTCAAGAATTATTTCCTAGTTTTTTTTCTCTATATATAAAATATAAATTCCTAGCGTATATAAATACACCAACCGACTGTCCAGCAATTATAACTGGATCTTGTCTCCAAATTGCATAAGTTAATAAAACCATTCCACCTGAAATTGAAAAATACCAGAAAGCTATGGGTATGACTGACTTACCTGCATTCTCACTGCTTATCCATTGTATGATAAAACGTGTTGCAAATAATGCCTGCCCTCCAAAACCTATAGTAATCATAATTGCTTCTGGATGATCTAATAAATAAGGCTCCATAAATGGTAGAATAAAAATTATTAACTCATTTAAAAAAATTGCACCTTTTTCTATCTGTGTTGATAAGAATGATATAAAGTTCATTACAAATTCCTAATTATTTTAAAATTTCTTTAAAGGAAGTATTTTTTGGCATTCTATTTCTTAGCCAGATTACACCTAGCACATCAAAAAGGCCAACTAGGAATCTTCCTAAATTAGTATAATTTGAAGTCCCTACTACTCTTTCTCTATGTTTAACATTAAATTTTAAAACCTTGGCTCCTTCACGTAAGGCTAAAGCTGATAAAAATCTATGCATATGGTCAAAATAAGGAAGCCTTAAAAATAACTCTTTATGAAATACTTTTATTCCACAACCTGAATCAGGGTGAGTGTCCTTAAGCAAAATAAATCTACAATATTTTGCAAAAGATGATGCCCATAACCTAGTAATACTATCCTTACGTTTTACTCTAACTCCGCCAATTAATACTAACTCATCTTTACAGCTCTTGAGTGTGTCAATCATTTTAGGAAGATCTGATGGATCATTTTGACCGTCTCCATCCAAAGTTGCTATTAGTGTTGAATTTGATGCTTTAATACCTGTCCTCAAAGCTGCAGATTGACCTTGACTGTTTTCATGGCTAATAACCCTTAACTTTTTGTTATTTTTCATATTATTTTTCAATTCTAATTCAGTATTATCTTCTGATCCGTCATTTACGTATATTATTTCATAACTAAACTTTTTTAATGACTGATGAATTTCACTTACTAGGGTATCAATATTTCCTGCTTCATTTTTAACAGGAATAACTACAGATATTTCGGTTGTTTTGGACATGTTTAGTATTGCAATAATTGAATATATAGAAACCAATAACTATTTTAGTTAAACAGGTCAAACAATTGATTTTGAAAAATGTATATTTCTACATGCCTACCTTTAGCTATATTGAAACCTTTTACTATAAATATTTCATTTATTTTCAAATTAAGATCGTTTGTTGTTTCTAAGAATTGTTTTAGATCATTTTTTTCTATTAACGCTACATTGTTTTTACCCTCTGCCATAAAAATAGCAGCTTCGTGAGGATTAGATAATAAAACATTACCATTTAATAAAAAAACAAGACTTGGTTCATGATAGCCTGAGGACGCAACCGCATCAGCCTTAACTTTGTTTAATTTCTTTATGATTGCCTTACTTGGATGTAAATAATCTAGTTTAGGTAAAACAAAATTGTAATTAATAATATTAAAAATTGATCCAAGAGCAATGATTGCCAATAAAATATTGTAAAAACTTTTACTAGTATCTGGGTATAAAGTTTTGAAATTAAAAATCAAAGTATGTGACAAAATAAAAATAACAATCGCAATTAAGACAAGCAATATTGTAAAAAATGTTAAAATATAATCGTTTTCAATATTAAACTTAGAAGAAATATAAAAAATTCCTCCACTTAAAATAATTCCTCCAAAGCTTAATAAAATAGAAAAGATATAAGTAATTTTTCGAAGTAATACACTTTTTATTTTTTTGATATTAGATTTAAACTGCAATAGCCCACCAATTGCTAGAATTGCAATTGCTGGCAGAACTGGAAGTGGATAATGAAGAAGTTTTGTTGGAATTAATTCAATAATACCCCAAAATGGTAATATCCAACACATTAAAAATTTTATAATTATATTAGTTTTATTTTGTAAAATAAATAAAATCAAGCAAGGTAAAAAAGTGGCAATAGGCCATATTGAAATTGATAATGTTAATAAATGAGTTCCTGGCATTGCACCATGTCCCTCCTGACCACTCTCCAATTTACTAAAAAAATCTTCTTGAAAAGCTTTTTGTAAAAACATGCCGTTTGTTGCTTCATCAATAGCCAAAAACCATGGCAGAATAACTAAAGTACATATTAAAAAACCTAACATGGGTCTTAAAGATTTTATCAGATTTATAGATTTCTGAATTATGGAAAAGGCGATAACTGTAGGAAATAGTATAGCTATTGAAAGAGGACCTTTTACCAAAACTCCAAAAGAAAAAGCTAGCCATACTAATATTGGGTAAAAGTATTTTACTTTGAAAGTATTATCTTGATGCAAAATTATTTTGAGTAAAAAATATTGCTGAACACAGATTAAACACAAAAGAGTAGCATCAGTTTTGGCAAGGTGAGCTTCTCCCATAAATACAATTGATGATGCAAATAATAATGTTACGATAAGAGTCTGATAAAGAGGAAAAATCAACCTAGTTATTAAACCAACAAAAACTAGTGTTATAATTGAGCTTAATAAAGATGGTATTCTATACGAACCAATATCTTCCTGACCAAATATTTTTGCTGAAAACGCTTGAAGCCAATAAATTCCAATTGGTTTCTTGGCTCTAATTTCGTCTTGAAATTTAATATTTACATAATCACCAGTCTGAATCATTTGACTGCTTGCTTGAGCAAAACGGGCTTCATCCCGGTCTATAGGAGGTATTGAGTATTGCCCAGAGAAAAGAGCTAAAATTATTAAAATAATCAAGGAACCAAAAATTAAATAATTCAATTTTTTTAATTTTTTAAAAAATTCTGAAAATTCTAAAATACTATTCATTTCTTTAACTTTTTTATTAATTTAGAAATACCATATTTTGAGAGTAATGTTATAATTTTAAATTTTAATACGAGGTAATTAAATAATGGTATATAATTTCAATGAGATTCTAAATGGATTTTGCGAAAATAGAAAAATCAAATCAATTCCTCTTTATCTTTTTAACGATATAAAAAGTTTAAATTCAAGTAAGTTAATATCCGAAAAACAAAAAAAGTTTTTAAATACAAGTTTTGCACTTGATACGCAGCATTTTGGATTTTTCCCAAATGAGGAATTTGCTCTTGGTGGAGCAATTGCTATAATTAAAAAATCCCATGAACCGAAAAAAAGCTTAATTGACCAAGCTGCTAAACTGTCACAAAAACTTCCCAAGAAAAAATGGAGTGTTCAATTTGTTGATGAATTTGAAAACTTTGACAAGTTAAACTTTATTTTAGGATGGGGGTTAGCATTCTATAATTTTTCCATAAAAAAAATAAACAAAAGTTCTCATGAAAAGCAGTCCTTATGCTTATCTCAATGTAAAAAAGAAATTTCAAAAAATTCATTAGAAAAGTGCTTTTCAGAAATACGAGGTATTTTTCTAACAAGAGATTTGATCAATTTGCCACCAAATATCCTAACACCCTTAAACTACGAAAAAATAATTAAAAAATTATTTAAAAAATTTTCTCCTACAATCTTATCATATAAAGACAAACAACTAGAAAAAAATTTTCCCTTAGTAAATTTTGTTGGCAGATCTTCCGAAAACAAACCCGTGCTTATTGATCTTCAATGGAATAAAAATAAAAAAAACAATTATCCTAATATTGTTTTGGTTGGTAAAGGAGTTACTTTCGATAGTGGTGGTTTGGATATAAAACCTTCCAATAGTATGTTATTAATGAAAAAAGATATGGGTGGTAGTGCAGTAGTTCTCGGAATAGCATATGCATTAATGTCAATAAATTGTCCTGTTAATTTAAGATTAATTTTACCACTTGCTGAGAATGCGGTCTCTGAAAAATCTATGAGACCATTAGATGTTGTTTATTCAAGAAACCAAACACCAGTTGAAATTGGTAATACAGACGCGGAAGGTAGATTATTACTTGCAGACTCACTCACTTATTGTCAGGAAAGCAAAATAAAAAGTGATTTTATTATAGATTTCGCAACTTTAACGGGAGCTGCAAGAGTAGCTTTAGGTACAGAATTACCTGCATTATTTACAAACAATGATACTTTGGGGGAAGATATTATGAATGAGGGCATAAAACAAATTGACCCAATGTGGAGATTGCCTTTATTTAAACCTTATAATAAACAACTTGATAAAAATAATAATGCAATAAGTAGTACAGGATCATCAGGAACAGGTGGTGCAATAACTGCAGCATTATTCCTAAATAGATTTTTAGATAAAAATACAAATTGGGCACATATTGATCTTATGGCTTGGAATACTTCATCACGGCCAGGCTTCCCTATAGGTGGAGAAGCCATGGGATTGCGAAGCATAGTGAATATGATTATTAAGTACTGTTCAAAAAGTTAATTTTAAATTAATTCATATAATTAATTGCTGTGTCATAAATATTCTTATCTCTTGTAACAATTACAGAGTACTTGCTGAATAAATCATTCTTTAGATTAATTTTTTTAGATTTCCAGTCGGTTACAATAATATCTTTTGATTTTAATATAGGTATCAATGGCAAGATATCATATGAAGAAAGACCTTCTTCAACTACTAAATCTAAGCCTCCTTTGATTACCAAACAATAATTATGACAATCTCCTGACCAAACATGATACTTGGATTTTTTTATCAAAGTTTCATATTTTTGTTTACCAATTTTAGAAAATAAATGTAGTCCTGTAGAGCCAACTGTTGCTTCAGATATACTTGTGATGGATTTATAATTTTTTTTAAAAGCTGTGTTGTTAAGTAGACATTTATTTTTATAACCAATCCACCTTTCATCTAGAGCAGGAAAATCAGCCATGCCAATAATTGGTTCACCTTTAAATGCAAGTGATATTAATGTACCCCATAAAGGCCTTCCAATAACATAGCTACGAGTGCCGTCTATTGGATCTATAATCCAGGTATAATCAGAGTTATTTGATGTAAATCCCATCTCTTCCGCAAATATGTTATGATTTGGAAATTTGGCTGATATAATCTCTCTTAATATTTTTTCAGAATTTATATCATAGTCTGTTACAGGGCTTCCATCATCTTTAACTTGTAGAGTTAGATTTGAGTTAAAACCCTCTAAAGTTATAACTTTTGAACGATCAGCCAATAAATTCATAAAATCTGAAATTTCAATAAATTCAGCTTCATTCATAAAAAGGACCTTTTCAAAAGGGATTTTTGTTCATTTGTATTTTATCTATGGCAAGGCTACAGGACTATCGCTCTTTGTTCTTAACCAAGCAATTAGATCAGCTCTATCTTTTGTTTTTGATAAACCTGCATAATTC
Organism: uncultured SAR116 cluster alpha proteobacterium; assembly: GCA_902595145.1. Taxonomy (GTDB): domain Bacteria; phylum Pseudomonadota; class Alphaproteobacteria; order Puniceispirillales; family Marisalimonadaceae; genus Marisalimonas. The sequence continues at coordinate 61,099 of CACJOU010000005.1, read as the reverse complement.
ATTTTAGTGCCTTTATAAAATAGTTTTGGTTTATACAAAAATTTATTCAGCTCTTCGTAAGTCCATTTACCAGATAATGATGCAAGTGTTTTAGAATATGCATAGTCAGCTTTACCTTGTTCTTTGTTAACAATATTATAAAGGTTAGGCCCAACTTTGTTTGAACCTCCAGCCTCAAATCCATGACAAGCAGCACATTTTTTAGAAATTTTTTGACCACTATCTATATCTGCATTAGCTAAAAGAGCAAGAATAGGTTCAACCACTATTTCTTTAATTTCTTTTATTTTTGTTTCAGCTTTTTCTGGAACTTCGATTGGATATGCATTTGAGACTTCCGTATTTGGATTAACAAGTAAATTACCAATTTTTCCAAAAACCATTATCAACAAAACGCCTGATAATAAAGCAGCTGCTATCTTGTTAAATCTCAACGCATCCATAAATTAATCCACAAAAAAAATTTTCAATAATTAATTATTTACATGCAAGAAATGCTTTCTTCAAGTATAAAAGTCAAAAAGGGTAATAAATTATTTCCAAGAAACTTTAAATATTATTATAGATGATTCATGGAGCCTAAAATTGGAATATACTGATACCATAATTATGATACCTGCTAGGTTAGGTTCATCAAGATTACCCAATAAACCACTACTTAAGATAAATGGTATCCCATTAATAATTCATGCATACAATTGTGCAATAAACGCAAAATTAAATGCTCCAGTAGTTGTTGCAACTGATGATAAGTTGATTTTTAAAACTGTTAGTGAATATGGTGGAACTGCATTAATGACTTCTCATCAACATGAAAGTGGATCAGATAGGATATTAGAAGCTCTTGAAAAGTTTGATCATGAAAAAAAATATAAAAATATTATTCATCTACAAGGCGACCTACCAAATATTTCAGGAAATTTAATTAAAAAATTAGCTCAGGTAGCTAATGATCCATTAAAAGAAATTACTACAGTAATTGTTAAAGCCTCTCCAGATGAGTTTGATGACCCATCAGTTGTGAAAGTAGCAACAACTTTCACAAACAATAATCCCAAAATAGACGATGTTGGAAGAGCATTATATTTTAGTAGAGCATGTATTCCAACTGGAAGTGAAAATATTTGGCATCATATTGGGATTTATGCATGGCGAAGAGATATTTTAGAAAAATTTGTAAAACTAAAACCTTCCCCACTAGAAATATCAGAGAAACTTGAACAACTTCGAGCACTAGAATCTGGAATGCAAATACACACAATTATTACTTCTGAACACCCGATTGGAGTGGATACTAAATCAGATTTAAAGAAAGCAGAAAATTATTTTAAAGACTTAATTTAGTTATTCATATAATAAATTAAGTCAAACAAAATAGAGATAAAAAATGAATGATAAAAGTAAACTTATAATTGCTTTTCAAGGTATGGCTGGCGCATATTCAAACATGGCATGTGAAGCTTATTTTCCTAATTCTAAAACCCTAGCATGTACTTCATTTGAAGACATGCTTAACTCTACCAAAAATAGTGAATCAGATTACGCAATGGTCCCTGTTGAGAATTCTTTGGCTGGTAGAGTGGCAGATATTCATCATTTAATACCAGAAAGTGGTTTATTTATTGTTGGCGAACATTTTCAAAGAGTGAATCATCAATTACTTGGGCTTAAAACTTCTAAACTAGAAGATTTGAAATATGTTAAAAGTCATGCACAAGGACTTGCTCAATGTAGAAAATTTATAAAAAAATATAACCTAATACCAATACAACATATAGATACTGCTGGAGCAGCGGAAGAAGTTTCAAGGTTAGAAGATCCTAAAATTGCTGCAATCGCATCAAATATGGCAGCAAAAATCTATGACTTACAAATATTGAAAAATAATATTGAAGATGCAGAACATAATACAACTAGATTTTTGATAATGGCTAGAGATCCTCAGACACCATCTGTAGACATACCAATTCCTGTGACTACTATAATTTTTGAGGTTAGATCTGTTCCTGCTGCATTATATAAAGTATTAGGTGGATTTGCTACTAACGGAATAAATCTTACTAAACTTGAAAGCTATATTGGTGGTAAGGAGATGAACGCAGCAAGATTTTACGTTGATGCAGAAGGTCATCCAGATACAAAAGCTATGCAAAACGCTCTAGAAGAGATGTATTTCTATAGCGAACCTAATTCAGTTAAAATTATTGGAACTTATTCTAGAGCGAAGAAAAACTAATTCAAAAGCACAGAAATTCTTGCATATTATAACTATTTATAACATATATACTTGTGAAGGGTCACACGGACGTAATTCTTGCCAATCCGGTCAGGTCCGAAAGGAAGCAGCCGTAACAATGATAGCGGGTTGTGAGGCCCTTCGTTTTACTGATTATAAACGAGATATCAAATACATAATATTAATGAACAAAGCAATTATAGAGTTTTAGCTCGTAAGTATAGACCAAATGATTTTAGTGAATTAATTGGACAAGACACACTAGTCAAAACTTTTAATAACGCTCTTAACAAAGGTAGATTAGCTCACGCATTTCTATTAACTGGGATAAGAGGTGTTGGTAAAACTACCACAGCAAGAATAATAGCTAAAGCCTTAAATTGTATCGGCGATGGCAGTAAAGAAGATCCCTCTTTTGAAATTTGTAATAATTGCTCACCGTGCAAATCTATAAATAATGGAAATTTTCTTGATGTCATTGAGGTTGATGCCGCTAGTAGAACTGGCGTTGACGGCATAAGAGAAATAATTGACTCTGCTATATATTCACCAAATAATGCAAGATACAAGGTTTATATTATAGATGAAGTTCATATGTTGTCTAACGCAGCTTTTAATGCTCTCTTAAAAACCTTAGAAGAACCTCCACAAAATGTTAAATTCATTTTTGCAACAACTGAAATAAAAAAAATACCAGCAACAATAATTTCAAGATGTCAAAAATTTGATCTTCAAAGAGTTGATTTAAAAACATTATCAAATCATTTAAAAAACATTTGTCAAAATGAAAGCATTTCTTATGAGAATGATTCTATCTCACATATTTGTAAAGCAAGTGAAGGATCTGTAAGAGACGCTTTATCGTTACTAGATCAAGCAGCATCTCTATGTGGCGACGATATTAAGGATCAAATAGTCTTAAATATGCTTGGATTAAATGGTTATGAAAAAAATATTGAATTGTTTGAGCTATGTTTATCAAATCAATGTAGCGAAGCTTTAAAAGTTTATGATGATATTTTACAAAATGGTGTACAACCACTTCAAATCATCTCAAATCTTTTGGAAATAGGTCACTTAGCATCAAAAATTAATGTTATTAAATCAGACACTAATATGACTGAGACAATACAGAAAAAAATTTCTGAAATTTCTACAAATGGGTTACCAAAACTTGTTAGATTATGGCAAATTTTAATTAAAAGTTTTGAAGAATTAAAATATGCTCCTAATGAGGAACAAGCAGGTTCAATGGCAATAATAAAATTATGTTATGGATCATCACTTCCAGATCCAAGTCAATTTTTAGAAAAAATATCAGAACAAACAAATACTCAATCAGAGAATAAACAAACTAAAGTTTCTGAGACATCACATTCTCAAGACAAGTTAAACAAAGAAATTATAGTTAATAATGAAGAAAAATCAGTAAATTTAAAAAATCCTGAATCTTTTGAAGATATGTTAGAATTACTTTTAAAAAACAAAGAGTCTCTACTCCATGCTCAATTGATTAATAATGTTCATTTAATATCTTTTGAAGAAAGTAATATAAAGCTAAGATTAAAATTCAAATCTGATACAGAAATTCTAAAAAACTTATCTTCCACTTTAGAAAAATTAACAAAAAATAAATGGAATGTTACCCATTCTGAGGAAGATGGAGATAAAACTATAGTTGAAAAACAAAATATTAAATTTAATGAGCAGAAAGAACAAATAAAAACAAATCCTCATTTTGCTGAAGTATTTAAACATTTTCCTCATGCTGAGATAACTTCAATTGAAGATAAAAAATCAAATTAAATTACATTTGGAAAATTAAAATGTCTGAACAATATTTAGAAAAACTAATAAAAAAAGTTTCAAAACTTCCTGGTTTGGGCCCTAGATCATCCAGAAGGGTTGTTTTACACTTATTAAAAGATAAAGAAAAATTACTATTACCACTTATTGAAGATTTGACCACAGTAGCTAATAACATAAGAAGTTGTATGGAATGTGGTAATTTAGATGAAAATGAAATCTGTCAAATTTGTAAAGATTCTTCTAGAAATCAAAACTTATTATGCGTAGTTGAGACTGTTGCAGATTTATGGGCCTTAGAAAGATCAAATGTTTATAATGGGAAATATCATATATTAGGTGGTGTTTTGTCCGCGATAGATGGTGTCAATCCAGAGCAACTTAATATTGCTTCTTTAGAAAAAAGATTAGAAAATAAATCTATTACAGAAATAATTATTGCGATCTCAGCCACACTTGACGGACAAACAACCGCACATTATTTGGCAGAAATATTGAGTAAATTTAATATTAACATCACAAGATTAGCCCATGGATTACCAGTTGGTGGAGAATTAGATTTTTTGGATGATGGAACAATTGCGCAAGCTTTAAAAGCTAGAAACAAATTATAATTTATTCAGTCAATTTTATTTTGTCACTTACATCAATAGAAGTTATCACATTGCCTCTGTTTTCAATTTTTCTATGAGAAATTTTGATTTCATCTAAGTCTTTTCTTGCTAAGTCAAAATGTTTATCGAGTTTTAAGATTCTGTCAGCTAATAAATTTAAATCATTAGTTAACTTATCTACTTCAATTTGTATTTTTCCTGCTGTTTGACTCATCGTGGCATCTCTTAATATAGCCCTAACAGTATGCAAAAGAAGCATTAAATTATCAGGACCTGCCATGTAAACTTTCTTATTTCTACTTTCATTGACTAGTCTTGGAAACCTAATATTAATTTCTGAATAAATTGATTCACTAGGAAGAAACATTATAGCTGAGTCTGCTGTTTCACCAGGTGAAATATATTTATCAGCAATATCTTTAATATGCTTTTGAACTGCATTATGAAATGATTTTAAATTATCTTTTTTTTCTTGTTCATTTGAAGAATTTGCAAATTTTTTATAATCTTCTAGTGGAAATTTTGAATCTATACAAATTGAACCAGGTGGTTGTGGCATTTTTACAATGCAGTCAACTCTAGTATTAGATATTAGTGTATATTGAAATTGGTATGCATTCTGAGGAAGTGCATCTTTAACTATATTTTCAAGTTGAACCTCGCCAAAAGCTCCTCTGAGTTGTTTGTTTGACAAAATATTTTGTAGGTCATTTACCTGAGTTGATAAGGAATGGATATTCTCTTGAGCTCTGTCAATAATTGCTAATCTCTCATGCATCTCCATAAGAGATTTTTGTGTATTTTGAGTTTGTTGTGTAAGACTATTACCAATAGAGGTCCCAAAGTTACCCAACCTCTCTTCAATGCTACTGCTCAATTGAGAAACTGCTCCTTTTAATTCAGTGATTTGGTTTAAATCATGATTTAAAGGTGTGTTAAGATTTTTATTTTTATTTTCAAAATATAATTTACATATTAAAAAAATTATGATTGAGAGTATAAATAAAGAAATGATAAATATAATTAAATATTTTAAATCCATTTTGTCTCCATATTAAGATAATATAATATTACAAATTGTTTTTAAATTAACTAGCATAAAATACATAAGGATTTTGCTAAATGAGCCTAAGAGAAATTATTAAAGTACCTAATCCTTTTTTGAAAGTTACTGCTAAGCCTGTAACAGTTATTGATGAAGATATTTTAACCATTCTAGATGACATGATGGAAACTATGTATCATGCAAATGGTATTGGTTTAGCCGCCACACAAATTGCAATTGATAAGAGATTAATTGTAATGGATTGTGGAAAAACAAAGTATGAAACTCAAAATAATTCTGAAGAACAATATAATAAAAAAATAAAAGATGAACAATTTGAACCTTTTCCAATTAAAATGATTAACCCAGAAATAATAAGTTTAGGTAAAAATCTTGAAGAAAGAGAAGAGGGTTGTTTATCTATACCTGGATACAATGCAAAAATCAAAAGACCATCAACCTTAAAAGTAAAGTATACTGACGAAAATAAAAAAGATAAAATCATTGATGCTGAGGGTTTGTTAGCAACTTGCATTCAACATGAAATAGATCATTTAAATGGTATTCTTTTTATTGATCATCTATCAAAATTAAAAAGAGAAATAATTCTTAAAAAAGCTATCAAAGAATACTCTAAAAATTAAAACGTTACGAAAACGAGGGTTAGTTGAATATAATATTTATGGGAACTCCTGATTTTGCTGTCCCCAGCCTAAGGTTTATGGAGAAAAATTATAATATTGCTGCTGTTTATTCACAACCTGCTCGCCCTAGTGGAAGAGGTATGAAAACAAAACTTTCTCCAGTTGAAAAAAATGCAAAAGAATTAAATTTAAAAACAATTACTCCTTCAACTTTAAAACAGGAAGATGTGTTTCTCCAATTTAAAAAACTTAAGCCAGATTTAGTTGTAGTCGTAGCATATGGTTTGCTTCTACCTGAAAGGTTCTTGTTAACGCCCAAATTTGGTTGTATTAACGGTCATGCTAGCCTTTTACCAAGGTGGCGTGGCGCTGCTCCAATACAAAGAGCTATAGAAGCAGGTGATCGTAAAACTGGTTCATGTATAATGTTAATGGAAAAGGGTATGGATACTGGACCAATACTATCTTCAAAATCAATCAACATCCATACTAGTGATACTTCTAAAACTATACATGATAAACTATCCAATTTAACAGCTAAAATGCTTGTGAGGACTATAAAAGAATACATTGATGGGAAAGTTGTGCCAATTAAGCAAAAAGAGGATGGTATTAAATATGCAGAGAAAATTGTTAAAGATGAGGCTATTATAAACTGGAGTTTGCCCTCGATAAATATTTTTAATAAAGTAAGAGCTTTTAATCCCTTTCCAAGCACTTATACATTTTTATATGGTGTTAAAATTAAAATTGTTGAAACCAAACTTTGTAAAGATAGTCATAAATTTGAACCGGGTACAATAATTGAATGTAACAACAAAATAATTGTAGCATGTGGAAATAACTCATCGTTAGAGATTAAATACCTACAAAAACCTGGGAAAAACGTCATGTCTGTCAAAGATTTTCTTAATGGAACTAAAATAAGTATTGGTGAAAAATTTGAAAGTTAATAAGACTGTTAAATATGCTTTACTAATTGAGTATGATGGCAATAACTTAGTTGGCTGGCAAAAGCAACACGAAGGAATTTCTGTCCAAGGCAGTTTAGAAGAAGCTGCTAAAAATATTTTTAATCAGGAATTTGAAATTCAAGGTTCTGGTAGAACTGATGCTGGAGTTCATGCCCTAGGACAAGTGGCTCATATAAATCTTCCAAAAAATCATAAATTAACAACTAAACATCCATTTTATATAATCTCTGCTTTCAACTCACATTTAAGGAAATCTAATATTAGAGTTGTCTCTACTAAACAAGTTGAACCAGAGTTTAACGCCAGATTCAGTGCAATAAAACGTCATTATAAGTATAGAATTTTATGTCGTGCCGCACCACCTGGTATTGAAAAAGGAAAGGTTTGGCATTCAAGGAAAAAATTAAATATTCGATTAATGAAAGTAGGAGCTAAACACTTAATTGGGAAGCATGATTTTACAAGTTTTAGAACTATAAACTGTCAAGCCAAATCTCCCATTAGAACATTAGACAAGATATCACTATCATGTGTAGATAATGAAATTATTATAAATATATCAGCCAAAAGTTTTTTACATAGTCAAGTAAGAATTATTGTAGGAACAATGTACAAAGTGGGTGACGAAACATTAGAACCTAATGATATAAAAAACATTCTTGAAGGTAAAGATAGAAATCTTTCAGGGCCCACTGCTCCAGCAGAAGGTCTATATCTTGAGAAAGTAGAGTATCCAAATGATTTACTTGATGATAATTGGCCAATTATTTACGACAGTAATCAGTATAATTAAATCAAATTGTCATTGATAATGAACGTGAAAACATTCCTAAACTTGCTTCAATAATAACTGATAAGAAAATCATACCCGTGGCTCCCCAGCCAGTCAAACCAACCTCTTCTTTTCCAATACGCCATAAAGAAAAAGTAACCCAAATTACTACCATAATACCAAAAAATACAAAAATTGATGGAGGCAAAATCAAACCTAAAACAGCAAAACTTAACATTAAAATAGCCTGAAAAGACTGTATCCAATTAAATGGTATTATAAATTTAAAGAACTTATCACCCTTCCCAATTTTTTCAAAAATTGTGTTGACTAAGATTGAGAATAAGCAAATGTCTATAATTGTAATTAGAAGTAATCTAGGTAATATTCCACTTTGAATATCACCATCAATATTCGCTTTAATTCCATATGAAGCTAAAGTTGATACAACGGCATTCACAAAAAAAACTATCCAACAGCTATCCCAAAAACCATTTAAATTTAAGTTGAATAATTGAGAAGAATTACCTTTTTTCGACATGAATTGAAAAGCCGAAAAAAACCCATCTTTTATTACAAAAGGATTTGGAGGAAATTTAATCATTTTTTTCAACTCTGAAATAATTATGTAGGAACTTATTATAAATACTTGTTAACTTCATAATATCATCAACTTCAACATTTTCATCTATCTTATGCATTGTTTTTCCTACCAAACCAAACTCTATTACAGGACATAATTTTGTTATGAATCTTGCATCTGAAGTGCCGCCTGTAGTAGATTGTTTGGGATTAACATTTACAACATTTGTGATTGCATTTTGAAGAGTTGATTTGAGCTCTTCATCACTTGTAAGAAAAGGTTCAGCATTACAAAAATAATCAAACTTATAGTTTTTATTGATGGCATCAAATTGGTTTTTTAGCATGGATTTTAGCGAAGCTACAGAATGTAAAGTATTAAATCTTATGTTAAATTTTGCCTTTACCTCCCCAGGAATAACATTACTTGCATCATTATTCACATCAATTGTAGTAATCATTACTGAACTAGGTTGGAATTCATTAGTGCCTTTATCTAAATATATTTTTGTAAAAGGCTCTAGCATTTTTAAAAGTGAATTTATTGGATTTTCTGCTAAATCAGGATAACCAACATGACCTTGAGTACCTTTCACAATCAAAGAGCCAGTAAAACTTCCTCTTCTACCAATTTTAATTGTATCACCCATTTGGCTTACATTAGTTGGTTCACCAACAAGACAACCAGAAATTTTTTCTGACTTATTTTTAAGCCATTCAACTACCTTTTTTGTACCGTTTATGGCCTTTCCTTCCTCATCACTTGTAATTATAAAGGATATACTACCATATTCTTTTAAATTCTTGTTTATTTCCATAAACTCTGATACAGCCGCTATAAAGGCCGCTATCCCAGATTTCATATCTGCAGCACCTCTTCCCCATATTTTTCCTTTTTTAATTTCCCCACCAAAAGGATCTATGGACCAACTTTGTTCATCACCTGTAGGAACAACATCCACATGACCTGCAAAGCAAATATTTGGTTCTAAGGAACCAAATCTTGCATATAAGTTTTCAACCTTTTCATTACCCTGTCCAAAATCGATTTTTGTGCAGGTAAATCCCATAGGTTCTAAATATGAAATAATTAAGTCAATAGAGCCTGCAGATGTTGGAGTTATACTTTTACACTTAATTAAAGCTGAAGTTAACTCTACTGGGTTTAAAACATTAGACATAAAAGGCCTTAACTAATCTCTTAAAAGTTCATTTACAGATGTCTTTGAACGTGTCTGAGCATCAACTTTTTTTACAATTACAGCACAATATAAGCTTGGACCTTGGGAACCATCAGTTAATAGTTTCCCAGGCAATGATCCCGGAACTACAACAGAATATGAAGGTACCCTACCTACATAGATTTCGCCTGTATTTCTATCAACAACTTTTGTAGATGCACCAATAAATACTCCCATAGATAAAACTGCACCTGTTTCGATAACAACACCTTCTGCTACTTCAGATCTTGCTCCAATAAAACAATTATCTTCAATGATGACTGGTCCTGCTTGAACGGGCTCTAAAACACCCCCAATACCTGCACCGCCTGAAATATGAACATTTTTACCAATTTGTGCGCATGATCCAACAGTTGCCCACGTATCAATCATACTTCCACTATCAACATATGCACCAATATTTACAAATGATGGCATTAATACAACACTAGGTGCAATATAAGCAGAATGTCTTACCACACTTCCAGGAACTGCTCTAAAACCAGCTTTTTTAAAATCTTCTTTATTCCATCCTGAAAACTTAGAGGGAATCTTGTCCCACCAATTAGCTGGACCAGTGTTTTGACTTTTTGGTCCTCCGGAAATAACGTCCATATCATTTATTTTAAAAGATAATAAAACAGCTTTTTTAAGCCATTGATTTACTTGCCATTTACTATTTCCCAAAGGCTCAGCTACTCTTAATTTACCTTTGTCTAGGTAATCTAAAGCAGTTTCAATAGAGTCTCTGATTTCACCAGTAGTATTTGAATTAATATCTTCATTATTATCAAAAACTCTTTCTATAACTGACTTCATATTCTCTATATCCATGACGATCCCTTCAATTAAATTTAAACAAATTACCTTTTTCAAATTATAACATATTACTTAAAATAGATTTTATATCTGATCCAGTGAAATTAATATATTCTCTTAAAATATCAGCTTCTTTTCTGTTAAAATCATTTTCAATCCATGCAGTACTCATTCCTAATTCACTAGCAGGCTTTAAGTTTTTAGCTGTATCTTCAAAAAAAATACTTTTAGAAATATTACTATCATTAAGACCGAGTTTTTTTTTCATCATGAGATAAGAGTTAAGATCTGGCTTGGCTATATAATTTGCATCTTTAATGTCAAAAATAATCTCAAATTCTTCAAATATTCCCATTGACTTTAATATATTTTTTGCATGTTGAAATGTTGCATTAGTGTAAATTGATTTCTTGCCTTTGATTTTACCTAATAATGTTTTAAGTTTAATATCTACATCTAATTCACTAAAATCTACATCATGTACAAATTCAAGAAATGGCTCTGGGTCAATTTTTTTTTCGATCATTAAACCTCTTAAGGTTAGACCATATTTTTTATACATATTTCTTTGAAGTGTGAGAGCGTCAACCTCATTTAGATCAAAAAAATCTTTAATGTACTCTGTCATTCTTGAAGAGACTCTAGCAAATAAACCTAAATTAAAATCATAAATTGTATTATCTAAGTCAAAAATCCAATGATCATATTGTTCATTAAAGTCTATGGTATCTTTATTATTCAAAAATAAATTCATAAAAATTAAAACTAACTAGTACCTTTTCTAATGATAGTTCCTACACCATGTTCTGTGAAAAGCTCTAACAATAAAGAATGAGGCATTCTTCCATCCATAATTACAGATGCCTCTGCACCACCTAACACTGCATCAATGCATGTTTTAATTTTCGGGATCATGCCCCCGACTACAATTTTATTTTTAATTAATTCTTGAGCTTCTGAAATTGTTAATTCTGGTATCAATTTACCATTTTGATCAAGAACTCCTGCAACATCAGTTAACATTATCATTCTAGTAGCTTTCATTGCAGCTGAAATAGAACCTGCTGCCGTATCAGCATTTATATTATATGTTAAGCCATCGGTCCCAATCCCTACAGGCGCAATTACAGGTATCATTTTTTCATTAATTAAAGCATGAATAACTTGAGGATCAATTTTTTCTGGTTCACCTACATAACCAAGATCAATTGCTTTTTCTACATTAGAGTCAGAATTGTCATCAACTTTATTTAACCTTTTGGCAGTTATTAAGTTGCCATCTTTACCAGAAATTCCAACTGATTTTGCACCAGAGTTAGCAATGGCTGAAACTATCGATTTATTTGTTACGCCACTAAGAACCATTTCGACTACATCAATTGTTGCAGCATCCGTTATTCGAAGTCCATTTATAAACTCGGTTTTTATTTGAAGCTTAGATAACATTTCACCTATTTGTGGTCCACCTCCATGTACTACTACAGGAAGCATCCCTACTTGTTGTAATAAAACAATATCTTTTGCAAAGCTGTTTACATATTCCTTTTTACCCATTGCGTTTCCACCAAACTTTACAACAATGACCTTATTTGCATAACGTTTCATAAAAGGTAAAGTTTCTGTTAGTAAATCAGCTTTTTTTAGCCATTCAGATTGAATTTGATCTTTATGTTTTTTCAATGCTTTAACCGTCTTAAATTTATACCACTATTATTATCATATATTTTTGAATTTAATTATTATTTTATCTTTTTTTATGCAAAGCTTGCTAAATATGTTCTCAAATTTTCAATACCATTATTTTTGAGACTTGAAGTAACCATTATTTCTGGGAAAGCAGCTGTATATTTAGAAATAATTTTATTTGAATTATTTTTTACCTTTATTATTTCTTCATTACTCAATTTATCAATTTTTGTAAGAACTAAAACCCAACTTACTGCTGCTGTATCAAGTTCTTTCATTATAGTTTTATCTAAATCTCCAATTCCTCGCCTACTGTCAATTAACAGACATACAGTTCTTAGTGTTGGTCTACCTTTTAAATACTTTAAAGTAAGAGATGTCCATGATTTTATATCTTTCTTTGGTGCTTTTGCATAACCATAACCAGGTAGATCAACTAATCTAAGCCTATTACTTTGATAAACAAGGTCAAAAAATATCAATTGCCTAGTTCTTCCTGGTGTTTGACTAGTTCTAGCTAGGGTTTTTCTATTTGTAAGGGCATTAACAAGTGAACTTTTACCAACATTGGATCTTCCTGCAAATGCTACCTCATTACCCTCTTGAGGAGGTATTACATTAATATCAAGAGCTGCAGCTATGAATTTACATTCCCCTGAAAATATTTTTCTAGCTTTTTCAATTTCGAGATCATCATATAACAAGAATTCAACCTACTTATTTTGACTCTTTATTCATCTTATTCATAATTACCCATTGCTGACATATAGAAAGCAGATTATTCCATGTCCAATATATAACTAAGCCAGCAGGAAAAGTTGCTAATAAAAATGTAAACGCAACTGGCATCCAAGCAAATATTTTTGCTTGTATAGGGTCTGGTGGAGTTGGGTTTAGTCTTTGCTGTAAAAACATGGTCACACCCATTAACAACGGCCAAATACCAATATTTAAAAAGTCTGGTAAAAATGATGTGCTATAAGGAAGTAAACCAAATAGGTTAAAAATACTGGTTGGATCTTGAACAGATAAATCTTTAATCCACCCAAAAAAAGGTGTTTGCCTCATTTCAATTGAAACAAATAAAACCTTATATAAAGCAAAGAAGACTGGTATCTGAACTAAAATTGGTAAACATCCTGCCGCAGGATTCACTTTTTCTTTTTTATAAAGATTCATCATTTCTTGGTTTAATTTTTGTCGATCATCACCAACTCTTTCTCTCAATTTTTGAATCTGAGGAGTTAGCACTCTCATTTTAGCCATGCTCTTGTAGGATTTATTTGCTAATGGAAAAAATAATAATTTAACAATTACTGTTATAGCTAAAATTGCCAATCCAAAATTACCTAAATAATCATTTGCCCAGGATAAAGCATAAAAGAAAGGTTTCGTTAAAAAATAAAACCAACCAAAATCAATAGCCAAGTCAAAATGTTGAATATTAAACTTTTGTTCATATTCATCAAATAAAGCTAATCTTTTTGCTCCTGCAAATGTTCTTGATAAAAACTCACCTTTAGAGTTTGCGGAAATAGTTACAGCATTTCCTAAGAAATCAGTTTGATATTGTCCACCATTTGAACTTAATTTTCTAAAAGTAAAGTTGTATTTCTGGTTTTGATCAGGTAATAAAGCTGTCATCCAATATTTGTCAGTCAATCCAATCCAACCTCCTGATTCTTCTGGTTTTATATTAATACCCTTTTTGCCAGCCTCTGTTAAATCACCATAACTTTGTTCAGACAATGTTTTATCAAAAACTCCAAGTGGACCCTCATGCAATACAAAAAAATCAATTGTTTCTGGTTCGCCAGCTCTTCTAATTAAACCATATGGATATAAAGTAACTGACTTAGCAGAACTATTTTCTACTCTCTGGTTAACAGTGATCATAAAAGTATCGTCAATACTTATATCTTGATAAAAATTAATTCCTTCGCCATTATCCCACTTTAAAGTAACAGTTTTTTCAGGTGTTAAAAGATTACTTGATGACTGCCATAATGTTTTACCATTAGGGACTTTAACCCCATCAGGGCTACTCCATCCAAATTCAATAAAATATGGTGTCGTACCATTAGACTTTAATAATAATTTAATCATATCGCTCTCAGGCTCGAGCGATTCTCGATACTGTGTTAAAGTAATATCATCTATTCTTGCACCCCTTAATGAGATGGACCCAGATACCTCTTTACTTTCCATAGAAATTCTTGGAACTGTTTTATTTTGATCAGTTGGCTCAGAATTATCAGATGTAATAATTCCATTCCCTATATTTTCAGGCAAAGGAATGTTTGAGGTGTCATTATTTTCTTTTGTGATTTTTTCTTGTTGATATAAATCTTTTTTGGGATCAACAAATAATATTTGATAACCTATGAGCACAGCCATAGATAAGCAAATTGCTGCAACTAAATTTCTTGTTTCTGGGTTCATTTTTTCTCGCTCAATTTATATCTAATAATATTAGATCTCTTATATTTTATATTTGTTTAACCTAAAGTAACTTTTATTTAAAGAAATGAATTAAATAATTCATTTTATAGGATCATGTCCACTTCTCCCCCATGGATGGCATTTAATTATTCTCTTAAAACCTAACCAAATTCCCCTTTTTAAACCGAACTTTATTATCGAGTCTTTTGTGTATTCAGAACAAGTGGGTAGGTATCTACAATTATTTCCCAATAGAGGTGAAATAATATATTTGTATGCATCAATTAAAGTAATTGAGGAAGATGTTAATAATCTTTTAATCATTATCTACTCAAACATTCTCTTAATTGGTTGTGCATATCACAAAATGAAGCTTTTAAAATTGACTTTTTTGCTATTAAAACATAACTATATTTTTGTTTAAACAAAATTTTATCTTCTTTCAATAAGCCTGAGATAAGTGCTCTCATTCTTCTTTTTGCTCTATTTCTTTTTACTGCATTACCAATTCTTTTAGTTGCTGTGAAACCAAACATCAGCCCTTGATCTGATATATTAGGGTTGCAATACTCTTGTAAAATGAAATTTTTGTTATGGGTTTTTTGCCCATACTTATTTGATAAAACAAAATCTCTTCTCTTCTTTAAAGTTACAAGTTTCATTTTACCAGCTCATAAGCCATTAAACTTAATAAACAAGATATAGAAATGATTATGAAAGTTTAAGCAGAGAGCTTTTTTCTACCCTTAGCTCTTCTACTACGAATTACATTTCTACCACCTACAGTAGACATTCTGGATCTATATCCATGTCTTCTTTTTCTTACTAAATTACTAGGTTGAAATGTACGTTTCATTATTTTCCTGTATTATATACAGCCTCTCAAATTATTTAAAATGTTTTTAGTCGCTTTGTGTCAGTTAGTCAATATCATTATTTTTGTTTACGCTCAGAAATTGAAGGAGCTGGCTTCATTTCCATATCCCAAGGAAAATATATCCATGTATCTTGAGAAACCTCTGTTATAAATGTATCAACTTGTTCCCTACCACTTGGCTTAGCATAAACTGTTGCATAATGTGCATTAGGTAAAGTTGATCTTATAGCTTTAATAGTTTCACCAGTATCAACAAGATCATCAACTATTAGCCAACCTTCGCCATTATTTGCAACACTAGATTCTTTTAATACTTTTATGTCACCCTTAGTTTTTTGACTATAAGATAAAACGCAAAAGGTATCGATTAATCTAATATCTAATTCTCTTGCTACTATGGCCGCAGGCACCAGACCTCCTCTTGTAACAGCAATTATTCCTTTATATGGCTTTAGTTCTGACAAACGCCAAGCTAAAGCTTTGCTATTTCTATGAATTTCTTCCCAAGACACAGGAAAAGATTTGTCGTATGTATTTATATTACTCATGTATTATATATAAAAGTTAAGTTATTATTTTCTACACTAAAATTAACAAAAATATAATATTTATTTTCTTACTTGATTATAATTATTTATGTAGATAATTATTTCATAATATGCGCTCGTAGCTCAGCTGGATAGAGCACTAGACTACGAATCTAGGGGTCAGGGGTTCGAATCCTCTCGAGCGCACCATCATTTTTTATAACTCATTGATATTTTAACATTATTTTTAAAATATTGTAGCTGTAGACAAGGTTGTATACCAAATAAGTATGATTTTGTAATTGGTAGATAAACAATAGTCAGTGTTCAATGGACTACGGTCAATGGGCAGACCACCCCCTGAACATTGACCAATCTTGATTAGGAAAAGGGTGCAGTAACCTCGGACTATGGACTAATGCCCATGAATAAGCTTGCTAAGGGTAATAGAAAGTAGTCTTTTATTAAATTAAATATTTGTTCTTAAGGGAGTTGAAAATGACTGACATTGAAAAAACTAGGAAATTACAATACAAAATTATGCAAGATATAGCTGCTGGAGCATTAATACCTATGATGAGAATAGGAGATGAACTAGGTCTATTTAAAAGTTTACATAAATTTGGTCCATGCACTTCCGATGAATTCAGTAATCAAATTAAGATGGATAAAAGATATATAAAGGAATGGTTGCTTGCTTTAGCTGCCTCCAAATATATAGATTATAATAATAAAAATGAAGAATTTTCTATGAGTACAGAACAATTTTCAATTTTAGGAGACGAAGATAGTATTTCATTAATGATTGGAGGATTTGAAAATTTAGTAGGGGCTATCCATAATATAGATATAATAAAAGATAATTTTAAAAATGGTAGTGGAACTGGTTGGGGAAACTTACATCCATGTTGCCTATCTGGATCAGCAAGATTTTTCAAGCCATCATATTCAATATTTTTAACAAAAAAATGGATACCTAGTCTTGATGGCGCAGACGAAATGCTTACTAAAGGTATTACTTTTGGAGACATTGGATGTGGACATGGTTACTCTTCTTCCTTGATAGCACAAAAATATACTAACTCAAAAATTGTAGGAATTGATCCTCACGAGCCATCAATTTCTGAAGCTAAAAAAAATAATAAAAACCTTAGTAATTTAGAATTTAGAGTTAATAACGCTAAAAATTATGATGGTAAATATGATATAATTGCTTTTTTTGATTGTCTTCATGACATGGGAGATCCACTTGGGGCCATTAAATATGCAAAGACAAAACTAAATCCTAATGGAATCATTATGCTCGTTGAGCCTACTGCTGATGACTTGCCAGAAAATAACTTTAATTTAATCGGACAACTGTATTATTCTTTCTCAACAATTGCATGTATTCCAGCCTCAAAATCTCAAGAAGTTGGTTTAGCACTTGGGGCCCAAGCAGGGCCTCAAAAGTTATTTTCTATATTAAACGAGGCAGGGTTTAAAGATACAAAAGTTACTTATAAAACTGCTTCGAATATGGTAATACAAGGAAAATTATAACATAAAAATACTACCTTAAACTTCTCTACGAACCCATCAATGAACCCTAGTCCATGGAACGCTGAACAGGGTTTAATTATTGAAATGACAATTGACTTTATAGAAAACAGCTTGATCTTTATTGTAATTTCGTAAAAAAATATTTATGGTACGTTTGGTTAGATATATATTTAATTAAATACTTTATATATACCTTTGATATTTAAAAATACTTAAAATAAAAAAACAAATGACATAATCAATCATTTCAAATAATGATAAATTTTAATAATAAATGTCTAAATTAATAATGATTCGTCACGCTAAATCTGACTGGAATAGCAAAGTCAATGATCTTCAAAGAGGCCTTAACAAAAGAGGTTTTAACTCTTGAAAAGTAATTTCTAAGGAACTTAAAAAAAGAATTGATAAACCAGATTTGTTTTTAATATCACCTGCACTAAGAGCAAAATTAACTTACGAAAATATTTTTTGGATTGGGATAATAAAGATAATTTTTTATTTATTGAAAAAGATTTATATTATGCATCAACAGATAAAATTAAAAAAAAATTAACAGACAAAGTGATTGGGTTTAGAAATGTAGTTATTATAGGTCATAATCCCATTTTAAATTCATTAATTTATCAACTTACAACTAGAGGACATAATAAGTTACCTGCCAATTAAGTTACTTGTGGTGTGGTTATCATAGAGTATCCTGAAAATACTTTTAAAATACCTAATTTTTTAAACGGGCAAGTAATAGATTATTTTTTTCCTAGAATGTTCACATAAAAATAAAAATTTGAAACATGATTAAGTTTCTAAATTGTTTGAAAGAGTTTGTATCTAGCCAAATATTAACAAAATCTTTATTAATTAAAGATTTAACCTCCCATAGGTAAACTCATCGAAGTGGTGAGAATACTAGTTAAGAATAAAATAAGTAAAGCAATATACATTTCAATGCGAATGGATTTTTTTAATTGAATCGAGCCGACTGTAGGCTCGTTTTTTATTAATGGAACATTTTTAAATTTATTTAGAGCACCAAATAAAAGTAATAAAGAAACTAAGGACATTTTAATTAAAAATGCGTTACCATAAGAAGTGTCAAATAATAGACTAATGTCATTCATCAAAATGTATGCAAATGAACCTCCAGATATTATTAGAACAACTAAATAAAAAACAGCTAGAATACCAAATCTGTGGGCTATTACATAAAGATTACTTGTATTAGTAGAGGAGCACATATTGTATAATGGGATAAAAGATCCAAGCCAAAACGCCACACAAATGAGATGAAATAATAGTAATATCTGTGCCAAAATACCAGATTTTTGGGAATGACCTGTATAAATAAATGATAAAAGAACAAAACCAATACCTAGCCACCCAAGGACCTTTAAAGAGACTAATTCATATCTTGCGCTAATTACAGTTAGTGTAAAACCAATTAAAGCAAAAATCGCTGCATATCCTGCCTTTGATGTTAAAGCAAGCTCTAAAATAATTGGGTCTAAAATACTCAAAAATTCTCCACCTAAATTACCTGCTATGGAAAATATCATCCCAACTGATATTACAAGGCCATACAAACAACTCTTTTGAGATAAAGAGTTACAGTGTTCCATGTTGTCTATTGTTTGATACTTTCTAAAATGAAGATCAAACAATTTAGTTCCAACTACTACTAATCCAACTATATAAAGTAGAACTTTCAAAACAGGAGTGAAAACTATCCATACATCCATCAACTATACCTTTTAACATCCTTAGATGTATTTACTAACTTTTCCTATAATTTGGTTTAACAGCTGTAAATTGGGTTGTTTTTATCTTAGATTTTGAAGACATAAGTGGATTGCCTGTTCCATTTATTTTTGACATTTTTGGCAATTCACCTTTATACTCATAAGCCTGTTTTCCTATAGGATTTTTAAACCAACCGGGATCAGTGTAATCGCCTGGGGCTTGATCAGCTCTGACCTTAAGTATACTAAACATCCCTCCCATTTCAACAGAACCATAAGGACCATTTCCTGTCATCATTGGGATTGTATTATCTGGTAATGGCATGGTCATTTCAGTCATATCAGCCATTCCTCGTTCACCCATAACCATATAATCTGGCACTAACTTCTTAATCTTTTCTGATACTCCTCTATGGTCAACACCAATCATAGTAGGCACATTATGGCCCATAGCATTCATTGAATGATGGCTTTTGTGACAGTGCATTGCCCAGTCTCCTTCTTCGTCAGCAATAAACTCTATTTGCCTCATTTGGCCAACCGCTATATCACTAGTTACTTCTTTCCATCGACTCTCAGGTCGAGTTGGTCCACCATCTGTACCTGTTACCTCAAATTCTATTCCATGGACATGTATAGGATGGTTTGTCATTGTTAAGTTTCCAATTCTTACTCTAACACGATCATTTTTTCTTGCTATAAGTGGTGAAATTCCAGGAAAAATTCTGCTGTTCCAAGCCCATAAATTGAAATCAAGCATAGTCATTATTTTTGGTGTCTCTGAGCCAGGGACAATATCAAATGCATTTAGTAAAATACAATAGTCTCTATCTACTTTGCTAATCCAGGGATGCTCTTTTTTTGGATGAGTAACCCAAAATCCCATCATACCCATTGCCATTTGTGTCATTTCGTCAGCATGAGGATGGTACATAAAGGTACCTGGTCGTTTTGCTTTAAATTCATACACGAAGGTTTTTCCTGGACTTACAGCTAATTGGTTTAGCCCAGCTACTCCATCCATTCCATTTGGTAACCTTTGGCCGTGCCAATGAATACTTGTATGTTCTGGCAATTTATTTGTAAGGAAAATTCTAACATTATCACCCTCAACAACTTCAATTGTAGGGCCAGGACTTTGTCCATTATATCCCCAAAGATTAGCATTCATTCCAGGTGCAAGTTCACGAACAACAGGTTCAGCGACTAAATGAAATTCTTTAAAGTTACCATTCATCCTGTAGGGCAGTGTCCAACCATTAAGTGTAACAACGGGATTATACTCGGAAGTTTCTTTTAACTTATTTGGACTGATTGTTTCTGCAGACGTTTGTATTACCGGCTCGGGTAAACCTGCAAGTGAAGAGGTAGCAACCGATGCACCAGCTATTGCTGTACCTGCTAAGGCAGACATCTTTATAAATTCGCGTCTTGTTTTCATTTAAGTCTCCATTTTTTTAAACTATCTCTGACTAATGCACTTTTTTTGCTTTATTTGAGGCAATTGGAATGGTTCTTGATCTTGCCCCAAATTTTCTTCCTACTGCAACACTATTTAAGTTAAGTTCTGCAGTGAATAAGTTTTGTAATGCGTCTATAGCTTTTATTTCAGCTGTTGATTTCTCAAGCCCGCTTTGCATCAATTCAAATACTCCAATTATCATTCCATTATAATTATAAGTTGCTTCTTCTAAGAGTGTTTCATGCATTGGAATAATTTGATCATAATAATGTTTTGCTATATCAAAGGCTGTCCTATACTTTTGATAAGCCTCACGAAATTCAGACGCTGCAGCTAATACGATATTCTCATAAATTTTTTGTTTAGCAATTAGATCTGCTTGAATTGTATCTCTTTGAAGATTACCCCAATCAAAGATTGGAATTTTAATTTCAAGTTCATAGCCTTTTTTGTTTGAGATAACTCCATCATCTTTTATTCTATCATTTCTATATCCAAATTCGATATCTGTGTAAGAATTAATTTTTTCAACTCCTAACTGTTCCAATAACAACTCATATTCAATACGAGCAGTTTTTACATCAAATCTGTCACTAATTTTATTAGCAATTTTTTCAATTGCTATTGGTGCTTTTGGTAACTCTGGTAGTTGTTTAGGTATTGTTAAATTTTTAGCTTCACTTTTTGTTAGACCTATTTTACGTATCAAGTTCTCTCTACTAGATATTTTTCTCATTTTTGCTTTAGCAAGTGCTATGGTAGATTCTGAATAGATCAATTGTTGACGAATTCGATCACTAGTTGTCATATTACCAGTTTTTTTCATTCGTTTAGCAAGTTCAGCATTCGCAGAAAGAGCAACAAAGACATTATCATAAAGAGTTAGTTGTTGTTCTGAAGCAACTGCTTCAAACCAAGACAATCTTACATCACTTATTGCCCCATAAATTTCAGAAGCTAAATTTATATCATTCAAATCAACAGCAAGTTTTGAGGATTTTTGTTTAGTTGGAAGTGAGAGCAAGTCAAGAAGTCCAAAACTCAGAAACCTCCCATATTCTATTTCAGAACCCTTCACCATTCGTTCAAACGAAAACACTGGATTAGGAATCCTTCCCTTTTGAGCAGCAGCTGACCCACTCCCGCGATATTTAAATAAAAGCGATTGAAAACTAGGACTTTTGGAAAGCATTAATTCTACAGCTTCTTTTTCACCAACTTCTGAATTTAGAAGGGCTTTTGAATTATTAAATAATTCATTTTGTTGTTTCTGGTTAATAGCTGCGGTTATTTTACCAGCAATAACAATATCTTTGTTGCTGTTAATATTATTTAAACTTTGTTCAAATTTATAAGACGTACAACCAGATATTACAAATATTAAGCCAAAACAAAAAATTCTCAATTTCATCGCTAACCTATTTTTTTTCCTCGCTTTTTTCACGAGAGTAATATTGCCACCCTCCAATCTCATCGACTGTTTGATTTGAAATAATCCAGTCTGATGTGTCCTCCCATTCCCATTTTTCATAAGAATTAAAAATTGATTTATACATATTTTTATTTGATGAATTCTCCTCACTATTAGCGGCAACTGAAAACGGAAAAGTTCCTGCAATCAGTAAAAAAATTATAACCTGGAATGTTGAAAAGCAATTTTGAAAATTAGAATAGTAAGCTGATATAAAAGTGGTTATAACAAAATTAATTTTTGGGATTGGTTCTTTTTTATTATTCATCTTGTATTAATTATCTATTTTGATTCAATTTTAATAAGTTCTAATTCTTTATTAACTTGAAACTTGACTTTGTCTCCCCTTTTAAGGTTTGAGATTATTTTTTTGTCTGAAACATTAAATTCCATCGTCATTGCTGGCATTAACTCTCCTAATGGCCCATGTTTTATTGTTATTTTTGTTCCTCTAACGCGTTTAACTTGACCTTCACCAAACAATAATTTTACATCAACGCCTGATGTGTCTGAACCTTTTGGAGATACCTCAAATATAAATTCTCCTTTAATGGCATGACCATCTTCACTAAGTGCGCGCCATGCTGTTTTATAAATACCATCGTCTAATTTAGGTAGACTGATGATATGACGTCTTAATTCCTTCATTAGATGATCTTTATTTAATTTTATTGGAGTTAAAGCTTCGTTCCCAAGAAGGCCACTGATTAATGACTTTTTTTGGTTTGATGTAACTTTTGAAAACTCAACTTTGATCAGTTTAGCTGGTGCCGTAAAAACAATTTCCATTTTTTCTGGAGCCTTTTGAATTATAGACCCATCTTTTGGTACTACAAAACCTACTGGCGAGTGAGCAATAGCATTTGAGAAGTTAAGCAATAAACTTAATATAAATATTCCTAGTGTCTTCATTTCATATTTATCCAATACTTTTTAAAAAGTCCTATGATAAGAGGCAAAATTTACAAAAAATTGTAATTTAAATATTATGTAAGCTTTACCCTTAGGGGAGAGTCAACCGTATTCTTTATTTTTGTATATAATTTTAAAAATAAATAAAAACGCCAAAATTATTCTAATGATTATTTCTCCATTATTTCCGAGGTAAGGATATATTATAAAGCTAATTTTTTTTATAAAACCTGTTGTAAGAGGAGAGTAAAGAAAAAATTTTATCCTTTGATTTAATCATTAGAACCTAAATTATTTTATTTAATTTTTAATTTTATTTTGTTTAATTTATAATATGATAAAAATTATCTTCAGTAGGAAAGGCCTCGATAGTACTGCCGGTGGAATCCCAAGTCCTAAAAAAGGAAAAAATATTCAAAGTTTTCCAATCCCATATAAAACAAATACTTTAACTTCATATGAGTATCTTGGTTTTGGGAAAGAAATAAATCAGTTATCTAAAAAAAAGATTAAACCTTCAGATACCTGTCATTACGATCCTAACTTAGAAACTGGTCAGTTTGGTCAAGTAGGAGCTGCGCAAACACATCTAGAAAATAATAAGGTTGGAATAGGTGATATTTTTCTATTTTGGGGATGGTTTAGAGAAACTATAGAATTTCATAATAAAATTTCCTTTTCAAAAACTGATCCTGGTCACTATAGAATGTTTGGCTGGTTTCAGATTGGAGAAATTATAAAACTTGGAGATGACCCAAGTTGGTATTTAAAAGAGAAACCAAAGCCAAGTTCGCACCCACACACCATTGGTAAATGGAAAAAAAATAATACTCTTTACATTGCAAAAAAAAATCTGGACGGTTTTAAGTTAAAAAATTTTCCAGGGTTTGGAAAATTTAAAGCTACTAAGATGACAAATTTAAGCTTTAACCCTTTAGTAAAAAAATCTAAATGGATTTGTCCTCAGTGGTTAAATCCTAAACGTGGTGGTTGTGGCATGTCATATCACAAAGATCTCAACAGATGGAAAGAAAATACAGTAGACATTGTTGGACGAGGCCAAGAGTTTGTTGCTAAACCTAAAAATGATAAAGAATGTAAAAAATGGTTAATGTCTATTTTTCAATCAGCTGATTTAAAAGAAAATATAAACGTTTAGACTAAATGTATTCTTTAATGAGTTTATAAATCAATAATGTTTACCAATGAATATTAGTTATTTAGAATATAAATATGAAATTAATTACTGCTACTCCAAGCCCATTTGCTCGTAAGGTACGTGTTGCTTTACATGAAAAAAATATAAGTTATGAAGAAATCATTGATATACCATGGAATTTAAACACCAAAACAAATGGTATTAATCCTCTTGGCAAAATTCCTATTCTTCTTTTAAAAGATCAAGAACCTATGTTTGACAGCAAAGTTATAAATCAATATTTAGATTACTTAGAACCAAATCCACTTCTATATCCTAGGTCATTTCAAGAGAACATTTCTGCTAGATTATTAGAAACAGTTGCAGATGGAATTTGTGACTCTGTTGTTTTAGTATTTTTAGAAAACTCTAGAAACAAAAATTTGAGAAGTAAAAATTGGATTAAAAGACAAGAGAAAAAAATTTTTGAAGGGGTAGAGTATTTATCAAATTATCTTAAAGAAAAACAATTTTTTGTTGGAAATAGTTTCAGCATTGCTGATATAAGCTGTTTTTCTTGCTTAGAATACATTGATCTTAGATTTCCAAAATTTGAATGGAAAAACAGATATAAAAATCTAAATAAATACTGGAATATTCATAAAATTAGAGATTCATTTAAAAAAACAAAACCAACAACACAAATCATAGAACCTATTCAAGATTAAAAAAATAAATTTAACAAAATATATAATTATAATAATTTTATTAATATAATAAAAGTGCTTTTAAGTTTTAAATTAAACTGCCAAATTAAATTATTTATTGAAAAGATTATTTAGATTATCTTTGGAGTTGGGGATCAGTAATGAGTAAATTGGGAATTATTTTAATAATTTTATTTGTAATTTTTGTATTTTTTCCAACTATGTCTTATTGGATTAATCAGTGGAGTTTTTAAAAGATGTTTAAGTTAAATAGTTTTTGTAAAGAATGTTTTGATCCACATAAAATAATATGGAGTTGTAAAAAAAACTTTTTGGATAAAAATTGGATTTATCTTTGTGGTAATTGCATAAGATATTATCAATATTTAAATGGTAAAGATTTTAGATCTCAATTCCAAAATATAAAATCTTTCATTAAGTGTAATTTACAGTTAAAGAAAATAGAACTGCCATTTTATGAAGCAATGTAAATAAAATTATGGAACATATGATTTTTGAAATATTTATATTTTGTATGTTTATAATTTTAGGTGTTTTAATTTTTGGTATAATAAAATGGTTATTTAAATATTTAAAACTATGTTACCTCCACATTAATTGGAAAATTAAAATATTAATTATTTTTCCTCTAAGTGCTCTTATAATTATCCCTTGGTTTCTTTTTCAAACTCTAATTTTTAAAGGTTATGTAGAATTAATTATGGCAATTATATTAGGGTCTATCGGGTCTCACTATATTTTTGGTGATGAAGAAAAAAATGAAATTTAAAAAATATTTATATATTATTAATCTATGAAATATCATTATTGTTCAAGATGTAATCATCCCTCTAAAAAATTATTTAATTGTAAGTACGAGAAAAATGACAATGATTGTTTTATTCTTTGTGCCAATTGTGCATTAAAGTGTAGTAAGATTTTTAAAAAAACTTTTTTATCAAAATCTGGAAAATTTGTTTCAATTGGTTTGTTAAAATCCAGGAAAGAAAGAAGTATTTTTTAATTCTATTCAAAAAAATATTGAATAATCTTTACCTCTAATTTTAAATTTGTTTGAATTACGTGCATGACAAAACCAATAAATATATATTCTAAATTCAATAAATTTGATGATTACTGGTCTCCAAAAGTAATATCTGAGATGAATAATTATCAATTCAAACTAGTTAAAATAAAAGGGGAATTTATTAAACATCATCATTCAGACACAGATGAAGTTTTTATTGTAATCAAAGGTAGTATGAAAATAGAATTTGATGCAGAAATCATAGAAGTTAATGAAGGTGAAATGATAGTAGTACCTAAAGGGGTGGATCACAAACCAACTGCTGAAAACGAGTGTCATGTGATGTTAGTAGAGCCAAAAGGAATATTAAATACTGGTAACGTAAAAGGAGATTTAACAGCTCCTAATGATGAATGGATTTAAGCAATGATTTCAGTTTATATAAAATTCATTTGGATGATTGTTTTTACATTCCTAATCTTTTTTATAGTTCGTTCTGTTCATAGTGAGACCATGAATGATTTAATTTGGGAAAAAGGAATTTATTATAAAAAAAATACCAATATTCCTTTCAGTGGAAAGATAAATGGAAACATTAAAGGTCAGTTCCAAGATGGAAAGAAAGAAGGTACATGGTTAAGATATTATAGTAATGGACAATTATTTTCTGTATCAAATTATAAAACTGGTAGAAAAAATGGTGCCTGGATTACTTACAACAATAAAGGTCATTTAATAGAAAAGGGTCAATACAAAAATGATCTTGAAGAGGGTCACTGGATACGTCTATTTGAAAATGGTGAAATAAGCTACAAAGGTAAGTTTAAGAATGGCAAAAAATCAGGATCTTGGGTTGCTTTCTATTATAATGGACAATTGAAATATCAAGGGAATTATAAAAACGGGACCAAGGATGGTTATTGGGAATATTTTTCTCCATCTGGTTATTTATATGAGGATTATTCTGGTTATTTTAAAAATAATAAAAAAGTTAGCAGTAAAATTTGAAAAAAATTACTAACTTAATTTTAGCCTGCAACTCCTCTTAGCATTGAAATAAATGGAATTATTTTAGAGACAAAATTTTGAAATAGAGCAACAGGATTAATTCCAAATCTTGGCAAAATAAAAAATATCATTACTACAACCAATAGTGTTAAAATTATTGGAAAGATGAATTTAGCACTTCCATTCTCTCTTTTAGACATAAATAAATTAAATACAAAATAAGCAATCGAAAAAATGATAACTAAAAAGATTATAAGTTTTAACATTTATTAAGTTTATGCTTTATTACTGTAAGTTTGGTTTTTTTGAAAAATGTTTAGTTAACATTTTTCTTATGTTGTCCTTAATTTTAGAGTAATTCCAAATACAGAAAAATGAAGCTAAAGCTAAAACAAAAGTAGAAAATAAACTTGTTGTAGAACCAATACACATAAAAACACCCTAATTCAAGAATAGATACTTTTCAAGTTGTATTTAAAAAATTAAACATTTTTAATTTAATATTTTTTCTTATATTTAATAAATATCTATAAGCGATGAATTATTATTTTTTGGATTATTTACATCCATAGAAACACGATAAAAATTTATATTATTGTTTGCATTACTATTAAAAATATCTTTTCCTAAAAGAAATGACGTAATTTCAGACTCTTCTAATAAGACAGGTTGTCTGTGATGTATATGATTTATTTGATCTACGGAATTTCTTGTCAAAATTAAACAACCAACTTCATTATATAGACCGGCAAAATAATTAGTTTGGGAAAAGTGATAATAAGGTATTTTTTTATTATCTTTTCTTTGCCACTCATACCAACCATTGTTAAAAATTATACATCTCTTTGAATTTTTAAATGATGGCTTTTCATTCATAGTTTCAGAACGACAATTAATTAGGTTCATATCTTGTTTCCATAATGGAGAATATAACCATTTCATTAACAGCGATTTTTCTTTAGTTTTTACTGGTACTAATTGTGACGGACATACATTATACGATACTTCATATTCTAAATTGAATGCATTTTTTGACGAAATAACAAATCTTCCACACATCTGAATAGAATACCTTATTCTATTCAAAACTAGTAAACAAAAAAAAATTAACTAATAATTATAATAAAGATTAAAAAATTAATGTTTATGTTGTTCTGAGTTAAACCTTTGCTTGCTGATATTATTTTAATTTTACATTTTCTTGTTGTAATTTTTATTACTGCTGGTTTTTTATTGGTACCTATTGGTTATTATTATGATTGGAATTGGATAAAAAACTTTAAATTAAGATTATTTCATTTTGGTCTAATGTTTATAGTGACATTCGAAACTCTTGTTGGCATAACTTGTCCATTAACCTCTATTGAAAATTATCTTCGAGAAATAAATAATAGTAAATCTTTTATTTCTTTTTGGATTGAAAAGATTATTTACTGGGACTTTCCAACTAGTTTTTTTATGTTTTTATATTTTGTATTTTTAGGATGGACATTATTGATGTGGAAAATTTATCCTCCAAAGGTTTAAGACAGTTATTTAAAAATAATTTATCATAAATATTGGATTAAAAATTTAACAAATAAGAGATTAATATGGATTTTAAATATGCTCAAAGTTGGTTGCTTGGAATTGTTTGTTTTGTATATGGAATTTATAGAGTTATAGGTGGATCAGATGAATCTTTTAATTGGGTAGACGCTGCAGCTATTTTTGGATTTTGCTATTCAATTTATTATACCCAATTAAAAAAATTAGGAGAAGATTAAAGGTATTCAATTATGAAAAAATATACACTTTATGTAAATTTATACATAATTTTAATGAGTATTATTAATTAATTTTTTTTCAATAAGTTTTTAATGCTATTTAAAAGTTGTTGATTATCGTGTTTATATTTAAATTTTATTAATGCAATTTTATCATCAATGTTGTTAGATTTTTCCAGATAAGAGTTAAAAAAATCACTTTTCTTGGATTTTAGTTTTGCTTCAGCTTTAAACTTATTAAGCTTATCATTTTCTTTATTCATAAATTATCCTACCACATATCAATTTTAAAAAAATAAATTAGAACTTGAAAATTTTTATTACTCTTTACGTTAAGCTATTAATCAGTTTAAGATTTATATATGATAAAAGATAAATTTTGCTTTGTATATGTAACAGTTGAAAATTTTGAGCAAGCAGAGCTAATTGCTGAACTTGCGATTAAAGACAAATTAGTTGCATGTGCAAATATTTTTCCAGAGTCTCATTCCATGTTTGAATGGAAAGGAGAAGTTAAATTGGAAAAAGAAACAGTTTTACTTTTAAAAACATTAGTTAATAAATATGATTTACTTGAAAAGTTAATAATTAAAAATCACGTATACGAAACACCATGTATACTTAAGATAGATGTTTCTAAGGGGCATAAAGATTTTTTAAAATGGGTTGAAACGTCTGTAAGTCTATCTGATTAGAATGTATAAATTATATATGAAAAAAATATCTACTTTTTTAATGATTTCATTTATGTCTATTTCAATGAGTTATGCTTCTGAAAAAATAATCATGGAAGACTATATCAATTCTTTTGCATGGAAAAAAAGGATAGTCCTTTTTATTTCAAAATCAAAATATGTTTATTTCATAAATGAAACCGATAATTTTTTTAAAAAAAATAAGTGTGAGAATGATAATAGAAATTTAAAGTATATTCGAATAGTAGGTGATGAAGTTAAAAAATATAATATTTCAGAAAAATTTAAAAATAAATATGGAATGTGGTTGATTGGTTATGATGGTCAAATAAAATCATATTCATCAGACATCTCATTATTAAAAGAAATTTATAATATTATAGACAAAATGCCTTTAAGGAAAAAAGAAATATTAGACCAAAAAATTAAATGTGACTAATAAATTTAGGTTGATAGTTGAATAAGATAAAAAAATTACCAAATATCTATATTATAACGAAATCAAAACTTCTGCCATACTCTACAAAATGATATTTTATATAACTTTATTTCTAATACTATCAATCGCTCCAATGATATGGCTAAATTACGTATTTACTAAAAATGACAAAATTCTAGTAAACATGCCTTTTACTGGATTAGAATTTGGCAAAATTATTCTTAATGAGCTTGGCTTAAATGATGTTAAAATTGAAAAATCTTTAAGTATAGATCATTATGATCTTAGTGAAAAAAAAGTAAAAGTTTCAGAAAATCGTCTTTCTCGGAAAAGTCTTACTGCAATATCAATTGTCTGCCACGAAATTGGTCATGCAATGCAACATCATGAAAAATATAAACCACTTGAACAGAGGACAAGCCTTGTTAAGAATACAGCATGGATCTCACAGTTAGGTAGTGGATTATTACTAATGGGTATACCGACAATCTTTGCAACTGGTTCTTATTCATTAATAAAAGTTTGTCTGATATT
This sequence comes from uncultured SAR116 cluster alpha proteobacterium, assembly GCA_902595145.1. Classification (GTDB taxonomy): domain Bacteria; phylum Pseudomonadota; class Alphaproteobacteria; order Puniceispirillales; family Marisalimonadaceae; genus Marisalimonas. The sequence continues at coordinate 30,415 of CACJOU010000005.1, read as the reverse complement.
AGTATTATTATCACTTATAATAGGTGTAATAATTCATTTAATAACTTTAGAAGTTGAATTAGATGCTAGTTTTAATAGAGCTTTACCAATAATTAAAAGTAAAGTTCCAGAAGAGTATCACGATGCGTGTCAATCTATTCTAAAAGCCGCTGCTTTTACTTATGTTATTGGAGTTATAAGAAACTTTGTGTCTTTAAGATTTATTTGGTTATTACTTTCAAGAATTAGATAATTATGAATAATAAAAAACAAAAATATATCATTACGCTTTTAGTAGATAATAGAGAATGGAACAGCCAACCTATAGAGGGAGAATTGGGTAACCTTCAGAGTATAATTGATGAAGCATTAGAACAGCACAGAATTTCTAGATTTTTTACGATTAGACCAAAGCACGTAGAATTTAAAAGAGCAACGTTACTAAAATAAATATATTAGATTTAATCTATAAAATTAATTTCTTTAATATAAATATCTGCTGAATGATCTCTCCCAAACGCAACAACTCCTACAGATGTAATATTTTCAGGATTAATTTGTTTAGATAAGAAAACACTAGACCTTTTAAATTCATTAATTGGTAATTTAAATATTTTGAAATCATTAACGACTTTAAAACTAATTTGATAATATTGCCACGGCAGTAAAGTTCCAGATGTTCTCAAGTGAATAAAATAATTTTGATTATTACCTTTAGCAGTTATCTCAATAAATTTTGTACCCTTTAGACTTGATTTTTCAAGTTTTCTTCTAATCTGAATGAAACCTCCCTTATTTTCTGTGGAAACGTTTCCAGTCAACCGTGCATAAAAATTATTGTTCTCATTAAAAAATTCAACTTTGCCCGAAGATATCCCACCCATTACTTGATCTGAAATAAATTGCCAGTTTTTTGGATTTTCAAAATTGTCTTTAAATATCGTATTACCTACTGCTTCTTGGGTTAAAATAAAGAAAAGAAAAATAAATTTAAAAATATTCATACTAAATAATAAAATTACGTTTTATAATTATAAGTGGCTTAATTTTATTTGTAATAAAATTTTATCAATTTTTTGATTTAATAAAACTTAATTATTGGAAAAAAATGAAAAAACAAATTATTGGCTGGATTATTGTTGCATCTGCATTGATATGGGGCATATTAAGATGGATAGATTTAGTTGAACCCAATTTTGTAATAAATTTTTTTGCCATTGGTGGCTTCTGCTTCGGAGTTTACCTTACTAAAGATCCAAATGAAGAAGATAATGAATTCAAATCTAATAATTAGCATTTAAATTTTAAGAAATTTTAAATTCGAGACCGAAATGACCAAAAGAGATTATCCAAAAGAAATCAGCCAAGATGAGTGGCTAAAAAAACAAAATTATTTTCTTGAAGAACAAAACAGGAGACTAAAAAGTGAATTAGCTGAATCTAAGGAATATATAAATGTCCTTATTAACAAATTAAAGTTATATCAATCAAAACAGTAAACTGGAGACAAAAATGACGCTAACGAGTATTCTAATATTATCTTTTTTATTAGTCCTAATCCAAATTACCATTCCTGTACTAATAAGCTTGTTAACAAATAATGTAAAAATATCTTATTTATTCTCTTCCAGAGATGATGCAGTAAATACTTCAAAATATATAGATAGAGCTAATAGGGCATTAAAAAATTTATTTGAAACACTACCAATATTTATTGGATTAATTCTCTTATCAATTATTAATGATTTAGATAACTCTTTACTAGCTATGATGTGGTTATTAGCAAGAATAATTTATGTTCCAGTATATATTGTTGGAATAAATTATGTAAGGACCGGCATTTGGGCAATTGCTCTTATATGTTTAATATTAATGAGTATTAACTTTTTATAAGAGTTTAAGAATTTGAATCAACTATAACCTCACCGCTATAAACAACTTCTTTGGGGGATAAAGAATTTGGTATGGAATTATGTTTTGATAAATAAGACCTAATTTCCTTCAAATGTTTTTCATCGTCATATTTCCAGATACTTGTCACTTGGTTTTTAAGTGAGGTATTTTGTATCATTGTAAAATTTACTTTAAGTTTATCTTTAAGCGCGTCTTCATAAATCTTTTGAGAAATAGCAATAAACATTTCTGCATGTTGTTCGTTTTGGAATGTTCTAACTGTTATTCTCATTATAGACATAAAAATATTCTATAAACTGATTACAAGAAATTCAAATATTTTATATGATACTACTTAAGTTTGAATTTTTTTAATTTAATTAAAGTATTGAGGTATAAATGGCCAAAGCAATAGTCTTAAGAGAACACGGTAATTCTAATGTTTTAAAATTAGAAGACATTGAAATCAAAAAACCAAAAGAAAATGAACTCCTTATAAGACAAACAGCGATAGGCGTTCATTATCATGATATTTATGTTAGATCAGGGCTTTACAAAACACTAGAGTTGCCTGGAATACCAGGCCTTGAAGCGGTTGGTATGATAGAAGAAACAGGAGCAGCTATAGAAGACTTTAAAAAAGGAGATAAAATAGCATACATTACAAAAAATTATGGAGCGTATTCAAGCCACAGAATTTTAGATAAAAATCTAGCTGTTAAAATTCCTAATTTTATTTCAGATGAAATGATTGCAACAAATTTCTCAAGAGCAATTACAGTACAAATGTTAATTGAAGAGGTTACCAAATTAAATGCTTCTGATACAATTTTAATTACAGCAGCCACAGGCGGTGTTGGAAGAATTTTTTCTCAATGGGCTAAATCAAAAGGAGCTGTTGTTATTGGCACTGTTGGAAGTAAAGAGAAAACTATTACAGCAAAATCTTATGGATGTGATCATACACTTACTTATCATCAAGAAGATTTTGCAGAAACAATAATGGAACTAACAAATGGTAAAGGTGTAGATAAAATTTTTGATTCAGTTGGCAAAGATACATTTAATGTTTCTTTAAAGAGTATTAAAGTCTGTGGACATTTAATAAATTTTGGACAATCATCAGGACCCGTTGACCCAATTTCAATGTCTATTTTAGCTGGGAAATCACTTACAATTTCAAGACCAATTTTGTTTGATTATATTTCTGATTTAGCCTTATACCAAAAAATGGCTGATTCAGTTTTCCAAGCATTCAAAAATAATAAAATAACATTACCAGAATTTCAGCCTTTCAAACTTAAAGATGCTAACTTAGCTCATAATATGTTAGAATCCAGAAGAGGTGGTGGAAGTGTGTATTTGGAGCCTTAATGAAGTCTTTGTAAATATAGAAAATTAAAAATTATGAAATTATATACTTGGAAAAATCCTGAAGCAATTGTTAGCTGTGAATGGTTAAGTCAAAATCTTAACAACAATAATATAAGGATATATGACTGTACAACTTATCTGCATTACAGAGATAATGATCCTACTTTACCCTATATTGTAGAAAGTGGAAGAGAAAATTATGAACTTTGTAACATTCAAAATTCTAGTTTCTTAGATCTTCATTATGATCTTTCAGATCAAAATAGTCCGTTTAGGTTTACATTACCTAAACTTGAAATACTTGCAGATATTTTTAAACAAAAGGGGATAGGAAGCGATTATCACGTTATTCTCTATTCAAGAAATGGGACACAATGGTCGGCACGAATCTGGTGGATGTTAAGAGCCGTTGGATTTGATAGAGCAAGCATATTAGATGGTGGTTTTAATCAATGGCAAAAAAAGAACTTACCTACATCAGAAGGTAATTTAACTTTTTCACAATCAGATTTTATTTTTTCACCAAGAAAAAATATTTTTGTAAATAAGGAAGTAGTTCTAGAAGCAATAAATAATCCAAATTATAAAATTTTAAACTCATTAACCGCCGATATACATAGTGGTGAAAATCCAAGGTATGGAAGACCCGGAAGAATACCATCAAGTATCAATGTGCCATTTCATGAATTACTTAATAGTGAAACAGGGAAATTTAAAAAGCTTGACGAACTGACAAAAATTTTCCAACTAAATGGCATAACCAAAGATAGCTGTATTTTAAATTACTGCGGTGGTGGTATTGCCGCATCTCTAGAGGCATTTGTTCTATATCAATTAGGTTTTGAAAATATAACAATTTATGATAATTCACTTCATGAATGGGCAGCTATTGATCAGACCTTACCAATGGAGAATAATTAATTTTTAAACTCTTATTCCTTAAAAAAGATTTTGAAATTTAGTTACGAATAAAACTTATGTTAAAATGTTCTTTTATTGAAGGTCCAATATTACATAGATTAAAATACGGCAAAGGTAGAGGCCAAAACCTTGCTAAAGCTGTTGGTATGAAATTTAATAAAAATAGGAATATAATAGATGCAACAGCTGGACTAGGATACGATTCTTTTATTCTTGCTTCTCTTGGAGCCAAAGTAACATTAATTGAACGATCACAGAAAATGCATACACTACTTCAAAATGGTATTGATGAAGGAATATCGTTTGGTGGAGAAATTGAGAAAATTGTAAATAGAATGGAATTATTATTTGGGGATTCTAAAGATATTTTACCAAAACTTACACCTGAAGTTATTATGATCGATACAATGTATAAAGACAGAAAGAAAACAGCTCTTGTTAAAAATAATATGAGGTTAGTTAGAGAGATAGTAGGACCTGATTCTGATTATATTGAACTTTTAAAAGTTGCTTTAAATTGTGCAAAAAATAGAGTGGTTCTCAAACAACCTAGATATGCCGAACCAATTAAAGAGATTACAAAATGCTCTCATCAAATTTTAGGAAAAACTATACGCTATGACGTATTTATAACTAATTAGCTTTTTAATAAAAACAAATTTGTGGACTTTAATAATATGATTTAAATATTTTTTAAAAATATTAAATATTCTCATTTATAAGACGTAATAAATTATAATCATTTTTGGAATTGTTAATAATGAAATTATATTTTTATATATTATTGTTCATTTTTTTATCTGGTTGTTTTCATGAAACTTCACTTATTAGTAATTATGGTCAAAGTATTGTGAAAATGCCTAACCAAACAGAAGCAATTGATGACCTTAATACTGGTAAAAATGTCAACATGTCTAATGTTTCCAAATCAAATAAAGACATAAACTATACTAATAAAGTTAAAAATATGGATTTCTCTTCTAGTAAATTTCTAAAAGGTGATCCTGACTGTATTAATATTATGAGAGTTAGAGTGCTTGGTAGTTTAGGCTATGATGAATTAATGTATGAACTTAGAAAAAGAGCCGTTACTATGGGTGGAAATGCTATTGGAATTTATGATTTAGACGAAAATAGAGAAGTTATTTACGCTAATAAAGAAATTGATGTGAAAAATAGTTTAAAAGTACGTTACGCATTCATGAAACAGACTAATCTTCTATCAAGTGTAACTGCTGATATTTTCAGATGTAAATCAGATACGTAATCAAAAAGTTTTTTTCTTTTTAAAAAAATACTATTATAACAAAATGAAATTTTTCATTTTGATATTATGTTTCTTACTGCCATTTGCTTTAGCGTATTTGATAAAAGTAACTCAAATTAGCATTTTTATAACTTTCATAATTATAATTTTATTCACAATTTTAGTTGTTAGTTATCTTAATAAAAATAATAAATATGCTCAATTTTCTTTAAAAAGTTTTTTATTTAAAACAAAGAAAAAAAATTAAGTTAAAGTTAATGTATTAACTAAATTCATAGCTATTGCAGTACAACTTACAGATGAGCCGATCATAATAGCTCTATCACCCCACTGCATTCCAACGTAAATCCAACCAATACAACTAACCACATAGGCAATTTGCCCGTAAAAAGTATATGAGGCACTTATTAGGAATATACCTGCTACTGCTAAAAGCATGGCAATCCATTTGACATACCAATCACGCGTACCCGTTGGAGTTGTGGGTTTAATTTCATCATACTCTGTCTGAAGCTCTTCTAGTTCTTGCTTAAGTCTCTTCTTCTCATGAGACAATTCCATTGCCAGCCTTCCAGCTTTTGTCATTGAGCTTCCTGTAAGAGGAGTTTTATCCTCATTAGCTTGATCAGAAATCACAGTAATATTTTTATCTTCCATAGCAATCGCCTTAAATAATAATGTAAAATATCTTGTAAATTATTTTAAAAAATTGTCAAAATTTAGTTCAAAAATTTTTGAATTAACATAAGATATTTAATTTAAATAAATCAGAGGAAAAGTTTTATGAAATGGGAAAGTGGAAGTTTACTGCATATACATATCGCTCCTAAAGCTTCTGCTGATATGATCGAATTGGAAGAAGCTGAATTAATTGAAGGCAAAGGCATTGTCAATGATCGATACTATAGCCAAACAGGTACATATTCACCAAAACCAGACATAAGGGATATCACTTTAATAGAAAATGAGGTTCTAGAAGCATTAGCAGCTAATCAACCGCCGCTTCAAGAAAAACCTATTATTTTGAAACCAATAGAACATAGAAGAAATTTAACTACTTCTGGTGTTCCTCTTAATTATCTAGTTGGGAAAAAGTTCAAAGTTGGTGATGCAATTTTATTTGGCGGAAGACTTAACTTTCCTTGTAAATATCTTTCTGATCTTCTTAAAAAACCACTTGTTCTGCCATTATATAATAGATCAGGTCTCAATTGCTCTATAATTAAAGGTGGTATAATTAAAAAAGGTGACAATATAATTCAAATAGAAGACTAACTAAATTAAATATATGCAAGCATCCAACCACAAAGCGATATAAAAAACACAGCTGCCCATTGTGGTATCTTAGTAAAAAATAAAATTACAAAAGAAATTAAAATAAGAATAAAATCGTAATAACTTTTTAGACTTGAAATGATGATAGGATCATATAAGGCTGCAATCAATAGTCCTATCACACTGGCATTAACACCGTTAAAAGCACTAATTATTAAATCAAATTTTCTTAATTCATTCCATATAGATAAAGTACCGATAATTAAGAAAAATGATGGTAGGAAAATAAAAAACAAACAAAATACACTTGTAAACAATGTGTTGATTTCACTTTTTAAGAAAATTCCTAGATAGGATGAAAATGTAAATAAAGGACCAGGTATTGCCTGCGAAGCCCCATAACCTGCTAAGAATAGATCATTTTCTATCATTCCACTAGCTACAAATTCTTCTTTTAATAACGGTAATACAACGTGTCCGCCTCCAAAAACCATGGAACCAACTTTAAAAAAACTATTAGCTAAATTTACTAGATTAGAATTATAAATCTCATTAATAATTGGTAACATTATTAAAAAAAGAAAAAATAAAATTAATGGTAAAAGTTTCCAAAAATTTATTTCAATAAAAAACTTTTTATTTTTTGCTCTTTTTTTTTGTTCTCTGTAAACAAATACTCCAATTATACCACTTATAATCAAACACATTAATTGATTAAATGATGATGGGAAAATTACTAAAAACAACGCTGTAAAAAATGTAATTATATATCCAATGTTATCTTTTAATAGATTTTTGCTCATCCCTAATATTGCCTGAAATACAATTATGACAACAATAGCTTTCAAGCCTTTTAGAACACCTTGAGGAATTGAGCTATCATAATTTAAAATTGCGTAACCAAATAACATTAGAATTATTACTGAAGGCATCGTAAAACCTACCCACGCTAAAATAGCTCCTTTTATTCCTTTAAAGTAATATCCAATAGATATACCAACCTGACTAGAAGAGGGACCTGGCAAAAAGTTGCAAATAGAAACAAAATCAGCATAAAGTTTTTCGTCTAACCATTTTTTTTGTTTTACAAAGAAGTCTCTAAAATAACCAATATGGGCAATTGGGCCTCCAAAAGAGGTTAAGCCTAATAATAGAAATGAGAGGAAAATATCTAAATTTTTAATTTGTATTTTATTATTTTTTTTCACTACTAAGATATCTAAATTTATTTTATCCTATAATTGTATACTATTTAATGACTAAGCTTAAAAGAGGTTAAAAAAATGAAAATTAAGAATATGATAGTTTATATAAGTTTTTTATTAATCTCCAACATTGTTTCTATAACGCCTTTACTTGCTAATGAAGATATAAAAGGAGTAGTTAAAGAAAGAATGGATAAATTTAAGATGAGCAAAAAAATGATGCAAACTATTCATAAATCTATTCAAAATGAAGACTTTGGAACAATAGAAAAATCCGCAACTACTCTCTATAATTGGAGTAAAGAAATGATAAAATATTTCCCAGAAGGAAGTGACGGAGCCCCTTCAGAAGCCTCTGCAGATATTTGGTTGTATCCAGATGATTTTAAAAAAGCTGTTAATAATTTTGAGTTAGCCTCTTTAAAATTAATAAATAACTCTAAAGAAAAAGATTTTGATAAGACAGTAGATTCTTTCCGAAGCCTTGCTGGAACATGTAAAGGATGTCACCAAAAATTTAGAAATTAAATTATATTAAAAGGTATAGCATTATGAAAGGAATTGTATTTCTAGGAGATAAAAAACTAGAAATTCAGAATTTTGAAGACCCTTCACCAGGACCAAATGATGTAATTATTGAGATCAAAGCTTCAGGAATGTGTGGAAGTGATCTCAAATTCTACAGAGCAAATAGTGGTCCATCATCTCTAGGACTAGGTGGAGACGACAAACCAGTTATTGCTGGACACGAACCATGTGGAACAATCGTTGAAATAGGCACCAACGTGTCAAAAAGTAATTTTCAAATAGGTACACGTGTAATGCAACATCATTATGAGGGCTGTGGCACTTGCTCACACTGTTCCACAGGATGGCAACAACTTTGTGTTGAAGGAGTAAAAGCCGTATTTGGAGTAACTGGTCACGGAGCTCATGCTAAATATATGAAATGCCCTTCTAGTACATTAGTTCCTTTAAGGGATGATATATCATTTGTTTCTGGTGCTGCAATATCATGTGGAACTGGAACAGCATGGGGAGCTTTAGAAAGGTTAAATTTAAAAGCAAGTCAAACCATCGCAATTTTTGGAATGGGACCTGTTGGATTATCAGCTGCAATGTTAGCTAATAAAATGGGATCTAAAGTTATCGCAATAGATATAAATAAAAAAAGATTAGAGAGATCTATTGAATTTGGAGCTGATATCATTTTAAATCCAGAAGAAAGTAAAAACTTATTAATTGATATAAAGGATCTAACAAAAGGTCTTGGAGTAGATGCCTCACTAGATGCATCATCTTCACCGGTAGCACGATCAATAGCAATAAAATGTGTAAAGACGTGGGGTAAAGCATGCTTTGTTGGAGAAGGTGGAGATGTCACTATAGATGTAAGTAATGATCTTTTAAGAAGACAAGTTACAGTAATTGGGAGTTGGACATTTTCAAAACATGGACAAGCTGAATGTGCAGACTTTGTCGCAGATAAAAAACTAAACGTAGACAAATTATTTACTCACAGATGGTCTCTAGATCAAGCTGAAGAAGCCTACAAATTATTTGACAAACAATCAGATGGCAAAGGTGTTATCATACCTTAAATCCTTCAGCTTAATTTTCTTTATAATATAATTTCCAAGGTCCATAGTGTAAACTTAGACTAATAAATAAGCCATAAATTATCAGACCAGACGACATTGTTATAAATAATAAATGCGGACTAGCTAAATTATTATATAAAAAAATTGAAGTTAAAATTACGACAAAAAATAATCTCAAAAAAGTTCCTATAACTGGCCAAAATAAAGTATTAAATGCCTGACAAACAAAATAAAGACCAAGACCAAGAGCAAAAAAGGCATAAAAAGGAGCAACTACCGTCAAATAAACTTCAGCTGCATCTATAGCTTGAGGATTATGTGTAAAAAAATTAGACCAGAGTTTAGGATAAAGTGAAAAAATCAATCCTGTAATACCAACAATTAAAACAGAAAAGGCTGTGCCCTTCCAAGTCATTTGTACAGCTCTTTTTAATTTATTTGCACCAACATTTGCACCTACGATAGCAATTAGAGCACCTCCAACACCAAAAATTATAGGTATCAAAAGTAATTCCAACCTAATTGCAATGCCAAATCCAGCCGTCCAGTGTGAGCCAAAGATTCCAATCACTGCTGTACAGAATAATGCTAGCGAAATTGTCATTAAAGACTGACAACTTGCTAATGAACCTGATTTAACTAACCTAAAAAATCCATCTAATTGTAAGATTTTTGAAAATGTAAATGTATAAGAATGACTTCCAAAGAAATAAAAACTTACTATAAATACTATTCCAAAAAAATATCCAGACAATAATGAAATGGCAGACCATTCTAAAGAATTAAATAAATAATTCTCTTTTAAAAAAATTACATTATCTTTTAAAATAAAACTTCCATCAAGATAATCAAAATTAAAACTTGCTAGTAAAACGTGAAAGAACAAAACAATCAGCCAACTAAAAGCTGGCAAAATTGTATTGCCTGAGCCTCTTGTTACAGCAATAATAATATTGAACAACCAAATTAAAAAAATTCCACCCAGTAAAATGTTACCATAACTTAAAGCTGCGCTACTTACCTGTTGGTCTATTTTCATAAAATTGAAAAATCTCTCTGAAAGAGAAAAATAAAGTGACATTATAAGTAATGATCCCAACAACGAAATTAATATTGCTGATCTAAAGATACATTCCGCTAGGTGTAAGTTTTTACTTCCAAAAGCTCTCGCAGTAGCACCGCTTATTGCCCCACCAAAAGCTCCATTAGATAACATGCTTGTTAACATGAAAATTGGAAAAATATAGGCCACACCAGCCAATTCAGAAATGCCTATTTTTCCTATATACCAAAGATCAAATATCACAGTACTTGCAGACAAAAAAGTCGCGCATATATTTGGTATTGCCAATTTAAAAAAGATTTTATTGAATGGTAGTTCAACTAATTCATCAGAAATTATTTTTTTTTTTTATTCAAAACCAATCTTTCAAGATTAATTTACAAATTCCAATGTCTTTTCTTCATCCTTTACTGATTTAACAACAGTACCAGGTCGTTCTTTTGTAAATTCCCCATTTTTGTAAGTAACTTTACCTGACACAATGGTAGTTACATAACCTTTTGTGTGTTGCATTAATCTTTTTCCACCAGCCGGTAAATCTTGCGTCATAAATGGATCAGATGAACCTACATTTTCCCAGTCAATTATGTTTATATCAGCTTTTAAACCAACTTTTAAGATACCTCTATCATTCAATCCTGCTGCGCTTGCTGTGTCTGAAGTTAACCTTCTAACAGTTTCTTCCATTGAAAATGCTTTTTTCTTTACTGACCAATATGATATAAGCCATGTTGGATAACCTGCATCTAAAATAAACCCAACATGAGCTCCACCGTCACCTAAACCCATTATTGCATTTTTGTCATCAAGCATTTTTTTACAAACACCAAATGTATGGTCTGCATAATTTACTAATGGAGCATAAATAAAGTTATTACCATCATTTTCTATTAGAATTTCGTAAGCTAATTCAGCTGCAGTCATACCTTTTTCTTTTGCCATTACGTCGATAGACTCTTCTGGCTTAGGATTATAATTAGGTGGTGAGCCAAATCTATACATTTTAGTATATCCAATTCTATTTATTAGTGGGAAAGTACTTCCCTTTATTGGATCTTCAGATAAAATTTTATTTTTTATTTCATCTTTCCTCATTTCAATTACTCGTCGATCTAATGGCAAATCTGAAATAGACTTGTAGGTATCTGTTCCAGAGAAAGGATTTTGACTTCCATTTAATCCTAATAATAAACCAATAGGTCTAGGCGTCACAACCGGTCTAATAGGCAAACCTTCTTTCTGAGCCTGTCTTGCCATTGCCATAAGATCTTCCCAGAAGTAAGGCCTGTCATGTCTTTGTGTACAACTAAATACAAGTGGTCTCTTAGATCTTCTGACAATCCTCTTTAGAACTTCAAATTCTGTTTCAGGATCAGGTTCATTCCAATCTGAAACTATTTCTATAAATCCAGATCCAGCATCTGACAAACCCATCGCAATAGCTGTTAATTCATCTTCGTGAGCTCTTAAAGTTGGAGTATATTCTCCTTTTAAACTTTTATGACTAATTGTACGTGATGTTGAAAAACCAAATGCACCAGCCTCAACAGCCTCTTTTGCAAGCTTTCTCATTATTTGCATATCTTCTTTTGTTGCAACTTCATGCTTGATTGCTCTCTCTCCCATAACATATACTCTTAATGCCGCATGTGGTAAAAGTGCACATATATCTATGTCTAATTTGTTTTTTTCAAGAGCCTTAATATATTCCTCAAAAGTTTCCCACTGCCAGTTTAAACCTTCATGCATTACTGGAGCAGGAATATCTTCAACACCCTCCATAAGTTCTACTAACTTAACTCTATCTTCTGGTTTGCAGGGAGCAAAGCCAACTCCACAATTACCCATTACAACTGTAGTAACACCGTGAATTGACGAAGGTTTTAATTGGCTATCCCAAATTGCTTGACCGTCATAATGAGTATGAATATCAACAAAGCCAGGGGTAACTACTAAATTATTTGCATCAATGACTTCATTAGCTTTGCCTGAAAAGTCACCTATAGCTACTATTATACCATTTTTAATAGCTATATTACCTAGTTTTGACTTAGCACCTGTACCATCTACTAGAGTGCCGTTTTTAATAATTAAATCAAAATCATTTATTTCTCTGTTTAAGCCATCCATAAATAACTACCCCCTTATATAAATACTTTGTTATTTAAATTATTTGATGTCAATAAGTGATTTTAATATTGTTATTTGTAATTAATTAATAATTTTGTTTTTCCTTAGCATCTGTATCTGTTTTTCTGATATACCAATCTCTTTAAGTACTACATCTGTATCACCACCTAAAGATGGTGCGGAATGTCTTATCTTTCCTGGAGTTTTACTTAATCTTGGAAAAGCTTGATGCATTAAAACATTTCCATATTCTTTATTAAAATGGTCAATGAGGACTTCCCTGTCTTGTATATATGGATGCTCTATGATTTCCGATATATCTAGAACAGGTCCAACTGTAATTCCTTCTTTTGAGAATATATTTAAAACTTCTTCTCTTTTATATTTTTTAATAAATTTTGAAATAGGTTTATCTAAATCATCTTGATTATTTAGTCTGTCACTATTTGTCAAAAACCTTGGATCCTTAATCAAATCACTTAAACCTATTGTTAAAGCCAATTTTTCCCACATTGACTGCATTGATGCTGATAAAGAAACATATTTATTGTCTTTTGTTTTATATATCCCTCTTGGTGCAGCCACATTACTTCTATTTCCTATTCTTTCCGGCACCTTACCAGAAATTTTATAACTTGCGGCCCATGGACCTAAAATTGAAAAAAAAGGCTCAAAAAGAGACAAATCTATTACTTGACCACCAGTATTATTTTTTTTTGAAGCCAAAATAGCCATCAAAATGGCACCAAATCCTGTTAATCCAGCAACCATATCAGCAAGAGCTAGGGGAGGTAAAAGAGGAGCTTGTTTTTCTTCACCAGTCATTGCTGCAAACCCACTCATACCTTCTACGAGAGATCCAAAACCTGGAGCATTTTTAAAAATCCCAGTTTGTCCCCAACCAGAAATTCTTAAAATTATTAATTTCTTGTTAAACTCATTTAATTGTTCTGGACCAATTCCCCATTTCTCAAGAGTGCCAGGCACAAAGTTTTCGATAAAAACATCTGCTGATTTTACTAATTCTTTTAAAAGATCCAAACCCTCATCTTTTTTGAGATCTATAGAAATACTCCTTTTGTTTCTTGAATAAACAGCCCACCAGTGAGAGATGCCATTTATTTTCCAATTTCTTAGGTCGTCTCCTTTTCCTGGTTTTTCTACCTTAACTACATCTGCTCCAAAATCAGCAAACATATGACTTACCATGTTTCCAGCTGCCAAACGAGACAGATCCAAAATTTTAATATTTTCTAATGGTAACAAAATTTAAAATTCCTATTTTCTATGTTTCATCATTATCAATTTTTAATTTTCTAAGTTGTTTCAACAAGAAATTTCTTTTTTTAGCTCTTTTTTCTAAATCGTCTTCACTAAGAACCTTTCGTCGTTCTAACTCTAGTTTTTTACCTGCATTTTCTGACCAATCTGGTATTTTAGTTTGTGATTTAGCCATTTCAATAAATATAGAGCCATATCTAGCCATATAATCTTTGATTCCACCTGGTGCATTTAAATCAATTGTTTCAAAAGGTCCCATAAATGCCCATCTCAGACCTAATCCGTCTTTTATAGTTGCATCAATATCTTCTGAACTAGCATATCCTTCTGAGTATAATCGCATCGCCTCATTTAAAAGTGCACCTTGTAATCTATTTAATATAAAGCCATCAATTTCTTTATTAACGGTTACAATAGATGAACCTGATAGTTCAAAAATTTCTTTAGCTTTTTCAATCGATTTTGTTGATGTGTTTTCACCTGGGCAGATTTCTACACATGGTATAAGATGTGGTGGATTAGCAGGGTGTGCTATCAGGCATCTATGTTGTCCTTTAAGGTTCTGTATTATTTTTGAAATAGGAATGGCGGAAGAAGATGACCCTATTACTACATTTTGAGGTGACAAATTATCTAACCTTGCAAATAATTCTTGTTTAACAGATAAATTTTCAGGTGCACTTTCTTGGATGTACTCGACTTTAGCGCATAATTCTTCAAGTCTTACATTTTTAGAAATTTTATTTAAACATTTATCAACATCAACTTTGTCATCTATAGTTTTTAATTCTTCAAGAAACAAAGTAACTCTTTCTTCATAACCATTAAAAACTTCAGGGTATGGGTCATAAACAAAAACATTAAAACCACTTTTAGAAAATATTGCCGCCCAACTTGAACCAATTAATCCGCCACCAATTATGCCAATATTTTTCATGTAAGTTCCTTTAAAGTTAATTTCTATTAATTCTTACGTTATTTATAATTCAACAAATGAATAACTTAAATTATTTATTTATATTTTGAAAACCATGATAGTTTATCACTAAATTAAATTTTTGGGATTAATTTATGGGACAATTGGTCAATGGCGTTTGGACAAAAGGTTCAGTTTCAAACAATCAAAAAGATGGAAGTTTTAAAAGAGTAGATAGTGTTTTCAGAAATGTAATAAGTTTTAATGACCAAGTATATAAACCTGAAACAGATAGATATCACTTATATGTAAGTTATGCGTGTCCATGGGCTCATAGAACGTTAATATTTAGACATTTAAAAAAACTTGAGAACCATATCTCTGTGGATTATGTGCATCCAGATATGTTTGAAAATGGTTGGTCATTTTTAAAAACTTTTCCAAAAACGACAGGAGATAGTCTTCATGATAAAAAGTACATACATGAAATCTATCAAATTTCAGATAAAAAAGTATCTTCGAAAGCAACAGTTCCTATTTTATGGGATAAAAAAACTAATACAATTGTAAATAATGAGTCTTCTGAAATTATTAGGATAATGAATAGTGCGTTCAATAATATTACCAAAAATTATGATGATTACTATCCATCAAGTTTAAGAATTGAAATTGATAAAATTAATGAAGTAATTTACGAAAACATTAATAATGGTGTTTACAAATCTGGTTTTTCAAAAACTCAAGAAGCCTATGAGGATGCAGTAACAAAGTTATTTTCATCATTAGAAATGATTGATGGAATCCTAGAAGATAAAGAATATTTAGTTGGAAATTTACTAACTGAAGCAGATATAAGATTAATTCCTACATTATTAAGATTTGACAGCGTTTATTATGTTCATTTCAAATGTAATTTAAAAAAAATAAGTGAATTTAAGAATATCAGTTCTTATGTGAAAAGAATGTTTAATAATCCAGCTATAAATAAAACAACAAATTTTGACCATATCAAAAGACATTATTATTTTTCTCACGAACATATTAATCCATATAGAATTATACCTTTAGGTCCAAACTCACCAATTTAAATTATCGTATTACTTTTTTTTTGAATAAATTGAACATGCTGATCCAAACTCAGCAAACAAACATCTATTCAATTCGTTTTTTTCAGGTTCATATTCAGCATGCCACTGAACGCCTACTGCAAATGAAGGATGATCAGGAATACTTACTGCTTCAATAATACCATCATCTGACAAAGCTTCTATTTTTAAATTATTAGCAATAATATCAATAGCCTGACCATGAAGTGAATTTACTAAACAAGAATCCTTTTTAAGTAATTTTGAAAAATAGCCGTTTTTTACAAAATCAATTCTGTGTTTTAATTTAAAAATTTGCTCAACCGTTACATCATCTCCTCTAGGCATACGATGATCATTTTTATCATCCAAGAGATGTACCCGATAATGCAATGTTCCACCATAGGCCACATTTATTTCTTGAATACCTCTGCAAATTCCAAAAATTGGAATACCTAAGCTAATACATTTAGGTATCATTTCTAAAACAATCTCGTCTCTTCCAACATCAATGGGCTCATCTGGCGGGAAAGGATCACCTCCAAAATGATGTGGCTCAACGTTTGCTCTACCCCCAGTTAAAACTATACCATCGACTTTTTTTAGTAGTAGATCTAAGTCTTTACCTTTTATATATGACGGGATTAAAATTGGTATTGCGTTACTAAACTTAGATACAGCATTAACATACCTTAAACCGGTTGAATGAGAGACTTGCCTTCCACCAAAATTAATAATTTCATTAGTTGATATACCAATTATTGGTTTGGTTGAAGACATGATTTATTTGAAACTTCCTATTATTTTAAATTTTAATTAACAACCTAGTTGTTTTGCTAAGTCGTTTAAATCTCTTGAAACTATATCCCATTCCCTATCACCTTTATAATCATTTACATCAGCAATATCAAACAACTTATCCTTGCCATACTCAAAAGGTCTATGAACATAAGCTGTTTTCATCCCTTGTTGTCTTGCTGCTCTAAGATCGTCTTCGTGTGCAGCAACCATCAAACATTCTTCTGTTTTAAAATTTAGAGCATTGCAAGCTTTTAAATAAGCTTCTGGCTCAGGTTTGTAATGACCAGTTACTTCTGCTCCTAAAATAACATCCCAATTTAGATTTGAAAATTTTGCCATGTTAACAATTAAAGCTATATTCCCATTAGATTGAGTGGCTAAAATATATTTTTTCTTGAGAAGACTAAGACCATCACTACTATCTGACCAACCTGGCAGTCTATGCCAAGCAGTTACAAGAAATTCAAAATCATCGTCTGAGAGATTATGCAAATTAAATTTTGGAGCGATTTTTTTTAAATTTTCCATATGTAAAATATCAAGTATAGTAAATGATCTTTTACCCTTTCTTATTTCTTCCATGGCTGGTTGATATTCTGCTCTCCAAGCGTCAGCAAAATCAAAAGGATCTAGTGAGATGTCGTTTTTCTTAGCAATACTCTCTACCTCTTTTGCTATCCCAGTCCTCCAATCAACAACTGTACCAAAAACATCAAACAGAAGCGCTTTAACTTTTAACATTTTGCCTCCAATCAATTAATATGTTAAGTATATTTGATAAGTATTATTAAAACTCAAATTTAATCTAGTTTAAAAGTATATAACAACTATTTAAATTTTTATTATAGATCTGTTCATTTTCATGAAGAAAGATAAATCGAATGAAATAAAATCATTATCACCTGCATTTTTAGCTGTGATATTCATGGTATTTTCAGGCATTTTTGCAACAACCATGCATTGTTTAATAAGGTTTACAACGGAGGATACTCATCCATTTGAAGTTGCTTTTTTTAGAACAATATTTGTTCTCCTTATTTTTCTACCAGTAGTTACAAAAAATGGTTTAGAGTCACTAAAATCTAATAATGTAAAATTACAGTCATATAGGGCAGTTGTTGGAAGTGTAGCTATGTTATGTATGTTTTATGGACTTAGTATAACAGAGTTGGCAAAAGCAACTGCACTTATGTTTACTGTTCCTATTTTTGCAACAATACTTGCAATTATTTTTCTTAAAGAGATTGTTGGAATAAGGAGATGGCTTGCGATGTTTGTGGGATTTATAGGAGCATTAATTGTTTTAAGGCCAGATATCGAATTAGGGTTTGGGCCATTACTTATTTTATGCGCCTCATTAATGTGGTCTTCTTCAATGTTAATGGCCAAAAAACTTACACAAACAGATACCACAGTAAGTATAACATTTTGGCAAGCAGCAGGTCTCATACCAGCAACATTTATACTTGCCATACAAGTTTGGGTGTGGCCTACCCTTCAACAACTAATAATGTTCTTGTTTATTGCAATAGCAGGGACTTTAGTTCACTGGTTTCTAAATGAGGCACTTAAGAGAGCTGATATTACTGCACTTCTTCCACTAGATTATTTAAGATTAATTTGGTCAGTATCTTTGGGATTTATATTTTTTAATGAAATACCTCATATTGGTCTTTGGATAGGATCTGCACTTATTTTGGGTGCTTCAACCTATATTGGTATTAGACAAGCAAAAAAGAGAGAACAGGCAAATACTAGCACAAATGTTAATATATAAACTTAACGTCCTCCAGTGACAGGCACAACTGAACCCGAAATATAACTTGATTCTTCACCTAATAACCACATTACAGTTTTTGCTACTTCTTCTGCACCACCTATCCTACCAAGTGGAACTGATGGCATTAATCTGTCTACCCTAGAAGCATCACCAGCTTTGGCATGAATTTCAGTATCAATCAAACCTGGCGCAACTGCGTTAACTCTTATTCCAAATTTTCCAAGCTCTTTTGCCATTCCGTAAGTAAGAGAATGAATAGCACCTTTAGACATTGCATAGTGAACAAACTCTCCACCACCACCAATATCTGCGGCTATTGAAGACATATTAACTATTATTCCTGATTTCTGGGATATCATAACTCTTGCTGATTCCTGAGCTACATAAAAAGCACCTGATATATTTGTATCTATGACCATCTTCAAGTCATCTGGGCTAAGATCTTGTATTGGTGAAATTGGTCCTGTTATTCCTGCATTGTTAAAAACACCATCAATTGTTCCAGCTTTATCTAGAAAATCATTAAACATACCTTTAACAGATTTATTATTAGCTACGTCACATTGTAATATAATTCCATCACCACCTGAATCACGGACAAGTTTTAGACATTCTTCTGCTGCCTTTGAATTTTGATTATAGTTAATTCCTACAAACATTTGTGCTTTTGCTGCTTCAATTGCAGTAGCTTTTCCTATCCCTTGACTTGCGCCTGTGATTAAAATATTTTTCATAATTATTACCTTCTTTGTTAAATTTTTTTAAATTTTTCTCGAAAAATACCTAACACCTTCGAATTCACTGGCCTTGGTGGATCCTTCCCATCAAAAATATCTAAAAGCTGTGTTGCAACAAATTCAGACATTTTATTACGACTGTCTCTTGTGATACCTGCTGTGTGTGGGCTAGCTATTACATTTTCAAGTTTTAAAAGTTTATGTGTTGAAGGAGGAGGTTCAAACTCCCACACATCTAGACCAGCGCCTGCTAAATGCCCATCTGTCAGTATATCATATAAATCATCTTCATTATGGATTGATCCTCTGGATGTAGTAACAAAGTAACTACCTTTTTTCATTTTCTTAAACCAATTTTTATTGATCATATTATTTGTTTCTTTATTTAAGGGTATATGTACAGAGACCACGTCACTTTCTGCTAATAAAATATCTAATTCAGTTTTATTTGCATTTTTATTCTTAAAAACTTCGTCAGATAAATAAGGATCATAAGCCAAAATATTACAGTTAAATGCAACTTTACATATTTCTGCAACTC
The DNA here is from genome assembly GCA_902595145.1 of uncultured SAR116 cluster alpha proteobacterium. Taxonomy (GTDB): domain Bacteria; phylum Pseudomonadota; class Alphaproteobacteria; order Puniceispirillales; family Marisalimonadaceae; genus Marisalimonas. The sequence goes on along the minus strand of CACJOU010000005.1, from coordinate 10,566 downwards.
TGCCACCTGTATTTCCAAGACCTATAATTCCAACATTTTTATTTAAAAGATCTTTTCCCATTAGACTAACTCTTGGCTCGTTCCAACCCCTCCTAAGAGCATGGTCACATTCACCAATTCTTTTAAATAAATTTAAAATCATTCCTACTGCGTGCTCAGCTACACCTTCAGCATTTCCACCAGTTTGATTAACTACTAATACGCCTGCATCTGTACATGCTTCAACATCAATAGTGTCGTATCCTGCACCAGAAGATGAAACAACAATTAAGTTAGGTACTTTGCTTAAAAATTGTTTATCAACTTGTAAATATTTTGGAACCTCATCTCTTGCTGCCCCGACTTGATATGCATCTGCTTTTTGCAAAATTGACATGCACTTTTCTTCATTATCGGAACTATTAATTTTTAATATTTCTACCTTAGATTGAGAATGTAAAATATCTAAACCATTTTGAGCAGGTAATGTATCTAGGTAAACTATTGTAGGCATATTATCCTCATAACGAAAATACTCCTATATGATATTCATTTTCCAAATTCATGCAAAGTAAATGAAACTATTTTTTAAAGTATATTTTATAAGATACTATTGTAGGATAATAATATATCGATTTAATTAAATATTATGAGGATTAAAATGATTAATAGAATATTGATTCCAAATATACTTCAGCCAGTAAGTCACTATTGTCATGTAGTTGAAGCAAATGGTGTGGTTTGGGTTTCAGGATTAGTAGGTATGAATTATGATGAAACAATTCCAGAAAGTACAAAGGATCAGTTTGATATTGCCATGCGAGATCTAGATACTTGTCTTATTGCAGCTGGAAGCTCGTCAAGTGATGTAGTTAAAGTAAGAGTTTTTTTAACTGATATTAGAGATAGATCTATTATTAATCCAAAAAGAATTGAATATTTTGGAGAACATAAACCTGCATCTACTTTATTAGAAGTATCTGCTCTTGTTGACCCAAGAATGAAAGTTGAAATTGAAGCTGAAGCAATTGTTACAAAATCATAATAAGAGAGAAATTTAGATGGACTTAATTAAACTAAGCGCTAATGAAGCATTAAAAATGATGAAAGAAGACAGTCTTTCTTCTGAAGAGTATGTGAAAGCATTTTTAAAACAAATAGAATTACGAGAAAATGAAGTTGGCGCTTGGATTTTTTTAGATCCTAAACTTGCATTAGATCAAGCAAGAGAAGCTGATAAAAGATGGAAAGATAAAACTGCAGGTAAATTAAACGGCCTCCCAATTGGCATTAAAGACATCATCGATACAAAGGATATGCCTACAGAAAATGGATCTCAATTATGTAAAGACAGAAAACCATCTAAAGATGCTCATTTAGTTAAATTACTGAGAGATGAGGGCGCTGTTATTATGGGTAAATGTGTTACAACTGAGTTTGCCTTATCAGGACCTGGTAAAACAAAAAATCCAAAAGATCTAGAATGTACCCCAGGTGGCTCTTCTTCGGGTTCTGCTGCTGCTGTATCGGACTATATGGTACCGCTAGCAATTGGTTCACAAACGGGTGGTTCTGTTTTAAGACCTGCATCATTCACTGGTATATTAGGATTTAAACCAACCTTTGGGACAATATCAAGATCTGGAATGTCACCAATTTCTCAAAGATTAGACCACCCTGGTATTTATGCTAATTGTGTGGAAGACATAGACTTAGTTGCCTCAGTGATTTTATCATATGACAGTGAAGATTTAGATATGATCCAAAATTACCAATATAAAAACGATGTCAATTTAGACAAATCACTTAAATTTGGATTTGTTAGAGGACCTGTTTGGAGTTTTGGTGATGAAGATATGAAAAATGTAATTGAAGAGTTTGTAAAAAATTCACAACTTGATATTGAAGAGTTAGACCTTGGAAAAGATTTTGAAGATGCGGCTAAAGCGCACGAAATTATAATGAACGGCTCTATAGCCAATTCTCTAATTAATTATTATCAAGCTGATAAATCTATGCTTCATCCATTTACCGTTAAAAGAATAGAAGCAGGAATACCAGTATCTGCAAGTGATTACGTATCAGCAATAGAAAAAGCAAAGAAAATGGAAAAAATTTTGAGACAATTATTTCTTAAATATGATTCTATTATTACCCCTGCAGCACCAGGACAAGCCCCTCGTGATCTAATGAATACTGGAAATGCAATTTTTAACGGATATTGGACTATGATGGGCGTTCCAGCAATCAGCCTTCCTTTTTTAAAAGGTAGAGACAATTTACCTATTGGCATTCAATTTATTGCAAATTGGAGTGAAGATTTAAAATTATTGGAAATTTGTAAGGAAGTCTTAAAAAAAGAAAAGCTTGCTGACTAGAGCAGTCAGCAAGCTAAATTAGTTATGTTTTTAAAGTAAACCTATTTTCCTCATATAAGATAGATTTGACTCTAGAGCCTCTTTAGCAAGTGGGCTTTTTGAAGCAGCAGAGTTCCATGCATCAACAGCAATTTTTCTGAACTTAGCTCTCTCAGATACAGGCCAGTCGATGATTGTTAAATCACCAGCTGCCTTATCTTTTTCAACCTGAGCTCTACCATCAAGGCCAGCATCTCTTAGTTTAGCTGTCCAAGTCATGTAGGTCCAAACTGTTAAGGCAGTTTGATGTTGTTTACTTAACTTATTAAAAACTTTCTTGTTAATAATAGTCTGTAGGTTAGCCATTGAGTGAATACCCGGATACAATGGATATTTAGCAATTTTATGGAAACCACTAGCATGGTTGTTTATGTAGACTGAAGCGTCAGCGGCATCAACAATACCTTTTTCTAATGAAGTATAAACCTCAGAGAAAGGAATTGAAGAAGGTGAAGCACCTGCTCTTCTGAAAACATCGGCAGCTAAACCTTCAGGTGATCTAATTTTCACACCTTTAAGATCTGCAACTCCATTGATTGGCACTTTTGAAACGAGAGCTTCTTTTCCGTAAGGACCACAGCCTAGAACAAGAATTTTACCTGGTAGAACGCTATCATATATTTTTTGTAACATTTCTTTTCCACCACCGTGCATACAATATTCTTGATATTGTTTTGGTGTGTCGTAACCAGCAATCAAGTCACCCATAATTGCAAAAGCTGGATCTCTTCCTGCAAAATACGCAATAGCATTGAAATCGCCGTCTAGGATACCATTTGCAACTGCATCAATTGTTTCTCTGTGAGGTACAACAGACTTTGTCGGTAATCCTTCAATTTGTAATTTACCATCGGTGAGGTCTGACAATATTTTTGCTTTTTCCCCCATATAAGTATGAGCCCAGTCACCGGCTTTAGAGCTCATCTGAAATTTTAATTTTTTTGCACTAGCGGCACCAGTAAAGGTTAGACCAGCTACTACTAAGGCACTTATTAATATTTTTTTCACTATATTCCTCCTTTTGTGAAAATCAGCTGAAACCATCAGCTATGTAGAACATCATCCATGTAATCAAAACCGCGAAAGCAAATCCAGCAATCCAAGCCCAGGGACCGTAGGTATCTACATGATCGCTTCTAACAGGTTTAGCCACAATTTCCTCCTTGGTTCTTGACATACGAAAATATATGTCTCTAATAATGTTAATGTGTTAATTGTTTATAATGCAAGTATAAAATTCATATTGGAGGAAATTTAATGGCAGAAACAGTCCAAAAGCAAAATTTAGACTTGGATAATATGGAAAATTTTGAGACTGGGAAAGATAGTTTTGCCTTCTTTGACCACTTCAGTAAGTTTTCTGGGCTAGCTGTAGCACAACTTTATTTAATATGTGCTGCTGTAACAGGATACGAAGTTATTTCCAGATATGTTTTTGACAACCCTACCCAATGGGTATTTGAAGTTGTTATGGTTTTAGCTGCTACGGCATGGATGTTATCAGCTGCATATGTAACACTTCATAAAAGACATATTGGTATTACGGTCTTTTATATAATGGCATCTGACAATGGTAAATGGTGGCTCGATTTCATTGCTTATGTTGTAGGTATCATAGCCTTGTGGCTACTTATAGATGACTCAGTTATTCGCGCACTTGATTCAGTAATGATGCTAGAAAAAGCAGGTAGTGCGTGGAACTCTCCACAACCAATGATATTAAAATCTATGCTCACCATCGGTGCAACAACTTACATAATTCAATTGATGATTAATCTTTATAGGCATTTTAGCTCAAATATTGCAAAAAAAGTAGTTTTAGCAATTTGTGGTTTGATAATTTTGAGAATCACTTGCGTTATTATAGTACATTTTATAGGAGAAGAGAGTTTTGCTGGATACATAAACTCCATCTATGCCGCAGTTGGAAGTAATATTAATCCACAAGATTACCTTAACATGCAGGATATGAATATAGGTACTGCAAGCATATTAATTGTTGTATTAATGCTAGTATTGATGATGACAGGTATGCCTTTAGGCGTGGTTACTTTATTTGTATCAGTTCTAAGTGCACTTTGCTATTTTGGTTATGGTGGTCTTTATTTAGTTTCTACTAATGCCTTTGGATTATTAGAAAAATATCCATTAATTGCTGTGCCATTATTTGTGTTAATGGCTTCAATTTTAGAAAGAGCTGGTGTCGCTGAAGATTTATTTGACGCTATGTCAATTTTTGCAGGTAAGTTACGTGGTGGCGTTGCCATTCAAACAATCGCTGTGGCAGTTGTTTTAGCTGCTATGTCAGGTGTTATGGGTGGAGAAATAGTTATGCTTGGCTTAGTTGCCTTACCTCAATTACTTAGATTAGGTTACGACAGAAAAATGTCAATTGGACTAATTTGTGCGTCTGGGGCATTAGCAACTCTTATTCCGCCAAGCATCATAATGATTATTTATGGATTGTCTGCCCAAGTTGCCATTGGTGATTTATTTATGGCTGGAGCTGTTCCTGGTTTAATGCTCGCTGGTCTTTATGCCATTTATGTACTTGCAAGATGTAATATAAATCCTTCAATGGCGCCAACTGCAGAAGAAGTAGCAAAAGCAAGACAAAAAGAAATGAAGATGTCTAAAGATAAGCTGTATGCTGTATTTTTGAGTATCTTCTTAATTTTCTGTGTAATGGGATCAATTTATGGCGGGATTGCATCAGTAACCGAAGCTGCAGCAGTAGGTGTTTTAGGAGCTATTTTTGTTGCATGGTTTAGAAATGCTTATAGTTGGAACCTACTACAAGTAGCTCTTGCTGGAACAATGTCTACTGTTGGAACAATTATTTGGTTAATTTTAGGGGCTGTAGCATTTGTAGGAATTTACAATCTTATAGGTGGGGCAGATTTTATGAGATCCTTATTTTCAGGATTAGGATTGCCAGCTATAGGAATAGTTTTTGTTATGATGGGGATTTTAGTTATCCTTGGAACATTTATGGAGTGGATTGCAATAGCATTTATAACTGTTCCTGTGTTTGCTCCTGTTGTAGTTGGAATGGCACCAGAACTAGGTTTAGAACCTGAGTGGGCTGCTGTGTGGTTTGGTGTGTTATTTGTTATGAATATCCAAATTTATTTCCTATCACCACCATTTGGACCTGCATGTTTTTGGTTGAAATCCGTTGCACCAGCAGATATTACCTTACAAGAAATTTTTGTATCTGTTCTTCCATTCATAGCGCTACAAATAACAGGTATGTTATTAGTAATGTTTTATCCTGATATTGCTCTTTGGTTTCCAAAGTGGCTTGGATCATAGATAATCATTAATGTAAGGATAGATTTGCAACCAACCATCTAAAGTCATTTTGGATGATAGGTAAACTAAAAAAGCAAGACCTAAATATGATAACCATTTAAACTTGGTCAACAATTTAACTATAGCAGTTGCAAATAGAGCCATGATTAAAATGGCAAAGGCAATTCCTAAGATCAACAATGCCTTATTATCCCTAGCTATCGCGGTTATGGCTATAACATTATCAAGAGACATCGAAATATCAGCTATGATTATAGTTATAAGTGCTCCTTTTAATCCTTTTCCAGAAATATCTTTTTGAAGCTTTTCTTTATCTTCATCAGATGATGAGAATTCTTTAATGTCGTTGTAAAATTTCCAACAGACCCAAAAAAGTAATAATCCACCTAATAAAAGTAATCCAGGAATGCTTATTAAATAAGAAGCAATAAGAGCAAATAAAATTCTTAGGACCGCAGCAGCCATCAAGCCAATAAAAATTACTTTTTTACGACTTTCTTCTGGAACTGCTGCTGCTGCCATTCCAATTATTAAAGCATTGTCCCCAGATAGTACAATGTCAGCAATAATTATTTGAGTTACATCTAATATCCACTCAAGCAAATTTAAATCTCCAAATTTTCGGATAAGTAACATTGTTTAAATTTTTAATCAATGAAGTCCTAAATTTAATTTAATCCAATATTTATATTTTATATTGATATGCGATTATAATTGACTAGTATCTCCTGAAACAAAGGGAAAAATAATGTATAATGATTACAATTATATCATAGTTGGAGCTGGATCTGCTGGTTGTGCTGTTGCAAATAGATTATCAGAAAATCCAAATAATAAAGTGTTATTAATTGAAGCTGGTAGATCGTCACATCCTGTTTCAAGGCTTCCAGCAAGTTTTGCACTTTTAATTGATAATCCTAAAGCTAATTGGAGATATAGATCTGAACCTGAAGAAAATACCTCTAATAGAAAAATCCCTATACCACGTGGAAAATTACTTGGTGGCTCTAGTTCTATTAATGGACTTGTGTATGTCAGAGGCAATAAACTCGATTATGATACTTGGGCTCAAATGGGTAACACTGGGTGGTCTTATGACGATGTCTTGCCTTTTTTTAAAAAAATTGAGAATTACCAAGGTGAATTAACAGAACTTAGAAGTTCTGAGGGGCCATTAAAAATTTCTGAAGTTGTAGATAGAAATCCTATTTATGCAGGGTTGTTCAAAGGTGCAAGTGAAATAGGTATACCAACCAATAAAGACTATAATGGCCACGAACAGGAAGGCATAAGTTATACTCAAACGACAATTTTTAAAGGCGAAAGAATGAGTGCAGAAGTAGCTTATTTAAAGCCGATTAGATCAAGAAAAAATCTTACTATAATTACTAATTCACTTGTCACAAAATTGTTGTTTGATGGTAAGACATGTATTGGAGTAAAAGTTAAAAACAAAAATAAAATTAATGAATTTTTTGCCCAGAACGAAGTTATTTTATGTGGTGGAGCTATAAATTCACCACAAGTATTAGAGTTATCTGGAATTGGAAATCGATCTATTTTAGAAGAAAAAGGAATATCTTTAGTTCATGAATTAAAAGGAGTTGGAGAAAATTTAAGAGATCATCTAGGTCCAAGATTAGTATATAATATTACCAAGAGAGGAATATCATATAATGATAAGGCCAGAGGTATAAATTTAATAAAACAAGTTCTGACTTATGCTTTTAAGAGAGAAGGTTTTTTAACTTTACCTTCAGCCCCAGTTCTTGGTTTTTTCAAAACTAAAAAAGAATTAGTTGCCCCGGATATTCAGGTACATTTTATCCCATATAAGGTTGTATTAAATAATGGAAAAAGAACCTTAGGAAAGGAACCAGGTATTACCTGCACTGTTAATCAAAACTTACCTGAAAGCAAGGGAACAATTCACATTAAATCGGACAATCCGGAAGAATATCCTAGTATAAAATATAATTTTCTTTCAAGCCAGTTAGATAGAGACACTCTAGTTGCAGGAGTTAAATTAATAAGAAGGCTAATGCAATCAGAAGCAATGAAAGAATTTTGTGATACAGAAATTCAACCTGGGTACGACTTTTCTTCAGATGAAGAAATTATGCAATTTATCAGGAACAAAGCTGAGACGCTTTATCATCCTTCAGGGACATGTAAAATGGGATTCGACCAAGAATCAGTTGTTGACAAAAATTTAAAAGTTCATGGCATTAAAGGTCTTCGTATTGCTGATGCTTCAATAATGCCAACGCTAGTCTCCGGGAATACAAATGCAGTTTGTATGATGATTGGTGAACGTTGTGCTGACTTTATATTGAATAATTAAAAATGGTAAATAGATCTGATATAGAAACTTTTTGGACTCGAGGTGACATTCATTCAAGAATTCATAAAGCTATGTCGGAGGCTGGTTTAAATGATAGAAAATTAGAGATTGAAGATTTATTTCCTATTGATCAGTATCATGCTCGAGGGATTGCAGCTACTGTAGATCTCGGGAAAAGGATGCCAATATCTGAAAATCAAAGAATCATAGATATTGGATGTGGACTTGGAGGACCTGCAAGATATTTTGCAAAACAATTTAAATGTTTCATAACAGGAATAGACATTACACCTAGCTTTATAGAAATTGGTAATAAGTTTAACAATCTTACCTCAATGTCTAGACAAGTATCTCTTCAAATAGGTAATGGTGAAACTCTAGATTTTGAAGATGAAACTTTTGACGGTGGATATTCGCAACATGTAACTATGAATATCAAAAATAGAAAAGAATTTTTTTTGGAAGCATTTAGGGTTTTAAAAAAAGGGACTTTTTTTGCTTTTTCAGAACATGGATTAGGGCCAGAAGGAAATCCAATTTTCCCATTACCATGGGCAGACACAGAGGAGATGAGTTTTTTGTTCTCCCCTGAAAGTACAATAGACTTATTAGAAGAAGTTGGATTTTATGATATTCAAATTATAAAAACATCTGAGAAATATATTTCAGGTTATGAAAAAATGATCAATACTAAATCTAAAAAAGAAAATCCTATTCTAGGAATTCATGTAATAGGAGGTGCAACAATGAAACAAAGATCTAGAAACTCTATGCAGTGTATTCAAGAAAAGCGTACATTACCATTTGAGATTGTATGTAAGAAATAATTTTAAAACCTAAAAATTCAAAATTATTCTTTTATTCATTTTACCTTTATTTTCTATTTTTACAGATTTAACATGATTAATTTCAGATGTTTTATCTACATGTGTTCCACCACATGGCTGAAAATCAATATCATCTCCAATTTTTATCATTCTAATTTGCCCTGATCCTCTTGGAGGTTTCACCGACATAGTTCTAACTAATTCTGGATTTTCGTCTAATTCTTTATCTGTGATACTTGATATATAAATTGAATAGTCTTTATCAATTAATTCATTAATTTTATTTAATACTTCTTCTTTGTCAGGCTTACTTTCAAGATCAAAGTCTAGACGACCTCTTCCATCACCTATAGACCCCCCTGTAACTGGGAGAGGTATAATTGAACATAACAGGTGAAGTGAAGTATGCACTTTCATATAACTATATCTTCTATTCCAATTTAGATTTAGTCTAACCTTTTCATCTTTTTTTAAACCATCAATATTTTCAATTAAATGAACTAATTTATTATCAATATATCTAGTTCCAATAACGTTAATTGTTTGATTATCTATTGTGATTGAACCTTCATCTCCAGGCTGTCCACCACCTTCAGGATAAAAAATAGTTTCATTTAGAATTAAACCTTCAGGCACAATTTCAGAGATAATTGTATTATGTTCTTTCAAATATGAATCGTTTCTGAATAACTCGATTGTCATTTTATTACCTTTACTATACTTTAAACTTTACTAACAAATCTCAAAGTAAAATGTTATAAAAATTTTCTGAATTATAAATAAATTTAAAGGATAAATAAAATGGATATTAACGGTAAAAAGGCTATTGTTTTTGGAGGCACATCTGGGATAGGACTCTCTGCAACCCAAATGTTATCTGATAAAGGTGCTCACGTAATAGCACTTAGCCGAAACCCTGATAAATTAAAAACTGTTCCCAAAAATGTTACAACCAAAAAAATGAATGTTTTAGACAGAGATGCATTAGAAAAGTTTTTTCAAGAAGTGGGCGAATATGATATTTTAGTAAATTCTGCTACAGGTGGTGCCAGAGCTGTTGGTCCATTTTTATCTATGGATTTAGACGGTTACAGAGCATCATTTGATAAATTGTGGGGATATACTAATGTAGTAAGATACGGTACTAAATTTCTAAAGGATAATGGAAACATTGTCTTAGTTAGTGGTTCTCCTGCAAGAAAATGTAGACCTGGGCAAATCGCCATTTCATCAGTAGGTGGTGCTGTAGAAGCATTTGCAAGAGGTATAGCTCCTGAGATAGCTCCAAAAAGAATTAATATAGTTTCGCCTGGAATTATTGATACCCCCATGAGTCCTCTTCAAGGTAAAGAAAGAGAAGATTATTATAAAAACACAACAAACAACAATTTAATTCCTAGAGCAGGAACTCCAGATGAAGTAGCTACTGGAATAATTTTTGCGATTGAAAACGAATTCATTACTGGAACAACAATTGATATTGATGGTGGTTGGTTAATTTCATAGAGAAATTAAAGGAGAGTATATTTCATACTCTCCTGCTTGTCCTTTACAAAATATTAAATCCTATAGGACTTAGTACTAAACCTAAAAAACCACCAAAAAATCCTCCCCAAACTACCAGCCAGCCTAAATGCTCTTTAATCATTTTTTGAATAATAATTTTTATATCTTCAGGGGATAA
>CACJOU010000004.1 GCA_902595145.1 uncultured SAR116 cluster alpha proteobacterium | reverse complement strand
TTCTTCTGCAGGCTTAGTTTGTTCCAATGCACTATCAATTTTATTTGTTATCTCTTGTGTTAAACCTAAGTTAGTTTCATTTCTTGCTTCATTAGTTTTATCTATTAAATCAAGAGAAGATGTTGGGTCTTTGTTCTCATATAATTTTTCAGTTGTAGCTTTCGCTGAAGTTTCAACTTTATTTTCTTCAGGAGTTTGAGAAGGAGTTTGAGATACTTCTTTTTGAGGAGGAGCAGGTTTAGGTTGAGCTTTCATGAAAGGAATAACATACTTTTCACGCGCAGCTTGAATATCAGATTTAAGAGTATTTATTCTTGTATCCCAATCTCGCATTAGCTTTTCCTAATATTAATATTATCCTAAAATACTAATTAAATATTTTTAAAATACAAATTATTAAAAGATCTATATTTATTTCAAAAAACGTACCAAATATCTGAATTTACAAATTTTATTTAATTTATATAATTTTTGAATGAAGGAGAAAATTAATGGATGAAAATAACTTACCTCAAAAAGACTTAATAAAAAAAATAGTTGGTGATGCAAGAGGCGCTGTAGGAATTCGCCTTTGTGCTATAGGTGTTGATTTAGGAATTTTTGAGGACCTTGCCAAATACGGACCAGCTACTAGCCAGGAATTAGCTAACAGGATGAACCTCGATGAGAGATATCTTAGAGAATGGGGTCTAGGAATGTTTTCACTAGGATACCTTGATTTTGATAAAGTAAGCAGAAAGATATCCTTAAATAAAGAATTTATCCCTGTACTTGTTGAAGAGGGAGGAAAATTTTCACAAAAAGGTCTTATTGAAATTTTAAATAGCTCATTATTACCCTACCACGAACTTTTAAATTCTTTTAAAAATGGGGGTGGTATTAATTATGATAAAATTGACAAAGGTTTTTGGAACGGTATCGATCAAACAGGATGTACTAGATATAGGCATTTTCTGGTAACAGATTGGGTTGATAAAATGCCAGAGCTGAAATCAAGATTAGAAACAGGTTCTGTAACATTTGCTGACTTTGGTTGTGGTTCAGGAAGATCAACAGTAGAGATGGCGAAGAAGTTTCCAAAAAGTCAGTTTTTTGGTTTTGATTTATTTGAGCCTAATATTGAAAGAGCTAAAAAAATTGCTTTAGATGCTGGGGTAAATAATAATTTAAAATTTATGCAGTGGGATGTATCTAATCCATTAACTGAAAAATTTGATTTTGTTGCCTGCTTTGATCTTGTTCACGATATGATTGATCCATTACAGGGAATGAAAACAATCAGAAAAGCTGTTAAGGATGACGGTATATTTGTTCTCATGGACATTAAGTGCGAAGATGATCCTGCTGACAACGAAGGACCAATGGTGCCTTTCATGTACGCTATGAGTTTACATTTTTGTATGACTACTTCGCTTGCAAACAATGGCGCTGGTCTTGGAACTGTTGGCTTGCCAGAGGCAAAAGTTAAAGAATATTGTGATTTAGTTGGTTTCAAAACAGTAAAGAGAATTGAAACTGATCATCCTCTGAATTCTGTTTTTGAAATCAGACCTTAATCAGTTTTTAAGCCTTTCATTTGAAGGAAATAGATGTTTACTTGCTTCTGCATCTATTTCAACCTTAAAACTGTGATTGTTTGTATTTGTAATATTCAGTGCTCTTTTTGTAGCCTCTCTATTATTAATCTCTGTCATCAGTCTATTTAAATTTGTTCTTTTTTCTAACTCACCCTCACCTATAACTTTAGGTAGCATACGTGCCCAGCCCCAAACACACATATCAACTATGGTATAAGTGTCACCCAACATATATTGATTATTGGATAAACGATCATCCAGAATATTATAATGTCTCTCAGCTTCAAAAAGATATCTATTGATTGCATAGTCTAATTTTTGTGGTGCCATGTGTTGAAAATGAACTGATTGGCCTGAATAAGGACCAATACCTGTAGCAACAAACATTAACCAAGATAAAAGATCTGCTCTATTTTTAGGAGTATTTTTAGTTATAAATTTTCCAGATTTTTCTGCCAAATATAGTAATATAGCATTACTGTCAAAAATAATATTCCCATCATCTTTAATTGCTGGCGCTTTAGCATTTGGATTAATTGCTTTGAAAGAATCTGAATGTTGGTCGCCTTTTCTAGTATCTATTGGAATTGCTTCATATGGCAGATTCATCTCTTCTAAACACAAAGCTATTTTCATAGGATTTGGACTTGTATTGTAATAAAATTTAATCATCTAATTCTCCATTTGTTATGACTATGGTTTTTTTTTAACTAAAATATATTTATTATTTATTTATAAAGCCTGTAAACACCACCATCATATTCATCGTTTATAATTATTAAAGATCCATCTGATATTTCTTCTATATCACGAATTCTTCCAATCTTATTTTCTAAAAAAATTTGTTCATTAACAATTTTATCATCTTTTAAAGATAAAATGTGTAATCTTTTATATTTTAAAGATCCTAAAATAATTTTATTTTTAAATTCGGGAAACATATTTCCTGCGTAAAAAATCATCCCAGATGGAGCAATTGAAGGCACCCAAACATATTTAGGATCTTCATAACCTGGAAGTGAAGTTCCAATTCCAATCTTTCTACCTGAACCATATTCCTTACCAAAAGTGACTTTTGGCCAACCATAGTTTTTTCCTTTTAATACTATATTTAATTCATCTCCTCCTTGTGGTCCGTGTTCATGAGCCCACAAGATATTTTTTTTTAAATCAAAGCTTAATCCTTGAGGATTTCGGTGTCCTAAAGAATAAATTTCAGGAAGTGAATTAGTAAATGCATTATTATTATACTTGTTTCCATTTTTTAATATTTTAATGATTGAACCAGAATGATTTTTACTATTTTGACTGTCCTCTCTAGTGCCTCTATCACCTAAGGTAGCAAAAATAAATTCATTTTTAATTGCAAGCCTGCACCCAAAATGTCTTCCACTTGATGATATTTTATTTGATATAAACATAACTTTTTCATTAGTTAGTTTATTATTATTTAAGTTATAACTATAAATAGCTGTCGATGATTTATTGCTAGGTATAACTTTGCTAAGACATAAATAAACTCTTTGAACTTTGTTCTCTTTTTCAAAAGCTATATCAAGTAATCCACCTTGACCCGAATTATAGACTTTTGGAGCGCCTTCAATTTTTATTATGTTTTTATTAAAAACATTTAATCTGTAAACATTACCAGAACGTTGTGTTACCAGTATTTCATCTTTATTTATTGTTGCTATACCCCATAAATTTGAAATTTTAGGGGTAACTTTTTCTAGTTTAATTTGGGATTGGACTATAAATGGATATAAAGTAAATAGTAAAACATAGAAAATAAAATTCATTTAATTAACCCTTATGATAATGAAAAATAGTTTATAAAATTATATTTACAGACTATTTTAAATTATTGAACAATATATTTTGAGTATATCATGAAATTATTAGTCGCAGACATAGGTGGAACAAATGCAAGATTTGCTTACCAAGAAAAAAATAATAGCGATCTTAATAATTTTGCTTATTTAAAATGTTCTGATTATGAAAACATATATGACGCTATAGACCATTATCAACAAAAAAATAATTTAGACATCGAAAATATGTCAATTGCAGTTGCTAGTACTACAAAGAAAAATGATATTAAATTTACAAATAACCACTGGAATTTTAAGCAATCAGACTTTTTAAAATATTTTAACTTGAATAAGCTAATTTTTGTTAATGATTTTGTTGCTCAGTGTCTAAGCTTAGCATCTTTTTATAAAGTCATATCTGAAAACAGAAACATAAACGATAAATTACTAAATGATTATGATCTAAAAACTATTAAAAGTGGAACTCCAATTAAAAACGCTCCACTTCTTGTTACTGGTCCTGGCACTGGATTAGGTGTCTGTACTCTTTTAAATATTAATAATTATCCTTTAGCTATTGAAGGCGAAGGTGGGCATTCTTCTTTTGCCCCAAATTCTGATCTTGAAATAGAACTGCTTCAACATTTAAGAAAAAAATATGATCATGTATCTAATGAGCGAATTGTAAGTGGTTCTGGTATTGAAGAAATATACGAATTTATTTGTTTTAAAAATAATAGTCCTTCTGAAAATTTAAAAGCTCCAATTATTGGTGAAAATGCTATAAGGGGTGAACATAAAGCTTATGAGACTATAAAATTATTTTTTAGTATTTTTGGCACAATCATTTCTAGTGTTATTTTAATCAATGGTGCACAAAGTGGTGTTGTAATAGCTGGTGGAATAACTCCCAAATTACAGACTATTCTTAATAAAAGTGATTTTGAATTGAATCTTTTAAATAAAGGCAGAAGGTATGATTATGTTAAGACTGTACCTATATGGCTAACAGAAAATAATAATAATGGCCTAATAGGAGCGTCAAAGGCGATAGTCAATCCACATTACATATCGAAAATTTTATCCAATTAATAAATTTTTCTTTTAAAAATATTTTCAATAGTTAACATTATTAATGGGAGTAAAATTTATGTTAAATAATGAGTTAATAGATTTTTTAAAGAAGTTTGATACACCTACGATCTCAAATGCACTTGATATATATAGAGGATCTAGATCTGCAGATGGTTATACAAAATATCCCTTCATTTCAGCCAATAATAAACTAGAGCCTATTGTTGGAATAGCAAGAACAGCAAAAATAAGAGCTTCTAATCCTCCTATTTTATCACCTGAGGAAACTACTTCAATTCGATTAAAATATTATGAATATATAAGTAAAAAATTTGAAGAATATCCTGATGCTTCTCCTGTCTGTGTAATCGAGGATCTTGATTGGCCAAATCCTACAGGATCATTTTGGGGTGAGGTTAATGTAGCATTGCATAAAGGCTTGGGACTAGCAGGAACAATAACAAGTGGGTTACTTAGAGATCTGGACGCGATAGATAAAAATTATCAGGTTTTAGCTAATGGGATTGGACCAAGTCATGCTTATGTTCACGTTGTTGAATTTGCATCATCAGTTAATATCCACGGTCTTAACGTGAATGATGGTGAAATAATTCATGCAGATCAGCATGGGGCGGTTGTTATACCAGACAAAGCACTTTCAATTATCAAAAAAGCTATTAATCACATGACTAAAAAAGAGAAACACCTAATCGAAGCAGCAAAAGAAGAGAACTTTAATATTGAAAAACTCAAAGAAGCATGGTCAAAAGCTTCGAATGAACAATGGGAGGGATGAATTTTGTTTGAGATTGATCAGAAAGCTAGAAGACTTTCAGATGAAGAAAAACAACAATATAAAAAAGAAGGTTACGTAACAGGTCTTCCTGTGTTTTCAGAAAATGCAGTTAAAGACTTACATAAATGGTATGATGAACTAATTTCAAAATTACCTCCAAATATTGATATAAATAAGACAAACATGTGGCACAAAGCTAGTAAAAAATTTCATGATCTATGTAGAACACCAGCTATTTTAGATTATGTTGAAGATTTATTAGGTCCTAATTTTGTTCAATGGGGAGGCCAATTTTTTAGTAAAGAGCCTAAAGATGGATCAGTTGTACCATGGCACCAAGACGCTCAATATTGGCCGTTAAATCCATCAAATGCAGTCACAGTATGGCTTGCAGTTTTTGACACAGATGAAGAAAATGGTGCAATGAAAGTAGTTTCTGGAAGTCATAAAATGGGACGATTTGTTCACAAAAAAAATCCTGCCAAAAATTTAGTTCTTGACCAAGAAGTATCATTTGATCAATTAGATGAAACAAAAATAGTTTCACTTAATTTGAAAGCTGGACAAATATCACTCCACAATGATGCTCTTTTACACGGATCGGAAGCGAATAACTCTGATAGAAGAAGATGCGGAGTTACCATGAGGTTCTCACCAACTAATGTTAAAGGTGATTTAAAAATTTGGCCCTTTTTTGAAACACAGCTTGCTAGAGGTATTGATGAATTTAAGTTAAATCCCATTGCCAAAATCCCTAGAGGAGAAGCTACTCCTCTAAAAATGTTTTCATTTTCACGAGAATTTGAAAACGAGTGGTGAACCTAAACGCATTCTAACATTTCAATGTCTTGGCCACTCTTTAATCTTTTTAATCCAATTGATTTTACTTTAATTTCATTTCTTGCTGTCATCCAAGCATCACTAGAAATAAGAATTTGATTTGAGTCAGACATATCACATATATTAAATGCCATATTTACTGTTTTTCCCAAAATATCAAATTGCACTGTTTTTGTCCCAACTGTTCCAGCAACAAGAGAACCAGAGTGTATTCCAAGGTGGAGATTCCAAGGCATTGATGACGTATTTGCAATCTCCCTTAATTTGTAAGAACAATCTACACAAGATTTAACAGGAGAAATGGCGTGTGAAGATAACCCTGCAACTGCAACAATAGCGTCTCCAACTGTTTTAATTTTCTCTAAGCCAAAATCTTCAAAGGCTTTTTCAAAGTTTTCTACAAGACCTTGCAATGTTTCAACAACTAATTCTGGGTCATTTTTTTCACAAAATGATGTAAAGCCAACTAAATCACATATTAAAATTGCCACGTCATCATATCTTCTAGACCTAACTTTACCAGATGACTGAAGTTCATTAGCTACAGAGGTTGGCATAACAGTTTTCAATATTTGTTGTGATCTTTTTTTGTCTGTTTCAACTCTATCTAAATAACTTTCTTCAGTGTCTCTTAATCTTTTTTTCTCAAGACTTGCTCCAACTCTTGCTTTGAGCAAAGTTCCATTGAAAGGTTTAGTAATGAAATCATCGGCACCATTTATGATGCATTCTGCAGCTGTTTCCACTTCATCAGAAGCTGTAACCATAATGACAGGAATAGATCTTTGTAGGGGATCACCTTTTAGATATTTAAGAACCTCAAGACCACTCATATCTGGCATCATAAGATCTAAAAGTATTAAATCAAATTTGTTTTTCGTAGCCATATCTAGAGCTGTTTTACCGCCCTCAGCTAGGAAGATATTTTTATAACCATCTCTTTTTAATCTTCTTTCAAGCGTATATCTATTATCTTCGATATCATCAACAATTAGTATATTTGCATCCTCTTTGTTAATCATTTTTAGTACCTAATTGCTCTGATATTTTAGATAATAGCCTATTGATATCTACCGGTTTAGTATCATAATCATTACAACCACTATCAAGTGCTCTTTGTTTATGTTCTTCCATTGCGTGTGCTGATAGAGCAATTATTGGAATTGATTTAAGCTCATCTTTACTTTTAATATGTTTAGTTGCAGTCCATCCATCCATTTTTGGTAAACTCAAATCCATTAAAATAAGATCTGGTTTTTCTGAGGACGCCATCTCAACACCCTGCTCTCCGTCAACAGCAATAACTATTTCAAAACCTTTCCTTTTTAAACGTCTTGATAACATATAAACATTGTCTTCGTTGTCTTCTACATATAATATCTTTGTCATTTGTTATCTCCATTTTTAAATGAAGAAGCCTTAATAACATTACTTACCTCATTAACGATTGTAGACATTGTATCTTCACTTTTTTCAAGTATTCTCTGAGTTTCACCTAACAAAAATGTTTTTTCATCTCCACTTAATTCTGCTCCAGTCAAAACTAAAATGGGAATAGAATTTAATTCAGTTTCTCTTATAGCTTTTAAAAATTCAAAACCATTCATTACAGGCATCATCAAATCTAACAAAATTAAATCAGGTTTGATTTCTTCATTCTGTAAAATATCCATCCCAACTTTGCCGTTTTCTGCCTCTATAATTTGAACATCTTGTTTTTCAAGAATCTCTTTAATTGTAAATCTTAAACTTTCATCATCTTCAATAAGGCAAATCTTAAGATTTTCTTTATCACCTATCAAATTTCTAATTGATTTCATTAGATATTCTTTTTGGATAGGTTTTGATAAAAAATCCGCAGCTCCCAAAGAAAATCCTTTATTCTTCTCATCTAATATTGAAGCCATAATTACAGGTATGTTAGAAACTTCAGGGTCAGCTTTTAAAGTACGAAGAACTGACCACCCGTCCATTTCAGGCATCAAAATATCTAAAGTAATAACATCAGGTTTAAGATCTCGTGCTAAACTAATTCCCTCTTTTCCATTTGGTGCAATAACCACCTTATATCCTTCTTTCAATAATTGTCGTTTCATTAGTTCACTTACAGTTGGATCATCGTCAATTATTAAAATTGTTTTTCCTGTATTATTTTCCAAAGTAATAACATTCTCAATTAAAGAACCAGTTTTTTGTTGTAAATTTTTTAGACTTTCAGATGCACCAATGAAGTCTGCTAGAAATGTTGCTGTAAAAGTCGTACCTTTTCCTAACTCACTATTTACCACAACATCACCGCCCATTAATATTGCAAGCTGTTTTGAAATAGTAAGTCCTAACCCTGTTCCTCCGTATTTTCTTGTTGTTGAACTATCAGCCTGGACAAATGAATTAAACAGTCTAGACATTTGCTCGTCAGACATACCAATACCTGTATCATTTACATCTATAGAAATTAGGTCACCACCTTCACGCAAAATTTTATTTACTCCAACAGTTATTTTCCCTTTTTCAGTAAATTTGCAAGCATTAGAAATTAAATTCAAAACAACCTGTTTAACCCTAGTTTGGTCAGCAGTCACAAAATCAATCTCAGTTTTATAATCAATAATTAATTCATTTTCATTTTTCTGAGCTAAAGGTAATGAAGTTTTAATAACATCATCCAAAATTTGTTTTAGCTCAAATGTTTCATTAAATAATTCAACCCTTCCTGCTTCAATTTTTGATAAATCTAATACATCATTAATTAATGTTAAAAGATGTTTACCTGCATTGAAAACTCTATCAAGTGGCTCTTCAAAATCATCCAAGCCATCATCTGCCGCATCTTCTTTTAACATCTCAGTTAGACCTATTATGGCATTTAAAGGTGTTCTTAATTCATGACTCATATTTGCAAGAAATTGACTTTTGGTCTGATTAGCGGCATTAGCTTTTTCTCTAGCAACATCTAACTCAGTTATTGTTTTATTAAGTTCTTCTTCACGTTTTTTTAATTCCGTAATATTGGAAAATATTGCAAAAAGACCACCATCATTTAAGCGATTGAAGGTAGCATTCCAATATGTATTATTATAAAATTGAGGTGGTTGAAAGGTTACTTCACCTTTAATATTTCTCCTGTTTTCTATTGCATTATCAAAATATTCTTTTTCTTCTTCAGGGCTATTAAATTTCATAAATTTATGTTTTCTTTGTTTTTGAAGATAATCTTCATACCTTTCTCCAATATTAAACTTTACACCAGCACCACCCTGAATTTCTCTAGCAAATGTATTGGCAAAAACTAAAGTGTCATCTTTATCCCACATAGTAATTCCATGAGGCATACTATTTAAAGCGTCAGACATTTTCTTTTCAGTTTCCTTTACCTTTTCTCGTGCGCGCTTAATTTGCTTTTCTTGTTCTTTCATTTCGGTAATATCAGAATAAACTTGTAAAAAACCACCATCAGATAGTTTTGTGTCATTCACTAACCACACAAGTCCATTTGTAAAATTTAATTCATACATATTACTTTTTTTATTCTTTGCAGCTTGTCTTCGTTGTTCATAAAAATCTTTACTTGTCATTCCATCAGGGATTGCAACCAACCCTTTTTTTTCAACATTATCGATCATGTCTTTTCTTAAAATTCCAGGTTTTAAGTCATAATCTAGATTTTTTTGAATGTCCCTAGCTGCCTTGTTACCCATAATCAACCTATGCTCATTATCCCACAATAAGATTGCATTTGGAGTTACCTCAATTGCATCATTAAGCTGTTTAAGTGATTTTTCTCTTTGTTTTATTTCAGTAATATTAGATAAAATTGAAAATATACCTCCATCTGGCAAGCGTGTAGATGTTGATTGCCATATTGAATCGTCATAAAAAGGTGGCGTTTCTATAGTTGTAACACCTTTTAAAATTTTTCTGTTTTTTAATCCAACTTCATAATATTCTTCTTTTTCTCTCCTATTATTGAATTTATGGAAATTATTCTTTTTCTGCATTTTTATATATTCTTTATAATCCACACCAGGCTTTACAAATACCCCTCCTCTTTCAAGGACCTTGTTTCCATATTCATTAATCATTTTTAATTTGTCTTTTTCATCCCACATGACAATTCCATGAGGCATACTATTAAGAGCATTAGAAATTTTTTCCTCAGCTTCTCTAACTTTTCTCTGACTTTCAGCAACCTCTCTTTCTTTTTGCCTAATCTCTGAAATATCAGTCCAAACTTGTAAGGTTCCACCATCATTTAATCTAGTAAATGAGCCTAAAATATCATAAATAACATTTTCAACTTTTATCCTAGTTTCAACTATTTCCCTGCCACGAAGATTAACAATTTCTTTTTTCCTCTTTTCTACCCATTGTTTTGCAGAAAGACCCTCGCTATCAAGCAAAGATCCTGATTTTAATCCAGCTTCAAGCATGTCAAATCTAGAAACACCCGGTTTAAGAGTAATTCCCATTTTACTCTGAATATCTCTGGCACGACGATTTGCCATAATTAATTTGTTATCTCTGTCCCAAAGCATTAGCATATTTGGAATGATCTCTATAGCATCACTAAGCAATTTTAATGATTTTTCTCCTTTTTTAATCTCCGTAATGTTTATGGAGTTTTGCAGTGTTCCTCCATCTGGTAGTCTTTTAGAGATATTTAAAACAAAATTACCATTGTTAAGCTCTATTTCATCCCTCTGTTCATTTTTTAAACTTTCATATTCTTTTAATTTTAATTCATAAAACTGTTTCTTTGTTATCCCTTTTGGAATGGGGACCAATCCACGATTTACAACATTTCTGACCATGGAAATTCTTGGCACTCCCGGTTTCAATTCAAAATTTAATTTTTTCATATCATTGATTGATGTTTTATTTGCCATAATTAGTTTATTATCTTTGTCCCACAAAGAAATACTGTTGGGCATAACGTCGATTGCGTCAATAAGTTGTTTTTGACTATCTTCCACCTGTTTTATCTCTGTTATATCAGACCAAAGTGAGATCGTGCTTCCATCTTCTAACCTGGTGTCAGTAAAGAGAAAATGTAATCCATTTGAAAATTTTGTTTCTCTTGTTCGCTGACCAGTAAAGTTATCCCAACTTTCTTTCATTCGTTTCATGTGGGTTTTTTTATCTAATCCAGTTTGTAAAACGTTATAATTATGATCAACCAAGTGATTGACATGATCAAACCTGTCAACTCCTAGACGCAAATCAAATCCAAATTCTTTTAGGTGATCAATGGCAGATTTGTTAGTCGCTATTAATTTATTTTTCTCATTCCAGAAAAACAAACCATTTGGTAATATATCAATAGCATCTTTTAATCTTAAAAGTTCTCTTTCTTGATTTTTTATGTCAGTAATGTCAGTCCATAAGCAAATTGTGCTACCATCATCTAATCTTGTATCGGAAAAATGAAGAGTGTGATTAGTGAAATTAGATTCTCTAATATTTTGACCTTTAAGATTTTTCCATGCTTTTTCTCTGTTTTTGTAATGATCTTCTTTACTTACACCTTTTGGAGGCTTTTGATGGTTCATAAGCATATGCTTTCTTAATTCACTAAAATTTTTTCCAATTTTTAAATCAAATCCATAATCTTTTAAAAATTTCTTTGAACTTTTATTAAATGCAATAAGATCATCATTTTCATCCCAGAACATTAAACCGTTTGGGAGTGTCTCAATTCCGTCTTTTAATCTTAATAATTCAGCTCCTTGTTTTTTTAATTCAGTAATATCTGTTAAACACTGAACTGTACCTCCACTTGGCAATCTTGTTGTAGAAACTAAGTTAACCAAACCATCATTAAGGGCGTGCTCAAATGTTCTATTACCCTTTAAATTTACGAAATCTTTTTTTCTATTTTCTATAAATTCTTTTGGAGTCATTTTATTTTGAGCTTTTACAAAACCACGTTTAAGTAAATTTTCAACCATACCAACTCGAGAGGCTCCCTCTACAAGCTCATAACCATATTTTTTTTGATTTTTACGAGCTATTTTATTCGCCATCACTAGATTATTTTGTTTATCCCATAACATAACGTCATTAGGTAAAATCTCTATGGCATCTGTTAATTGGGTTAATTTAGCTTCTCTTTCCTTAATTTCAGTTATATCTGTAAAAACACTTAAAATTGATCCATCTTCTAATCTCATCTCACTACTTAAATGTGTGTTTCCATCCCTCAATTCGACTTCTCTTTGAGAGCTACTTACTAGTTTTTTTCTTGAAATAGCTCTTTGTTTAGCAAATTTCTTAACATCAATATTTTTAGGGATGACGTAGATATTTTTTTTAAGTTGGTTTTCAAATAAATTCTGCCATGTAGAACCATTATCTAACTTTATTGAGTATTTTTTATGAAAATCACGTGATTTTTTGTTTGATGTAATTAATTTATCGTCTTTATCCCAAAATAACATTGGTATTGGAAGATTATCAAGCGCGTCTGCTAGTTGTTTATATTGAGATTCTTTGTTTTTTAAATCTGTAATATCAGTATATACACTTAGAAGAGATCCATCATCAAACCTAGTCTCATTTGCAATAATTGTAGTGCCATTTTGTAAGTTAATTTCTCTTGTTCTTGATTTTAATTCTGCTCTTTCTTGAAGTCTTTTTTTTATGTATTTTAATTTTGAAGTACCCTTGGGTAAAACGTATAAATCACTGTTAACTTGTTTTTTTAACATTTGTTCATATTTAATACCTTTTTCCAAAATAAAATCTATTCCAGCTTGTTTCATTATTTCTTGGTTACGTCTGTTAGAGACAATCAGTTGATCATTTTCATCCCAAAACATAACACCACCTGGAAAATTCTCGATAGCCTCGGATAGGCGTTTTCTTTCAAGATCTTGTTCAATAATATCTGTAACATTAGTCATTACAGTTAAAATATAGCCAGAAGGAGTAAGATTGTCTCTTATCTGTATCCATCTACCTGTAGGGCCTTTTATGACGTACTGAGAGGCAATTTTTGTTTTTTTAACTTTCTTATAATTATCTATTCTTTGATTAATTTCTTCTACAGGTATGATTTTTAATTTTTTGAATTTTTCCATTCTTTCATAAACACTCTCACCTATTTCATAATTAACGTTGAGCCTATTAAACCTTGTAAACATGGGTTTGTTTGCAAAACACAATTTATCTTTTTTGTCATATAACAAGATACCAGTTTCATCATTATCAAAAGCTTCTATTAAAACCTTCGCAATATCCAAATCTTTAAGCATATTTAAACCTTCTTTCATTTACATCTTTTTCTCTACTGATCTTAATCTATATGATAAAGCCTTTAAGCAACCTTTAACAAAAACATCTGAATTATTTACACGTTTATCAAACTCATCTTTGGTAATAGAAATAATTTCACTATCTGCCAGACATCTTGCTGTAGCCATTCTAAGTTCATTTTCTATGACACCCATTTCTCCAAAAAGTTCATTTTCTTGGATTACAAAATTTGGTTTGTTAGTTTCATTTGTGGGTAGAAAAATTCCTACAGATCCCTTAACCAACAAGTACATCTTGTCTGGAAGTTCACCAACTTTAAAAACACTTTGATTTTGGTTGAATTTTGTTTTTTCCATTAGAACTCTATAACCTCATTTTCAGATGCAAATTTGACTTTCTTATTACTAATTTTATTTTTTATATCTTTTATTTCTTTGTCATCCCTGGATGGTGAATGATGAGAAATAAGAAAGTTTTTAACATCAATTTTATCTGCTAAAGCAATACCCTGCTCAATACTTGAATGTCCCCAACCTTTTTTGTCTGACAATTCACTGTCTAAGAACATACCATCCCAGATGATAGCTTCTGACTGATCACAAAAATTAATTAATTTTTCTTCTTGAATATCTTCATATTCATTATCTAATAGATAACAAAATTTTTTATTATCACTCTTAATACTATATCCAGAGGAACTTCCAGGATGATTTAGATTAATAGAATTTATATTTAAATCTTCAAAATCATTTACAACTTGTTCAAAATCTAAAAAATTAAATCTGTTAATAATTTCAATAAAATTTACTGGAAAATAAGGATTATTATAATAAGCACTCAAATTGTTATAGGTAACAGATTTGTTAGAATGAGCCGATGTTAAAGTAATTTTTTTATTTATATCTGTATCATAATTATTAAAAGCTAGTCCTTGTATATGATCGTGGTGGAAATGTGAAATAAACAATATAGTTTCAAGATCATTTGAAAAATTAACTTTTGAAAACCCTGAACCACAATCGAAAATAAGTTGATATTTCTGAGTTTTAATTTCCACACAAGGGGTGTTGCCGCCAAAAAATAAATAATTTTGACTAGGATTTGGTGTTGATCCTCTTACCCCATGATTAATAATCATTCAAAACTCATCATTATTTATTAATGATAAAAAAAATCTTTAACATGTAAATATATTTTTTATTTAAGATAAAATTGCTTAAAAAAAGATCAATTTAAAGTAATCAGACCGTCTACCGCTACAATTCCTTCATTTTCTTTTTTTACTATAACTGGATTAATCTCAGCTTCTTTGATTTGTTTAATGAAAGCAAATTTAGACATATTCATTACTGCATTAGCAATAATATTTATATCAGCTTCGGGAAGTCCTCTATATCCAGTAATCGTCACAAGACTTTTAACCTCATTTATCATTTTTTTAGCTTCTGTAATATCAACTGGTGCCATCCTTATTGATTTATCGTTATATATTTCTGATAAAATACCACCAGAACCAAGTACAACAATTGGTCCCACTAATTCGTCAACTCTGTAACCCAAAATTATTTCAGCAATGCCTTTTTCCATTTTTTGAATAAGAAATTTTTCGTCACTACTTTTCATTTTTAATTTCTGAAATACATCTGACAACTTTTGAAAACTAGTTTTCAGCTCTTCTAAATTTTTGATATTTAATTCAACCCCTCCAGTTTCTGTTTTATGAAGTATCTGATTTGACAAGACTTTCATTGCTAGAGGAAAACCTATTTGGGAACTATGTTCTATTGCTTGTTTTTCGTTAAAACTTACTTTGTAATCTACAATTTGAATTCCAATATCTCTAAAAATTTCTAATGCTTCTTCTTCAGATAAATTCTTGGATATGTTTTTCTTTAGCTTTTTTGAAATATTACTTAAATTATTTTTTAAAATTTTTGGTTTGACTGGATTTTTAGTATTTAAAAAGGTCTTCACACTCTCTGCACAAGACTCGGGTGTCCTAAAACATGCAATATTATTTTTATGTAGTAAAGTTAGTGCTTCTGGAGCATCAGGAGCAACATACACAGCTAACGGCTTTGGGTAATTTGCCCATTTTAATAAAGGCTCAACTGCTTGCTCTGGTCTAAATTTAGCAGACGAACCAACTACCATCACGACTAAATCGCAATTTTTGTTTTTCATCATCTGACTAATTACTTCGTTAACAATTTCTGGTTTTGTTCCAGCAATAGTTAAATCAACTAATTTATTATTGTTAAATGCAATATTATTTTCTTGCATAATTTTCTTTATTGATAGACCGGCGTCTACTATTTCAATATCACTGCCTGACAAGCTTTCTACAACCATAGCACCTCCACCACCAGTTGTAGTAACTATACCAACTCGTTTAGATTCAGGTTTTTTCTTATTTTTAAATAAATTTGGAATTTCAATTAATGTTTCAAAGATTTCCACTCTAGCAATCCCATGATAATTTATGAATGCATTGAACGCATCATCATTTCCTGCAATTGCTCCTGTATGTGATTTGGCTAATTCTTTACCTAATTCAGATTTGCCAAGTTTGTAACAGATAATTTGTTTTCCAGCTGCATGTGCCATTCTGGACATCTCTGCTACTTCATCACTATTTCTTAATGTTTCTAAAAATAATATTATAGTTTCGGTGTTTGGGTCATTAACTAACATTTTACCAATTTCTCCAACGGAGAGATCTATCTCATTTCCAACAGAAACCAATTTAGAAAAACCAATACCTCGAGAGTGACCATGAGCCAATAAGGCTCCGATAAGACTTCCACTCTGAGAAATTACACTAAGACTTCCCTTCTTTAAATCTTGAAGTTCAAGCATAGCATTTGCACTTAAAATGATATTATTTGAGATATTTATAAGACCAATGCTATTTGGCCCTAATATTCTCAAATTGCCTTTTTTTGCTATTTTAAAAATATATTTTTCTAACTCATTACCTTCAGATCCAGATTCACTGAATCCTCCAGATAAAATCGTAGCACATCTAACATTTATAGAGATAGCATCCTTTATAGAATCAATAATTTTATTACCATCCACAGCAACAAAAATATGATCAACTTGTTCATTAATTGATTTTAAATTTGGAAAACATTTTAATCCAAAAATTTCTTCCCTATTTGGATTTACAGGAAATATTTTCCCTTTATAGCCATGCGAAACTAAAAATCTTTGTGCTCGTGAACCAGTTTTTTTGGGATCAGCAGAAGCACCTATTATTGCAACTGATTTTGGGGTTAAAAAAGATTGGGTTAAAGAAACATCTATCATAGTTATAAGATCATTTATTTGGCCTTTGAGAAAATCTCCTTTCAAAGATATCTTCAGCTATTCTATTTTTCATCATTTCAGTTGATCCACCAGCAATTTGCCATCCTCTAGATTTTCTGAAACAATATTCGACCAGTGACTCCTGCGAATATCCTGTTCCACCCATTATTTGCATTGCTTCATTGCAAATATCAAAACCAGCTTTATTGCAGAATGCTTTAGCAATTGATGTTTCTTTAGAAGAAGGGAACCCTTTATCTGCATTTATTGCAGCTCTGTATAACAATAATCTGCCAGCCTCTATTTGAATTTTCATATCTGAAAATTTCCACTGAATACCTTGAAATTCACAAATCTTTCGACCAAATTGTTCACGTGTAACTGCATGTTCTTTTGCAACATTGAAAGCAAATTCACCTACTGCTAATGATCTAGCAGTGTTTCCAATTCTTTCTGCATTAAATCCAGAAATCTGTTTCTTAAATCCTCCAGGTCCAAGTAAAACATTTTCTTTAGGAATGAATACATTATCAAAATATAATGCACACCATTCTTCACCATTTGTATACCTTGAAGGTTTACCAAGCGTAAAACCTTCCATTGATCTATCCATTAGAACAGAGCCTATTCCATTTATTCCCTCGTGATACCTAACATAAACTAAAAATATATCTGCATCAGGAGAGTTGCTTGTAAAAACTTTACTACCAGAAACTCGAAAACCATCACCATCTTCAACAGCTTTAGTAGTTAAATCTGTAACAGCTGAACCTGCATTTGGCTCTGTCATTCCAAGAGCAATGACAATTTCTCCCCTAAGTAACTGATTTAAATATTTTTCTTTTTGAAAATCTGAAGCATATTCAGCAAATGTTCTTAATGGACCAAAACTTCCTGACTGAATAACATCCGCACTTCTAGGACAAACTAAAGCAACCTGTTCGATTGCAATAACAGCATCCATTAACTTACCACCCTGCCCTCCATCTTTTTCAGGAAGTGTTATTCCCATTAAACCATTTTCGGCAAATAATTTAGCTACATCTTTAGGAAAATTTGGATCATGAGCTCTTTCAAGGTTCCGTTCACTTAAGTTATTTTCAGCAAGATTTCTAACTGAATTTTGAAATATTATTTGTTCTTCTGTTAAATTAAAGTCCATTTTTTTTCCTATATTAATTATCCTCTGAGCGATTTCAATTGTTCTTTATATCCATCTGGGTCAACCCAAACATCAATTAGACGTGGTCCTTTTAAATTAGATGCCTCAATTAAAGCATTTTCATATGATGAAATATCTTCAACTTTCCATGATTTACAACCAAAACCATTTGCTACTTCTGCAAAATTTGATCTTGGCCATGTTGTTCCTGATCTTTTCAAATTTCTAGATTTTTGTTTAATATCTATTAAAGATAATGCTCCGTCATTAAACACAATAACTAAGATATTAGCATTATATTGAACAGCAGTTGCCAATTCTGAACAACACATCATAAATCCACCATCTCCTGTAAATGCTATTGTACCCTTTTCTGGGTTTGCCAATGCTGACGATATTGCAGCCGGCAAGGCAAAACCCATTGTTGCCAAACCGTTTGAAATCAGAATATCAAAAGGCTTTAATGCTTTCCAAAATGCTGTTGCAGAAAACATATGCGCTCCTGCATCTATAGATATTCTTGGATTTTTATTGTATTGCTGGGCAAGCTCAACAATAGATTGGGGATTAAGTTTATTATTACTAGGAAAAATTAGTTTTGATTTTATTGTTTGCTTGAAATTTTTTATCTCACTATTCATCCAATCAGATTTATTAAAAAAAAATTTTATCTTTTCAAGGTTGTCACTAAGCTTCCCAATTAAGTTAGCATTAGGACTAACATAATGTGTTTCATGATTGACTAGAGAAATATTTAAAACAGGGATATTATAAGGCCAAGGTTGTAGTATTAGTTCTACTGGATCTAAACCAATAAGAACTATTAAATCAGAATCTAATATGGAAATTTGTTCAGCCTTACCTCCTGTAAAAATTCCAACTAAATTTCTATGTTCATCCGGTATTACACCTTTTGCTTTATAAGTTACAAGAGTAGGACAATTAACAATATCTATAATTTCTGTAACAGTCTTAGAGGTGTCCTCAATTAAATTTTCTAAACCTAGAATTATTACAGGTTTTTTAGACTTTTCTAATAAAGAGATAACTTTATCATCAAGAGAAAAACTTTTATCTGAAATGTCCATATTTGGTTCAAAATTTTTATTTTCAATTATTGTTTGAGCTACAGACGATATTAATTCTATATAAACTGGTCCATAAGGAGGTATCAAAGCATTTGAGACTAAATTTTTAAACTCTTTTTCTGGATTTTCATTCTGTAAATTTGTGTAGTTTTTACTAAATGGGGACATTAGCTTTTTTTGATCAAAAACTTGATGAGTAACAAATGAACTTAGTTTATCTGAAAATCCATCACTAAATAAAATTAATGGTGATCTATCAAGAGATGAGTATGCTATTCCATTTATAGAATTTGACAATCCCGGCCCTTTAGTAACAAGAGCAACTCCAATTGATCTTGTTATCTCTCCAAAAACACTCGCCATTATAACAGCTGCATCTTCTCTTTTTACTAAATGAAAATCTATATCTACTTTTTCAAAAGCATCTATTAAATCTAAACTACTACCACCACCGGGAACTCCGAAAACCTTTTGAACACCAATATTTTTTAGGTGAATAGCAATCATTTCAGAAATTTTAATTTTATTTTTCATTTCGACTTTCTTTAGTTATTAAAAGATTACCTGTAGAGTCCATTTTTAGATTAAAGTAAGGCGGTATAATTAGAGTTGACTCTCTTTCTTCGATAATTAACGGGCCATTTTTTTTAAAGTTTTTCGGCAAATTGTTTCTTTGAAAAACTGGAGTGTCTAAAAATGTCTTTCCACCAAAATACGCTTTTCTTTTTTTTGAGTTTTTATGAATTATGGATAAATTTATCTTCTCTTGTTTAATGACAGGTTGTGACGATATGCTTGTTGCGATAGTTCTTAGAGAAATAATTTCTAAAGGCATTTTTTCAATTCGTCCGAATAGATCTTTATAAACTCTCTCAAATTCAATACTGATATTTTTAATATTATTACTATTTAAACATTTATTGTTTATTGGTACTTCTACCTCATAACCTTGACCAATATATCTCATTAACAGACTATTAGAGATGTTTATTTTATTTAATTTGGTTCCAGTTTTAAGTAATGACTTTTCTCCCTCTTTTTTTAATAAATTAAATTTTCTTTTAAGTTTTATAAAATTTAAATCTTCTAAATTTTGCATGTCTGCCTGCACTAATTCAAAAGCATTTGGTGACGCTATCATTCCAATTGCTGAGGCAACTCCTGCATTTGATGGACTAATCATTTTGTTAATATTCATTTTAGCCATCATACTACATGCGTGGACAGGACCAGCTCCACCAATTGGAATCATACAGAATTTTTCTATTTTCCTTCCTTTTTCTAAGGCATGAATTGTTGCTGCTTGAGACATATTTTCTGTAACTACCTCGTGTATGGCCCAGGCTGCATCTAACACGGATATACCCATTGGTTTAGCTATATAATCTTTAATTGCTTTTTCAGCATTTTCTTTCATGAGTTTCATATCACCACCCAAGAAATTATCAGGATCAATGTAACCTAAAATTAAATCAGAATCTGTTACTGTTGGCAGTTTTCCACCTAAATCATAACACGCTGGTCCTGGATAAGAACTTGAACTTTCTGGCCCGACTTGAATCAAACCCATTTCATCTATGCGCGCTATACTTCCCCCACCAGCTCCAATTTCAATCATATCAACAACTGGAACTTGGAGTGGCAAACCACTTCCCTTTGAAAAACGAAAAACTCTCGCGACTTCAAATATTGTAGTTCTATTAGGTTTTCCATTTTCAATCAAACATGCTTTAGCAGTTGTTCCTCCCATATCAAAACAAAGTACATCACTGATTTTTTGAATTTTTCCGAATAAGGTGGCTGCTTGAGCACCACCTGCGGGTCCTGACTGGACTAATCTGATTGGATACTCTACAGCAATTTTTTCGTGTACTATACCACCATCTGATAACATTAAAAAAAGGTCATTCTCAATCCCAATTTTTTTTATACCTTTTGCTAAGAGATTTACATATTTTTTAAAAATAGGTTGTACATATGCATTTGCAACGCAGGTGGATGTTCTCTCATATTCACCAATCTCAGGACTAACAGTGCTAGACAAACATATGTTCAAACCAGGCACATGCTTTTGTATTATTTTCTTGGCTAGTTTCTCGTGAGTAGCATTTTTAAATGAATGCAAAAAAACAATAGCTAAAGTTTCTACATCTGATTTTTTTATTTCTTTAGCTACTTTAATTAGTTCTTTCTCGTCTAATTTTTTTATAATTTTACCTTGAAAATTCAGTCTTTCTGAAACTTCAAATCTCAAATTCCTCTGAACGATTGGTGATGGCATTTCTAAATCTAGGGCAAATAAATCATATCGCCACTCTCTACCTATTTCTAAAACATCTTTAAACCCTTTTGTAGTAAGAAGAGCTGTTTTTACTCCCTTTCGTTCAATTAAGGCATTAGCTACTAGAGTTGTACCATGTATAATTCTACATTTTTTTGGATCAATTTTATGCCTTGCAAGTATTTCTTTAACACCTGACAAAACGGCTTCTGAAGGATTTATTGGAGTTGTTAAAATTTTACCATTAAATTGTTTTCCGCTTATCTGGTCAACCACAACAATGTCTGTGAATGTACCACCAATATCTACACCAATTAAAAATTGAATAGGTTGATTAGGCATCTTTGTTCCTTTCAACCTGTTTTTTATAAATCAATTTAGCCTTTTTAGAGCTTAATAATCCACTTTCAATATCGTTAATTATTTTTTTTCTATCTCTTTTTTTAGGAGTATACATTCCACCTCCACCAGGCGTTTGAAAAGTTGCTATATCTCCAAATTTAAGAGGATAAGAAGTTTTTGCAGGTATTTTTTTGTTATTTACAAGATCAATTCCTTTGGAACCATCTCCTCCACCTAATATTCCTCTAGGAGGGTGTATCACTCTTTCATGCCTAATAGTCATCATCATAGTTTTTGAAGACTTAGATTCAAATGAGATTTTTTGAGCTGGACCTCCAACATATTGTCCTACTCCTTGGGTGTCTTTTACAAAAGATTTTTCATGAACCAATAATGGAGCTTGGTTTTCAAATTGTTCTATAGATTGATTTGACACATTGCTAGGAAAGCTTAGACATCCTGGACCATCACTACCACTTCTTGCACCGTGACCTCCATTCATAAAAAACATTTTAACAAAGGGTTTATCGTTATTTTCTTGCCGTCCTTTAAAGTAAATATTCCATAGAGGTGATCCTGATTCAGCAATTATGTTCTTAGGAATTACTTTTGATAAGGCACCATAGATTGCTGGAGGTATATAATGGCCTGTTAAATGCCTACCCCAAACTGGCGCTGGTCTAGTTGGATTAACAATAGTCCCCATAGGAGCTATAATTTTTACAGGTCTAAATGATCCATCGTTATTTGGAGCGTTTGGATCAATAGCGCATTTTAAAGCATAACAGGCATATGCATAGGTATAATTAAATACACTGTTAATAGGCCTATTTATCTGTTTTGATGTCCCTCTGAAGTCAATAATAATATTATCTTTTTTAACTTCGATAAGGCATTTGATCTTTAGAGGTTTATCAAAGCCATCTATGAACATTTCATCAACATACTTCCCATCAGGAATATCTTTAATTTTTTTTCTCATACTTTGTTCTGATTTTTTTAAAATGTTTAAAATAATTTGGTCCAAATCATTTAATTTTTCTTCATTTAATAATGTTAATAATTTTTTTGTAGCCACATCATATGCTGAAAATTGAGCTCTAATATCTCCAAGAGTTTCTTCAGGTTCTCTCAGATTTTGTTGTAAAAAATCTATTACTACTTGATTTTCAATTCCTTTTTCTACTATTTTGCAGATAGGAATACATAACCCTTCTTCATAGCTATCTTGAGCATTTGGTGATGGTGCTCCTCCAATATCCACTGTATGAGCAGTACTACCCGCAAATGCAATTAATTTTTTATTTTTAAAAATAGGTGATACCATTGTTATATCGTTAAGGTGACCTGTGCCTAACCAAGAGTCATTTGAAATTACAACATCACCTTCAGAAAACTGATTAGCTGGTATTTTTTTTAATATTTCTTGGAGTGTGTGAGGCAATGTTCCAATAAAGGAAGGAATACTTTTTTTTGTTTGAATGAATTGTCTTCCATGAACATCAAGAAGACTAAAAGCCATGTCATAGTTTTCTCTAACTACTGCTGAAAAAGAAGAACGAATAAAACTTTCGGCAACTTCATCTATCATGCCGTTAAGTCTTTTCCAAATAATTCCAAGTTTAATTGGATCAATTTTATTCATATTTTTCTTCCCATTTATTGGTATACAGGATAAATCCATTCATTAAATTCTTTATTGTTACCCCTAACAATTTCTGTAAATTTATTTTGTAAAAACCTAGTTATTTCCCCTGGCTTACCATTTCCAGCGAGCATTTTATCAACACTTAAAATTGGCATTATTTCTTGTCCAGTCCCACAGTAAAAAATCTCTTGAGCAATATATAATTCCGTCCTGTCAACTTCTCGACTTTCAACTTTTAATTTAAATTTCTTTGCAATTTCTATGATACTATCTCTAGTAATACTCTCTAAAATCCCACTAGTTATACTTGAAGTTATCAAAGTACCGTTTCTAATTATGAAAATGCAACCACCTGGTCCTTCACTTACCTTGCCATTTGCTGTTAACATTATTCCACCATCATAACCGCTCTCTTTAGCTTGGATACTAGCCAATCTACTATTTAAATAATTTGCAGATGCTTTTATACGTGGTGGACTAGCATTATCATCTAGCCTTTGCCATGAACTTACAGTAAAATTTTTACCTTCTTTAAATCCAACTGCTCTTGGTCTCGGATAACTTACGATTGAAGTACTTACTGGAGTTTGCAAGGCCATTTCTCCCCAATCGTCTATATAGGCTTGAAGTCTAATATAGATATCTTCTTGGTAATTATTAGCTTTTAAATTTTTTAAAATATCCTCTTTAATAGTAGAAGAATCTGGAAATTCAGAGAATTTTAAGAGCCTCATCGAATTTGTAAATCTTACTAAATGTTCATCTAATCTAAAAATATATAATTCATTTAATTTATCGTTCCAATATGCCCTAATACCTTCAAATACAAGTGCAGCATATGAAAGACCAGGAGCAGTAACTGAAACTTTAGCTTTATTTAAAGGCATCAAGCTACCATTCATGGTAACAACTTTTATTTTATCTCTTGGGTTATTTAATTCAGTCTTCATATAATTTCCAATCTAAATTAATTATTAATATTTTCTAATTTTCTTAGCTTTCTTCTTTTTAAGATAAACAAAGAAGTGAAGGTCATTATTAAAAATAAAATAACAAATGCTGGTCTAGTAAATATGAACGCAACGTTTAAATCGTGTGATGCGCCAAGTAGAAGAGTAACTCTTAAATTCTCTTCAAAAATTGGTATCAAAATAAATCCTATTAACATAGGAACGGTTGGAATATCACATTTCATCATAATATAGCCAAGCACTCCAAAACAAAAAACTAATTGGATATCAAATAATGAACCCCTAAGTGCATAAGCCCCAGCTGAAGCAATTACCAAAACAGCTGGAAATAATAATCTTTTAGGAACAGTTACAACGTGCTTGCACATTTTTATTAGTCCATGTCCTAAAAATAAGTTGAACAAATTAGCTACAATTAATGCGGCGAAAATAGCATATATTTCTACAGGATTATCTTGAAACACTACTGGTCCGAGAGTAATACCTTGAATTAAAAAAGCCCCCATAATTAGAGCAGCTGCAATATCACCTGGGATACCAAAAGCTAATAGTGGTATCATGTTTGATCCAGAAACAGCATTATTTGCTGACTCAGAGGCAGCTATTCCCTCTAAAGACCCTTTGCCAAAATTTTCAGGTTTTTTTGAACTTCTTTTTGCTTCTCCGTATGCAAGAAATGCAGCAATTGTTGACCCAAGTCCAGGCATAGCGCCAATCAAAGTACCTAAACCTGAAGATTTAATAATAGTTGGAAAGGTAGATTTAAATTCTAAAAATGTTACTACATTATCAATTTTTTGTTTTGAAAAAATCAAAGTACTAGATGCTAATTTTTTTACAGGTTGTTCCATCTGTCTAAGCGCTTCTGACACAGCTAAAGTACCTATTAACATTGGTATTAAACCTATTCCCTCTTCCAATTCTAAATATTCAAAAGTTAATCTTGGTGTTGCTGTAATAGGGTCAAGACCTATCATTCCTATGATCATACCTAAAAATACAGAAAATAAACCTTTCCATATTGAGTTACCAGTTAGAGAACTTATGCACAAAAGTGAGAATCCTGTTAACAGAGTATATTCAGGTGGACCAAAATTTAAAGCTATGCTAGCCAAAAATCCAGCTGCAAAAATTAACATCACATCACTAAAAGTATCTCCAAATACAGATGAATATAAAGCCATTTTCATAGCTTTAACTCCCTTACCTTTTTGTGCTAATGGGTATCCGTCAAGTACAGTAGCTGCTGCTGCTGGAGTTCCGGGAGTTTTAATTAAAATCGCTGTTATGGAACTTCCAAACAGAGATCCTTTAAACATTCCTAAAAGCATTGGTATTCCAATCCAAGGATCTAAGTAAAAAGTATATGGAACTAATAATGCAACAGCCATTGATGCTGTTAATCCAGGAATAGCACCTAAAATTTGTCCTGCAATCAGACCAATTAAAATTGCAATTAAAGCCTCTGGGGTTGTTGCTAGTTGAATGCCTGTTATTATATTTTCCATTAAGACAACTTTTAAAAAATACTAGATAACTGAGGTAATATAATTCCTTCAGGAAGAAAAATATTGAAGCCTAGTTCAAAACTAACAAATACTACTGTCATTAATAAAATTGGAAAAAAAAACAGAATTAAAATTCTTTTTTCACCAAGAAAGAAACTCAATAGAGTTATAAAAATTAAACTTGCTAGATAAAACCCGAGTGTTTCAATTAGAAAAAAAGAATAAATTAAACAAACAAAAATTATCTTTATACTTCTATAAAAAAACTCTTTAGAAAAAGAAATTTTTTCACTTGCAAATCTAGCTTTTGGATTAAATATATGGTTCTTAACATATTCAAAAACTAGAGTAAAAAAAGCAAAAAAACCAACAAGATAAGGGGCAAAACTTGGATTTAATCCGTCCTGCAATCCAAAATTTTCTGGATCTTCAATACTTTCCGGAATTATCCAAAAAATAAAAAAAAGAGTAATACTCAATAAAATTAAAATTAAAGATTTTTCATGAAAATTTTTATTAATAATCATAACTACCTTGAATCAGAAATTTACAGAGTTATAAAAATAACTCTGTAAATATTATTTTTTTAGAATTTTACCCCTGCGAGAACTTTCCCAGCAGCTGAGTAATCTGCAATCACAGATTTTGTAAAATTTGCAGAATTTGCATAACTTGGAGTAGCTTTTAGCTTTTTCAGTAAATCAATGAATTTTTTTGATTTCATGATTTGACCAAGTGTACTATCCCATTTTTTTATAACATCTTTAGACAAACCACTAGGTCCAGCAATACCAAAGAAAATCGCAGGAGATAAAGGATAACCTAATTCTGCAAGTGTTTTTTGATCAGGTGCTGAAGGATTTCTCTCAGGAGTAGATTCAGCTATGATTTTTATTTTTCCAGCAGATAAAGGAGCAGCAAAATC
The DNA here is from genome assembly GCA_902595145.1 of uncultured SAR116 cluster alpha proteobacterium. Classification (GTDB taxonomy): domain Bacteria; phylum Pseudomonadota; class Alphaproteobacteria; order Puniceispirillales; family Marisalimonadaceae; genus Marisalimonas. The sequence goes on along the minus strand of CACJOU010000004.1, from coordinate 79,352 downwards.
TGAAATTACTGCCATATCTATTGTTTTTCCTAATAACGCTGCTAGAGCTTTTGCTCCCCCTTTAAAAGGTACATATGTTGTTGAAGCACCTTCTTGTTTAAAAGCAGCCAACATAGCCATGTGAGGTCCACCTTTTTGACCAGCAGTTGACCACCTAAGTTTTCCAGGATTTGATTTTGCAAAAGCCATCATATCTTCAAAAGATTTCCACTGACTATCACTTCTAAGAATAACAGGCATAGGACTAGAAACAAATTGTCCTAAATAAGTCAAGTCATCCAAAGGTTTATATGGCATTTTCATGAAATGTGGTCTTATAGTTATAGGACTAGTTGAGATAAATCCAATAGTATAACCATCTGGCTTTGATTTAGCTACTGCACCAATACCAATAGTACCTCCACCACCTGTCTTATTTTCAACTAAAACTTTTACACCTAATATGTCGGTAGCTAGGTCAGCTATAAATCTTGATGTGGTATCTCCACCACCTCCTGCTCCATAAGGAACTATTAATTTAATTGGTTTAGATGGATAAGAATCTGCAAAACCATTTGAGATTAATAAAAAGGTAATTGAAAAAAACATCAAAATACCCTTTGTGATTGACTTTAAAAACATCTATTTCCTCCTTAATGAAATTATTCTTTAAATAAAATAGCTTTTTATTAACTATAAAAAATAATAATATGAATACAAATGCTAAATTAGTATGAAAGCATGACAAAAACTCATAGGATTGCATTGTATGAATTTAAAAAAATTAATAGCATTTCGGGCTGTATTAGAGTCCAATTCAATTACAGGAGCTGCTGATAAAATAGGGTTAACTCAATCCGGCGTTAGTAGATTAATAACTAGTTTAGAACAAGAATTAGATTTCCCCCTTTTTAATAGAATTAAAGGAAGAATTCAAATAACAAGTCGCGGTGAGAGTTTTTTTCAAGAAATTGAACCTTTATTATCAGGAATAGATCAAATTCCTAATCTTGCTAGACAGGTAAAGCAACACCAATATTCTCGTTTAAGAATAATTACACTTAATTCTTTAGCTCATAGCTTAGTACCAATGGCATTAAATAAATTTTGCCAAAAACATCCTCATGCCAATATTTCTATTACAATAAAGAGCAGGAGAGAACTTCTTCATTGGGAAAGAGGTGAACACTTTGATGTTGCACTTGCTTCATTGCCTTTTGAACAAAGAGTTTTTAAAAAAAAATCCTTCATTTCATTTCCGGCTGTAATTGCTATATCAGCTTCACATCCTTTAAATAAAAAAAAACAAATACATGTAAAAGATCTTCATGATGAAAACTTAATAAGTTTAGAACCAACCGGTATTTTTCAAACTTCTATCAGAAAAAAACTGCAAGAAAACAATATTGAACCAATTTTCAAAATACAAACAACCTCAATGTTACAATCTGCACAGATGGTAGAAAATAATATTGGAATAGCAATAATTGATCCTTTTATTGGTCATATTATAAAAAACAAAAAGGTAATTATCAAAAGATTAAATCCCCAAATTTATTTTGATTATGCTTATATTTGGCCAGAAGGTCGTGAATTGTCAGCTCTAGCTGAAGAATTTATTATCGAATTAAAAAAAACAGCAAACTCTGTTACAAAAATTAAATAAAAAATTAATTTATTGTTTAAGAAAATTTTTTAACTCCTCTTTAAATATAGACCAACCCTCATCACCTTCAAGGATTACATGATTGTTTCCATTTAATGGAACAAATTTAGAATTTTTTATATTGGCAGCCATAAATTTACTTTCTGAAATTGGAACTCTTGCATCATTTATATTATGAAAAATTAAAGTTGGAATATCTAATAATGGTAATAATTCTGAAACGTCTATTTGGTCATTAGCGGATTGAATTCTAACTGCATTTTCTGCAGAAGTAGAAATTTTCATTACATTATTAAATGCATCCATTTGTTCTTTCGTTCCATCTGGTATCATAGTAGATGTAAAAAACTGTCTAAATGCAGGATTTTCATTTTCCCATCCATTTAAAATCATATTTTTTTCTAATTCAATTTTTTGATCAAAATCAGCCGTTCCCCTTTTTGCTCTTCCTCTTGCAAAACCTCCAGACAATATCAAATGAGTAACTTTTTCTGGATTATTATATGCATAAGCTATTGAAACTGCACATCCTTGGGAAACTCCAAATATTGGGAATTTATCAATATTAGCTGCATCTACTACTGCTTGCATATCATCTACAAAACAATCAAAATTTATATTTTCAGGGTTAAGGTCTGAAACACCATTACCTCTTTGGTCAAACCTGTAAAACGTATGGTCTTTTGCTAAATGCCTATAAATGTGGGTCCAAACAGGATTTCTCCAATCATGTTCTAGACTACTCATAAAATTTGGTGCTTTTAAAATTGCTGGTCCATTCCCAATGCTTGCATAAGCAATAATAGTTCCATCAGATGAACTACAAAATCTTATTTCCTGATTTGCCTCAGTTAACAAATGATTTTCTTGAATTTGCTTTATATCATCTTCTAAAATATTTATTTTATATACTTGAACTTTTTGAGAAATATTTTTTAAGAATTGCTCTCCTATATTTTCTATAATTAAAGATTTCAAACTTTTGATACTTTGATAAACATCATTTGTAATACAAATATTTCCAGCATCTGCTATTGACTCTAATCTACTTGCAATATTCACAGTATTACCAAAAATATCTCCATCATCCACAACCACATCACCGACATGAATTCCAATTCTGTATCTAATTTTCTTATCATTGGTTTTCTCTAATTCATTTTCATAAATCCCTTTTTGAATAGATACACTACTTTGTACTGCATCCAATGCACTTGGAAAAATAGCTAAGAATCCATCCCCAGTTGTCTTGATTATTTCACCATTATAATTATCTATTTGTGGTTTAATAATTGTGTTTAATTGATTTTTTTGTCTTGAGAGTAAATTAATTTCATCATCTTCAATTAACCTTGAAAATCCCAACATATCTGCAGCAACAACTGCTAATAATTTTCTTTCCACAATAACCCTCATGAAGAATTTAAAATTATTCTGCTATTTCCATTAATTATCTAAATGTATTCAAATTCATATAAAAATAAAAATAAAAAGAATTAAGTAATTCACATAATTATGTTAAACTAGATATGCCAGGGGTGCAAAATTTTTTGCTGAGAGATAAACCCTTAAAACCTGATCTGGTTAAGACCAGCGGAGGGAGTTGCTTTTTTAAAATTTTAAACATATTACCTGAAAAAATATGAAATATTAATTTATAAAAATGAGGAAATAAATATGTCTAAAGAACTATCCAAGAATGCTTCAGAACTTTTGACAAAAATAAGAGATAAAGGTCCATTGGTATGGAATTTTTCAAATTTTGTCTCTATGGACATAGCTGCTAACGCTTTACTTTCAATTGGAGCGTCTCCTGCAATGGCACACGCAAAAGAAGAAGCAAAAGATTTTACTGAAATCTGTAAAGCAATTAGAGGAGCTTTGACTATTAATATAGGAACATTTGATCCATATTGGCAAGAATGCGCATTAGAGGCAGCAAAGAATGCAAGTGAGAATAATGTTCCTTGGGTTTTAGATCCTGTTGGTGCTGGTGCTAGTGGCTTTAGAAATAAAAATGTTGAAGAACTTATAAAGTTTAAACCAACAATACTTAGGGGAAATGGGTCGGAAATTATGGCTGTGGCTGGACTGTCTGGGGGAGGTAAAGGCGTAGACTCAACTTCAACCTCTAATGATGCACTAGATGCTGCAATGTCTATAGCTAAAAAAAATAAAATTATAGTCGCAGTTACTGGGGCTACAGATTATGTAACTGATGGAAAGCTAACCTACTCTATAGAGGGCGGACATGAGGTAATGACAAAAATAACTGCTACGGGATGTGCTTTGTCATGTCTAATTGGAGCTGCTATTGCAGTAGGAGAGGATAAACTTCTTTCAACAGCTTCAATTATTGGAATATATGGTTTAGCTGGAGAAATGGCTAGTAAAGTTTCTAGGGGGCCAGGAAGTTTAAGAATGAATTTATTGGATAATTTATATAATATTTCTACAAATGATATTATAAATAATTTAAAAATTAAAAATGTCTGATCTTCATTCTTATTTTGTAGCAGGTCCTGAAAATTTACTTCCTCATCATATATTAAAATGTGAAAAACCAGAAAAAACACTTATTAGAATAGTTGGTGAACTAGCCGAAAATGGTCTCGATGTCTTTCAATTAAGAGCAAAGTCAATGAAAGATATCGAGATCATAGAACTCATAAAAGATATAAGATCAGCAACATTTAATACTAAAATGAAGATTTGTATAAATGATAATGTCAATGTTGCTTCTAAATGCAAAGGTTTAATAGATATACTCCATCTTGGACAAACTGATATGGATCCAAATGAAGCAAAAAAATTAATAGATCAAAATATTCAAATTGGATTATCTATAACAAATGAAAATCAATTGGGTAATATACCTAATTGTGTAAATTATCTTGGCGTAGGACCAATTTTTCCTACCGGTTCAAAAATTGATGCATCAGAACCAATGGGTTCAAATACATTAAAAGAAATCATTAATAAAACAAATCTGCCAGTTGTTGCAATCGGTGGTATTTCAATAGATAGTATTTGTCATTTGTTTAAGTTAGGAGTTTCTGGTGTAGCTGTAATATCAGCGATATTAAATGAAAATAATCCAATAGAGAACTTTCAAAAAATCAAAGAAAATATAATAAAAGGCTCAAAAAAATGAATATAGTTCTAACTGGTGGTACAAGCGGCCTTGGCTATAGAACAGCTCAGGTTTTAGGATCAGAGATTAAAAATAAAATAATTTTAATAGGTAGTAACAAACATAAAGGTGAAAACTCAGTCAAGGCTCTAATAAAAGAAACTTCAAACAAAAATATTAGTTTTAAAAAATGTGATCTTTCATCTATTTCAGAAATCAAATCGTTAGCAGACAAATTAAAAAAATTCAAAATTGATATTCTTATTAACAACGCTGGTGCACTGTTTTTTTCAAGAAAAGAAAGTGTCGATAAAATAGAGAAAACATTTGCTCTTAATCACTTATCATATTTCATTCTCACTAATTTACTATTAAAATATAAAGTTATAAAAAAAGGAGGAAGAATAGTAAACGTTGCTAGCGGCGCACACAGAGGTGTAAAGTTAGATTTAAATAATTTAGAAATGATAAGAAATTATAACGGGTGGATTTCTTATAAAAAATCAAAATTATGTAATATTTTATTTACAAAAAAATTGAGTGAATTAATCAAGAAAAATAACATAACTGTTAATTGTCTTCATCCTGGTTTTGTAAAAACCCAATTTGGAAAAAACAATAGTGGTCTTGCAAGTTTAGCCATAAAATTTCTTATGAATTTCTTTGCAATATCAGTTGAAGAAGGTGCTGAGACAATAGTATTCTTAGCTACTGACAAAAGTATTAAAAATATTACTGGAAAATATTTTTATCAAAGCAAAATAGATCAACCTTCAATATTCGCCCAAAGTCAAAGAGATGCTGACCTTTTATGGGAAAAAAGTATAAGCATTGTCAAAAACAAAGGTTTGACATTGGTATAGAATTGTTTAACAGGTTAATTTATGAAAAATTATAATAGTTCTTTAATTACTCCAGTATTAATAGCTGGCTCCATAATAATTATCATTACTTTTGGAATAAGAGGCAGTTTTGGGGTATTTCAGATACCAATTGAACAAGAATTTCAATGGTTAAGGGTAGATTTTTCATTGGCAATTGCAATTCAAAATCTTGGCTGGGGTATTGGCGCGCCTATTTTTGGAGCTTTGGGCGAAAAGTTTGGTGATAGAAAAATGATTGTAGTTGGAGCCTTTTGCTATGTAATTGGCTTACTGTTATCTACCATTGCACAAAATCCACTAACACACCAATTCCTTGAGCTTATCATAGGTTTTGGAATAGCTGGAACAGGCATGGGAATGATATTGGCGGTTGTTGGTAGAGCCTCGAGTGAGAAAAATAGATCAATGGCCTTAGGAGTAGTTACTGCTGCTGGTTCAGTTGGTCAAATGATAGGAGCACCAATCGCTCAAGCTCTTTTAAATTTATATAGTTGGCAACAAGTTTTTATAATTTTTTCAATGTCTATAATTTTAATTATATTTGTTGTTCCTTTTTTAAAATCTCCACCAATATCTTCAAAAAAAGAAATAGAAATAAGCTTAAAAAAGGTATTAGGTGATGCTTTTAAGGATCCTAATTTTTCCATGATTTTTTTTGGTTTTTTTGCTTGTGGATACCAGTTAGCCTTTTTAACAGCTCATTTTCCTGCCATGGTTACTGAAATGTGTAGTAGTATAAATCCATCAAGCCTTTTACATAGTTTTGGAGTTTCTACAACTTCAAGTTTAGGCGCTTTTGCAATAGCATTAATTGCATTTAGTAATATTTTTGGAACAATATATGCAGGCTGGTTAGGACAGAGATACCCCAAAAAATTCTTGTTAGCTATTGTCTATGCTTTAAGAGCGTTTATTGGTTTAATTTTTATTATATTTCCAATAACACCAATATCAGTAATTTTATTTTCTTTGTTAATGGGTTCTTTATGGTTAGCTACAGTACCTTTAACAAGTGGATTGATAGCTCATATTTATGGATTACGTTATATGGGTACTTTATATGGAATTGTTTTTTTATCACATCAATTAGGAAGTTTTCTTGGTGTTTGGATGGGTGGAAAGCTGTATGATGCTACAGGTGATTACACTCTAGTGTGGTGGATTGGTATAGGAGTATCAGTCTTTTCAACTTTAGTACACTTACCAATTAAAGAACAAAAAATGCAACCTGCTTAAACTCTAAAACCACAAAGCTGCCATATTCTTTCCTATTTGAGGCTAATTATGTTGCAATTATATTAAATATTTCCATTTTGGAAATAATTATATTCCATTTACCTATATTCTCTTATTCATTTTTTTATCTTATATAATTAACAATGAAGGAATAAGCCTTCTTAAATATGAAAGAAAAGTGAAAGACAATGGAAAATACATTCTTAGCAAAATTAAATAATTATGTTTCAGCTGCTTTTGAAAAGATTGCTGTAATTAGAACAAGACAAGCATTAATAAGTTTAGATGACCGTACACTAGCTGATATTGGATATACAAGACAGCAAGTGTTAAACGGAGACTTCTTTAACGTAACAGACGTAGTTGATTTTCCTGCTGGTAAGTTAGGTGTAAAAAAGACAACTGAAGAAAAGAAAGCTGCATAAAGAATTTAAGAATTAGTATCCTATCCTCCTCCCCTGGATATTAATAAAAGATGGTGACATAACATAGAACTCATATCCTCCCCAAGGTAGTAATTATGTCATCAGAATAAGCAAGGACGAAGGACTCCCATCCTTCGTCCTTTTTTTGTTTGTATGGGTAAATTAAAAATATTATTATAAATCTATTGCTTAGGAGATTTAAGATGAATGATTTTACTAAAAATATTTTTCCTCCGCCATATAGCGGACCAAAACCAGGAAATATTATCCCAGATATTTTTATTGAGGATAGTTTTTCTAGAGACGATGATAGACTTTGGGTTCCCTTATCTCCTGGTCGTTGGTCAAGACCATTATGTTATAATATTAGTCAAGGTTATTGGGTTCATCTAACAAAGGTTATCGGTGGTGGATTTTTATCAAGACACAGACATCCTGCTCCAGTTCATGGTTTCGTAATTAAAGGTTCATGGAGGTACCTTGAGCACGATTGGGTTGCTAAAGAAGGTTCATATTTATTCGAACCTCCAGGTGAAATTCACACATTAGTTGTTGATGAAGATTGCGAAGAAATGATTACTTTATTTCATAACTCCGGAGCCCTAATTTATTGTGATGAAGATGGAAATACAGTTAGCACAACTGATGTTTTTGATAGAATCGAAGCAGCTAAAAAACATTTTATCAAAGTTGGTTTAGGTGAAGAATACGTAAACCAATTTATCAGGTAGTTTTTAAAGAGCTGGTTCTTTTGTATAAAAAATATACTCCAGTTAAAACTAATATTGTTGCTACTATCATTCTTACTGGGCTACCCATCAAAAATAATGGTAAAGACAATACAATCATAGACATTGGAACATAAAATTTTGAGAATAATGAATCTTTCCTAGCTTCTTGATAAAAAGGAAAGATTACTGATATGACTGCCATCAACAAGAAAAACAATGACCATGGTCTTGATATAAATAGCAATAAATCATCACTTATTCCAGAAGCTCTTGCTAAATTAAGTTCTGCTAGTTTACCTAAAACTACACCAAGGATCATGGGAGCAAGAGGAAATCCTAATTTTTTCATGAAATATCCAATTACTCCAAAAAAGAACATAACCCATATATCAAAAACTACGTTATGTAATGCGAAAACTCCAATTGCACAATAAGCTAAGATAACTGATGCTAAAACATACATTGGAATTTTTGTAACGAGTAGAAATATTCTTAATGAGAACGCCTGTAATCCGACCATAAAAAAATGAGCAACAAAAAAAGCTATAAAAACACCGTACGCTAATAATGGTTCATCTTGAATGAATGTTGGACCAGGAATGATATTGTGGATCATCAATGCTCCTAACATAACTGCTGTTACAATATCTCCAGGAATACCCAGCGCCATCATCATAATTAACGCTCCACCTGCAGTTGCATTATTAGCGGCTTCTGGTGCAATGACACCATCATATTCACCTTTTCCAAAATTTGATCTATTAGGTGAAGCTTTTTTTGCTTGATCATATGCTAATATATTTGAAATTGAACCGCCAGCAGCAGGTAAAATTCCTGTGAAAATGCCTATGAAACTTGACCTAAATAAATTAACCCATCTTTTAAGAATTATTAATATTGCTTGCCTGTGCTCAACTTTAACCACTGATCCAGATTGAGACATAAGAGGGCTCTTAGCCCTTTTATCATCTTCGACATCTGTTAATAATTGTGAAAAAGCAAATAATCCAATTAAAACTGGTAGAAATGCGAACCCTTGTTTGAATTCATCAAAACCAAAGGTAAATCTTGCAACGCCATTAATCTCGTCTTCCCCTACTGTTGCTGCAAATAATCCAAGCAAACCTGCAATTAAACCTTTAGTAATATTTCCACCTGACAAACTTACAGTAATTGTTAGAGCAAAAATAATTAAAGAAAAATAATCCCAAGGACCAAATTCTAAACCTAAAAATGCTAATTGTGGGGCTAAAGCTACTAAAATTACAGCACTTATCATTCCCCCAAAAAAAGAAGACCATAATCCTAAACCTAATGCGAGTCCTGGTCTGCCAGATCTTACTAACGGAAAGCCATCAAAAGTTGTGGCAACAGAAGACGGAGTTCCTGGGATTCCAGTTAACATGCATGACATTAATCCTCCTGAAAATCCTCCTACAAACACCCCAAGCATAGTTGCTAATCCTTGAATTGCAGTCATACCAAAAGTGAATGGTAAAGTTAATATTACTCCCATTGCAATAGTAAAGCCTGGGATAGCACCTGCAAGAATTCCAGCAAGTGTACCTACCAACATTAAACCTAATGTAACTGGATCTAAAACTATACTCGCAAACGCTTGTAAAATAACATCTATCATAACTTTACCAAATTCTTAGAATTTCCCCCTCAGGTAAAATAACTTTTAAACCAAAGGTGAAAATTGACCACATTATTCCTATTGTTATAATTGAAATAATTAAGTGATTGATAATTTTTTTTATCTCAAATCCACCTAATAAAGTAAGTAACCCAAATACAAATAACACACCCCCAATTAGCATTCCTAAATAATCTAGAAACCCTAAAAAAATAATGAACATTAAAAAGCATATTGAGGCATTCTTAAATTTTAAAAAAACATTTTGTGAATTTGTATTTTCTGAATTTAAATTGATGTCAGTAGAAGCTATCATAGATTTAACTAACATAACCAATGACATAATTGATAGAAGACATAATACTATTGTTGGCCAAAAACTAGCTTTCATACCTTGATATCCAGGATCTTCAATATCAAAACTACTATTGATCATTATTCCACAGAATAACAATAAAAATATAGCTACAATTGTGTCTTTATTAATACTCATAATGATTTTATTAAAAGAAGAGATAAGTTAGTTATCTCTTCTTTTACAAATTTAGTCTTTTCTTTTATAAACACCAACTTGTTTTGCTATTGGCTTCCAATAATCATAGGTGGCTTGAAAATGTTTTTTATAATCTTCAGGTCCTTTATAATTAATTAAAATACCTTTTTTATGCATAGCAGCTTTAAAATCTTTATCCATTGCTGCGCCTTCAAACATTTTTGCGTAATGCTTTACAATTTCTGCAGATGTTCCCTTTGGAGCAACCACTCCTCTTTCAACAGCAAAGATTACGTTAGCACCTTGTTCTTGAGCTGTCTTAATATCAGGAATTTGATCTAATCTTGCATCATTAGTAACCCCAAGTGCTTTTAATTTACCAGCTTTAATAAATTTAATAGCTGCTGCTAAGTTAATTTCACCAAGTTTAATGTTATCAGCCAACAAAGCGGTCATTCTTTGTTTTGTTCCATCATAAGATACATGCTTAAATTTCACACCAGTTGCATCCTCTAGTAAAAGAAAAACAAACTGACTTGTTGAACCAAAAGTTCCGCCAGCAGTAATCGATCCAGGAGCTTTTTTTGCTGCTGCAACTAGTTCTGATATATTGTTATAAGGTGTGTTAACATTTGCACCTATAATTGAAGGTGTTGATGTAACCATTGAAATAGTTTCAAATGCATCCCAAGTTATATCTATTCTACCAGTGAAATAACTAGTTATAGCACTTTGGTGAATTGCAAACAGAGTACAACCATCAGGCTTGGCTTTAGAAGCTTGTTTTGCACCTTTATTACCACCTTGACCGCCAACGTTGACAACTTGTAGTTGAGGCTTTGCTCCATTTTTATTTACTTTATCAACCATCTGTCTAAATATTACATCTGTTCCGCCACCTGCTCCCCAAGGAACAATTAACTTTGCAGTACCACACGGAATACTTGGAGCTGCTGAAGCTCCTGTAAATGATAAAGCCAGTAAAGCTGCTCCAGCTAAACTGGCTTTTAATAAATTTTTGATAGGCATTGTTATCTCCACAAATTAGTTTATTTTATTTTAGATAATTATGAAATTTAATAATTGCATATGCTTTATAAGAGTCAATTGATAATATAATTTTTTGGAAATAAAATGACAAAATTTACTACAAGACCTGAAATTGTTGGTAACTTTGGAGTCGTCACTTCTACCCATTGGATTGCATCTGCGGTTGGTATGTCAATTCTAGAAAAAAATGGAAACGCATTTGATGCTGCTGTAGCCACAGGATTTGCGCTTCAAGTAGTTGAACCTCATCTAAATGGACCTGGTGGAGAAGTTCCTCTAATCTTATGCCCTAATGGAGAAAACCCTATAGTAATATGTGGTCAAGGTGTCGCTCCAAATTCTGCAACTTTGAAAACTTTTAGTGATATGAATTTAAACATTGTTCCAGGAAGCGGCTTGTTACCAGCTGTTGTTCCAGGAGCTTTTGATGCTTGGATGCTTCTTTTACTTAATTATGGAACTATGTCATTAAGAACTGTATTAGAGCCAGCAATAAGTATTGCAACAAAAGGATATCCTTTGGTTCCAAATATTATTAATACAATTAAATCAGTTGAAGAACTTTTTAAAACTGAATGGACAACTTCAGCTGAAATTTACCTTCCTAAAGGTGAAGTTCCTTCTATTGGTGATTTTTTTACTAATAAAAAGATGGCTAATACGTACTTAAAAATTATCAAAGAAGCTGAAAACAAATCCCATGCTCGTGAAGAACAAATTACACAAGCACGTTTAATATGGAGCCAGGGTTTTATCGCACAAGAAATAGAAGACTTTTGTAAAAATAATGAGTTTATGGACACAACTGAAAAAAGACATAAAGGTCTATTAACTGGAGATGATTTAGCAGGTTGGTCTGCAACCATTGAAAGACCTTTATCTTATGATTATAAAAATTATACCGTTTGCAAGACTGGACCTTGGGGCCAAGGACCAACTTTTTTACAGCAATTAGCATTGCTAAAAGAATTTGATTTAGATTCTTTAGATGAAAATTCTCCTGAGTTTGTCCATTTAGTTGTAGAAGCAACCAAATTAGCTTTTGCTGATAGAGAGGCTTTTTATGGAGATACAAATTTTAATGATGTGCCTATGGATATTTTACTAGGTGAAGAATACAATGCTAAAAGAAGAAATTTAATATCCAAAGAAGCCTCAATGGAAGTAAGACCTGGAGTTATAGCAGGTTTTGGAGGAAAAGTGTTGGTAAGACCAAAAGGTGGTACCCCAGAGTCATTTTCAAAATTTGATATTGGAGAACCTACAGTAGCGAGGTTTGACGAACCTAATCCTTCCAGTCTTGGGGATACAAAAGGAGACACTACTCATTTTGATATAATTGATAAATGGGGAAACATGATTGCTGGCACTCCAAGTGGAGGTTGGTTGCAAAGCTCTCCAGTAATTCCAAATCTTGGATTTTGTTTATCTAATAGAGGACAAATGTTTTGGTTAGACGAAAACTCCCCAGCTTGCATTGGCCCAAAAAGAAGACCTAGAACTACTTTATCTCCAAGTCTTGCTTTGAAAGATGGACTGCCTTATATGGTTTTTGGCACACCAGGAGGTGATCAACAAGATCAATGGTCTCTTCATTTGTTTTTAAGACATGTACATTTTGGACTTAATCTTCAAGAAGCGATCGATGCCCCAGGTTTCAGCACTGCACATTTTCCAAATTCATTTTATCCGAGAGAAACTGATATTGGTCATCTGGCAGTTGAAGGAAGATTTCCTAAGGAGACTATTGATGAACTTATTAAAAAAGGGCATAAAATAATAATTGATGATGACTGGAGTCTTGGCAGAATGACAGCAGCTTCAAAGGATAATGAAATTTTAAAAGCGGCAGCCAATCCAAGATTTATGCAAGGTTACGCAATTGGAAGATAAATACATAAAGGTAAAAAGATGAATGTAGGTATCGTTGGTTTTGGCTCAATAGGAACAGAAGTGGCTAAAGCGCTCCTAGAAGGTGTAGAAAATTTTTATCTATATGGAATTTCATCTAGAAGCAAAACAAACGCAGAAGAAAGAATTTCAAAATTAAAAAAAAGTATCAAAATTTTTGAATTAGAAACTTTGATTAATAATTGTCAAATTATTATCGATTGTGCTCCAAAAGAAGCATTCAGAGATATTGCAACTCGATGTATTAGTGAAGGTAAAACATTAATAACTGTTAGTGGTTCTGGTATACTTGATAATTTTGATTTAATTGAAACACCAAAAAAAAATAACTCTCAAATAATTTTAGCAACTGGTGCCATATTAGGTTTAGATGCATTAAGAGCTGCTGCAGAATCCACAATTCATTCTGTTAGAATGACAACTCGGAAACCACCTAATGCACTTTCAAAAGCACCATATGTCATTAAAAACAATATAGAACTTGATGAATTATCAGAAGCTAAATTAATTTTCAAAGGCTCAGCTACTGAAGGTGCAAAAGCTTTTCCAGCAAATGTAAATGTAGCAGCTGCTGTTGGACTAGCGGGTATAGGTGCTAATAAAACCCAACTTGAAATATGGGCAGATCCAAATCTAGAGAGAAACACGCATAAAGTTGAGGTTAAATCGGATAGTGCAGAATTTGAAATGTCTATTCAAAATGTTCAAACACCAGAAAATCCAGGAACTGGAAGAATTACAGGATTAAGTGTGATTGCTTGTTTAAGAGGTTTAAAATCTTTCATTAAAGTTGGATCTTAAAATTTATTTAGATTTTCTTTGTAAATTTTCATTCTTAAATAACACGCTTTAAGAATTGGGCAATTAAGATTAAATTTTTCTGCTTCTGCAACCAAATCTCCAAATATTTCTTCATGCTCAGTAAATCCTTTTTTTTCTATGTCTCTAAGCATTGAAGCTTTAATAAGTGATCCGGGTGTCATAATATTTTTCAAAACATTTTCTGTTTCCAAATCACTAATAATATAACCGTTAAATTTTGCTATTGATCTACATTCATCGTACAAATCAGATAAAGTTTTTTTTCCAACTGCATGATTACTTATTTCTCCAAGTGGACAATTAAACAATGTTGTGGCCCCCGCAACAGTTGCAATAAAAACCCATTTTTTCCACAAATCTAAGGTAATATCTTCTGATATAGCAACGTCAAATTTAGTTCTTTTGCAAATGTTATAAAATGATACAAGATCATTACTTTGATGTTTTTTTCTATCACCAAAAGTAATTTTTTTAAATTCACTAAAATGTTCTATTGCACCATTATTATTTATAGTTGAGCTTATATGAGCCACACCACCAATTACATTTTCACTACCAAATTCTTTATCTAATTTTCCCATGTGAGTAAAACCATTCAAAAAAGGGATAATCATACCCTTACCTTTAACGCCTTTTAAATCTCGCATGGCTTGATCTAAATCATAGGTCTTACACGTAACTAGAATAACATCGTAGATTGGTTTTAATTCATTCGATAAAATTAAATTAGGTTCTAAATTAAGGTTACCAAGTGAGCTAATAATCTTTAATTTATTTTTTATTAATAGCACCTTTCTTTTGGGTCTTACTAAAAAAGTTACATCAGCACCACTTTCTTGAAGAAATCCTCCAAAAAACCCTCCGATTCCTCCAACACCTAATACTAGTATTTTCATTTAAATCCTGGAATTTTAATTTGTTTATGTAAGTTATATGACTGCTTCAATCTTAAGTCGATATAAATATGAAATTAAATAAAATTAGAATTTTGCAATTCAGATATCTTTACCAACAATTCATCTGGCAATGGTCCCATCTCAACTGCTTGCATAGAATTCTTTAAATGATCAAGTGATGCCAAACCTAATACAATACAATTCAAATTATTATTAGATAAACCATATCGTAGAGCAAATTGAGCTCTGTTGCCATAAGTATGGCCTACTAATTTAAATAATTTTTCAACACGTCTTTCTTCTTCTTTCATATTAATAACATGAGTAACTGGGATTTCTCTACCATGCCTAACATCAGTTGCTAACAACCCAGCTGCAAAAATCCTTATACCCATTATGCCCATATCAAATTTTTTGCAATCTGTAATTAAACCAGAAAAGTCATGATCATTCCATCTACCTTTTTCTCTAAAATTAGCACTTGGATTTAAAAGATTATAATAAATTTGAGCTGTATCAAAATGACCAGTTTGTATAATTTTTCTTATAGATTCTGTATCCCCTAAAGCTGTAAGTCCAATATTTTTAACACGTCCATCTTCTTTAAGTTTTCTCATAATCTCACATATGTTATTATTGAATATTTGTGAGCAGGTAAGAGTATCATTATTTTCTTCAAAAGTTATTCTATTATGCAATTGATATAATTCTAATTTATCTACCTTTAATCGATTTAGCGTGTTGTCTAATTTTCTATCTAACTGTGAAACGAACGTTTCTGAAATTGTAGGATCTAATCTAGCTTTCGAAGATATTTGTAATTTATCTGAAGAAGGAAGAGAACTTATTAAATAGCCAATATTTTTTTCAGATTTACCATCGCTATAACTTTCAGCTGTATCAATCCAATTAATGCCAGCCTTAATTGAAAGTTCAATTGCTTTCTCCATTATATCAAAATTAGGGTCAATAAATAATCCTCCAACCCAACCACCACCTAGAATAACTTGGGATATATCTAGTCCTGTTCTACCTAATTTTAATTTTTTCATAATATTACTATCTTTATCTATTTTTAGTTATATTACATTTAGTAAGTAAATACTTCTTATCTCAAATTATTTAAAATAAAATTATGAATAAAGACCAAATAATTTTTAAGAATCTAATATTAGGATCATTTTTTGCGTCATTTTCAGCGGCACTTGGTGGATCAACTTTTGTTTTTACAAGACTAATTGTTGATGATTTAGATTCATTTACTCTTAGTTTTTTACGTTATGGATTAACTGGACTTATTTTGTTTTTGCTTTCTATTTCTATATTTTTAAAAACAAAATTTTTAAAAGAGGACAAAATTCCCCTAGCATTTTTGGGATTAGCCATGATAACAATTTTCCCTAACTTTATGGCCGCAGGACTTGAACATACAACTGCAGCAAGAGCAGGATTACTTTATGCAACAATGCCACTTTGTACCATATTAATAGCTTTTTTTTTAATATAGAAAAAATCACAATTAATAAATCTCTTGCTGTTTTTATAGCAGTTCTAGGAGTATCATTCTGTTTGTCAGAGAGTGTAAGCAATAATTACAGTCAAACATTGAAAGGTGATTCTTTAATGATGATTGGAGTAATCGCTGCGTCATGTTTTACTGTTTTTTCAGGCAAGTATCTTAATAAATATGGAAACATACCAGTCATGATTTATGTAATGGGTACTGGTACATTGATTAATTTTCTTATAGCTTTATTTTTTGGTTCATCTTTTGAAAACATAAATCAAATAGGTGAAGTTTCAATCTATGCATTATTAATGTTAGTCATTCCAGGTGGAGTTTTAATGATGTATTGTTGGGGAAAAGCACTTCAATTAATTTCTCCAACTCAAGCAGCTATTTCTCTTGGATTCAATCCTTTATCTGCTATTTTACTTGGCTCTTTTATACTTGATGAAGAAATAACTTTAAAATTGATTGTAGGTTTCTTATCAATAATTTTCGCAATAACATTAGCTAATTGGAGAATAAAGAAATAATTATAAATAGTTTTATTTAAGTTTCTCTTTAAGTAGTTTATTAACAACGCCTGGATTTGCTTTACCTTGGGATAATTTCATAACTTGCCCTACAAAAAAACCAAAAAGTTTATCTTTTCCACTTAAATATTCATTAACCTTATCTTGGTTGTCTAAAATAACTTGATCTATCAATTTTAAGATTTCTGAGTTATCAGAAACTTGCTCAAGTCCTTTTTCTTTTACAATTTCAGAAGGTGACTTTTTACTTTTCATCATCTCTGAAAATACTTCTTTTGCTATTTTACCTGAAATAGTTCCATTGGATATCAAAGAAATTAATTCTCCAAGATTTTCAGTAGTAATTGGTGATTCTGAGAAAGACAAATTATCTTTTTTTAAAGCACCAAATAATTCAGTTATCATCCAATTTGCCGTAAGCTTTCCGTCTCTTCCATTTGCTGCTTGTTGGTAAAAATCAACGTAATCTTTTTCCTCTACTAGAATAGAGGCATCATAAGAAGTAATACCAAAATCTTTAACCAGTCTTTTTTTAAGACTGTCTGGAAGTTCTGGAAGTTTTTCTTTAATATCTTGAACCCAACTTTCTGTAAATTCTAGAGGCAATAAATCTGGATCAGGGAAATATCTATAATCGTGAGCATCTTCCTTACTTCTCATTGATCTAGTTTCTCCAGTGGAAGTATCAAAAAGTCTTGTTTCTTGATCTATTGTTCCACCCTGCTCCAATATATCAACTTGTCTTTCTGCTTCAGATTGTATTGCTTGAATAATAAATCTAATTGAATTTAGATTTTTTATCTCACATCTTGTTCCAAATTCTTCTCCAGACTTTCTAACAGATACATTGCAATCAGCTCTGAGAGATCCTTCTTCCATATTTCCATCACAGGCACCAATATATCTCAATATAGATCTAATTTTTTTTACGTATGCACCTGCTTCTTGAGGTGATCTTATGTCTGGCTTAGAAACTATTTCCATTAAGGCAACACCAGTTCTGTTTAAATCTATATATGATTTTGTTGGATGTTGATCATGAAGTGATTTTCCTGCATCCTGTTCTAAATGTAATCTTTCAATACCAATTGTCGTTTGTTCGCCGTTATCTAAATCGACTATAATCTCACCTTCGCCTACAATTGGTTTGGTAAATTGACTTATCTGATAACCTTGGGGTAAATCTGCGTAAAAGTAATTTTTTCTATCAAAAACTGAAACATTATTTATTTTAGCATTTAGTGCTAGTCCTGTTTTAACTGCTTGTTCCACACAGAACTCATTAATAACTGGCAGCATGCCAGGCATTGCAGCATCGACTAAGGATACATTTCTATTAGCTTCAGAACCAAAAGAAGCGGACGCTCCTGAAAACAATTTTGATTTACTTGAAATTTGTGCATGTATTTCAAGTCCAATTACCATTTCCCATATACCAGTTTCACCCTGAATATGACCTGGCTTCAAAGTTGAAGTGTCATTCATTTTGCAGCTCCATCAGCTATAAAATTAAATCCTGCACACATTTCTAATACTCTAGCTATACTAATCAAACCAGGTTCATCAAAAGAATTTGCTATCAATTGTATACCAATTGGTAAGCCAGATTTATCTAGGCCAACTGGCAAGGAAATTCCAGGTAAACCAGCTAAACTCGCTGGTACTGTGAAAACATCATTAAGGTACATAGTAAGAGGATCTTGTTTTTTACCTAATTCGAAAGAAGTTGTTGGTGTTGAAGGGGTCAAAATATAATCTACTTTTTTATAAACGTTCTCAAAATCTTCTTTAATCAATCTTCTTACTTTTTGGGCTTTTAGATAGTACGCGTCATAATATCCTGAAGATAACACGTAAGTACCAATCATTATCCTTCTTTTAACTTCATCGCCAAAGCCATTTCCACGAGTTAATTCATACATTTCATCTAAACTAGAAGCTTCATGTCTTGCGCCGTATCTAACCCCATCATATCGAGCTAAATTACTTGAAGCTTCAGCAGGAGCAATGATATAATAAGCAGGCAGAGCGTATTTAGTATGAGGCAACGAAACTGGAATTATCTCAGCTCCTTCATCTTTTAACCAATCAATTGATTTCTCATAAAAATTTACAATATCTTCAGATATACCATCTTGCGTGTATTCTTTTGGTATGCCTATTTTTTTTCCTTTTATCCCTTTATCTAAATAATCCATTAAGTCTGGCATTTTTAAATTTGCTGATGTGGAGTCTTTTTGGTCATAACCAGCCATAGAATTTAACATTAAAGCAGCATCACTCACTGTTCTAGTTAGTGGGCCTGCCTGATCTAAGGAAGAAGAAAATGCTACAATTCCCCATCTTGAACACCTTCCATATGTAGGTTTTAAACCAGTTATGCCACAAAAAGCTGCTGGTTGCCTTATTGATCCACCTGTATCTGTACCTGTTGCCGCCAAAGCGGACCTTGCAGCAACAGCTGCTGCTGATCCACCTGAAGAACCACCTGGAGACATTTTTTTATTTTTCAACCATGGGTTGATTACATTACCTTTAGCTGCAGTTTCATTACTAGAACCCATTGCAAATTCATCACACGATAATTTTCCAAGAATAACTGCGCCATCATTCCATAGATTCTGAGTTACTGTACTTTCATATGTAGGTATAAAATTTTCTAAAATTTTTGAAGACGCAGTTGTTTTTATGTCTTTGGTGCAAAACATGTCTTTAATTCCTATGGGAATTCCCTCTAGAGGTCTTGCTGTACCATCAATCAATTTTTTGTCTGATTCTTTTGCCATATTTATGGCCTTATTCTCTACTATTTCAAGATAAGCACCTAATGAAGATGTATCACCAATGGATTTCAAATAAGCTTTCGTTAATTCTAATGACGAAATTTTTTTGTTTTTAAGAGCTTCAGAGGCTTCAACTAAATTTAAATCAAGTAATTCAGACATTATTCGATAACCTTTGGAACAACAAAAAAGCCACTAGAGCTTTCAGGAGCATTTTTTAAAACTAAATCTTCAATATTGCCATCATTTACATCATCACTCCTAAGTGGCAACTTATGTCCTGTTACAGAAGCTAATGGCTCTACATTAGAGGTATCTACTTCATCAAGCTGTGCAACAAAGCCTAAAATATTATTTAAATCTTTAGTAAGACTTTCTTTATTTACTTCTGGAATATCTAAACGACAAAGCCGAGCTATTTTATTTACAGTAGGAACATCTACAATTGTATCTTTGTTAGGCATGTTCAACCCTATATTAAATTGATGAATTTTATTTTATATCAAAGTCTGTTAGCATCAATTATGCCTATCTTCAAGCCTGATGAATTTTTGTTAAATATTTTGCCTAAAAAACGACTGTTAGGAATTGACCATGGCACTAAAACACTAGGCATTGCAATAAGCAACTCCGATATGACAGTTTCTTCACCAATAAAAACTATAAAAAGAGACAAACTAAAATCCGATTTGAGTAAATTGATTTCAATTTTTGATGAGTACGATATTACAGGATTAGTAATGGGCTGGCCACTTAATATGGATGGGAGTATAGGTCCTAGATGCGACTCAGTAAGAGATTTTACAAATAGTGTTTTAAAAAAGAGAGATCTTCCAGTTTTATTTCAAGACGAGAGAATGTCCACAATGGCTATTGAAAAGCCAATGATTAAAGCAGATATGACAAGAAAACAAAGAAGTTTAAGGACTGATCAACTGGCTGCTTGTTGGATTTTGCAAACTGCACTAGACGTATTAAAAAAAAAGATGTAGTAAGATATTTTTAATGAACAAATTATTTAAAAATAATTCTGAAGTTAATAAATTTTCCCCTGTAAAATTATCATCACATCACTTTTTAGCAATAGAAGACATGCAAAAAAGTGAAATTCAGAAACTACTTGATAGAGCTGACTATTTTGCAAATTTAGATAAACACGCAGACACTAAATATCTGTCTGGATATGTAGTATTAAATGTCTTTTTTGAAAATTCAACTCGTACTAGGGTTTCATTTGAACTTGCAGCTAGAAGACTTGGAGCAGAAGTAATTAATATTTCTTTAATTAACTCATCTATAAAGAAAGGGGAAAGCTTATTAGATACCGCTAGTACTTTAAACGCAATGAAACCTGATTTATTGATAGTGAGACATCCCCATAGTGGTGCACCACTCCTTTTCGCAGAATATTTAAGTTGTAGTATTATCAATGCTGGTGATGGAAGACACGAGCACCCTACCCAAGCTTTATTAGATGCATTAACAATCAAAAGAAGAATTGGATACCTAGAGGGTTTAAAGATTAGCATATGTGGGGATATTTCTAACAGTAGAGTAGCGAGATCAAATATACATTTGTTAACAACTATGGGTGCTGAAGTTAGATGTATTGCTCCATCAACATTAATGCCTTCGAGCTTAGAAAAATTAGGCGTGAAATGCTTTAATAATATGAAAGAGGGAATTAAAGATGCTGATGTAGTAATGTTATTACGTCTTCAAAATGAAAGAATGTCAGGTACGGAAAATCCTTCTGAAAGAGAATATTTTAATTTTTTTGGCCTTGATGAAACAAAACTTTCATTGGCCAACCCAAATGCAGTAATCATGCATCCTGGACCAATGAATAGAGGCGTAGAAATAGCATCTGCCCTAGCAGATGATACAAATAGAAGTTTAATAAAAACTCAAGTTGAAATGGGTGTTGCTGTAAGAATGTCTATAATTGAAGCACTAAATCATTCTAAAAATAAAACTTAAAGAATTCTATGACACATATAATTTTTAAATCTATCAAACTTATAAATCCTGCTACAAATTTTAATCAAAAAGTAAATGTAGTAATTCAAAATGAAACCATTATTAGTATATCAAAAGATTTAAATTTAGAAAAATTTAATAAAGATAATCAAACTATAATTTATGACTGTGAGGGTCTTACAATGTCACCTGGTATATTTGATATGCGGGTAAATATTGGAAAGACTGAGAATCTAAAATTCACTCAAATTACTGCCGCCGAAAGTGGAATTACGTCTATGGCAATATTACCTAATCAAACTCCAAAGTTAAACAATCCATCTATAATTGATCATATTAAAAGACAATCAGAAGATATAAATCTTCCAAAAGTAATGGTCTATGGAGCCGCAACAAAAGATCTAAAAGGTTTAGAAATTAGCGAAATTGGGCTGATGTCAGAAATGGGGGCGATAGGTTTCACTAATGGAAATAAGAGTATTAAAAATAGTCTAGTTATGAGACGATTAATGAGTTATGCAACAATGATACATCGCCCCATAATACAACATGCAGAAGATGAAGATTTATCAGGTTTAAATCAAGCCTCAACAACCTCTATAAGAGGTGAAATGAACGAAGGAGAAATATCTACTCGTTTAGGATTAATTGGAATTCCAGCCTGTGCTGAAGTTATTATTATTGAAAGAGATATCAGATTAGCTAAGTTGACTGGGGCACATTATCACGTAGCACATGTGTCTACAAGAGATGCGGTAAACGTTATTAGAGAAGCTAAAAAATCAGGCTTAAACATTACATGTGATACTGCTCCACCTTATTTTTCGTTAAACGAAAGTAAATTATTAACTTATAACACAGCATTCAAATTATCACCTCCCCTTAGAAGCGAAGATGATAGACTAGCAATTATTGAAGGAATTCAAGATGGAACAATTGATGCTATAGCATCTGATCATAGAGCTAGATCGAAGGACACAAAAGCTCAACCTTTTTCTGCCGCTTCGGTTGGCGCGTCTGGAATTGAAACTTTGTTTTCAGTTACTTTAGATTTAGTACATAAAAAAATTATTGATATTAACAAAGCAATCTCTTTTTTAACTATTAACCCAGCAAAAATTTTTGGAATTGATACCCCAAGTTTAGAGGAAGAAAAAGTAGCTAACTTTATAGTTTTTGATGAAAATGAACCGCATATAATTAAAAAAGAAAATTTAAAGACTAGTCCAACTCCGTTTGATAGGAAAAAAATTCATAGTAAAATCTTAGCAACTTTCATAAATGGTCAAGCTGCCTTCATAAATCAGATTTTCAAAAATAAAATAATAAAATGACTTATGATTTAAATTATTTAGTTTTAGTCTCAATCTTTGTTTTTGGATATTTTTTAGGATCAATCCCTTTTGGATTAATACTGACAAAAATATTTGGGTTAGGAGATATTAGAAAAATTGGGAGTGGAAATATTGGTGCTACAAATGTTTTACGAACTGGAAATAAAAAAGTAGCCCTTTTCACTCTTCTTTTTGACGGTGGTAAAGGTGCAGTAGCAATTTATTTAATTACAATTATTTTACCTAAAGTTTTCGATAATAATTTTAATATGGTCGAATTTTATCAATGCACTGTTGCAATATCAGCTGTTATAGGTCACTGTTTTCCAATTTGGCTTAGGTTTAAAGGTGGTAAGGGAGTTGCAACTGGGTTTGGTGTTATTTTATCACTTAATATAAATATTGGTATAGTTGCACTATTGATATGGGTACTTATTACAAAAGTATTTAAAATAAGCTCTATGTCTGCCCTAATTACATATTTTTTAATACCTGTTTTCATGTTTTATTATGAAACTGAAATCATATATTTTATAAGTTCCTTCATAATTTCATTAGTATGTTTTGTTCAGCATAGAGAAAATATCATACGCTTAATCAACAGATCTGAACCAAAAATATAGAAACATAATCATTGTTATTTCATTAAAGTAATGTTATCTGCACTAAATTAGTACATTTTGATATTTAATAAATAAGTCCAGGAATTAAATAAAATGAAATTAGTAATAGTTGAATCTCCAGCAAAAGCTCAGACTATTAATAAATACCTTGGTAATGATTATAAAGTTATGGCTTCAGTTGGTCACATTAGAGATTTACCATCTAAGGATGGTGCTGTGCTCCCTGATGAAAATTTTAAAATGTCTTGGGAAATGCATAAAGATAAAGAAAAAGTTGTCAAAGAAATAATTGGAGAACTTAAGTCAGCTGAATCATTAATTTTAGCCACTGACCCTGACAGAGAAGGTGAAGCTATTAGTTGGCATCTTCAAGAAATATTAAATTCAAAAAAAATGATAACAGATAAACCAGTTGAAAGAGTTGTTTTTAACGAGATAACTAAAAATGCTGTTTTGCATGCTATGGAAACTCCCCGAAAAATCAACTCTGAATTAGTTGAAGCATATTTGGCAAGAAGAGCTTTAGATCATCTAATTGGGTTTTCAATTTCTCCAATATTATGGAGAAAACTTCCAGGTTCAAAATCTGCTGGTAGAGTTCAGTCGGTTGCTCTCAAACTTATATGTGAAAGAGAAATTGAAATTGAAAAATTCAACATTGAAGAATATTGGTCAATAACATCTATCTTTTCAAAAGATGATAAACAACAATTCACAGCTAAGTTGTCTGTTCTTGATAATAACAAATTATCAAAAATGGATTTAAAGAACGAAAATGAAACAAATTTGGCTTTAGAAAAAATAAGAAATTCATCATTCAATATTACTAAAATTTCAACAAAAAGAGTTAGGCGTAATCCCATGCCTCCCTTTACTACTTCCACATTACAACAAGAAGCTTCTAACAAACTTGGTTTTGGCGCATCAAGAACTATGCGAATAGCTCAAAAATTATATGAGGGTATAAATATTGGCAGCGAAACAACAGGTCTAATAACCTACATGAGAACAGATGGAGTCCAATTAAGTACTCAGGCAATTGACGAATTAAGAAGTGAAATAACAAATCTTCATGGCAAAGAATATATTCCTCAATCACCTAGAATTTATAAGTCTAAGGCAGCAAATGCTCAAGAAGCCCATGAAGCGATAAGACCAACTGCAATATCTCGTCACCCAGAAGGTATGTCATCTTTCTTAGATGCTGAACAGTTAAAACTTTATGAACTTATTTGGAGAAGAACTATATCAAGTCAAATGCAGTCCGCTGAATTAGACGAAACTGCCGCTGACATTTCAAATAAAAATAAATCTATTGTTTTTAGAGCAAACGGTTCACAAGTTCACTTTCCTGGATTTTTTATATATAGAGATAGAGATGATGATAAAATTTTACCTCATTTAATTGAAGATGAAGATGTTGTTTTAGAAAAAACTGATGGCGAACAACATTTTACTCAACCACCACCAAGGTATACTGACGCAAGCCTTATAAAGAAAATGGAGGAACTTGGTATTGGAAGACCATCAACATATGCCTCAATCTTACAAGTACTCGTAAATAGAAATTATGTTGAGAAAGACAGAGGGAAGCATGTTCCCCAAGAAAGAGGAAGGATTCTAACAGCATTTTTAAATAATTTTTTTGGACAGTATATTGAATATGATTTTACGGCTGACTTGGAAAAAAAATTGGATAAAGTTTCAGATGGAAAATTAAATTATAAAACACTTTTAAAAGAGTTTTGGAATGATTTTAAACCTCATTTAAATATAATGTCAGAACTTGAGAGAGAAAAAATTCTTGAAGCTCTAGAAAAGGAATTGACTGATTTATTCTTTCCAAAAAATGAAGAGAATACCAATTCACAACCGAATAGGAAATGTCCAACATGCTCCAATGGGAATTTAGGATTAGAACTAGGAAGGTATGGTGCTTTTATAGGTTGTTCTAATTATCCAGAATGTAAATTCACAAAACAAATTGCAAAAAATGAAAATAAAGAAGAAAATAATGTCAATGAAACTTTTATACCTGAAAATGATGGTGTCTTGGGAATTGATCCTGAAACAGGTCTGAAAGTTATAATTAAAAAAGGCCCATATGGTATATATCTTCAATTAGGTGAAGAGAAAAAACCAAAACGAACGAGTATACCGAAGCTAGTAGAAGCTTCTACTATCGACCTAGATAAAGCTCTTTCATTTTTATCATTACCTAGATTAATAGGCAAACACCCAGAAACAGGACAGGATATTTCAGCAGGTATAGGAAGATATGGTCCGTATTTAAAATATGATATAAATTTTATAAGCATACCAGCTGATGAAACAGTAATTAATATTGGCCTTAATCATGCTGTGGTTTTAATAGGTGAAAACAGTCAAAAACTTGGGAAAGTACTAGGAGATCATCCAGATGGAAATGGAAAAGTCTTAGCTAAATCTGGGAGATTTGGTCCATATGTTGAATATAATAAAATAAGGGCAACATTGCCCAAATCAATATCATTAGAAGAGATCGACTTAGATAAAGCTATAGAATTAATTGTTGCCAAGGCTGCAAAACCTCAAAGATCAAAAAAGAAACAAACCAAGAAAAAATAAGTTTAATTTCAATAACATTTTAATCATAAAAATAATTGCAAACTAATAATAAAATACAAATTTCAAACTTAGAAATAATTTTTATTGATGATGATGGTTTTGCTAGAGGTCATATTTTAAATAAAAATATATCAGATCAAGAAATTTCAATTCCATTTGATAAAACAAATATAGATTTCAATATTGGTGATCATCTATTAGTTGAATTAGAATTTATTGAGAAAAAACAATACAAATTTAAAAAAATTATTAAAAAGATTGAATTTGAAAAAAATTATTTCTTTGCAGAAGTGAAATTAACATCAAAAGGGAAATTCTACCTTAACGAATTAGAAAGAGGTTCTCAAAAAAGAGCAAAGATACAACCAATTTTAATTGATGATATAAAAATTAACAAAGGTGATGTAGTAAAGGCTCAAAGAGCGTCTCGTGAAGTTTTAAAAAAACTTAAAATCAAAAAATTGAAAATTAATAAAAATAAAAAATCTAGAAAAATTGATTATCAAGATTACGCAGAAATATTAGAAGTTATAGGTAATGTTCTCGATCCTAATGTATATTCTTACCTGGCAATAAGAGAATACAGTATAAAAAATAACTTCAATAAAGAAATTGAAAATGAAATTAGCAATCTAAATGCTTTTGAGAAGAATGGTCGTGTTGACTTGAGAGACTTATCGCTAGTTACAATTGATGGGGACGACGCCAAAGATTTTGACGATGCAGTTTATGCAGAATATGTTAGCAAAAAAAAAGAATGGCGAGTTTTAATCTCCATAGCAGATGTTTCATATTATGTGAAATCAAATTCAGCTTTAGACAAAGAAGCTAAAATTAGAGGAAATTCAGTATATCTTCCAAATTTTGTTATTCCAATGCTTCCTGAAAAATTGTCTAATGATAGATGTTCTCTTAGACCTAATGAAGACAGATTATGCCTTACAGTAGAAATTATATTGGATGAAAAGGGAAAAAAGAAGTCATATTCTTTTTTTAGATCTGTGATTAATTCTAAAAAACGTTTAACTTATCAACAGGTTGAAGATGTTATTGATAAAAAAAACACAGATGAGATTTTTGATAATGAAATTATAAAAGTTATAAAATCGTTACATGATGTATATTTAATCCTTGAAATTTTAAGGAAAAAAAGAGGTGCTTTAAATCTTGAATTGCCCGAAAGGAAAATTTTATTCAATGATTCAGGTTGGCCAATTCAAATCAAAAAAATTTACGGACTAACAAGTAATAAAATTATTGAAGAACTAATGATACTTGCAAATGTATCGGCTGCAGAAGAAATAATTAGATATAATTACCCTGCAATATATCGTGTACATGAGCCACCCTCTCCAGAAAAATATAAAAGTTTGATTGATATAATTGGAATTCCTCTAGCTAATATACTTATAGGAAAGGTACCACATCCAATATTAATGAATAAAATTTTAGAGAACACAAAACAGACAGCTGATTATGATATGATAAATCAATCTATTTTGAGAAGTCAGTCTCAAGCTAAATATGATAATGAAAATAAATCTCACTTTGGTTTGGCATTAAAAAACTATGTTCATTTTACTTCTCCAATAAGAAGATATTCAGATTTGATAATCCATAGACAAATTATTGAAATAATAAATAACAAAAATAAAAGAAAAGGTTATTTAACAACTTCAAAAACTAATAATGAAAAATTCAAAATAATTAGTGAACATATCTCAAACACCGAAAGGCAATCAGTAGCCGCTGAAAGAAAGACCACAGATAGACTAATATCACTTTTGTTTAAAGAAAAAATTAATGACTTAGTTGATTGTACTATTATTTCAATTCATAAATTTGGAATTTTTGTATCTATTGAAGATGGAATAGCTGACTCTTTACTACCTTTAAGAAATTTACCTTATGATTGGTATGACTATGATCCAACAAAACAAATACTTATTGGAATAGATAGTGGTTACAAATTTATAATTGGGATGAAATTCAAAGCTAAAATTATAGAAGTTGAACCTTTAACAGGAAGTATCATAGTGAAATTTCATGAAGATATAACAATAGACTCAAAAAATAAAAAAAGAAAAAATAAATATAAAAGAAAAAATAAATTTTCATAAACTTGACTTTATAGAAAAAAAGAATAATTTATGTCAAAACTTATTGGAGTAGATGATGGCAAAACCAGCTACATTGCAAATTAAATTATTGAGTACAGCTGACACAGGGTTCTTTTATGTTACAAAAAAAAATCCTAGGACTAAGCCAGAAAAATTAGAACTAAAAAAATACGATCCTAAAGTTCGAAAGCATGTGTTGTTTAAAGAAGCTAAAATAAAGTAATCTTACATTTTACATTTTGTTTTAGGTAATAATTCAAATTTTTTTAACAAAGCCTTTATCTCAAAGTTTCCGTAGTCAACTTTATATGAGTGGACTACACCTAAATCATCAATGTCTAGAGAGATTTCATATTCTGGATTTTCTTGCTTAGATTTTTCTTTGTAAAAAGCAACTTTAATTGGCCAAATCTTTTTACCCTTTAAATAATCAATATCTTTTGATTTAGAGTTTCTAATTTGACCTATAAATGCTGAAACAATTTTAATAAATTCTTCGTCTTCATTTCCAAAAAATACCTTTTTAGTTAATATTTTCTTTCCAGTTTTTGCTGCTTTAATTAATTCTAATAAATGTTCAATTGGAAATAAAATATCTTTCTTAAAAGTCAATTTTTTAATGGAATTATTGATTATAGAACCAGAAATTTCTCTCTGATTTTTTTCAATAAAACCTTGATATGATTTCTTACCACTGAATTGACTTTTTTCGTTTAATTCAAAGCTATGCTTTGTCCCTAAAAAATTTTCAAAGGTGGTATAACTTGAAAAACTGTTTGATGTCTTGTTATTAGGTAATTCGTATATAAGAACATAATCTTCTTTTATGTTCCATCCATTACAATCTTCTACAATTTCAAAAAATGTTTGTCCCTGCCCTCCTTCTAAAAAACTATTTTCTTTAATATTTTGAATATTGAGAGTATAAGTTGCTTTATGTGATAAAAGTTGTGTACTAAAAGCAGAATAAGTATTAAAAATATAAAAAAAAATCAAAAAATATATATACTTAATAATCGACATAATTGGACCTCTACATTAGAATCTTAATTTTTTACGTAAACACCTCTGTAAATTCAAAATAAGATGATAAAATGGATAAAGTTAATATTATTAGAGATAATACTACATTAAAAAAATTTTGTAAAAAATGTATTAATGAAAAAGTTTTGGCCATTGATACTGAGTTCATAAGAGAAAATACTTATTATCCAATTTTAAGTCTTATTCAAATTGCAAGCGATTCTTTTTCTGCAATAATTGACCCACTTTATGATATAGACCTGCAACCATTCTGGGAAATACTTTCTAACAAAAAAATTTTAAAAGTTTTCCATGCTGGAAGACAAGATATAGAAATTTTTTTTAATTTAACTGGGAAAATTCCAACGCCAATTTATGATACTCAAATAGCTGCAATGTTTTGTGGTTTAGGAGATCAAGTAAGTTATGAAGGGTTAGTTAATAAATTTTTGGGATTAACAATAAATAAAGAAAGTCAATTTTCAAATTGGCTTCAGAGACCACTTGCAAATAAGCAACTACAATATGCCTTGTCAGATGTTACCCATTTAATCAAAATTTTTCCTTTACTTCAAACAATAATCAAGGAAACAAATAGAGAAGAATGGGTTGAAAAAGAATTTCAATGTCTTACAAATAAACAAATCTACAACACAAACCCAAAAGAAGTTTGGAAAAAAATTAAGATAAAAAATCCTAAAAGAGAAGTTTTAAATATATTAAAATATCTTGCCGAATGGAGAGAAATTGAGTGTAAAAAAAGAAACTTACCAAGAAACAGACTTATTAGGGATGAAATTTTAGTAAATATATCTCAACTAAAACCAAGTGATATTTTTTCAATAAAAAAAATAAGAGGCATACCCAAAATTCTTTGCGATAAAGATTTAAATGAAATTTTAAAAATAATTGAAATTTCTCGTAAAATTGAACCAGTAAAATGGCCTAAAGTTCCTAAAAATTCAAAAAAACTAAATGTGAGTAAGGCAAGCTTAGATTTATTAAAACTTTTATTATCATATTGTTCACAAAAGAGTGGTCTAGCAGAAAAATTAATTACAGACGCAGATGAATTAAGATTAATACTTGATGGGCAAAAGGAAGATTTAGAAGTTTTTAGAGGATGGCGTAACGAAATCTTTGGTAAATATATAAATCTATTATTAGGAGGGAAAATTGCATTTACAATTAAAGATAACAAATTAAAAAAAATAGAATTTTAGTATTCATTTAAACTATCTAGTATAATTTTAATGTTTTTGTAAGTTACTTTTTCATTAAATTGTAGAGAATGTGTATCTAATCTATCAATTACTTTTATAACACTTTCAAAACTTCTATCTAGTCTTTCTAAAATATATATAAGCTTTTTATCACCTATGAATAAATTTTTTTCATTTGAATATTTTACTATAAATGAATAAAGAAGCACGTCATCAGGCAATTTTATTTCACTTGATACTAGACTTCTTATTCTTGAATTTAAATCATCCAGATTCCATTCCATTTGAAAAGGTGATAGCCTTGATAAAAGTAATATAGAACCTTCTTTATAAGTTACCTGGTTTATGAAATGCATGACCAATTCTGAAGGAAAATTTTTTCCTGGAACGAAATTATCTAGTATAAAGTTTTTACCTTCAATTACTTGCTCAAGGCAATTATTAGATAAAGAAGTTAAATAAACACAATCGATTTCCTGTTTTAAAATTGAACTTAAGTGTGTTTTTCCTGAACCTTTAGGACCATAAACGATTGCTCCTGGAATAGAGTTGGTTTTTTTACTATTTTGCCAAAAAGTAGAATTTTCAATTAATTTTACTGCCTCTATATTACATTTAGAAACAAGATAGTTTTCCCTATTTTTTATTGATTTGAATTTTAATGGTAAAGCCATTTGTTTATTGAAAGCTAGCTTATTAATATTTCTTAATTTAAAGGGCATTAATAAATCACTAAAAAAATTTTATGAAGTAATGCCTTACCACAACTCCTAGAATAGCGGCAATAGGTAAAGAAATCAGAATACCCACAAATCCAGATAAATAAGCGCCCGTCATTATAGCAAATATTATCCAAATAGGGTTCAATTTTATTGCTTCTCCAACTAATTTTGGTGTTAAAAAATAGCTTTCAAACAACTGGCCAGAAATAAATATAATAGTAATAAAAATTAATTGAGGTGAAATACCAAATTGAGAAAAGCCTAAAATTAGAGTTAATCCTCCTCCAATAAAAGAACCTAAATAAGGCACAAATGAAATTATACCAGCAAATATACCTAACAATATTCCAAATTTTATACCAACTAAAAATAGCCCTAAACTATAAATCACTGATAACGCTAAGCATACAAAACCTTGACCCCGGATAAATTTAGATAAAACGACATCTGTTTCTCTAATTAATAAATGAAAGTCAACAAAATTTGATTTGTCTGCCATATTATATACAAATTCTTTAATTTTATTAAATTCTATACTTAAATAAAAACTAATAACGAAAATTAAGATCATATTAAAAAAACTATTAATAAATTGAACACTATTATCTATGATATTGTTGCTTGAATTAATTAAACTATCAGTTACGGGTTTTATTAAAGTAGTGTAATCAACTGTTTTAATTTTTTCGGTGAATAAATACTTAGTATTAATATCTCTCAAAAATATTTCAATTTCCTCTAAATATACAGGCAACAATAAAACTAAATTTTGTATTTGATAAATAAGAATTGGTAAAATTAAAACCAAAATTAATAAAAAACATAAAATGAAAGCTATAATTGACAAAAAGCTTGAAAAAGTCTCATTTACATATTTGTCAAGATAGATTTTTAATGGGTTTGTTAAATATGTTATAATAAATGCAATCAAAAAAGGAATGATAACTTCAAACAGGTATAAAATAATAAGAAAGATGACAAAAATAAAAAAAATAATATTTAAATTTTTCTCAATGAAAGTTTGTGTTTTGGAAGACATGTATTAAACCTCAATCCGAACTTAATTAATAAGTACATATTGTTGTGAATTTAAATCTTTAAAGTTAAGTTTTTTTTCAAAAACAGCTTGGAAAAATGTTTTTTTATTACCCATAAATTTTACTATAATTCTACCTTGTGAGTTTGTAAGAGATATAATATTAACTTCAATTACAAATGGTAATTTTTCTAAAATATTTAAAATGTTTGGCCAAACATTTGTATTTTTTTGAATTAAAATTAAATTTTCCTCATATTTTAATTTTTTTGAAGAATTAAATGAACTTCTTTTTAAATTCTCAAACGTATTTTTTGTCTTTTTTTTATAGAAAATTATTTCATTTTGTATTTTTAAAAAACCCTGATCTTCAAAACCAGATGTTGAATTTACAATAATTGATTTATCATTAAACAATAATTTCTTTTTTAATGACGTAGATTTGATATTTGCTATTGGAATTATGAGATCAACTTCATTATAAATTCTGGTATCAATTAAGTTATTTTTTTTCCAATTAATTTCGATTGATTTAATCATATTGGAAACTTCTTTATCCAATAAAGTTTTATCAACATTATAGAATGATGAAGTTCTCTTTAGAGGGGTTGAATTTCTATAAATAGTTGATTGTAATTTTCCACTTTTATTAT
Organism: uncultured SAR116 cluster alpha proteobacterium; assembly: GCA_902595145.1. Taxonomy (GTDB): domain Bacteria; phylum Pseudomonadota; class Alphaproteobacteria; order Puniceispirillales; family Marisalimonadaceae; genus Marisalimonas. The sequence goes on along the minus strand of CACJOU010000004.1, from coordinate 46,343 downwards.
AAAATTTTCCAAATGTGGATAAATAAGTTTTACCATCCCTCATTAAAATTGGTTCAGCAACAACTAAAATTAGTGCATTAGTATTTTCATTATTTATTAATTTTTTAATTTGATTTTCATTAGATTTTAAAAGAACATTAGCTGTTAAAATTCTTTTCAAACTAAAGTTACCTTTAGCAAGTTTTAATTTAACTAGTCCATCTATGTTTTTAAGTTTATTTAACCAATTTAAATACCAATTATCTTTCTCATCCCATAGAACAAAACCTCTTGGGCCTTTAAAAATTGGTAAAACTGCTATGGGTTCCCTGTATGTTTCTGCGTATTGTAATTTATTTTTTCTAAAAAAATTAATAACCAAATTTCTATTAAAACAAATATCGAAATTGGCTAAATATCTCTTATCACTATTAGCTTCTTTATTTATTTTTAAATAATCAACTAATGAAGAAATATCAATTTTGTTAAAATTTAATTCTTTATTTTTTATCATTAACCTATTTGTAAGTCTTTTAAAGCCAATTAATTTAGATTTTTGCTCTGCTTGATATTTTGCTTCATTAATTGATTCTTTTGTCAAATCAACGCTTATATTTTTGATATAAAAAGAGGAATTTAAACAATCTTGATCTACAGATGCTAATAATTTTGAAGACATTAAAAAGATTTTTAAAATTGTTAAAGAAGTTATTTTAGCAAGTTCTAAAGACAAAAATATTTTCCTACTTTTTTTATTTGATATGTGCTTATAAGATCGATATATCAATATATATATTGTTTGTTGTAAATATTACAGATAAATCTTACTTACAAATACTTCAAAATCAGAAACCAAAAAATATGGTAAAAAACACAAATAAAACAGAAATTACATATAAAGATTCAGGTGTGGATATTGATGAAGGTAACACGCTTATTAAAGATATAGCTCAAATTACAGAAGCTACTTCAAATAAGGGTTCTATCGGTAAGTTGGGTGGATTTGGAGGATTGTTTGATTTAAAAAAATATCCATTTAAGGATCCTGTTCTAGTTTCAAGCACTGACGGTGTTGGAACTAAGTTACAATTAGCAATTAGAACTAAATCATATTTTAATGTAGGTATAGATTTAGTTGCTATGTGTGCCAATGATGTTTTGGCACAAGGAGCAAGGCCCTTATTTTTCATGGATTATTACGCAACTGGAAAATTAAATAAATCTGTTGCTATTGAAGTAATAAAAGGAATTGCGGAAGGTTGTAAACAATCTGGATGTGCGCTTATAGGAGGTGAAACAGCAGAGATGCCAGGACATTATAAAAAAAATGACTTTGATGTTGCTGGATTTTGTGTAGGGGCCGTAGAGAGAGATAAGCTATTAAAAATAAATTCTGTTAAAAAGGGAGATTGTGTAATAGGATTATCAAGTAGTGGAATTCATTCTAATGGTTTTTCTCTAGTAAGAAAAATAATAGAAATTAACTCTATAGATATATCTAAAAATCCAAAATTTGACAAAAATAAAACCCTTGCTGAAATTTTAATGAAACCTACAATGCTATATACAAAAGCATTTTTAGAAGCAAATAAGAACTATAAAGTTAAATCTATAAGTCACATAACTGGTGGTGGTTTGATTGACAATCCCCCTAGAGCTTTCAATGAAAACTTAACTCTAAAGTTTGACATGAAAAACTTCAAACTTCCTCCTCTTTTTAAATGGTTAAAAGATAAAGCAAATATATCTCTTTTTGAGTTAACTAAAACCTTTAACTGTGGAATTGGCTTTTTAATTTTTGTAGATAAAAATGATGCCCAAGAAATAATAAATGATATTAATAAAATTGGTTATAATGCTTTTTTAATTGGATCTATGGTTGAAAATAATTATGAAAAAAATGTTGTTTTTGATGGATGGAATTTTTGAAAAATTAAGTTCTTTAACATATAATAATTCATAATAAATTTAAAGTTATATTTAACAATAAAAATAGGAAAAAAAATGGTAAATAAGACTGACAAAGAAACTCAAGAACATAGGCAATTTTATGAAAATTTTTTAAAATTTACAACATACAGCACAATTGTGGTTGTAGCTATTGTTGTATTAATGGCCATTTTTCTAGTTTAGTATTAATTTAATTAACTAACTCTATATTTGCAAAAAAGAAAGATATCTCATTCTGGGCATTTTCAAGACTATCTGATCCATGAACTGAGTTTGCCTCAATACTTTCAGCAAATTCTTTTCTTATAGTGCCCTCTTCAGCATCGTCTGGATTGGTTGCTCCCATAACATCCCTATTTAATTTTACAGCGTTATCGCCTTCCAATACTTGAACAACAACAGGACCTGAAATCATAAAATCCACTAAATCATTAAAAAAAGAACGATCTTTATGAATTTCATAAAATTTTTCTGCCATAGATCTAGTCAATTGAAGTCTTTTTTGTGCAATGATTTTAAGGCCAGAATTTTCAAATTTAGCATTAATCAAACCAGTTAAATTTCTTTTAGTAGCATCCGGTTTAATTATTGATAATGTTCTTTCAACAGACATTTTTGTACTCCAAATAAAGGTTAATTAAATTGGTTCGTAAAAATAATCAAGATATATTTAAATGTTTATATTTATTTAATGATTAATATTGCTTTATTAAATGGTATAACATTCTAATTCCCCATCCTACACCACCGGATGGAATAGAAGGTGTCGATTTATTTTGCCAAGTAACTCCTGCTATATCTAAATGAGCCCATGGTGTTTTTTCTATATGTCTTTTTAAGAAACATCCAGCTGTTATTGATCCCGCACCAGGACCTCCAATATTTTTCATATCTGCAATTTCTGTTTTTATCAATTGATCATAATCATCATCTAATGGCATTGCCCAAACTTTTTCACCTGTAATTTCTCCTGAATTAAAAATAGCTTCAGATATTTCTTTATCATTTGAAAACAAACCAGCCCTTATATTTCCTAATGCTACTATCATAGCCCCAGTTAAAGTTGCAAAATTAATCATAAATTTAGGTTTATATTTTTTTTCAGTCCAAGAAAGTATATCAGCTAATACAAGCCTACCTTCAGCGTCTGTATTTAAAACTTCTATAGTTTGACCAGAATAAGATTTAACAACATCTCCAGGTCTTTGTGCATCACCATCCGGCATATTTTCAACCAGACCTATAACACCTATTAAATTATATTTTAACTTTGAGAGTGCTGCTGCTTCTATAATGCCAGTTACAGTTGCTGCGCCTCCCATATCCCATTTCATATCTTCCATTGACTTTGCTGGCTTCAAAGAAAGGCCTCCAGAGTCAAAACAGACTCCCTTTCCTATAAATGCCATTGGTTTATTGTTTTTTTTGCCTCCTGACCATTCCATAACAACTACCTGGCTATCTTTTCTTGATCCTCGACCAACTGCAAGCAAAGCATTCATACCAATTTTTTGAAGTTGTTTCTCATTATAAATTGTTACCTTAACCCCTATTTTCTTTAATTTTTTACATTCATCAGCAAATGAAGATGGATATAAAATATTTGGTGGTTGCCACACTAAATCTCTTGCTGTGAACACACCCTTAGCAAGGTTAAGTATTTCAGAGATTTTATTTAAATTTTTATTTGGCTCATTACAAACAAACACAATATTTTTTAAGTTTGTTATTTGTTGTATTTTGTTTTTTTTATAATTTTCAAATTTATATGAACTTAGTAAAATTCCAAGAGCTAGACGTTCATTGATAGAAGTATCATTTTCATATATATTTGCTTGAGTAGAGCTTAAAGGTTTTATTTTATTAAAAATTCTGCCACCTAACTCCTCTAAATATTTATATGATAAATCCTTATCTAAAGTTTTTCTTTTTACTAAAAGAAAGTTTCCTTTTTCTGATCTTACTAAAATTATATTTGATGAATCATTATTAATAATTTTTTTAAATAAATTTAATAAATCTTTTTGTGGATTAAAATTTTCAGATAACAAAATATTTTTCTCTGAATAAAACAAGACATTTATCTCGTTATCTTTAAGTTTAATACTATCTCTTTGTTTTTCAGATTTAAACTTTATGAATCTTTTATAATTCAACATTTTTTTTCCTTAATTTCAAATAGAACTATTGTATTGATATAATTTAGTTATAGTACTATTAACATTTAAAAAAAATTCAATATAAATCTTTGAGAAAAGCATTAATGATTTTAACTTGGTATATTTTTCGACAAACATTAAGCAATGTCCTAATATCAACTTTTGTTTTTGTAAGTATTATATGGTTAAGTCAATCCTTCAAAACTATAAAATTAATAATCAACAAAGGGGCTGGTCTTTTAGAGTTTCTTATTTTATCAGCTTACAGTCTTCCAAGTTGGCTTTTGATAGCTCTTCCATTTGGCACATTTGCAGGATGCATGATTTCATATTTAAAACTTCAAAATGACAAAGAAATTATAGTTATGAAATCAGCTGGCATAAATCCTTTGAATTTAAGCAAACCTGCTTTTTTAATTGCAATTTTGGTTTCAATAATTTTATTTATAATTTCTCACTTTGTTCTCCCCAAAACTTATAAAAATTTTAAAATTTTACAAAATGATATTAGAAATAGTTCAGAAAGCTTAATTATTAGAGATAATGTATTTATTGATTTAAACAAATTTCAAACTGTTTTTATCAGTAATTTGTATGAAAACAATCAGCTAGAAGAGATTTTTATTCAAGACAGAAGTGATCCTAAGTTCGTAGTAGAGTTTTTTGCAAAAAAAGGAAATCTAAATTTTGAAAATAATACAATGCTAAGCATGCAAAATGGTACAAGGATTTCAACTGATTTAAAAGGTAAGTCAACTATATTAAATTTTAAAAAATACGATATTGAAATAAAACAGGAAAGTGATAAAAAAACATCCTCAAGAGTAATAGAATATAATGAATATAATTTTTTTGAGTTATTGAAAAAATCTAAAAACTCAAAAGAAAAAAAAGGAAAATTATTAGCAGAGGCTCATAGCAGAAACACAATTGTTTTTATGCCACTAGTTTTTTGTATGATTGTGATGGTAGTAATACTCAAGGATAATTATTCAAGATTTTTTTCAATTTATAGAAAAACAATTGGTATTGGAGTTCTTGTTCTTATTCAAAGCCTTGTTTTGATTATTAAAAATGCTGTTCATTCAAATATTAATTTATTACCTTTAATGTATATTTTTCCAATTTTAATATTAATAACGTGTATTTTTATAGTTAATAACAACAAGAAATATGATATTTTTTCTCAACTTACAAATAAGGTTAACAAATAGTGTTAAAACTTATTAATCATCCATTAATATTATATCAATATTTTACAAAGGATTTATTAAAATTCTTTCTTTTTTCATTACTTTTTTTGATAATTTTAATTTTTTTTATTGATTTAATTGAACTATTTAGAAGATCTTCAAATAAAATAGGAGTAAATCATCTATTAAAGGCAGATTTTATCGATTTGGCTGGCATGGCTTCCTTAAAAATAATTGGTAATATCCAAAAAGTTTTACCATTTGCTGCACTGATTGGATCTATTGCATGTTTTAATCAATGGCGAAAAAAAAACTATTACGTTATCTCAAAAGCCTCTGGTGTTTCATTATGGAAAATTCTTTCACCAATTTTAGTGTGTTTTTTTTTTATTGGCCTGTTTTCAATAATATTTTTAAATCCATTTTCAACGTTGATGAATAAAAAGTATGAAAATTTAGAAACATTATTTTTTGGGAAAGTAAATATCCAAGAATTATCATTTGATACTAAAGGATTTTGGATAAAGCATATATCTGCTAAAAGAAATTTAATAATTAATGCTAATAAAATAGATGAAAAAACAAATACTTTATTTGATCTAAATATTTTTGAATATGATGATGCCAAAATTTTTAAAAAAAAAGTTAAAGCACAAAAAGGTAAATTTACTTCCCATAAATTATTACTTTATAATGTACAATCAATTGACGAAAACTATAAAGTGAACAGTTTAAAAAAATTTTCTTATTCAATTAATTTTGATTCTAATCAGTTAAGTGTAGCTACAAAAAAACCTGACAAAATATTTTTACTTGATTTTCCATATTATATAATAAAAATGAAATCTTATGGCCTTAACATTTCTAAACATTTAGTCCATTTTTTTAAATTGATCTGCCAACCATTCTTAATTATTTCAATGATTTTACTTTCTGCATCCTTAATGTTAAGGAGTAATGAAAGAAAGATTGAAGTAGGGTTAGTTTCACTTTCATTAGTTGTTGGTTTTAGTCTATACTTTATAGGAGATTTTATTTTTGCATTAGGATTTTCAGAAAAACTCCCTCCATTACTAGCTGGATTTGGGCCAACACTAATAGGATTATTTTCAGGTTGTTATTTAATAAGCGATATAGATGAAATTAAATATGTTAAAAAAAAGTAATAAATTAAAAATAGTTGTAAAATTTTTAAATTTAAAGTTTTTCTTACTTATTATATTCCTTGCCACTTATATATTTAAACATGCTTTTAGTGAAGAAAATTATATTGTTAATATTGTTAATAACATACCAATTACAAAAGTTGATATTCATAACAGAGCAAAGTTAATTTCAATATCTATTAATCAAAACTCAAAAATAAAAAATATAGAAAATTACTACAATCAATCTCTTCAAACTTTAATAAATGAAAAAGTCATTTTATCAGCTGGGAAAAAAATAAATAAAAATTTAACTTCAATTGTATCAAATAAAGCGAATCAAATGCTTTTAGCTGAATTTGAAAATTCAAAACTAAAATTAGATCAATTTTTAAAAAAATATTCTATTTCAAAATCAGCATTGTTGGAAAAACACATAGCTCAATTGATATGGGGAATTGTTTTAAGAGATAAATATAAAATACAATTTTCTAAAATAGAAAAAAATATTGAACAAACACTTGAGTCAAATAAGTATAGAAATAATGAAGATTTATATGACTTAGCTGAGATCGTAATCAATAAAAATAACAATAATATACTATTAAAAAAGATTAATTTTGCTCTTAAAGATGGTGCTAACTTTCTAGAAATTGCTAAGCAGATTTCAATAAGTGGCTCTTCAAAATTTAACGGTAAAATTGGATGGAATAACTTTCAAAATCTACCTGAACATATCAAAAACATTTCTACTATTAGAGGTTTTGGTAAGGGAAAAGGTATAAATGAGGGTGAAATTTTTACTTTCCCTGATAAAGATAAAATCAAAATTATAAAAGTATTAGCTAAACGACAAAAGGGAAAATTAAGTAAAAAAGAAGACATAATCTTACTTGCGCAAATAAAATTTCCAATTAATTTTCAAAAAAGAAATATAGCATACGAAAAAATAAAAAATAAGTTAGATATTCTTTTATCAAATAAAAACAATTGTGATGTATTAAAAGTTTTTGAAAAAGAAAATATTGAAAATTTAGATTTAAAAGTAATTAAGTCAAGAATTGCAGATTTAAGTCCTAAATTAGATAATATTATAGAAAACATAAATTTTTTTGAAATATCAAAACCAATATTTATTGGAAATAATGGATATACCTATGTAAAATGTGATAAAAAAGAAGCTAAATTAGATAAAATTAATTATGAAAAATTAAAAAAATCAATACGGAACAAATACTTCTTAATATACAGTGAAAAACTAATTAAGCGTCTTAAAAATGATGCAAACATTTTACTTATTGAAAAAATAAGATGAATGCTACTAAAGAAGTAATATTAATAACTGCTGGAGATCCAGCTAGCATATCAACAGAGATAACTATAAAAGCTATAGAATCTCATAAAATTAGTAAAAATATCAATTTAGTTGCTGTTACAGACCCAAAATTGGGTGAGGAATGTAAAAAATTTATAAATAGTAATATAAAAATTAATGAGATTAAAGATAAAATCAAATTTTCTGATTATAAAGAAAATTGCTTTAATATCATTCCTATAACACTCAATAACAGAGTTGAATATGGAAAACCTGATATAGGAAATTTTTCTTTTACAAAATTATCAATAATAAGAACTATAGAGATTCATGACAATAGTATAGCCTCTGCAATTGTGACCAACCCAATTAACAAATATATCATGTACAAATCTGGATTTGATTTTGAGGGTCATACTGATTTTTTAGGGTCACTATCTATAAAAAAGAAAAATCCAGTTATGATGTTAGTGACGAATGGACTAAAAACTCTGCCTTTAACAATACATGTTCCTCTAAAAAAGGTATCTGAATTGATTACCAAAGAACTTATTATTACTAAAATAAAAATTGCAGTTGATGATCTAAAAACTTTCTTTAATATAAAAAAACCATCTATTATCATTACAGGTTTGAATCCTCATGCAGGAGAAAATGGTGATTTAGGTGATGAAGAAATAAGGATAATTAAACCAGCTATAGATGAATTAAAAAAACTTAACAATATATCTATCACTGGGCCAATATCAGCAGATATTGCTTTCTCGCCTAGCAAAAGATGTCACTATGATCTAGCTATTTGCATGTACCATGATCAAGCACTTATACCAATCAAAACTTTAGATTTTTATAATGGAGTTAATGTTACATTAGGCTTAGATTTTATTAGAACATCTCCTGATCATGGTACCGCATTTGACATAGCAGGCAAAAATTTAGCTAATCCAGAGAGCTTAATTTCAGCAATTAATCTTGCTTATGAAATGAGTACTAATAAAAATAATGTATAATGAAATTAAAAATTTACCCACCATACAAGAAACTTTAAAAAAAAATAAAGTAAAAATTAACAAAGCTTTAGGTCAAAATTTTTTATTCGATCTAAATTTAACTGATAAGATTGTTAAACAATCAAAGCCATTAGCATCTACTATTATAGAAATTGGTTCTGGACCAGGAAGTTTAACAAGATCTATTTTGAAAAATAAATCTGCAATTGTTTTTGCAATAGATAAGGATATTCAATCTGAAAAAATGTTAAGTGAATTAAAAATAATTTATAAAGATAGACTTAACATAATTATTGACGATGCTTTACATTATCCTATCTGGAATTTAGGTAAAGCACCAAGACAAGTAATAGCAAACCTTCCATATAATGTAGGAACAAAAATGTTGATTACATGGTTAAAATATATTCAGAACTTTGATTTGCTTACTTTGATGTTTCAAAAAGAGGTTGCTGAAAGAATAGTAGCCAAACCTGGTTCCAAAAGTTATGGAAGGTTGTCAATTTTGACAAATTGGTTAACTGAAAGTTCAAAATTATTTGACATTCCAAGTGAAGCTTTTATACCCAAACCTAAAGTTAAATCTTCAGTAATACAATTAAAACCACTTTCAAAACCACTTTATGACGTGTCATTTGAATCCCTCGAAAAAATAACTCATCTTGCTTTTAGTCAGAAAAGAAAAATGCTTAAAACTAGTCTAAAAGAAATTAACGGTGAAAAAATTTTAGAAGATCTAAAAATTTCTCCAAATTTAAGACCCGAAAATTTGTCTATTATTGACTTTTGTAAAATAGCTAAAAAAATTAATTCAATTTAAAAATTAAATTAGTTTTTCTATCGTTTTATTTAAATTTAACTGTCTATATCTTCTCAATCTTTCTGAGAATAAAATTAGCTTAATTTGATCTACAGCTAGCTGAAGATCATTATTTACTATAACAAAATCATATTCTGAATAGTGACTTATTTCTTTTTTTGCCTCAGACATTCTTTTTTTAAAATTTTCTTTATTTTCACTCGCTCTTTTGCCAAGCCTATTTTCTAGTTCTTTCATTGATGGAGGTAAAATAAAAACTTTTACAACATCTTTTGGCAATTGTTTTGCAATTTGTCTTGTTCCTTGCCAATCAATATCTACAATAACATCAATACCTTTATTAATTTTTGAGACAACCTCTTTTTTTAATGTTCCATATAGACAACCAAAAACATTAGCATACTCTAGGAATTGATTTTTTTTTAATAATATTCTGAACTCATCTTCATTTTTAAAAAAATAGTGTTTACCCTCAATTTCATCTTTTCTTTTTTTTCGTGTAGTTACCGAAATTGATAAATCAATATCATTAACTTCATCGATTAACTTTCTACATATAGTTGTTTTACCTGCACCAGAGGGTGATGAAATGATAAGTAATAAGCCTTTGTTAACAATATTAGACATTATTTATCCTTACTGATACTATATTTCCATAACTTAATATTTTTCTTATGTAAACTATATGTTTTAGAAAATCTATGTCTTCCATTCCCATCGCTTACAAAATAAATATAATCAGTTTTTTTTAAGAATTTTAATGCATTTAATGCATTTTCTCCCGGGTAAGAAATTGGTGTTGGAGGTAAGCCATGAAATTTATATGTGTTGTATGGATTAGTTGATTTTAACATTTTTCTTGTAATGTTTTTTCCGTTAACTTTTAAACCATATGCAAGTGTTACGTCTGATTGAAGTTTCATTCTATTATTAAGTCTATTGATAAAAACACTTGCAACTAATTTACTATCGTCAATATGGCCAGACTCCTTCTGGATTATTGAAGCAAGTATTAATAATTCATTTTTATTTTTTAACACAAAATCTTTTGGCTTTTCTTTCCAAACAGAATTTAATAATTTTTGTTGAGCTATTTTCATTTGATTTAAAAGTTTGCTTCTTGGATAACCTAATTTAAAAAAATATGTGTCTGGTTTGTAAATACCTTCTTCTAACTCTTTAATTTCTCCAGTCAAATATTGGTTTTTTAGTAAATTGTTTTTTAAATCAATAGCTGTAGATCCTTCGATTAATGTAAAGTTTCTAGTTATTGTTTTACCTATTTGTAAGATTTTTTGTATTTGATAAAGCGTAAGATTTTTAGGAATTAAATATTCTCCCGCCTTAGGAATAAACGGTGTTTTTTGGGACAACGATACCAATTTCCAGTTTATGTAAGAAATATTTATATTTTTTGTTCTAAGCTCAGATATTATTTGTTTTTGGGTTGTGTTTTTATTCAATAAATAATAAGTATCTTCAAAGACGACGACTTTGTTCATTATTAAATCAAGATATATGTAGATTGAAGCCAAAAGTGAAAAAAACAATACAAATAACAGTACAAACTTTTTTTTCAAACTCAATCTGAGTTACCTATCACTAAACTTGCATTTGTACCTCCAAAACCAAAAGAATTTGAGAGTACATTTTTTATTTTTCTTTTTTTTGGTTTAATCGGCACCAAATCAAAACCTAATGAATCTTTGTCTGGGTTAACTAGGTTATTTGTAGGAGGAGCAGTTTGATTTACAATTGATAATATTGAGTAAATAGCTTCAATAGCACCAGCTGCACCTAATAGATGCCCTGTTGCAGATTTAGTTGAACTAATACTGGTATTTTCTATTTTTTGTCCAAGAAGTCTACCAATAGCCCTCAATTCAATTATGTCACCTAGAGGCGTAGACGTACCATGTGCATTGATGTAATCAAGGTCCGTGGCACTTATGCCTGCGTCTTTAATTGCTGATAACATCGCTCTAAAACCACCATCTCCATTTTCAGCTGGAGCTGTTATATGGTGAGCATCACCAGACAAACCATAACCTTTTATTTCTGCATATATTTTTGCACCTCTTGCAAGAGCATGTTCTTTTTCTTCAAGAACAAGTACCCCAGCACCTTCTCCCATTACAAAGCCATCTCTATCTTCATCCCAAGGTCTTGAACTATGTTTAGGATTATCATTAAAGTTAGTGCTTAATGCTCTTGCGGCAGCAAAACCTGCCATGCCAATTCTACAGCAAGCTGCTTCAGCTCCACCTGCAATCATTACATCTGCGTTACCATAACGGATAATTCTTGATGCATCACCAATAGCATGAGCTCCAGTTGAACAAGCAGTAACTACAGAATGGTTTGGACCTTTAAAACCATATTTAATACTAACTTGACCTGATAATAAATTTATAAGTGCAGATGGTATAAAAAAAGGACTAACTCTCCTTGGTCCTTTCGAATTTAAAAGCTCAGTTGTGTTAGAGATAGTTTCAAGACCTCCAATGCCAGAACCAAGTATTACACCAGTTCTATTCTTTTGATTTTCATTATTTGGAACCCAACCTGAATCCTCAACGGCTTGAGTAGCTGTAATAAGACCGTAAGCTATAAACCTATCAATTCTTTTATATTCTCTTGGTTCTATCCAATCATCAATACTTAAGCCACCTTCAGGATCATCGCTCTTTCTTGGTATTTGTCCTGCAATTTTACATGGTAAGTCTGAAACGTCAAAATTATCAATTTTATTAATACCAACAAAGCCAGATAAAAGTCTTCTCCAATTAGTATTTGTTCCTAAACCTAAAGGTGTTAATAATCCTAATCCGGTAACAACAACTCGACGCATAAAAGACTCCTAATTATAACTCGAGCAAACTATATTTGGTAGGTTAGCTATTTGAACCTATAAAGTCTATTGCATCTTTAACAGTTTGAATTTTTTCTGCCGCATCATCAGGAATTTCACATTCAAACTCTTCTTCAAAAGCCATAACTAATTCAACAGTGTCTAGACTGTCAGCACCCAGATCATCTATAAAACTTGCACTTTCAACTACCTTTGATTCATCAACACCAAGATGTTCAACTACAATCTTTGTAACTCTACCGGCTATATCACTCATTAAAATCCCCTTAATTAAGTATAATAATCTTTTTCTGAAATCGAGTAACACAAATATGTATTAATGCCAAGTATATAATTAACTGATAAACAAAAAATTATATCATGCTCATTCCACCGTTTATGTGTAATGTAGTTCCAGTTATAAAACTTGCCTCATCACTAGCTAAATAAATGCAACCATTTGAAATATCTTCTGAATTTCCCAGCCTATTAGCAGGAATTTTAATAATTATTTTATTTTTTTGTTCATCTGATAGTTTGTCTGTCATTGGTGTTGATATAAATCCTGGAGCGATAAGATTACAAGTTATTCCTCGTGCAGCCACCTCTAAAGCTATAGATTTTGTAAGACCTGATAAAGCTGATTTAGAAGCTGAATAGTTAGCTTGACCTGGATTACCAGTAAATCCTACTATTGAACTAATAAAAATAATTCTTCCAGATTTTCTTTTTATCATACCTTTTATAACTTGCCTTGTAAGCCTCATACTAGCAGAAAGGTTAACATTTATAACATTTTCCCATTCTTCATCTTTCATCCTTAAAAAAAGATTATCTGATGTAATGCCAGCATTGTTAATAAGAATATCTATATGACCAAAAGAACTTTCAGCCTCTGTTGCCAAAGATAAAATACTTTCTTTAGAAGTTAAGTCTGTAGCTATAGCTTTAGTATCACCACCTAACTCAGAAGAAAGTTCATTAAGAATGTTTTGTCTTGTTCCTGAAAGGATAAGTTTAGCACCTTTTTCTTTCATTTTTTTTGCTATAGATTTTCCAATACCTCCTGTGGCTCCAGTCAATAAAACAACCTTACCTGTTAAATCAAACACATCTCTTCTCCATCAAAATTTATAAAAAAGCATCAAAATCTTCTGGATTTTCATAACTTTCACTTGAAATATCTTTTAACATTCTTTTTGCAATTCCTGTAAGAACTTTTCCACTTCCTAACTCAATTATTTTTTTAACACCTTGATTTTTTGCAAACTCCATAGTCTCTCGCCATTTTACAGTACCAGTAACTTGATCAATTAAGTTTTTTCTTAATATTGTAGGATCTGTATGAGCTAATGCTGTAATATTAGACACTATAGGAATTAGAGGCACATTAAATTTTAAGTCATTCAAAGCTTCTTCCATAATCACACGAGCAGGCTCCATTAATCTACAATGAAAAGGAGCACTAACTGGAAGTAAGATTGCTCTTTTAGCACCATTATTTTTGGCAATTTCAATTGCATTTTCAACTGCTTTTATATCTCCACTTATTACTACTTGACCATCAGCATTATCATTTCCAATATCACAATTTCCGTGAATTTGAGCTTTTTCAATAATTTCAATTGTTTGATTAATACTAATTCCAATCAAAGCTGCCATAGCTCCCTTTCCAACAGGGACTGCTTTTTGCATAGATTCACCTCTTAATCTAAGTAAAATTGCACATTCTTTAAGCGAAAAAACTTTTGCAACTGTCATAGCTGTATATTCACCTAATGAGTGTCCACATGTAAAATCTGCTAACTGTTTTATATTTTTATTTCCTAATTTACTTAAAACTCTAAATGTAGCCACTCCACATGCCATAAGTGCAGGTTGTGCATTAGTAGTTAATGAAATTTCACTATCTGAACCTTCCCACATAATTTTAGTTAAATTTAAGTTCAAAGCATCATTAACCTCATCAAAAACTTCTTTTGCTTCAGGAAAATTTTCCGATAGCTTTTTACCCATCCCAATTTTTTGAGAACCTTGTCCAGGGAAAACGATAAAGTTCATATTAATTCCTCGTTAATTATTAAAAATTTGTAATTATTTATTGCATAATTTTTATAAACATTTATGTTCCACAAATGAACAAAATACCAGCATAAATATTATTATTATTTATGTCCTCCTTTCCAGCAAGTTTCTTGTTGGATAACCTGGGTATTACCACCCAAAAAGCCAGAAGGAGAAAATGATGGCATTATACGAAAGTGTAATTATTGGACGACAAGATCTAACACCTGGTCAATTTGAAACATTATTAAAAAAATTTATAGAAGTTATTCAATCTTTTAAAGGCGAAATAATAAAAAGAGAGAATTGGGGCATTAGAAACCTCGCTTATAAAATCAATAAAAACAGAAAAGGCCATTACATGCTTTTAAATATTGATGGCCCTCCAGAAGCTATAAAGGAATATGAACGCCTTATGAGATTAGACGAAGATGTAATCAGATTTCTTACAATTAAAATCAAATCTATTGATGAAAAACCTTCGCCATTAATGGTAAATAATTCTGATAGAACCAAAAATGAAACACCAAAAAATGAAAACTTTTCAGCATTTGATAATGAATAATTAAGGAATAATAATATGACACAATTGAACATAACAAGAGAGGCACTAAGAAAGCCAAATCAAAAAAGAAGAAAATCTTGTCCATTTGCAGCTCCTAATACTCCTGAAATTAACTATAAAGACCTAAAGGTATTGACAAGATACGTTTCTGAAAGAGGTAAAATTATACCATCTAGAATTTCTGCTGTTTCAGCCAAAAGACAAAGAGAACTCTCTAAAGCCATTAAAAGAGCAAGGTTTTTAGCGTTAATGCCCTATGTTGTTGGTTAAAATCGGAGAAGCAAATGAATATTATATTATTAGAACGTATTGAAAAATTAGGCCAAATAGGTGATTTGGTAACAGTTAAGTCTGGATATGCAAGAAACTTCTTATTACCACAAGGTAAAGCAGTATTTGCCTCTAAAGAAAACATTAAAATGTTTGAAGATAAGAAATCACAACTGGAAGGTGAAAATATTGAAAGAAAAAAAGAGGCTCAAAATTTAGCGAACAACTTAAATTTTAAAGAAATAATTATAATAAGAGCTGCAAGTGAATCTGGTCAATTATATGGTTCTGTTTCAGCTAAAGATATTGCTCAAGAAGTAACAAATTTAGGTTTATCAATCAATAAGTCACAAATTGTTTTAAATAAAACACTTAAAACCTTATCATTTGAAGATGTTTCAATAAAACTTCATCCAGAAGTATATGTAAAATTAAAATTAAATATAGCTAGATCAACTGAGGAAGCAAAAGAACAATCAAAATCTGGTAAGGCTATTATTAC
The DNA here is from genome assembly GCA_902595145.1 of uncultured SAR116 cluster alpha proteobacterium. GTDB lineage: Bacteria > Pseudomonadota > Alphaproteobacteria > Puniceispirillales > Marisalimonadaceae > Marisalimonas. The sequence continues at coordinate 30,520 of CACJOU010000004.1, read as the reverse complement.
GACAGAATTCACTGGGGGAGATATAAGATCAGAAAGGGCACAAAAAGATGCAAAACGTTTTGAAAAGAAAAACAATGATATAAAAATTGATAAACCCCCAAAGGAAGTTGTAGAAACATATAATAATGAAACTTTAAAGAAACTAGACAGTAAAGATAAAAATAAAAAAAATACAGAAAAAGAAGATAAAGAAGATAAAGAAGAAGAATAAATTATAATCTTGTTTTTTATTGATAGATTAATAAAAATTAATCTCCATTGCCTTCAGGAGATAAGATTATGGATGATAGTTTAGTCGATGACTACGTTAATTCTAATGAAACAACAAAAAATAAAAATATAATGCCTCAAAACCTGGAGGCTGAACAAAGTCTTATAGGGTCAATACTAATTGATAATAAGATTTTAGAAGATATACCTACGAATTTTAGTTCTAATTATTTTTTTGATCCTCTGCATTCCAATATTTATAATGCCAGTATTTCATTAATAGATAATGGACGCTTAGCGGATCCCCTAACATTAAAAAACTATCTTAGTGATAATAAACACAATCTAGATATAGATATTGAACAATATCTTATAGACCTAAGAGATGGTGTTTTATCTCTAAGCAAAGCTAGATTTTATGCCGAAGAAATACGTAATTGTTATGTCAGAAGATGTTTAATAGTTATAGCTGATGAGTTAATTCACAAGGCAAACCATCCAAATATTGACACCACTCCTGATCAAGAGATATCGAATACAGAAGAGAAATTATATAATCTAGCAGAAAAAGATCAAATTAATTCGGGACCATCCGATTTTAAAACAGTTCTAGCTAGTACAACTAAACAAATTAATTCAGCTTACAATAGAAAAGGTAAATTATCTGGAATTGATACTGGATTTTCTGGAATAAATCGTCATTTGGGAGGTCTGAATAAATCAGACCTTATAGTTTTAGCTGGAAGACCTGCAATGGGAAAGACAGCTTTGGCTACCAATATTGGTTTTAATGCAGCTAAAAGTAGTACATCAGATAAAAATGAAGCAATATTGATATTCTCTCTAGAAATGTCAGCTGAACAATTAGCTCAACGAATACTTGCAGAGCAGTCTACTATAGACTCTCACAGATTAAGAAGTGGTGATATTAATGATGATGAGTTTTCAAAACTTGTTGTTACTCAAAATAATATACATAGCCTACCTTTTTTCATTGACGACACTCCTGCAATTTCTGTTAGTCAAATTGCTTCGAGAGCAAGAAGATTAAAGAGAACAAATGGATTGGACTTGATTATAATTGATTATATTCAATTAATCCAAGGATCAAAAGCAAGTGAAAGTCAAGGTAGAGTTCAAGAAATATCTAGTATTACTAGAGGCTTAAAATCATTAGCAAAAGAATTAAATGTTCCTATACTAGCTTTATCCCAATTAAGTAGGGCTGTTGAACAAAGAGAAGACAAAAGGCCTATACTAGCAGATTTAAGAGAGTCAGGGTCTATAGAACAAGATGCTGATGTAGTTATGTTTGTTTATAGAGAAGAATACTATCTTGACAAGAGTGAACCAAGTCAAAGAGAGAATGAAAATCAAGAAAGTTTTAATGAACGATTTATAAAATGGCAGGATAGAAGAAGCGCTGCGGAGGGAAAGGCAGAAATTATTATTTCTAAACAGCGCCATGGACCAACAGGTGTAATCCAGGTACAGTTTGAGGCTAAACTTACAAGGTTTATGGACTTAGTCCAAAATGAACGTTTACCAGACCAAATCTATTAGTAAAATTATTTAAATTTGTTTATTATTTTTTTATGAAATCTATTCTAAAAATTTCTCTTGATGATATTCAATATAACTGGAAATTAATAAACACCGCCTCTAACGGAAAAGCAGCAGCAGTTGTAAAAGCTAATGCTTATGGAATGGGTATGATTGAAGTAACTAGGGCATTATTAGAATCTGGATGTAATTATTTTTATGTAGCAAATATTTTTGAAGGATTAAAACTAAGAAAAAATTTCAACTCTAATAAAATATCAATTGCAATTTTTGAAGGTTATTTTGAAGGCAATCAAAAAATTTATGCAGAAAATAATTTAACCCCAGTAATAAATAATCTTGAACAACTGAAAAGATTAAATAATTTTTCAACAACATTAACAGAACAAAAAGCTATTATTAATATTGATACTGGAATGAATAGATTGGGTTTAAGTAAGAAAGAGAGAGATTATTTAATTAATAATAAAAATTTATTAAATAATATAAGAGTTGATTACATTATGTCTCATCTTTCAAATGCAAATGAAAATGAAAGTAAAATTAATTTTCTTCAACTTAATGAACTCAAAAAATTTTCTATCAACTTTCCAAATATTAAAGTTAGTCTTGCAAATAGTCATGGAGTAAAACTTGGATCAAATTTTTGTTTTGATCAGACTAGACCTGGCATTGGTTTATATGGAATAGATAATTTTGGTAAAAATTTTTATTTTAATTCAAAAAAATTAAAGTTACCCTTAAAATTATATTCTCCAATTATTCAAATAAAAAAAGTGAATGCTGGCGAAAAAGTTTCATATGGTGGAATTGATACTTTAAAAAGAAGTTCAAAACTTGCTACAGTTGGATTAGGTTATGCTGATGGTTGGCTAAGATTATTAAAACCTAATAGTGTTTTTTTTATTGAAAATGAAAAGTGTAAAATTGTTGGGAATATAACTATGGATAGTTTTGTTCTAGATATTACTGATATTAAAAAAAACAAGCTCAAAGAAGGAGATCATATTTGTTTATTAGATAATTATAATATTGAACATATACTGAAAAATAATAACATAATAAGCTATGAACTATTAACACTAATGGGTGATCGTTTACATAGAAATTATTAGCTATAATAAATTTAAATAAAGGTGATTTAATTTGCTTGATTTTTTTTTAGATATTCTTGGCACAACAGGCAAAAAGTTTAATAATTTTGTCGCAAATATTGGACATTTTTTTATTTTTTTTGGCAGTGCTATTTATTGGGTATTTAAACCACCTTGGTATTTAAAAAAAATTTTTCAACAAATAATAGATATAGGATACTTCTCATTACCCGTGGTAGGTCTAACCACTTTTTTTTCGGGTATGGTTTTAGCTCTTCAGACATATAACGGCTTTACTGACTTTAACTCAGAGACTACGGTTGCAAGAATAGTTTTAACCTCAATCACAAGAGAATTAGGACCAGTATTGACAGGTTTGATGGTGGCAGGTCGTATCGGAGCAAAAATGGCTGCAGAAATAGCAACAATGAGAGTTACTGAACAGATAGATGCATTGGGAACATTAGGTACAAGACCTATGCAATATTTAATAGCACCTAAAATAATTGCATGCTTAATTTGTATACCTCTTTTAGTTTTAATTGGGAATATTATTGGTATTTTAGGAGGTTATGTAATAGCTATTTACAAACTCAATTTTAATCCAAGTCTATATCTATATGCAACAATGGAATATTTACAGTTAATTGACATTATACAAGGTACTGTGAAGGCTGCTATTTTTGGCTTAATAATCTCAATGGTAAGTTGTTATTTTGGATACTATGCAAGCAAAGGAGCTGAAGGAGTTGGGTTTGCAACAACGTCATCAGTAGTTATTTCATCCGTGATGATTTTAACAAGCACATATATAATAACAGCATTATTTTTTGGTTAAAATATGGAAAAAAGAAATAACAAAAAGGTCATAATAAAGGTAAATGATTTATCAAAAAGCTTTAATAACAATATTGTTCTCAAAAATATAAATTTTCAATTACTCGAAGGAGAATCTTTAGCAATTATTGGCGCATCTGGTTCAGGTAAATCTGTACTTTTAAAAAATATAATTGGCATATTAGAACCTGACAAAGGATCAATTGTAATTAATGACACGGAAATGGTAAATTTACCTAGAAATTTAAAAGAAAAACTTTTGCTAGATCTTGGAATTACTTTTCAACATGGTGCTTTATTTGATTCTCTTAAAAATTGGGAAAATATAATTTTTAAAATAGCTAATAAAGAAAAAATAAATAATAAACAAGGTAAACAACTAGCATTTTCAATAATTAAACAACTAGGACTTCAACCTAAAATCTTAGATCTATATCCCTCTGAAATATCAGGTGGGATGCAAAAAAGAGTTGCTATTGCTAGAGCAATTTGTGGGAATCCAAAAATTTTATTATTTGATGAACCTACCTCTGGATTAGACCCTGTAACAGGAAGTTTAATAGATCAGTTAATTAAAACAGCTGTAAAAACAATTGGTGGAAGTGCGATTACAATTACTCATGATATGGCATCAGTATGTAGAATTGCTGACAAGGTTATCTTAATTGATAAGCAAACAATTTCGTGGACTGGCACACCAAAAGAAATGTTTAATTCTGCAAACAAAAAAATACAAGAATTTGTCGAACCAATTAATTCTGAAATATTTTTTAAATGATAAAATCCAAAAAACAATTTATTTGTCAATCTTGTGGAAATATTTATTCAAGATGGATAGGTAAATGCGAACAATGTAATCAATGGAATACAATAACTGAAGAAAATAATTCTAAACCCTCTGGGGTTTTATCTAAATCAAAAGGAAAAAGAATAAACTTTGAAAAGCTGAATGATGTAAACTACGAATATTCAAGAATTAAAACTAATCTTAATGAGCTAGATAGAGTTATAGGAGGTGGATTTGTTCCAGGCTCCGTCACTCTAATTGGTGGAGACCCTGGAATTGGAAAGTCTACTTTACTATTACAACTCGTAGGCAAACTATCTGATCAAAAAGAAAAATGTATCTATGTTTCTGGAGAAGAAAGTTTATCTCAAATAAAAATGAGAGCTGATCGTTTAGGTGTTAAAAATAATGATATTGAATTTGCTTCAATCACAAATGCTTCTGACATTGCCACCACAATAAATTCGGGAAAAAAAAGATGTGTATTAGTAATTGACTCTATACAAACTATGTATTTACCTCAATTAGACAGTTCGCCTGGAACGGTATCACAAGTAAGAGCTAGTGCGCATGAATTAATACTCGCTGCAAAAAAAACAAATACTATACTAATTTTAATAGGTCATCTTACAAAAGATGGAGCTATAGCTGGACCAAAAGTTTTAGAACATATGGTTGATACTGTTTTATATTTTGAGGGTGATAATAATTTTCAATATAGAATTTTAAGAAGTTTTAAAAATAGATTTGGAGCTAACAATGAAATCGGGGTGTTTGAAATGTTAAATAATGGTCTAAAAGAAATTGTTAATCCTTCCGCAATGTTTTTGTCAGATAGACAAAAAAATATATCAGGAACTTCAATTTTTGCAGGATTAGAGGGCACAAGACCTATTTTAGTAGAAATTCAGGCATTAGTTACTCATTCCACATTAGTTACACCAAGAAGAGTAATAGTAGGTTGGGACATATCAAGGCTCGCAATGTTATGCGCTGTTTTAGAGGCAAGGTGTAAAATACATCTCTCCAATATGGATATATTTTTGAATATTGCAGGAGGTATAAAATTATTTGAACCAGCTGCGGATTTAGCTGTAGCAGCTGCTATAATTTCTTCTGTTAAAAATATTCCCTTATCTTTTTCCAGTGTGTTTTTTGGTGAAGTTGGCCTCTCAGGAGAAATTAGGAAAGTTAATCAGCCAGAATTAAGAATTAAAGAGGCATCTAAATTAGGTTTTAATAAAATTAATCTTCCTACTAAACAAAAAGTTATAATTAGTGGAGATATGCGATATAACAATCTGAGCATTTTGAGTGACCTAGTGGAATTAATTAATAAAGATAATAGAGACTGATGGAATATTTTAATAATCTGTATTTTAATATAATCGATATTATAGTTTTTGGAGTTATTCTTACGTCGTGCATAGTAGCTACTTTAAGAGGATTTGTTAAAGAATTATTTAGTATTATTTCTTGGATTTTATCTTTGATTGTGGCATTTAATTTCTTTGAAAAGTTTAAAGTAAAATTGTTAGATCATATATCACAAGAAATAATTGTAGATTTTCTTGCTTTTGGTTTTCCATTTTTGGGAACTCTAATTTTATCTAGTATAATCTCAAGTTGGTTATCCCCCAAATTTGATGTAAATGGAATTTTAATTTTTGACAAAATTTGTGGGTTTGTTTTTGGATCCTTAAGAGGTTTTTTACTAATTCTTTTATTCTATTTAGGATTTTTATATTTAATAGGGAAAGAAAAAAAATTACCTGATACGCTTCTTGAAGCATATTCATTCAAATATATAAATTTTTCTGCTGAAATGTTGGTAAAGTTTTTTAATCATAAAGAAATAAAACTTGATATTGAGAAGGCAAAAGAATTGTAAAACAAAGAATTCTAGGAAAATAAAATGTACTGTAAAATAAATGATAAGTTTAAAGATGAATGTGGTGTATTTGGTATATTTGGAACAAAAGAAGCCTCTGTTCTAACGACTTTAGGGCTTCATTCACTTCAACATAGAGGTCAAGAAGGTGCAGGGATAGTAAGCTTTGATGGAAAAGGTTTTCATTCAGTTCGTAAACAAGGTTTAGTAGGAGATAATTTCAACAATAAGGATATTTTGACTAAACTTCCTGGTAAGACAGCCATAGGCCACGTAAGATACTCTACAACTGGTGAATCCAAACCTGAAAATCTACAACCTTTTTTTGCAAATTTAGCCATTGGCGGTTTTGCATGCGCACATAATGGAAATTTAACAAACACTTATTCAATAAAAAAACAATTGGTTGAAAGTGGCTCTATTTTTCAAACTTCATCTGATACTGAAATTATTCTTCAATTAGTTGCGCGATCAAAAAAGAAAAAAATAATTGATAAGCTAATTGATACACTCCGTCAAATAAAAGGGGCTTATTCACTTGTAATCTTAACAAATAAAAAACTTATTGGGGTAAGAGATCCTTTTGGGATTAGACCCTTAGTTCTGGGTGATAAAAATGGTTCTCCTGTGTTAGCTTCAGAAACCTGTGCTTTAGATATGATTGGAGCAAAGTATGTACGTGAAATAGAAAACGGTGAGATAATTGTAATCACCGAAGATGGAATGGAGTCTATCAAACCTTTTAAAAAAATCCCTGAAAGACCTTGTATATTTGAGAGAATTTATTTTGCAAGCCCTGATAGTATAATAGGGAATAAAACAGTTTATACTTATAGGAAAGCTCTTGGAGAACAACTAGCTATTGAAAATAATATAAATGCAGATGTAGTTGTCCCAATACCAGATTCAGGAGTTTCAGCGGCTATTGGATTTTCACAAAATTCAAAAATCCCATTTGAACTTGGTATAATTAGAAGTCACTATGTTGGTCGTACTTTTATTGAGCCCTCCCAAACCATCAGACAATTTGGAGTAAAACTTAAACATAGTGTGAATAGATCATGTATTGAAAATAAAAAAGTTATTTTAATTGATGACTCAATAGTTAGAGGAACTACAGCAAGCAAAATTGTAAAAATGGTTTACGAAGCAGGGGCCAAGGAAGTTCATTTGGGAATCTCATGCCCTCCAATTTTACACCCAGATTTTTATGGTATTGACACACCTAACTATAATCAATTAATTGCTTCTCAATCTAGTTTAAAAGAAATGACAAAATTAGTTGGAGCTAAATCCTTATTTTTCCTCTCATTAAATGGCACCTACAAAGCAATGGGGTGTGAAAAAAGAAACTCTGAGACACCTCAATTTACTGATCACTGTTTTACAGGTGAATATCCAATAGATGTAACTGAAATTCTAAAACTTAATAGATAAACTAATGAATTATAATAAAAATATTGCACTTATTACAGGAGCAGGAAGTGGCATTGGGGCTGAAACAGCCATTGTACTTGCAAAACATGATTACCATACAATTATCACTGGAAAATCTTTATCTAGTCTTGAAAAAACCGAAAAAACAATTGTTGATAGTGGTGGTTCATGTACTTTAATTAAACTCGATATGAATGATTTTATTGGAATTGACAAACTAGGCTTAGAAATATTTAAAAGATGGAAAAAATTAGATATATTAATCTCAAATGCCGCAATTCTAGGAACTCTAGGACCTATACATCACCAAAGTAATGATGAGTTTATTGAAGTACTTAATGTAAATTTAGTAAGCAATCACAGACTAATTCGATCTTTCGAGCCACTATTAAAAAATAGTAATAAACCTAAAGCTTGTTTTCTGTCGTCAACAGTAGCTAATGAAGTAAGACCCTTTTGGGGGGCTTATGCTGTTTCTAAGGCATCACTTCAACACATGGTAAAAATATGGTCTATGGAGAATAAAAATAATAATTTGTCAATTTCAATAATAAATCCTGGGAAGACAAATACAAAGATGAGAAAACAGGCAATGCCTGGTGAAAATAGTGATAATCTACAGAAGCCAAAGGAGGTGGCAGAAAAAATAAAAGATATTATTTTTTCAAATAAAATTTATAAAGGTGAAGTAATTGATTTAATTAATGTTAATTAGATTAATCTTCAATTAACACTGGCTCTAAATAAGAGAAATGAAAATCAATTTTTTCATCAAATTTTCTAGCAATCTCTTGAGCCTCTTTATCGCTTCTAGCACAAAAACTCAAACTTAATCTATAATTATTTAGCCTATAAAAATATCTTAGAAGTTCTATCTGACTATTACCTATATACCAAGATTTTAATATCCAACCTATGAAAAACAACCATGGAGAAATTAATAATAGCATGATGTAAAAGACCATGGTAATAAAAAACAAATTCCACAACCTGTTTTGTAACATCCATAAAGGTGGAGCGAAACTTGCAAGAATTGAAGACATTGTATTGAGTAATATTGCATTACCTCCAGGCTTTTTATAAACTTCAAATAAAATATAAAATTCATCTTGTTGAAAATGATCATTTATATTTGAAATTTCTAACTCTGGTATTTTTTCAGATGTTATGTTTTCGCAAATCACTCCTAGAGAACCATAAATAAACGTGTTAAAAAAAACTCCATCTCTAAATAGAGTCATTACTTTTTTTTCTTTTATTTCAGATAATTCCTTAGATAGTTCGTTATAACTTTTATGAACCATTTCACCATCAATAGCTATAATAACATCACCCTCTTTTAGCTTCATCATAAAAGCATTTGAAGATGTTCTTATTGATTTAATCTGTAAAAATGATTTTTCAGTTACAATTTCTTCATTCATTTTACTAAACTCACTATATAAACATGATTAAATTATGGGTATTTAATCCTACTAGTTTTATCCGCTATCTTACTCAATACATTATTGTTTTGTTTTAAAAGCTTTGAAATTTGTTGTGCTTGAATTGCTTGGTTAGCTACAATTTTTTTATAGATAGCTTTATTACTGATTTGTTTAATAGCCTTAGAAATAGCTTTGTTATTAGATTTATTTAACTTTTCTATATTTGAAGTAAGTTTATTATTATTTTCTATACTTGCTTGCGAGTTTTTGTTCAATTCATTTACAAGAGTGTTTGTAATTAATTGTAATTCTGCAACTGTATTTTCGTTGGATGTTTGAACTCTTTTTTCAATTTTATCAAGGCTAACAACTAATTTCTTGTTAATCTCAAGTAAATCTCCTTGTTTTTTTATAGCGGTATCTAGGTTTTTTAAAGAAGCATTTACCCCATCGACATTCTCTGCAAAAACAACTAGTGCCTCCCTACTTGTTTCTGTCATGTTAGTCAATTTATCTGAGGATTGCATAAATAAAAAGGCACTAACAGTTATAACTACCAAACCTGATATAATAGACGATAAAAATACAATTGTAGTATATTTATGGATTTGTTTCACTTTAGCCTCCAATTTTTCATGCGCTTTTTTAACCTTATTATATTCTGATGTTACATCAGTTGCGGCATCTGCTGCATCTAAAGCTAATTTGATGCTTTCTTGAACAGCTTCCATTTTAGTATCCATTTTATTTTTCCTATAGTTTTAAACTAAACAAACATAAAATCATAAATTCTTTTCTTTTCTGTATGCACATTCCATACCAGTTGTACTAAACACTTCCAATGAAGGTATAAATTTAGAAATAAAACCAAACTTTTTACATCCCCACGGCCTTTGTTTTCTATGAGTAATGAAGAAATAGTCGCATCCATGGCAAGTTACTTTTTTATTATTATTTTTAAAATTTTTTATCACGGTTACTAACTTTATTTTCTATTTTTATATTTATTTTTGAATTCAATTATTCCATATATCAATTCAGCAATTTTAAATCTAAAAGCCCCTAATACTGCTGTAAAACCAAAAAACCAATATAAAGCAGCATTTGTAATATCACCTTCTTCACGAAGAGTACTTGCTTCAAAATGACATAAAAGAGCAGACCAAATAAACATCGCTGTAATAATAATTTGTCCAAATGTTTTTCTTTTTTTCATATTATCACCAAAAGTTTATTTAATTTTTTTTCCATATTCATCAAAACTCATATTTTCTGGAATCTCAAATTCAGGATAATCAGTTTCCTCTCCTCTTTCAATTTTAAAGATATAGGCTAATACAGATGCAACAGCTGAATAGAGATTTTCAGAAATTTCTTTTCCAATTTCTCCTGTAAAATAAAGAGCCCTAGCAAGTAAAGGGCTTTGAAATACTGTAACCTTATTTTCATCAGCTAATTTTATTATTTTTTCTGCTATCATTCCTCTTCCCATGGCTAAAATTATTGGAGCACCTTCTGATCCAACTTCATATTTTATTGCAACTGCAAAATGAGTTGGGTTTGTGATTACAGCTGATGCATCTTTTACATCATCTAGCGCGGCAGATTGAGTGGCAGCTCTATTGGCAATTTCATTTTGTAATTTTCTAATTTTTTGTTTAACTTCTGGCGAGCCATCCGTATCTTTATGTTCATCTTTTACTTCTTTGATTGTCATTTTTAATTTTTCTACATGCTGGTATTTTTGCCAAATAAAATCAAAAACAGCTATAAAACCTAAAACAATTAACAGAGCAATTGTGAGTTGAGGAAAGTTGTAAAGTAGGTTTGATAAAGCGGAATATAAATTACGTTCAGATAAATTTATTATATCTTTCAAATTATAGTAAATTACGAAAAATGTAATTCCCCCTAATAAGCCAACTTTGAATAAAGACTTGATAAGTTCAAAGAGACCTTTAGAAGAAAATATTCTCTTTAAACCTGATAATAAGTTAATCCTATTTGATTTGAATTGAAAAGCCTTTGGAGCAAAATTAATACCTCCAATAACCATTTGTGTTATTAAAATAATTAATATTAGAGGAACACCAACAATTAGAGTTATATTAATGACATATTTAATCAATTTATTCATGCCATAGGCAGGATTAATATTTGTTATATAATCAAGATCAAATAAAAAAAATGTCTTCCAAATTGCTAAAAAATCTCTAGCAAAGTATGGTATTGATGACAGAACCATTAAACCCATAATTAATGATGTAAACACAAACATTTCTTTAGACGTTAATACCTGACCATCCTCAGCCGCTTTATCTAATTTTCTTTGGGACGGTTCTTCGGTTTTATCTTGTGAATTATCTTCTTCAGCCATTTTATGGACTTCCTTCTTTATACGAATGAAGAACTTCGTCAATTAAATTAATTGCCATAGCTGTTAAATCTGAAAAAGCATTTGAAATTGGCCCAACCCCTAAATATAAAAAGATAAAAACACTTATTAACGCAATTGGAAAACCAAATGAAAATAGATTTAAAGATGGTGCAGATCTAGTAATTATACCAATTGAACATTGTATTAACAATAATCCACCGACAATTGGCAAACTAATTAAAGCAGCTAGATATAACATATCTCCAAAGGTGTTGACAGCAACATTGCTAACCTCAGAAAAATCAAGGATTAGACCAATTGGTAAGTAGACATAACTTTCAATAAGTAGTTTTAGTAAATACAAATGACCATCTAACGATAAAAAACAAGATATAAGAAATAAAGTTAAGACTGTACTCAAAACAAGTGTTTGACCTCCAGATTGGGGATCAATCATACTTGACATTGATAGTCCTGCTGTAGATGCTATTTTCTCACCTGCAACTGCTGCTGCAGAAAAAATTATATTTAAAATCAATCCTACTGAAAGTCCTATACCAATTTCAGACAATATAAGTAAAAATAAATTAAACCCCTGCATATTTTGGATTTCTGGTACTTTAATCACAGGAAATAAAAATGCAGTTAAACTTATGCTTGCAATAATTCTTACTTGTAAGGGGATTCCTCCTAATGAAAAAAATGGTGCACTTATTAAAAAAGAAGAAATACGAAGAGATGATACAAAAAAAATTACCATATATTGGTATAAGTTAAATAAATTAACTCCTGGTAAAGCAAACTCTATCCCATTCATAATAAATTTCTTTCGCGTTTAATTTTGCCCTACACCAGCAACCTGATCAAAAATAAAATTAAAGTAATCCACAAGTCCCATCATGAAAAAATTACCCAATAATCCTATGCCTAACATTACAACGATAACTTTGGGTACAAAACTAAGTGTCATTTCATTAATTGATGTTGCAGCTTGAATAATACCTATCAAAAGACCTATACCAAGTGCTAAAGCTAAGATAGGACCAGAAACAAGCAAAACCTGATAAAAAGCCATACTTAACATACTAATATTTTCATCAAAGTTCATTTTTTATCCTGCCGAAAAGGTGCTTACTAAAGATCCAACTGTCATGCTCCATCCATCAACTAAAACAAATAATAATAATTTAAATGGAAGCGCAACTAACATTGGAGACAACATCATCATTCCAAGTGACATCAAAATGGATGAAATAACCATATCAATTACTAAGAAAGGTAAAAATAAAAGAAACCCTATTTGAAATGCAGTTTTAAGTTCACTAGTCATAAATGCAGGAAGAGCTATTCTAAAGGGAATATCAGATACTTTATCAAATTTTTCTAAGCCAGCTAATTCAGTGAACATAATTAAGTCTGTTTTTCTCGTATTTTTAACCATAAACTGTTTCATTTCACTACTTGCTGTTTCAATAGCTTGTTCTGCAGGTAAACTTTTTTCCATATACGGGACTGCAGCATTTTCATAAACCTTATTGAAAGTTGGAGCCATAATAAAAAAGGTTAGAAAAAGAGATATTGCAATTAATACTTGATTAGGAGGAGTTTGTTGTGTTCCCAAAGCTTGACGGAGAATTGACATAACAATAATTATCCTTGTAAAACTAGTCATTCCAAGAACTAAAGAAGGTAAAACTGTTAATGCTGTCATCAATAATAAAATTTGTAGTGGAAATGAGTATTCAGTTGTATCACCGTTAGTTGATACATTTAATGCAGGAAAACCAGAAGCAACAGGATCTCCTATAGCCTGAACAGGAAATCCACTTATTAAGACTAAAGCCATAAAAAAAGATAATTTCTTAAGTAAATTTATTATAATCTTATAAATTTCTTCTCTAGTATTTGAAAAATAGTAACTTTTAATAGGTTGTGGGCAAATTGCTCTACGCATTTTCATTACCTTTTTTATGAGCTGTTAATAAATCAGAGATATTTACATGTTGAAGAGGTTTAGAAATTTTAGCTTTTTCTTTTACAGGAGTGTTTTTAATTGATAACTGTTCAGAAGCTTTGCTATTTGAATTGCTTGTTTTAAGTTTAGGTTGATCAATTTGTGTTAGCGATCCCCTGCCAGACTTATGACCTACAAAGAAAAATTTTTCTTCATCAACTTTAAAAACATAAGCTAGGAAACCATTATTAAGAGGCATCTGATGCACAACATCAAAACTATTTTCTTTTTTAATGATTTTTTTTAGATGTCCACTTTTTTTCTTAACAATAACAGCAACAAAACCTAAAACTAATAAAAATGAAATTACAACAATAACCGTGGTAAAATCTGGAACTGACTGTGACATTTAAACTTTCCTTATTTTTTATATAAGGAAGCAAGAAATATGCCATCAACAGATTTCTGTATTAAGTCATTGTTTTTAATGAATTAATTTTTTTGTCAATTTTTTGTAAATTATAGTTTTTGCACTCGATTTTCTGGGTTTGTAACCTCTGTGAATCTTATGCCGAATCTTTCACCAACCATAACCACTTCTCCTTTAGCAATTTTAACCCCATTTGCTAAAATATCTAATGGATCACCTGCTAATCTTTCTAGTTCTACGACAGATCCTTCATTCAGTCTTAAAAGGTCTCTTATCTTAAGTTCAGTTGAACCAACTTCAACAGTAAGTTTTACTTCAATATTTTCTAGGACCTTGAGATTATCTAGTCCAGTTTTATCTGTTACTGTTTCTTCAACTTGGGCTTCAGCTTCATTTTCTGCCATTAAATTACTCCTCAATATTTATAATCTATTTTTTAAACTGACTGCTACTTGGCCATTTGTTTCACCAATTTCTGCTTTAAATAAAATTTTATCATTAACAAAAAAATCTACTCCATCAACTGGGGGTAAATTCATAACGTCTCCTTCTTTAAATTGAACGAGATTAGATAATGAAACAGATGGTTCACTCAAAATTGCTGATACAGGTAGTGGAATATTCAAAACCGATTTTTCTAAGCGCTCTCTCCAGCTTATATCGTCATTAATTACATCACTTTGAACTCTTGAACGTAATAAAGAAGCAATTGGTTTTAAAGTTTGTAAAGGATAAATTATATCAAATGAAGCTGAATCTACATTTGGAAGTTGAACCACAAAAGAACAAATAATTACTGAATCTGACGATTCAACTAAAGTTGCAAATTGTGGATTAATTTCTCTACTTTGATGCTTTATACTTATTGGCATAAGATCTTTCCAAGCATTTTCAAGGCATTGGGTAATTCCGTCTGATACTATTTCAATTATTCTATCTTCAGTAGCAGTGAACTCTGCCTTCGCTGTGGGAAAATTAGCTAACTTACCACCATAATAACAATTTGTTAAAACACTGATAAAAGATGGTTCAAGTACAAGTAACATTGATCCTCTAAGTTCATCAATTCTACTTGTATTTAAGCTCATAAAACTATTTAGACCAGCACTATATTCATCATATGTTTTTACTTCTGGAGGAAATGGGTTGATTTTTGGCTGCAACCTTATCATAGGTAAAAATATACTTCTTACTAATCGAGCAAATCTCTCATTAATTAACCTTAAAGCATAGTAATCACCAAGAAGTTCTAAGTTATCAGAACCAAATGTAAAATCTGTTACTTCAACATCATTATTCAATCCTGAGTTTGCTGTAATTTCACCAGATTGCAGTCCTTCCATTAAAGCTGACACTTCATCAGAAGATAATTTTCTAGATGTATTAGACATTAATTTATAAATCCTTACTTATTGTAAAATGAATGCAGTAAAGTATACATCTTCTATACCTGGGAATTCATCAAAAGATTCTAATTTTTTATTCAGAACTACTATTAATCTTTCTGCTAATTTTTTCTTACCCTCACTTCCAGAAATATCTTCCTCGGTAAAATCACTTATAGTTGAAAGAATTTCAGAACGTAATGCTAGTTGATGAGAGTCAACCACCTCCATTACCTGTTCGTCATACTGTGTAGATACTCCTACGCTTACTTGTAAAAATTTTCTACTGCCTTTTAAATTAGTTGTAAAGTCTCCTGGAAATTCAAAATAAGTAGTTTCATAAGTATCAACTTCTGGAATGGCTTTAACATTCTTTTTGATCATGCCATCTTCACCTACCTCTTCACCTTCTTTATTGTCAGCATCTTCGGGTTTTTTCTTTTCAGCTTCTTTACCTTCAATGATTTGATTAACTTCTGCAGACGGATCCGGATCAGGCTCACCTCCAAATAAGAAATAACCAATTCCTAGACCAACAGCTATTAGCAAAATGCCGCCTACTACAAAAATAATTATTTTTAACAAATTACTTTTTTTTGGTTCTTCTTCTACTTCTTCTGCCATTTTTTTCTCACTACTCAGTTATTAATTATGCTATTACGTTTACAATATGTCTAGATGAAACATTATCATCTAAACCTGTTATCGTATTTTGTTTTTCTTTTTCATTTTCAGACTTTTGAAAATTATTTTGATCATTATTATTTGAATTTTTGTTAAAACTATGTTTTGAGCCAAAATATTTTGTATCTTCATGAGCTGAAAATTCTAAATTAATTCCTTGATCATTAAAAAGTTTTTGTAGATGGTGTTCATTTAAAGTTAATGCATTTGTAACAAATGTATTTTCTGTAATTATTTTTACGTTACCTGTTCCATTTTTTAAACTTATGGATACTTTTAATCTTCCTAAATTTTTTGGTTTGAGGTTAATCTCAATTTCTTCACCACCATTTTCTAGAGCATTTTCTATTCTAGAAACAAGTTTTGTAGTCCAACCTTTTTGACTTAAATCAAGAGTATCTAATACCCCTTCTAAGATAGAATTCATTCCAGTACTTGCAAATGAAGTGCTATTTTGCTGAGAAAATTGATTTCCCTTGGTGTTAGAACCATTAGAGTTTTGAATGTTAAATACTTTTTCGTTAGCTTTAATTTCATTCATCTTATTCTTATTAAATTCATCACCAAATTGATTATTGATATAGTGCAAATTTGTATTGTTAGAAACTTTTGAATCTAATAATGACGGTGGATCTAATTTTTCTTTATATTTAAAAGAATTAGAATTTGATATTTTATATAATTTATTAGGGTGATCATTTTTGTTAATTTTTTTAACAAAATTAAACTTTTTATTATTAGAATTTAAACTTGTTTGATTTTCTAAATTGTTTTCAAACTTTATGTCACCGGTGTTTTTATTTATAATATTTGATTTAGTAGATTTTTGTTTACTTTGATCAATAGAATGTTCAATATTTTTTAAAACAGATGGTAAAGCGTTTGAACTTTCTTTTTTAATTCTAGGATCAATTTTATTATTAACAATACTTTTATTATTTAATGCTTTTAGTTTTTGGTATTCAGGTAACTTAATCAAGAAATTTTTATTAAGACCCTTTGCTGTATCTAAAAAACTCAATAATTTATCTTTTACTTCAGTTTTAATATTTTGATCTGACACAATCTCACTTTTGATTTTTTGGAAATCAGCTAAACCTAAATTATTAAAGTTTAAGTTAGGAAGAATATTTGATAAATAATTAATAATTTCTATGTCTTCTTCTTTAAAAATAAATTCAAAATCATCTGAAACATTATTTGATTTTACTTCATTACTATTAAAGTTTATTGAAAACAATGATCCCATTAAAGAAGTGTTTTTTTCTCCTTTATTTGAAACAGACAAAAAGTCAGAATTGTTATTTACATCATTTGTAATTTTCATCTCAAATTCCACATTTTTAATATATGTGCAAATACAATGCCATTATTAAAATATGTAATTCAAAAATACTTTATTGATAATTTTTGTTTTCTAATTCACTAGTATAAAGTCTTTTATACTCTTTAGCTTTTTCTTCAGCTTTAATTTTTTTTAAAGTGTTCTCAATGATTTTTTTTCTTATTATCTCTTTTTCAGAACGTAAATATTTGTTTCTATTTGATGCAATATTTTTTTGACTTTGAAGCGTAGTTAATAGTTGAGCATTATTTTTAAAAAATCCTGAATTAATTATTTTAGTTGAAGAATTATTTTTACTACTTTCCATGATTATATTTATCTGATCGATTAAACTTTCATTTTTAGTAATTTCATTTTGAACTAAGTTAGAATTATTAATTTCTTTTGAAACGTCTTTTTTTCTAACTGTAGCAAGTCTCTGAAATCTTTTAATTTTTTTTCGCAACTATCTTACCTATTCATACAATTTTAGTAATGACATTCTTGAATTTTCAAAGTTTGCTTTTTCAGAACCGCTCTGTGATATAAAATCAATTATCTTTGGCCACATAGCAATGGCATCATCAAGATCTTTGTCTTGTCCGTGAGTATACCCCCCCATTAATAATAAGTCCTTATTTTCTATGTAAGAACTTACATGTTTTCTAAAAAGTTTTGAAGCATTCGAATGATCATCCGCAATTAGATCATTCATAACTCTACTAATTGAATTTGGGATATCAACTGCTGGATAAATACCCATTTGTGCATTTAATCTGCTAAGTACGATATGACCATCAAGTATTGCTCTTGATGTATCAACAACTGGATCATTGTTGTCATCTCCATCTGCTAAAATTGTATAAAATGAAGTAATACTGCCATCTCCTTGATCACTCGTTCCTGTCCTTTCTATTAGATTAGGGATCATAGAAATGACTGATGGAGGATAACCTTTAGAGGTAGCTGCTTCACCTAATGACAATCCTATTTCTCTTTTAGCATGTGCAATTCTAGTTAAACTATCCATTATTAGTAATACATTTTTACCTTGATCTCTAAAATATTCTGCTATAGCCGTGGCTCTATTGGCCCCCCTAATTCTCATTAATGGCGATCTATCCGCTGGCACAGCAACTACAGTAATTTTTTGAGCTGAGTTATCTTTAAACAATTCATTAACCATTGTTCCAACTTCTCTAGCTCGTTCACCAATTAAGGCAATTACAACCACATCAGCCTCGGTATATTTGCTCATCATTCCCAACAACACTGATTTGCCAACTCCTGAACCAGCAATGATACCAAGCCTTTGACCTTGACCTACAGTTAATAAAGCATTTATAATTCTTACCCCTACATCTAATGGTTTTTTGATTAAACTTCTTTTTAGAGGATTCATGACTTTACCCATAAGAGGCCATTTATTTTTTATTTTTCCTAAGGGTTTTTCATCTAATGGTTTCCCATAAGCATCAGTTACTCTTCCCAGCAAAGTATCATCTACCTCTATATATCTTCCATCATCTTGCAATGATACCTCACATCCAGAAACTATATGTGAAGAATGTTCTAATATAGCAAGCATGTTATGCTTTTCGTTAAAACGAATAACTTCTGCTAAGATTTCTTTACCCATTTGATCTTTTACAACACAAAGACTTCCTATAGGAGCTGGAAAAGGATCGCAGTAAATAATATTACCATCAAAATGATTAACTCTTCCCGAACTAAAGATTAATTTAGGTCTTTTTATTTGGGATATATTATCAATTAGTTTTGTCTCAAAATTCATAAACTACTTCCAATATTGTTAACCACTATAATTGCTTTTTTCCGAATAACGCATTCCATCACAATTTAAGATTATGTCACCTCTTGAAAGTTCTTTATTTGATATAAAGATTTTTTTATCTTCATTTTTGTTAAAGTTTTTTATTTTTGAAAGTGCTTCAAAATCTTTATCATTAATCTCAACTGTAATTTTATCTTGATAGCAATTTATATTTTTTAGAAATGATTTAATTTTCTTTTCATATTTTTCTGGCATTTTATCTATTTGATAGCCTGCAAGGTCATAGGAAATTTCAAGAATTTTATTTTGAAATATTTCATATATTGCTTCCTCAGCTAAGGTTGGAAGTGATGATAAAATATTTTTAAAATCTTCAAGATCATTGCTAATTGTATCTGATTCATTATTTAATAATTCGTTGCTTTCTTCTAGATTTTCAGTATTTTCATCCCCACTTTTATTCATTGATTGAGAAACAGCATCTCTAACAGAATCCAATGCTTGTTGTGTTTCCTTATCAGTTTTTATAATTTCACCAGCCTTTGTATCAGCTTTAATTTCTTCTTGTTGTTTTTGGGTATCACTTGCAATATCTGTATGACTTAAATCTTGTGCCAATTTTTCGGATTGTATATCTTCTGTAGTTTCATTTATTTTTGTATCACTATTGGCATTTAAATCTACTTCATTATTAGGTTGCTCTGTTTCAGCTTGAATATCTTTTGTATTATCACTCTCTTTATTTTCGACTTGCATTGCCTGTTCAGTATTATGTTCGTCGCTAGGAACATCACTTTCTTCGCTTAAATTCTTATTAATTTCTGATGCGTCATCGATTATTTCATTTTCCTTAATATTTTGTTTAGATTCAAAATCAAGAGCTATATCAATTAATGTTTTTTTTACAAAATTAGAATTATTTGTAATATTTTTATCCTCAAAAACAGACTCAGATTGAGACTTTAAAATAGATCTAATTTCATCACTACCTAAAGGTACAATGTTTTGAGTATCGTGATTTTCCTGATCTTGATTCATAGCTAAATTCATAATATTAAAACAAATTATACATAATCATCGCCACCACGACCTGCCAACACTATTGCACCTTCATCGGACATTCTTCTTGCTACAGCTATTATCTGCTTTTGTGCATCTTGAACTTCTGTCAATCTTACTGGGCCAAGTGCTTCCATTTCATCTTGGATGTTTGCTGCTGCACGTTGTGACATACATCCAAATAATTTTGTTTTTAAATCCTCATCTGCGCCTTTAAGGGCTAATATAATTAAATCATCTTCTACGGCACGAAGAAGTGTTTGAAGTGATTTATCATCAGATAACAATAATGTCTCAAACACAAACATACTATCTTGAATATCTTGCATTAGTTGCTTGTCATCTTTAAGGATATCTTTCATTATTTTTCCTTCAACATCTTGTTTTAAAAAATTCATGATTTTAGCTGCTGCAGGAACACCACCTACTTTACTAGCTCTTAAACTTGCATTAGAAGAAAAAACTTTTTGCATTACTCTATCTAATTCTTTTAATGCTTCTGGTTGAACTGTTTCTAATGTTGCTATTCTCCTAATTATATCTGATTGACTATTGTCTGGCATAAATGTCAAAACGTCTGATGCCATAGAAGGATCTAAGTAAGAAATAATTAATGCTATTATTTGAGGATGTTCATCAATTATCAAGTCTGCTACTGATCTAGCATCGAGCCAGTCAAGTATTTCTATTGCTTTGTTACTATCTGACGGAGTTATTTTTCCTAAAACAGTTTGCGCTTTATCTTCACCCAGTGATTTGGTTAGAACATTTTTAATATAACCACCTCCTGATATACCTAGACTTGTTTGTGCCTTAATAATTGCTAAAAATTCATCTAAGACTAAATTGACAGTGTCTTGACCCAAACCTTGAACAGAATACATAGCAGATCCGAGAACTTGAACCTCTTTAGGTGAGAGATTGCCCATTATTTCTGCGGCTTCATCTTCACCAATCAACATCATTAGAATTGCACATTTTTGAGTACCTGTTAGACCCTCATAAATCTCATCAGCATTTGGTTTTTTTTCTGCTTCTGCCATTTTATTATCCTACTCTCTGCCTTATTCTTTTTCCATCATATTTTTAAAGACGCTGGAAACCCTAGCTGCCTCATCGCCAACTATCATTCGAATTACAGCGACTTTATCATCATATGTATTAGCTGTATCTAACATCTCAGCTGATATAGCTGCCTTTTTAGGTTTCAACTTTGCTTTTATATCTTCAAGAGATTCACCTTCTTGAACTTCGATTTTATCGTCTTCGTCATCTTCTGCATCAGAAGCCATCACGCCAGGACCAGATGAGTATCCAGCAGGAACAAGAACTCTTTTTAATATAGGAAGAAATGCTCCAAATATAACAATTGCTAAAATTAATACTGTTGTTAATTGTTTAAGGAGTTCCTTTACAGATGTATTTTCATACCATGGAGCTGCTTCTGCTTCTAAAATATCTACGAATGGACTACTTGTAACTGTAACACTATCTCCTCTTGCTTCATCATAACCAAGGGCTTCTTGGACAAGAGATTTTATTTCTAACAATTTTTCATCACTAATTTTTTCAAATGTTTCAATGCCTTCAGGAGAGATTATTTTCTTTTCACGAATAATCACAGCTGCCTTAATTTTTTTTATTTCTCCATATTGAGCCTTAGTAGTTTCAACTTTTCTACTGACCTCATAATTTTTAACAGATGTTTGACTTCTTTGTTTAAGAGTATTACCAGCACCTTGACCTTCAGGAGCTTCTGTTTTTAAATCGGGGGCTAGAGGAGGAGCATTTGACAAAGCTCCTGGAATACCTCTAGCTTCAGGATTAGCGCTCTCATCTAATGAACTTTGTTCACTTCTAAGTGCATTACCTTTAGGATCTACGGATTCTTCTGTGATTTCTTTTTGAGTAAAATTCATATCTACATTTATTTCAGCTTTTAAATTACCTGCTCCCACCATAGGCGTAAGTAATGAAATAATTCTAGATTTATATATTTCGCCTAGCCTCATTGTCTGTGACATTTGTTCACTAGAAATTGAAGCAGAGGCATCGTTTGATGGTTTTGATAAAAGTTCACCAAATTGATCAACCACAGTTATGTTTTCTGATGGCAAATTTGGAACTGAAGAAGCAACAAGATGAACTATTGACTGTACTTGCTGCCTTCCAAGAGATCTACCATTAGCTAATTTAACAAATACAGAAGCTGAAGGAAGAGCTATTTCTCTTGCAAATACTGTTTTTTCAGGAATAGCTAAGTGGACTCTTGCAGAACTTACTCCAGATATGTGATTGACTGATCGTGCTAACTCTGCTTCCAAAGATTGTTTAATTTTAATTGCTTCAACAGATCTACTTGTTCCCATTGGCATATCACCTAAACTGTCATATCCATCAGGAACTGAAGATGGTAGCCCTTCACCCGCAAGCAACATTCTAGATTCATGATAATCTTTAACAGGAACAACAACTTCTCCAGTGGCTGGATTGAGTGATGCGTTAACACCATTCTGCTTCAAAGTTTGAACTACTAAAGCTTTCTCATTTTCTGGAAGTGATGCAAAAAGTGTTGTCATATCTGATTTTTGCATAGAAAAAAATACTACTAGCCCAGCAAAAGCAACTATTATTCCAAACATCAATGGAATAGATTTTTGTACAGCTGGATCTGCTGTCATTCTTCTTACATTTGAAATTGATGTGGAAATCCTACTTATAATACCAGTATTTTGGGTTACACCTGTTAAATCATTTCCTGTTGTTGCTTCTGCCATAATTTTTTCCTAACACTTTTAAATTAAACGGGCATATTCATAATATCTTTGTAAGAACTCAGAACTTTATTTCTTACATTTAATGTCATTTGAAATGCAATATTTGAAATTTGCTGTTGCATAATAACCTTTGTAAGGTCAGTTTCTTTTCCTAATTCATAATCTTTAGTGATTTTTGAAGCCTTATTCTGACTATCAGCTACAGAATTAATGGCGTCATTTATTTTCTTTGAGAATTCTTCAGTTGTTTTATTTCCAGAAAAAGCTTCATTGGCTTTTTCTAAAATATTTTGCCTTAGCATTCCTGTACTTATGTTTTGATCTGCAATCTTCATAATCTATATTCCTTTTAAGTTACTTTTGCAAAAGCTAATTGATCTGCAAAAGTATCAACTGACGAACTTTCATTAATTTTTGATAATGATTTGTCAATCATAATTGATTTTTCATCTATGATATTCTCATTACTTAGAACAAGAGCTCTTAGAAGGGTGTTTTCAAGTTCCCTTACATTACCTGGCCAATTATGATTTAATAATAATTCTCTTGCCTCAAGAGTTAGGTAAGGTGGTGCCTTACCTTCTTGATTATGTTTATCTAAAATTTTTATTGCAATTGATAATATATCATCTTTCCTTGATGATAAATTACGTGTTTGTAGGGGAAATACATTAAGCCTATAATATAAGTCTTCCCTGAATCTAGACTGATTCACCTCATGCGCCATATCTCTGTTAGATGTTGCCAAAACCCTAACATCTACATCGATATCTCTTTGCCCACCAACAGGTGTTACTTTTCTTTCTTGTAAAACTCTTAATAATTTTGCCTGCAAAGATAGAGGCATTTCAGAAATTTCATCTAAAAGTAAAGTTCCCTTGTCTGCAGCTCTAAAAATACCTTTATTCGCATTTGAGGCGCCAGTAAAGGCACCTTTTTCATGGCCAAAAAGAATAGCCTCTAACATGTTTTCTGGAATTGCTGCACAATTTACTGCAACAAATGGTTCTTCTTTCCTATTCGAGTTTTCATGAAGGTAGTTTGCGAGAACTTCTTTTCCTGAACCTGTTGGACCATTTATGAAAACTGTTACGTCAGTACTTGCGACTCTTCTTGCTAATGATAATAACTCATAAGTTTTTGCATCGCCTGCTGAAAAAGATATATTTGGACAACATGTATTAAAGATTAATTCTAAAGAATATTGATCAGTATAATCTGCAATATTAATTCTTTTTACGGCACCACCTAACTCATCTTTTATTTCTATACCATTACATGAACTGTCATCCGCGATGATAATAATTTTTGTCAATTTAGCCTGTCTAGCAATTGAAACTAATTTTGATGAGCCACCAATTTCTTTTTCAAAAATATCTGAGCAAACAATTGTATCAGCTTGGTAACCAACAAGATCAATTCCCAAAAAATCTGGTTTTGAGCTACCCACTCCTGCTTTAATTACAGTAATATCTCTTTGTTCTAAAATATCACATAAATTATTAGCGATCTTTAGACTGTTATTTACAACAATAACTTGGCTCATAATATACTCCTAAAATTATCAGAAATCTTAGAAGCAAGAAGCTTGCCAAACTATAGTTGATAAGAGTTTATTCATAACTTTAAATTGAATTAAAGCTATTTTTTTAACTAATAATCTTGATTTTTTAATAAAAATGTCATTATTATGACATTTTTAACATTGATTTTTCAATTATTTGACGGTTTTTTTTATGAATGTTGTCGATAAATCAACAAATCCATCAGAACAAAATCAATCTACATTAGACAGACTTAATAAAATGATTGAT
Organism: uncultured SAR116 cluster alpha proteobacterium; assembly: GCA_902595145.1. Taxonomy (GTDB): domain Bacteria; phylum Pseudomonadota; class Alphaproteobacteria; order Puniceispirillales; family Marisalimonadaceae; genus Marisalimonas. The sequence goes on along the minus strand of CACJOU010000004.1, from coordinate 5,675 downwards.
GGCGAAAGCCCTGAGACAAAATCAATGAAAAACCTAATTGCAATGGTATCTCAAACGGATAGTACAGCATTAATTTTAGGTGAAACTGGTACCGGTAAAGATATTGTTGCTCAAGCTATTCATAAATGTTCAAACAAAAAAGGTCCATTCGTTACTGTGAACTGTGCAGCAATTCCATCTGAATTATTAGAATCAGAACTTTTTGGACATGAAAAAGGTTCATTTACAGGTGCAGACAAACAAAGAAAAGGAAGATTTGAGCAATCTAGTGGTGGATCACTTTTTCTTGATGAAATTGGTGATATGCCCTTACCTCTTCAAGCAAAACTTTTAAGAGCTATTGAAAGTAAAACTATACAAAGAGTTGGTGGAGCACAAGACATTAAGATAGATTTAAGATTGATTTGTGCAACACATAGAGATCTTGAAAAGAAAGTTGAAAATGGTGAATTCAGAGCTGATTTATTTTTTAGGATCAATGTCCTTCCAATCAATGTACCCTCACTAGCTGAGAGAAGAACTGACATACCAAGTTTGCAAAAAAAACTTTTAAACAATCTAAAAGTTGATGAAACACAAAAGCCAATTTTTACTCCTGATGCTATAACAGCTTTATGTAAACACAACTGGCCAGGTAATGTTCGCGAGTTAAAAAATGTAATAGAAAGAGCTTGTATTATTTTCCCTGGAAAAGAAATAACTAGTACTAATATTTATGAAAATTTACTTAGACTAAAAGTTCCAACTGTTGCGGAAGAACAAGAAGCATTGTGGGACATGACATCTGATCTAAGTGGTATAACTAATCTTGAAGGAAATGATCAAACAAATAACCTGGAAGATTACCTGCCACATCCAAAAAACTATAAAAACTGGTTTTCTTTTTATGATGAGATTGACATAAGAAGACATCTTCAAGATGTAGAGATTGTTTTAATTGAAGAAGCACTAGAGAAAACAAATAATAAGGTAGCTCTTGCAGCAGATAAATTAAAACTCAGAAGAACTACCTTGATTGAAAAAATGAAAAAATATTCAATAAATGTAAATCAGAGTGTTAATTAATTAATCTTAAAAAAACTTCACCACTCGCATTTGCTTGAGCAAGCATTGAAGAAGCAGCCTTAGACATTATCTGCGCTTTTGTAAGTCTTGCTGTTTCTAGAGCAAAATCTGCATCCTCTATTTTAGATAATCTTGAAGAAGAATTATTCTTGTTATCTAGTAAAAAATTTAATCTATGATCAATTGCATTTTCACTTGCTCCAAATTTTGCCCTTGTGTTGGCAATTGTATCAATTGCAGTATCAATACTAGTTAAAGCAGAAGTTGCATTTGAAGAACTTGATACAGAAACTATTGATCCAGGTGTAGATGCACTGCTTGAGGCTTGTGCCTGAAAACCAAGTTCACCTACATCATTACCAGAAATTTTAATTACATCACCAGCTGTATGAGTAAGAAGTATTTGGCCCTTAAATGTTACTGAGCTACCTACAGAAATAGTCGCTCCTGTTGCGTCAATATGACCGTCTATAAAAACACCAGGAGTTCCTGCGTGTGCTATTACAATATCGGCTCCACTCGCGCTTGTAAGTTGAACGTCGCCATCTGAGTTTGCAGATGCTATTATATCACCAATAGACGCGTTATTTATTGCCGTAATAGTTTCAGTAGTATTAGTAACACTAGAAAAATTAATTGAATTCCCATTTATACTTATATTAGAAGCGGCTGAAGAGGCCTCACCAACATTAATATCTAGTGTCACAATATTATTACCTGAAGCAGATATATTTGTTGAAGATGATACAGAATTAATCGCAATAGCTTTTGCAGCAGCTGAAGCGCTATCAGATGCACCAATTGCAACATCATTTATTTTAATATCATGAGATGCTGTAAGAGCATTAGTTGATACTAAATCTGATCTAATAACTGTACTTGAGTCTACTTCATTAAAGCCAAATCTTGCTAAATCATCAATGTTGCCACTATTTGATGCGTATCCATTGGCTTTTGTCATAGCTTCAATTTTGACAAACGTACCATCAACATTTTCCAACTTTATATATCCTAAATAGGTACCTGCAGTAAAGCCAGCATCAGTTGGAGCATTTCCACCAATAACGATGTCATTACCAGTAGTATTTGATAATGTTATTGTATTGTCTGAGTTAAGTGTAGCTATTACACCTCCAGCTTCTTGGTTTATTTCAGTTACTAAATTTTCTAAACTTGTTTGTATTGAAATTACATTTGTGTTTATTGTAAAGGTGTTACTCATGCTTAAAGAGCTTTTTGCAGCAGAAGTGAGTTTATTAAAACCTGTTGCAGTCGCACCATGGGAATTTGAGTTAGCATTTATAGCGGTTACAAGTGCAGCAGCTGTATTATTTCCAGATGATAAGTTATCAGTTAAGTTTGCTGCTAAAGCATTTTGTGAGTTAATTTTGATATCACTTGCTGCAAGATTACTACTATTATAAGTAAATCCTGTTACTCTTCCACTGGTAAACTCTTTTACACCTGATGATCCAGATAAACCTAAAGCTGTACTATCAGATTTAATAAGATTAATAGAAACTATATCATCTTTAGTTTCTCCAACTAAAAAACTTACCTTATCTTTAGTTCCATCTAACAATGTGATAGTATTAAATTTTATTAATTTAGTTAAAGCGTCTATTTCCGTTAAATAAGCATCTATTTCAACTTGTAAGGTATTTCTGTCCGCAGTGGTTAAAGTTGTGCTACTTCCTTGCACAGCAAGTTCTCTTATTCGAGCAAGAATATTATTTATTGAACTCAGACCACTATCTGCAGTTTGGGTAAGTAATTTACCCTCTCCAGCGTTAGAAATTGATTCTTCAAGTGATAAAATTTGTGCATTAAGCCTTGAAATCGGACCAATTGATGATGGATCATCTGAGGCATTATTAATTCTTTTACCTGATGATAACCTTTCTGTGCTTTCAGTAATCTCCTTTATTTGATTAGTCATATTTCTTTGAATAAATTGAGAAGCAGACAAATTACCAATATTAAGCATAAACAAATTCCTCCACGAATTATATTAATTTTACGACAGTAATTACGACTGAAAATGAAATTTGTTTAATTTTTTTTCAAAAAAAATAATTATATATATGATTAATATTTAATTGATGAATATGCTTTTAGTCTTTTGTTAAACTTATTATGATTTTTTGACAGATTTTGTAATTTAATTTCTGTAGCTTTTATGTTTTCAATATTATTTTCTAATAGTTTGCCAATTCTTTTCTTGATAGCATTCTTTTTACTTTCGTTTTCTATAATTTTTTTTATTAATGCTCTTCTTTGAGCATCAATAAAGGAAATCTGAGAAAACTCATTATTATAGATTAAATCTGAAATTTTTTTTGATAGATTTTCTAACAAATCTAGTTCTGAGTTTAGGTTGTCCATCTTTATTTCTCTAAAGATGGTATTTCTTCCCATCCTTCCATAATTTGATTTATAACATCAATAGCTTTAATAATACCCTCTTCAATTTTTTGACTAAAGCCTTTGATGATTTCGTGACGACAGTACTCATATAATTGAAATAAATTATTAGCAATTTCTAGAGCTTTATCAAAATCTAAACTAGTTTGTAGACCATAAATAATAGAAAGTGATTTACTAAGATTTTTTGACTTTTGACGTGCATATTTTTCTTCAAAATCTTTATCAACTGAAAATTGATCTTGTTTTCTTTTTCTTTCATCTTGAATGTCTAAAACAATTTTCTGCATTGAATTTAATAATTCTTTCATCAAGGTTCTTACTATTTCGTGTGAAGACGTAACAGAAGTTGATGATTGTTGTGTCTTCTTGTATGCATCTATATATTGGCTATTTGTCATGAAACAGTCTCAAGATTATAAAATAAGTGTCTAAAATTTGATTTTTCATAGTTTTTATGTTTATTTACATTATGATTAATAATAATTTACAAAACCCATATGCTATTAATGAGATCTATGCTTCTAGACCTCTAAGGAATGAAAGCTCTAGTCTAACTGCAAACAGTATGCCAACAACGGCTAGAATTGTGACTGAAACTGGCGTTCCAAAAAGAGCTTTAAATAATGAACCTCCAAATTTTATCAGGCATGTGTATGTTAATAATCAAACCGCAAGCAATGGCTCACTTACCGAAAGTTTTATTAGATCCCGGGCTTCTTTATCTCCATCATATTTCCACAATGAAATAGTTGCGCGATACAACATGATAAGCGCCGTTCCTAATAATATTACGCAATTAAAAAAATCTTTTGAAAAATTAGCTTAAATAAAATTGGTTTAATCTTGGCATAACAATTGCAGTGATTTCCTACGAAATTAATTTGGAGATTAACATGCCAACAGTTAATACTAATTCTGCAGCTCAATTTGCACTTAATAAATTAAATGCAACAGAGCGTGACATGACGACAGCAATGGAGCGTTTGTCATCAGGAAAACGTATAAATCATGCCGGAGATGATGCGGCTGGTGCTGCAATAGCAGATAGAATGACTGCACAAATTAGAGGATTAGAACAGTCAGTAAGAAATGCTGCAGACGTTATTTCTATGGCACAAGTTACTGAAGGCGCCTTAGATGAATCATCTTCAATTATACAAAGAATTAGAGAATTAGCTATTCAATCAGCATCAGACTCTTATAATGGGGAAGAACGTGCATATATAGATGCTGAAGTCGACCAATTATTGGCTGAATTAGATCGTGTAACTAGAGATACAACTTTTAATGAAATAGCTGTATTAGACGGGTCATTTGCTGATAGACGTTTCCAAATTGGAACTCATGAGCGTGAATTTGCTCAATTATCAATTTCTTCAATGAGATTAGACAGTTTAGGAGCATATAAAGCAACATCACAGGGAACAGAAACGACTGATGATACTGGTGGCCCAGTTGATAATGATAATTTAGCATTAAATGCTTATGCTGTTGCGGATACATCAGAAACCAATTTGGTACAGGCAGAATCATTTACAATTCATGGCATTCTTGGAAGCTCATCTGTTACAGCAGCAGCTGGATCTAATGTAAGAGACATCGCTACTTCTGTTAATGCAGTTTTTGACTCCACAGGAGTGTCAGCTATTGCTTCAACTCAACTTAAACTTCAAGCTAAAACTTTGGATAGTACTTATAATGGTCAAACAAGCCTATCATTTAGTATTCAAGGTAAAAATACAACAGCTGTTACAATAGCTGCAAATGTTACACTGAATAACAATAAAGAAAGTTCTGTATTATCTGAATTAAGAGATTCAATTAATAACTATACCACTACTACTGGTGTAACAGCTACCCTTTCAACAGACAATTCATCAATGATTTTGGTGCAAAACGAAGGTTATGACATTAAATTAGGTGATGTAAATTTTGCAGGAGATACAACAACAACAGGTTCCAGAAGAACTTTATTAGTTACTAGTTTGGATAACAATGAAGTTGTAGCAGGTGACGCAGTATCTCTTGGAGATACAAATGTAACGACAACTGATGATGATGGTTTGTTTTCAGGAACAGTAACAACCACCAATAAAGTTATTGGAGCAACTCCAACTGAAACCTCTTTAGTTGTAACAGGTTCAACTACTGTCAGAGGTGCAGAGTCAACTTATAACAACTCT
>CACJOU010000003.1:50000-117013 GCA_902595145.1 uncultured SAR116 cluster alpha proteobacterium | reverse complement strand
AATAATTACTTGTATTGTTTTTCAAGAAATATTCTGTTTATTAATCTATCTTTTAAAAATAGGAATTTAAATAAATGTCTGATATTGAAATAAATTCTGGATTAGATAGAGAAAATAAACAAAATGCAAACTCTTCAAATGAAGAATTTCTCCTACAGAAAAATAAATGGGAAGAGACTAAATCCCAAATTTCAAGCACTTTAAAAGAAATATTTTGGAAAGCATGGATTAAGCCTCTTAGATTTGAAAAATATGAAAAAGGTATACTACACCTTTCAACAGACTCTAAAATAACTATAAATAGAGCAGAAACTCAATATTATGATACTATTTTTTTTCAAGCGTCTATTTTTTTTATATCTCTAAAAAAAATTCAATTTCATATAGTTTCCACTAAACAAAAAGAAAATATTTCTTTAAAAAAAGATGTTCAAAAAATCAAAATAAATCAATATACGACCTACAGCGATTTGTCATTTGTTGATAGTGTCTCAGTGAAAACAAATTCAAAATTTACTTTTAACAATTTTGTGGTTGGTGAATCTAATCGTATGCCGTATGCAGCATCTAAAAGAATATGTGAAAACAATTCTTTAGCTTATAATCCGTTATTTATTTACGGTGATGTAGGCATGGGAAAAACACATCTACTAAATGCAATAGCAATAGATATTAACGTAAATTTTCCTAATTTAAAAATAGTGATGATGTCTGCAGAGAGATTTATGTACCAATTTATAAAATCACTGCGATTAAAAGAGACTATAAAATTTAAAGATCAATTTCGATCAATCGATATTTTAATGATTGATGATATTCAATTTATAGGTGGAAAAGGATCTACACAGGAAGAATTTTTTTATACGTTCAATGATCTAATTAGCCAAGGTAAACAAATAATTATTACATCTAATAAATCTCCAGTAGATTTATTATCCTTAGATAAAAGGCTAAAATCTAGATTATCAGGTGGTCTTGTTGTAGACTTTCTTCCAACTAATTATGAATTAAGATTAGAAATATTGAAAAAAAAAATAGAAGTATTAAACATTAATATTCCAATTGATGTGCTTAAGTTTGTTGCAAGTAAAATTGTAAATAACATCAGAGAATTAGAAGGTGCGTTAAATCGTATTTGGGCAAATTATGAATTAACTGGCAAAAAAATTAATATAGAAAACTCTACAAACTTATTATCAGATCTTATTTCCGCACATGAAAAAACTATTTCTATAGAAAGTATTCAAGAAAAAGTTTCATCTTATTATAATCTTTTATTATCTGATATGTCTTCATCTAGAAGATCTATAAATATTGCTAGACCTAGACAAATAGCTATGTTTCTTTGTAAAGAGTTAACAAGTTATTCTTACCCTGAAATTGGAAGAGCTTTTGGGGGTAAAGATCATACCACTGTAATACATGCAGTTAAAAAAATTGAATCAATGCTAGAAATTGATCCAAAATTAAAAAAACAATTTTTTGAATTAAAAGAAACTATTTTCACTTAATAATTGTACTTAAATATCAAACGAATTTCTTGGATGTAATCACTTGCTGAAACAACTTTAAACATGTTATAAACAATATAATATTTTCTTATTTTTAAAGTAACTGAGGTTCGATTATGAATTTTACTATAGATAGAAATGCTCTTTTAAAACCCTTGGGACATGTTTATTCTGTGGTAGAAAGAAGAAATACTATTCCTATTTTATCTAACGTATTAATAGAAACAAATTCATCTAAAGTATCATTTATTGCTACAGATATGGATATGGATATTGTTGAAGAGACAAGTTGTATAGTTTCAAGTCAAGGGAAAGTAACACTAGCAGCCCATACATTATATGATATAGTAAGAAAACTTCCTGATGGTTCCGAAGTAAAAATTGAGCTTAAAGAACTAAATGTAGAAGTTTCTGCAGGTAAATCTAAATTTATTCTTCCAACCTTACCTGTTGATGATTATCCAATTATGACAAATATTGAAAAAGGTCACAAATTTAGCCTTCAGTCAATAGATCTTGTTAATTTGATAGACAACACTAAATTTGCAATTTCATTAGAAGAAACAAGATACTATTTAAATGGAATTTTTTTGCATGTTCCTAATTCAGACAATCAAAAACTAAGAGCTGTTGCAACTGATGGACATAGATTAGCCCAAGCTGAGATACCTCTTCCTGAAGGAGCTTCGGATATGCCTGGAATAATCTTACCAAGAAAAGCTGTAGGTGAGATTAGAAAGTTAACCGATGACACTGATGGTAAAATTGAAGTTATTATTTCAAACAATAAGGCAAAATTTATTTTTCCAAATTCAATTCTTACTACAAAATTAATTGATGGTTCATTCCCAGATTACCAAAGAGTTATACCAAAAGAAAACCTTAACAAATTAGTAGTTTCAAACCAAGAATTTTCAAAAGCAATTGACCGAGTGTCCACAGTTTCAATGGAAAAATCAAGAGCTGTAAAACTTTCATTAGGTAACAATTTATTGTCTTTAAATGTAAATAGCCACGATCTTGGAAATGCATCAGAAGATTTAGAAATAGATTATAACTACGATATTTTAGAAATTGGATTTAATTCAAAATACCTTTTGGACATAGCATCTCAAATACAAGGTAAAGAAATTGAAATTTTATTGTCAGACTCTGCTTCACCAGCATTAATTACAGATCCTGATCAAGATGGGGTGATTTTTGTTTTAATGCCCATGAGAGTTTGATTTTCTGTAAGATTTAAGTCAGTAATCTAGGAGAAAAATGAACAATAATATTTTAAGTTTCAAAGAGAATATTTGTAAGATAAAAGATCTTAAAAGTTTTTATATTAAAAAAATAAGCTTAAAAAACTTTAGAAATCACAAAAGTTTAAATCTTAATTTAAAAAACTCCTCTATATTAATATATGGTGGCAATGGTTCTGGTAAGACAAACATTTTAGAAGCTATTTCTTTATTGAATCAGGGCAAAGGACTAAGAAAAGCAAATATAGAAAATTTTTTGAATCAAGAAAAAATTCATAGCAACGAAAATAAAACCTGGGGCGTAAATGTTGATTTTGTTGGACCAAATGGTCAATTCAATATTGGCACAGGTTTAAAAAAAAATGGATTAAATAAATCAAGAATTGCTAAGGTTAATTCAGATTATACTCCATTGAGTTCTTTAGGAGAAATTTTAAATATATCATGGATTACACCTCAACTTTGTATTTTGATCTTATCAAGTATGAGTGAAAAAAGACGTTTTATTGACAGGCTTACTATGTCAATAGATAGCTCACATTTGAATAGAGTATATAAATACAATAAATTATTTAGACAAAGAAATAAAATTTTGATGCAACCTAATAGTGACAAGACATGGTTGGATACTATAGAAACCCAAATTTCCGAATTATCAATTTCCATTATAGCCAGAAGATTGGATTTATTAGAAGAACTTGAAAATTTATATAATTTTGAATTAAAAAATAATCATTTAACTGAGCATTTTCCTTCTGTTGGTATTATAATTAATGGGAAGATAGAAAAATTACTCCAGGAAAAACCTGCTATAGAGGTTGAAGATTACATCAAGTCAGAATTAAAAAAATCACGATCTGATTATGAGTTATCCGTTTCTGGACCAAATAACTCTATAATAGAAATTTTTAATAGAATTGATAATAAAAACTTTGATACCTCCTCAACTGGAGAACAAAAACTTATATTAATATCAATCATCTTGTCCCATGCTAGACTGCTAAATGATAAATTTGATATGGCCCCAATCTTATTATTAGATGATATTATTGAGCATTTAGACAACAAGCATAGAACAGCGTTATTTCTTGAGGTATCTAAACACAAAGCTCAGTCTTGGTTTACGAGTACGAGTATGGATGCATTTTCAGAATATCCAAGTTTTATTGAAAAAATCAATCTTCAAGAAATTAAGGAAAATTTTGATGGTAATTATCACTATAGATATGGAGATATTTAAATGTCTGAAAATGACTTAGATTTAAATAATAATGACTATGATGCTGAGTCAATAAAAGTTCTAAAGGGTTTAGATGCCGTAAGAAAAAGACCAGGAATGTACATAGGTGACACTGACGATGGTTCTGGATTACATCACATGGTTTATGAAGTTTTAGATAATTCAATCGACGAATCTCTTGCAGGTCATTGTAATCTTATTCAAGTTAAATTGTTGAGTGATGGATCTGTTACTATCATTGATAATGGTAGAGGAATACCAGTTGATATTCATCCTGAAGAAGGAATTTCAGCAGCTGAAGTAATAATGACTCAACTACATGCTGGAGGTAAATTTGATAATAACTCATATAAAGTTTCTGGAGGGTTGCACGGCGTAGGTATTTCAGTTGTAAATGCCTTATCAGAAAATTTGAGTCTTAAAATTTTTAGAAATAATCAGGTGCATGAAATTATTTTTCAAAATGGTGTAGCAAAAGATCGTCTAAAGATAACTGGAAAAGAAATAAACAAAACTGGTACCGAAATAAATTTTAAACCAAGTAAAGAAACTTTTTCAAACTGTATTTTTGATTACTCAACCCTAGAACATAGAATTCGAGAATTAGCATTTTTAAATAGTGGTGTGCATATTGAATTAATAGATCACAGAGAAAGAGAAGATAAGAAGGTTTCGTTTTTTTACGAAGGTGGGCTTAAAGCATATACTAAGTATCTTAATAGATCTAGAAATGCAATACATGATGTAATAGTTACGACGCATGAAAAAGATGGTATTACAGTTGATATTTCTCTTGAGTGGACAGATGGTTATCATGAAACCACTCTTTGTTTTACAAACAATATTCCTCAAAGAGATGGTGGAACACATTTAGCAGGCTTTAGAGCAGCTTTAACAAGGGTAATTAATAATTATTCTATTAATTCTGGCATAGCAAAGAAAGAAAAAATTCAATTATCTGGAGAAGATTGTAGAGAAGGTCTAACAACCGTTTTGTCTCTTAAGATACCTGACCCTAAGTTTTCCAGTCAAACAAAAGATAAATTAGTATCGAGTGAAGTACGCCCAGTTGTTGAACAACTGGTTTCGGAATCATTGAGTCAATGGTTTGATGAGCACCCAACAGAGGCTAAGAAAATAGTTACTAAAGCATTTGAAGCAGCAAGTGCACGTGAGGCAGCAAAAAAAGCGCGTGAACTTACTAGAAGAAAAGGTGTTATGGATATTGCGAGTTTACCTGGAAAATTAGCTGACTGCCAGGAAAAAGATCCAGCAAAATCTGAAATATTTTTAGTAGAGGGTGACTCTGCTGGAGGTTCTGCAAAGCAAGGTAGAGATAGATCTAACCAGGCAATTTTACCCTTAAGAGGAAAAATTTTAAATGTAGAACGGGCTAGATTAGATAAAATGTTATCATCAGCTGAAATTGGTACATTAATTACTGCTATCGGAGCAGGAGTTGGCAACTCTGAGATTGATGTTGATAAAGCAAGATATCATAAAATAATTATTATGACCGATGCAGATGTAGATGGAAGTCATATAAGAACATTACTTTTGACATTTTTCTTTAGACATATGAGGCCACTTGTAGATGCTGGATATTTATATATAGCACAACCACCTCTATTTAGAGCTAAGCAAGGTAAATCTGAAGTCTATTTGAAAGATCAACTTGCTTTAGATGATTATCTTATTGAGTCAGGTATTAAAAATGTCTCTCTATCAATAGGAGACAATGAGACAATATATGGCGAGGATTTGAAGATTTCAGTTGAGAAATGCATAAACATAAAAAGGATAATAGAAAATCTTGCAAAAAAATTAGGTTTTCCACAAATTTTATCTCAGCTAGCTATTTTAGGTGTTTTAAATCAAAATATATTTGAGAATGAAAATAATTTAACAAAAATCACTCAAAGATTAAATCAAGTTCTAGCAAAATCGAATAATGTATGGTCTTCAAAATATACTTATAAAAATAATAATTATGAAAAAAAATTTATTGAAATTTCTAGGATCAATAGGGGTGTTAAAGATATCTTTGTTATGGGTGAAGATGATTTGAATTCTGATGAAATAAATATTCTTGATAGTGCAAAAGAGTTTTTAAACAATTATTTTTCAAGAAAGTGTATTTTCACCTCTAATGAAGAAAATTATGAAATAAAAGATCCACTGGATTTGGCTACTAAGATAACTAATCTTGGGAAAAAGGGATCTCAAGTAAACAGATATAAAGGTTTAGGTGAGATGAATCCAGTTCAACTTTGGGAAACAACACTTGACCCAAATGCAAGATTTTTACTACAGGTTAAAGTTGAAAATGAGGGTGATGCAGAAGAAACCTTTTCAACATTGATGGGTGAAGCTGTAGAGCATAGAAGAACATTTATTCAAGATAACGCTCTTAAAGTTAGTAATTTAGATATATAAAATTAGTTTAAGACATTATCTTTTCTCATTATATGGTCTGAAATTTGTTGGGACGTAAATGCGCTAAGTGTCCATCCAAGGTGCCCATGTCCAGTGTTGTAAAATACGCCAGGTAATTTTCCACTTCCAACTTTTGGCACCATACTTGGTGTCATAGGCCTCAACCCAGTCCATGGAATAGCGTGTTCAGTAGATACTTTAGGAAAAAGCTCGTTACACCATTTAATAAGAGGATTAATTCTGTCAGCTCTTATGTCTTTATTATAACCATTAAATTCAGCAGTACCTGCAACTCTAAATCTATTTTTTCCTAATCTACTAGAAACAATTTTAGCTTTATCATCTAGTAAAGACACATAAGGAGCATTTTTTATACTTTCTTTATCGTCAAGTAAGATTGTAATTGAATACCCCTTTACGGGATATATATTGATTTTATCACCTAAGTTATTAGCTATAAATTTACTGTTAACACCAGCACAAACTACAACCCCATCGAAATTTTGTTTATGAATTTCATTTGATTGACTAAAGGAAAGTATTGGTTGTTTCTTGTCATGATTGACTTTAACAATTTCTGTTTCATAAAAGAATTTTACACCTTTTTTTTCACAAGCATCAGCAAGTAATTTTGTAAATTTATGAATATCTCCTGACATGTCACTTTTTGTATAAAATCCTCCAATAAAATTATTAAGATTTAAAGTTGGTTCAATAGATAACATCTCATCTTTAGATATTTCTTTTCTATCTAATCCTGCTTCTAAAAGCCATTTATTAACCTCTCTACCATGTTTTAAGGACGCATCACACTCACATAAATGCATGATACCTTTTTCTTCAAGATCTAGTTCAATATTTTCTTTTTTTAGAATTCTTTTAAATTCATCTCTACTATTGATAGCCATTTTAGCTGTTAAAATTGTATTTTTTTTGTGGTTTGGGATATTACTTATAAAATCTATTATCCAGCTAATTTTGTGTAAGCTTAGTTTAGGACTGAATAGTAATGGTGCATCTTTTTTTAACATCCATTGAATACCTTTACCAATTGTAGACCAACTATTCCATACTTCAGCATTGCAAGCAGATAATTGGCCTCCATTTGCAAAACTTGTTTCCATAGCTGCGTAACGGTTTTTATCAAAAACAGATACAGTATAACCTCTTTCTAAAAGTTGGTAAGCAGTAGTTATCCCAGTTATACCTGCTCCTATTATTGCAATATTTTTCATAATAAACTCCGTGACAAAGCTTTTGTAAATTAAATATTACCCCATCTGTCACGGAACCTGAAAGATTGACCAAAATTGGCTTACCCCTTCGGTGGATGATAAAATCATCACTCTCCAGATTATCAACTTTTTGTGTTTCGGGTGCCTGAGAGTTTCCGGGGTGGTTGCTCCTTCGGCGGTTATTAATAACTCTCTCACACAAAAAGACTATGATTAATTTAGATTAACAATATTTTAAAATAAATCAATACTGTAAAATGTTTACAATTTTATCTGAATTTTTGAAACTATAAAAACTCCAAGACAAGAAAGAAACAAACCCAAGAAGTCAAAAGAAGTGAATGTTTCTTCTAATATTAAAAAAGCAAGTAAAGCAGATATAGGAGGTACTAAAAAAAATAAAGTAGATGTTTCATTTGCTTTATTCTTCGCAAGTAACCACATCAATATTAAAAATGCACCAAGTGAAACAGCAAATATTTGCCATGACATAGCTAAAATAAAATCATTTGAAAAATTTATAAAAAATTTTTCAAAGCAAAGTGCTAATAAAAGATGAAAAATTGCAGCGCTTAATGCTTGCAAAAAATTATTTCCAGATAAAGACAAATCAGATCCTATTTTTTTCTGCCAGATAATACCTAGTGAAGAAGAAACTAGTCCGACTATTCCAGCAAAAAAGGCAACTACAGTTAGGCCATCAATTAGATCAGAAATTATAATTATCAATGCACCACTTAATCCTAAAATAATTCCAAGCCACTGAAATTTAGTTAAAGTTTCATTTAAATAAATTTTTGCTAGAAATGATGTTAAAATAGGTTGTAATGATACTATTAACGCTATAAGAGTAGCTGATATACCTCTAGATAAAGCAAAAAAAACTCCACCTAAATATAAGCCATGAAATAATAACCCGCTAATGGATGCATTTCTGAAAGCCTTAAGAGAAATATATTTGTCTTTTGAAAAAAAAATGAAAAACAGGAAAAATAAGAAGGCAACTATCCCAAATCTTATTGAAAGCGAAAGAAAAGGTGGGGCATTATCAACTATTATTTTGCTAGTAATAAATGCTGAAGACCAAAGTATAACAAAAATTATTGGTATTATATTATAGATATTAATAACCTTCTTGTTTGAAAGACAATTATAATAAATTATCTTGGTTTTTCAATTGGTCCTTTTTCTTCTAACCATTTATTAAAACCGCCAACTAGATGAGAGGTGTTTAAAAGCCCAATTTCCATTGCTGAAAGTGTGGCGAGTGCCGATCTCCAGTCTGATGCACAATAAAAAATGAAATGATAATTTTCATTAAAAAACTGTTTATGATATGGGCTCATAGGGTCTATCCAAAACTCTAACATACATCTTGGAACATGTTTAGCTCCAAATATGCGTCCAGATTTTTGGATTTCTCTTATATCTCTTACGTCAATGAATAAGTTAGTTTTGTTGGAATGCATTTTAATAGCATCACTTACTTCTAAATTATTAATTTTTTTCTTAGCATTTTCTACAAGTTTCATAACTGAGGTTTTTATTTTAATCATATTCATTCTTTCCTTAAGGTTTTATGAAACAATCAATTTATTTTAGTCTATTAAAAATTAAATCAGCTGCTTTGTTCCCTGAAATAAAAGCAGACTCAACATTTGGTCCCTCCAAAAAATCTCCTGCAATTGCAACTGTATATTTAGGATCAATCTGAGGCCCTAAGCACTTTTTTGCTACCTTAGCATATCTCCAAATATGTAAACTATGAAACTTTATCTTTGAGCTAATAAAAAACTGTTTTATTGAAGACATTATTTTTTCTTTCAGAAAATTTTTGTCTTTATGATAGTTTAAATCTGAAAATTTTTCATTGGTATGAGCAGTCCAAACATTTAGGTTGCTTCCAGAGGCCATCCAACTCAATATTCCTGGTTTTTTATAAAAATCATAATAAGTATTTAGACCTGATGGAATTTCATCAAAAGTAAACATAAGAGCAATGCATGCGTGATATGATCCTGTATTAAGAGTTTTCTGTAATGAAGGAAATTGATTTAATAATTCACAGTTTTGAGGTGCTGGAAGAGTTGAAATGACACCATCGTAACTTATCCATTCTTTTATTTTATTGTCAAGAACTTGAATTTTATTATTATATATTTTAATTCCAATAATTTTCACTTTTTGTTGGATGTGTAATTCTTTTGATAGATTTAGCAAAAATTCTCTCATTGTTTTGTTTCCCCTATATCTTTTAGGATCAAAATTTCCAAATTCTTTTATATATTTCCCATAAACTCCGGAACTAATAATTTTTTTAAATTCATGTGTTTTGGCAGTAAAAAATTGAGCACCATGAAAAAAATAACTTGAACTAGAACCGATCTTTACTTCTCTAGTGCTTATTCTTCCACCTATAAAATTACCTTTATCTAGAATGATGGAATTTATACCATAAGATTTTAGCTTTAATGATGAAGAAATTCCTGCTATGCCTGAACCAATTATTATCACTTTTTTTGACATTTTTATCCTTTCAAAATAGTTTTAATTTAGAGGATTTAAAATAAGTATGGAAAATTTTAATATAAAATCTGAATTTGTATTAGAAAAATTTCAATTTGATCAAAAATTTATTATTCCACCAGTCAAAGGTATGAATGCAGATTCTGTCATAAATATTTATGAAAATATGCGAGATTTTTTTCCAAAATATCAAGAGAATAACCAAGACATAATTTTAGCTCCTAGATTAGAGAATATTTTAGATAATTTTGACGCCTTATTATTGGATGCGTTTGGTGTGTTAAATGTCGGTTCTGCACTTATTCCTGGAATTATTGAAACACTAGAAAAAGCAAGACAAAAAAATATCACTCTTCTTGTTGTAACCAATGGAGCAAGTAGTAGTTCATTTAAAAAAAGAGATCAACTTGCCTCGTTAGGACTTGAATTTTCAAATGAAGAGATAATTTCAAGTAGAGAAACAGCTGAAATATTTTTGTCATTAAATCAACCTGAGGGTCCTTTAGGTGTTTTGGGTAATGTTGGTAACAAATTTATTATACCCAACATTAGCTGTTTTGAACTTGAACAAGACCTTGAAATGTTCGATGAAATGAATTCATTTATATTATTAGGAACACTCCAATGGGACACTGTATGGCAAGAAATTTTGTTTAATTCTTTAAAAGTAAATCCAAGACCTTTATTTGTAGCTAACCCAGATTTAGTAGCTCCACATGAAAAAAATTTTAGTATGGAGCCTGCATATTATGTATCACACTTAATAAAAAACGGCATTCATCTCCCTTTTTGGTTGGGAAAACCTTTTCCAACAATTTTTGAGCTGGCTATAAATAGACTAAATGAGCTATCAGGGAGACATATTTCTTTATCTAGAATAGGTATGGTTGGTGATACTCTACATACAGATATTTTAGGTGCCAATAGTTATGGATTGAAATCAATTTTAATGACAAAATATGGTTTATTTAAAAATATAAACGTAGGAAGTATAATTAAAAAAACTAAAATTTCTCCAGATTATATTGTTGAGGCTCCATAAGATATGAATAAAGATCAAATTAATGATTTAATTTTAAAAAACGTATCTTTCTCATATAATGAACAAAATAATAAAAAAACTATTTTGGATAACTTTAACTGTAAAATTAAAAAAGGCAAATTTACAAGCATTATTGGCCCTTCAGGCACTGGGAAAACAAGCTTATTAAAGTTAATAGCTGGGTTAATTGAGCCTGAAAAAGGAGAAATAAAATTTGAAAATCAAACTTTGAATAAAGTAATTAACCAAATAACTTTAATTCAACAAAATCCTTCTTTAATGCCCTGGTTAAATGTTTATAATAATATTACATTAGCAAATTCTAATAATAAAAAAACAAACTATAAAAATGTAGATAAACTTATCAAAGATATTGGGTTAGGTGAGTTTTCTTCATACTTTCCTCATAAACTATCAGGAGGGTTATTACAAAGGGTTGCAATCGCAAGAGCGTTGCTTTTTTATCCTAGTTTATTATTGTTAGATGAACCATTTGCAGCGCTAGATAACTTAAGTAGGGAAATTATTTCAACTGAGCTTGTTTCAATAATAAAAAAAAATTCCCTTACTGTTTTAATGGTGACACATTCAATAGAAGAAGCGGCTTTATTAAGTGACGAAGTTTTGGTAACAGGAATAGAGCCCCTAAGAGTGATTAAGAAATTTAAGCCTCCTAAATATTTAAATAACCAATCCTGGCAAAAATTAGGTCTAAGAAATTCATTGCAAGATAAATCTTTTAATAGCTATTTAAAATTAATAAGAGATACTTCATATTCTATTTTACAAAAGGAAAAATAAATTTGGAAAATAATAATAAAACAATACTCGTTACAGCTTCAGCAAAAAGATTAGGAAAATTTATAGCTATTGATTTAATAAAGAAAGGCTGGAAAGTAGCTATTCACTATAATAAATCGAAAATATTGGCTGAAGATACAGCAGATTATTTATTTAAAATTGGAGGAAATGTAAGTACACATCAAGCTGATTTAACTTGTAACTCAGATGTTGAAAAATTAGTAAACGAAATTGAAGCGCAAGATTCGAAATGGGTTGGATTAATTAATAATGCCGGTTATTTTAATTATGATGATGGGAACAGTTTTAACGTAGAAGAGCTACATCGTCATATGTCAGTAAACTTTATTGCTCCTACACTTTTAACTAAAGCGTTAGCTAAATGCACTATGAAGATAACAAAAAATGAAAGTAGTTCTAAAGGCTTTGTTATAAATATTCTCGATGCAAAAATTTTTGGATTGAATCCAGATTACTATACTTACACATTATCAAAACAAGCAATGTATGGTCTTACAAAAATGTCAGCACTGACTTATGCTTCTTGTTTAAGAGTAAATGGAATTGCTCCTGGGATAACTTTGTCAGCACCTGGACAAGATCAAAAAGCTTTTGAAAAATCGCATAAAAAAAACTTGTTAAAGTCATCCTCTACAGTTGAAGAAATTTTAAATGCAATTCAACTCATTATGAATACTAAATCTATGACTGGCCATGTAACGGTTCTTGATGGTGGAGCACATCTTGCTCCTCCAAGAAGAGATGTTGGATTATAATAAGAAAGATAGCATGAAAGTAAGAAATAGAAAAATACTCATAAATAATTTAATTATACAAGCATCAGTAGGTGTTTATGAACACGAAAAACAATCTAAACAAAAAATAATAGTAAATGTAGAATTACTACTTTCAAATGATTCTGAACCAGAGCAGGATAATCTAGAATCAACACAAGATTATAGTCAATTTAGAAAATGTCTAATTGACATTATACAAAGTCAACACTTTCAGTTACTAGAAATACTCGTAGAAAAGATACATTCAACTTTGATGTTATATACTTATGTAATTGGTGCAAAAGTAAACATCTCTAAACCTAACATTTTTAATGATTGTGAGGTTGCTTACGAGTTATCAAATATTTAAAAACTGTCCTTTTTAAGCCTTATTTCGCTGAAAGACTCAGTGGCATTGTTACTACTTAAACCAACTGAATTTATAAAATTATCATCGTCTGCCCTTAAAAATGGATTAATTTTCTTTTCTACTCCTAAATTAAATGGAACAGTTGGCAATCCTTTCTCTCTTTTCTTTTTAATTTCTAAGCAAACTTTATTTAATACAGCATTGTTAGTATCAATATAATTAGCGAATTTCATATTAGATAAAGTATATTCGTGACCACAATATACTGATGTATCTTCTGGCAAAGATCTAAGTTTTAACAAACTTGACCACATTTGCTCCATAGTACCTTCAAAAACTCTACCACAACCTAAATAAAATAGAGTATCTCCTGAAAACAATGATTTTTCTTCAGGCATATAAAAACATACATGACCTAATGTATGACCGGGTGTATGAAATACTTTTGTAGGTATACCAGTAATAATCACAGTTTCATTATCTGAAACAAGAATATCAATATTTGAAATACGCTCATTTTCATAAGAGGGAGCAATCAACTTTGATTTATAAATATGTAAAAGCTCTCTATTTCCTCCAACATGGTCATGATGATGGTGGGTATTAATAACCTCATCTAAATTCCATCTCTTATTATTCAAAAACTTTATTACTGGCTCCGCTTCTCCTGGATCTATTACGCTTGTTATATTTTTGTGTTCATTTCGTAATAAATAAATATAATTATCTGATAAAGCATTAATAATGAAGATTTCTAGCATTTGAGTCCTTTGAAAATTGAAAAATTATTAAACAATTAATAAAAAATTATCGTATTATAAAAATTAATTTAATCAAAAAGTTTATTTTATTTTATTAAAGTATATATATGTACTTAAAGAAAAGGCGAAATATGAACAATTTAGAATTAGATGAACTTAGGTCTAAAATTGATGAAATTGACAAAAACTTATGCCAATTAATAATAGATAGGCAATCTTTGGCCTCTAAGATTATGGATGCTAAAAAAGGAAGCTTTCCGTTTGATCCAAAAAGAGAAGAGGATTTAATAAAGAAACTAGTAAATTTAGGCCTAGACAAATTTTTAGTTGAAAAAGTTTGGCGACAAATTATTTCATCTAATTTATCAATGCAGAGAATTATTAAAATTGGTGTTGCTGGGAATGATGACGAAATTAAATCTGCTTATTTAGCTCATTTTGGTAACTATTTTAAAACTACTTACTTTTCAAGTGTTGTAAGTTTACTAGCCTCATTAGAAAAACAAGATATAGAACTTGGATTTATTGATAGCCAAAGTATAGATAAATTAAAAAAACAAACAGAAATGAGAGTAAATTTTGATGTTATGGCAAATGTACCACTTTATAAGAACATTAATCAAAAAGATTATAGCATTGTAAAATTAAAAAAAGAAGATGTTTAGGACACTTAATGGATTTTCCTTCTCCAAAACCAAATATTGAAAAATTACATACTTACAAACCAAACTTTGGTAAAAGTAAAATAAATAACTTAATTAGATTATCTGCAAATGAAAGCGCGTTGGGTGCATCTTTAGATGCGATTAAAGCTCTTAAAATTTTCTCTTATGATCTAAATAGATATCCACCACAGATAAGTGACAAGTTATTAAGTGCAATATCTAAAAGATATTCACTAAATAAGAATAAAATTATTTTAGGTAATGGTTCCGATGAACTAATATCAATCCTTGCACAAACTTATTTGAATTACAATGATGAAGCAATATATACAGAATTTGGATTTCTACAATTTCCTCAAGCCATTTCGATAGCGGGCGCTACGGGTGTTATAGCAAATGATGTAAATCGTACAGCTAGTGTTGATAATATTCTTTCAAAGATAAGTAAGAAAACCAAGCTAATTTTTTTAGCAAACCCTAATAATCCGACAGGCACATTTATATCTAAGAATGAAGTTATTAGACTACACGAATCAATTCCTAAAAATATTCTTTTAATTTATGACGCTGCTTATTCAGAATTTGTTGTTAATGATGATTACATAGATGGTAGTGAACTCGCAGAGAAGTATGAAAATGTGATAATGTTAAGAACGTTTTCAAAATTGCATGGTTTAGCATCTTTGAGATTAGGCTGGGGTTATGCATCAGAAAATATAATTGAAAACCTTATGAAAGTACGTGGTCCATTTAGTGTAAATGCCGCTGCTATTATGGCAGGTGTTGCAGCTTTAGAAGATTTAGAGTTTCAAAAAAAATCTGTTCAACATAACCTCAAATGGATGTCTTGGTTAGAAACAGAATTGAAATCACTTAACTTGGAATTTCAAAGTTCGATAACTAATTTTCTATTAATAAAGTTTCCTATTGAGCATAACTATTGTGCAGAGAATGCAGAAAGTTTTCTTGCTTCAAAAGGAATATTAGTTAGGGGAATGAAAGTTTATGGCTTATCAAATTATTTAAGAGTTTCAATAGGTACTAAAGAAGAAAATATAAAGTTTATAAGTGAATTGAAAACTTTTTTTAAAAAATGAAGATGAAATCAGAATTTAAAAAAATTTCTATTATAGGTTTAGGTTTAATTGGAACCTCTATTTTACATGCAATTAAAGCAAAACAAATAGAAGGAGTTACAACTTTTGCATATGACGTAAATTCAAAACACAGAGATATAGTATCAGAAATGAAAATAGCCACATATGTTTGTGATGAGATTCATAATGCAGTAAAGGAAGCAGATTTAGTTATACTTGCAGTACCTGTTGGTTCTATGAAAACGGTAGCAATATCAATTGCATCTTCATTAAAAGAAAATGCCATAGTTACTGATACTGGATCTACGAAAAGTTCCGTTATAAACGACGTTAATCCATACATACCAAAGAGTGTTAATTTCATACCATCACATCCTCTTGCGGGCACAGAATATTCTGGACCTCAATCTGGATTTAGCTCACTATTTGAAAATAGATATTGGTTGATTATTTGTAATAAGGAAACAGATAATACAAAAAAACTTGCTAAGTTTTTTAAAAATTTTGGAGCTATCGTTGAAACTGTAAGTGCAGAATATCATGATAAAATTCTCGCAATTACCTCACATCTACCACATTTAATTGCATATACTATTGTTGGAACAGCTTCTGACTTGGAAGCAGATTTAAAGAATGATGTAATCAAATTTTCTGCTTCAGGTTTTAGAGATTTTACTAGAATTGCTGCATCAGATCCAATTATGTGGAGAGATGTTTTTTTAAATAATTCCGAAGCTGTTCTTGAGATGTTACAAAGATTTAACGAAGATTTATCAGATCTTCAAAAAGCTATAAGAAAAAAACAAGGTCAAAAATTACATTCTTTCTTTTCTAGAACAAGATCAATACGTAAGAAAATAATTGAAGCAGGCCAAATATAGAAAAAATTATGTGCTAAAAAATTTTATCCTAAGGCCTGCAATTATAAATTTACAATATTCTGTAAAAACTAAACTAAAGGTTTGATATGAATTAAGCCAATTTTCAATGTCATGTTTTTTAGGGGTAATAGCATAGGTATAAATTTTTAAATTTGGCATAACATTCTTGAACTCAAGAATAGCTCTTGGCATATGATAATTACTAGTTATTAGTATAAATTCTTTTATATCATTTTTATTAGTCCATTTTAAAGTTTCGCTAGCATTTGTTAAAGTGTTTTTTGAAACGTAGTCTAGGTCAATACAGCATTGAATTAACTGAGGATTAAAGTTTGGTCCTAATTTTTTTTTAAGACTACTTTTGGTAAAACCCATACCAGTACCACTTACAAGAATTTTATAATTGATATTTTTTGAATTTTTAAAATCTTCAATGATTTTTAAACCATCCTTAATCCTATTAGCACCCCCAGTTAATATAACAATATTAGGGCTTTCTAATTTAGAATACTTTGTTAAAGATAAAATATTTTTTTTAAAGTTATTTAATTCAATAAAAAAAAGAGTAAACAATGAAGTTAATAAAAATATAAAAAAGATTTTAAAAATTCTGAATAACATTAAAATTCAATTCAAATTGATTTAAACATGTTGGCAATAAAAGCCATGTTAGTATACAATATATGATTATTTCAATAATTTCATGAGGAATTTATATATGCATGAAACGTGCAAATCATGCGGGACGGTATTTAAAGTTAATCAAAGTATTTTAACGAGTAATATTCAGTGGTTAAAATGTGGAGTTTGTAATAAAAAATGGGCTTTACCCTCAAAGCAAAAAGAAAATTTAATTAAAAATGATGTTGAAATTAATCATAAAACTGAAAAAGTTAAAAAAGAGTTAGCTTCTATAAAATCAGTAGTGGAAGATAAATCAAAAACTTTAGCTAAAAAACCTAATCCTGTATTAGATCAAAAAAATAAAACAGTTGCAGAAATTGCCTCAGAATTATCATTATCTAAACTTAATGAAACTAATAAAAACAAAATAAAAAAGAATGAAAATGGAAGTGAAAAAAAGAAAATAAAAAAGTTAAATATATTACCATTTTTTATAATAGCCTTAGGTTTAATATTTTTCTTGGCTATTTTTTTTCGTTCAACTCTATTAAGTTACAGTTTTTTTTATTTCCCAAATCACTCACAGAATTATTTTAAAAAGATTAACTCTTTTTTTATAAAAATTGATTTGCCTATTTTGGCAGATACAAAAAATTTAAACTTGACTAATTTCATTGCTACAGTTCAACAACAAGATGTAAAATTAAGTGGTACAATTAAAAACATTTCAAAAAGACCAATGTTAATACCTAGAATTAAAATCATAGGAGTTAGAGAAGATAGAAAAATTATTCTGGAAAAAACATTAATATTAGAAGATAAAATTGTCTTTCCAAATTCTGAAATAAGCTTTAACAAATCAGTAAGAGTAAAAATTCAAAATCAAAAAGACAATGTTACTGTTAAAGCAACACTGTTAAAAAAATTATTAGAATATTAAATAAACTCAATTATTTTTTCTTTTGATATTATATCTAGAATGTTGTCAGTTTCTTTTAATTTATATGAATTACCATTATATATTAAAACTTCAACTGCATCGACCCTAGCATTGTAATTAGATTTCATTACAGATGAATATGCTCCTGTAGTTCTTATTATTAATAAATCATTATTATTAACTTCAGTTATTTTTCGGTTAAGAGCGATAAAATCTCCAGTTTCACAAATTGGTCCAACAATATCTGCAATAATTTTTTTACCTGAAATCTTTTTAACAGGTTCAATCCTATGATATGCATCATATAATGTTGGTCTAATTAAATTGTTCATTGCCGCATCAATTATAATAAAATTTTTATCTTTATTCTTTTTATTTCTTATAACTTTTGTAATTAAAACTCCAGCTTCAGCTATTAAGATTCTTCCTGGTTCAAAGCTTAATTTATATTTAGAACCTAGAAATAAATTAGAAATAACTTTTTTATAGGTTTCAAAATCTGGATTCTTATTTTCATCATAATATATTCCAATTCCACCTCCTAAATCTAAAGTAGGAACTTTAAATCCATTGTTTTTAAGTTTATCAGCAACAGTTTTTAGGTTTGAATAAGCTTTGTGAAAGAAATTGAAATCAAAAATCTGAGATCCAATGTGAACACCCAAACCAACTGGATTTATGTATTGTAATTTGTGCAATTTTTCATAGATTGAGAATATATCCTCATTATCTATACCAAATTTAGTTTCTTTTTCACCAGTTGATATTTTCTTGTGAGTATTTGGGGCAATATCAGGATTTATCCTTAAACAAATATTTGCTGTTATCTTGAGCTTTGAAGCAACCTCATAGATATCATAAAGTTCTTCTTCAGATTCAATATTAAATTGTAAAATTTTATTTTTTATTGCTGTTTCAATCTCATTTTTATCTTTTCCAACACCAGAAAAAATTATTCTATCTGCAGTAATTCCAGCTGCAATACATTTGTGAAATTCACCTATAGATACTATGTCAGCCCCAGCACCTAATTTTCCAAAAAATTTTATTATGTTCACTGAATCATTTGCTTTGACAGCATAGTGAATATTTCCTTCGACACTTTTAACAGTATTTTGAAAGACTTCATATCTTTTTTTCATTAAGCCTGTATCGTATATAAATAACGGGGTGCCATACTTTGCAGTAAGAGTATCTATTTTAATACCTTGAACATTAATTTCACCATTTTCATCTCTGTAAAATCCTGAAGGAAACATAATAAATCTAATTTTTTGTAATGATTTGTGAAGGTTTTATAGGTGAATCTTTTCTTCCGCACCCATATAAAGAAACAGATGATAAAAATATTACAACTAGAAGTATGATTTTGAAATTCATTTTTTGATTATCCCTCTAAAAATCTTTTTTTAGCACTTTTAACAGCTTTTAAAACATTTTTCGGCGCTGTACCACCATAAGATGTTCTACTTGATACAGAATTTTTAATCTTTAAAACTTCTAATATTTTTAAATCTGCAATAGGAACAACACTTTGTATATCCTCTAAAGTTAAATCTTCTAAAGAGGTCATTTTTGTCTCAGCTAATAAAACTATTTTACCTGTTAAATGATGAGCTTCTCGGAAGGGTATTTTAAGATTTTTTACAAGGTAATCTGCTAAGTCTGTAGCAGTTGGAAAACCTTTTTGAAGTCCCTCCATCATTTTTTCAGGAATAGGTTCAATATCTCTTATCATACCTTCCATATTTAAAATGCATAGTTCAATATTTTTAGCAGTATCAATTATTGGCTCTTTATCTTCTTGCATATCTTTGCCATATGTCATTGGCAGTCCTTTCAGAACTGTCATTAAACTAAGTAAATTTCCAAATATTCTACCAGGTTTAGCTCTTATTAATTCAGCTGCATCTGGATTTCTTTTTTGAGGCATAATACTAGAACCAGTTGTAAAGTTTTCTGGTAATTTAACAAAATTAAACCTGTCAGACGACCAAATAACTAATTCTTCAGCAAGCCTAGATAAATGTATAGCTATTAGCGATGATGCAGACATAAATTCAATAGCAAAATCTCTATCAGCAACAGCATCCATTGAATTTTCAGTAGGTTTGCTAAAGCCAAGTTTGTCTGCTACAAAGTGCCTGTCTATTGGATAACTAGTACCTGCTAAAGCAGCGGAACCTAAAGGTAACTCATTCATTCTTTTTCTACAGTCAAGTAATCTTCCTCTATCTCTACCAAACATCTCTACGTAAGCTAATAGATGATGTCCAAATGTAACTGGTTGACCGACTTGAAGATGCGTATAGCCAGGCATAGAAAGATCGTGATATATTTCGGATTTTTCAATTAGTGTACGTTGCAAATTTTTCAGACTTAATCCTATTTCATCAATTTTTTTCCTAAGCCATAATTTGATATCAGTTGCGACTTGATCATTCCTTGATCTAGCAGTATGTAATTTTTTACCAGTATCTCCTATTATTTCAACTAATCTATTTTCAATATTCATATGTATATCTTCTAGTTTAGTTGAGAAATTAAACTCTTTGTTGGATATTTCTTTTTTTATTTGTTCTAAACCAGACTTAATAGATAAAAACTCTTTTTTAGAAATAATATTTTGTTTAGATAACATTTCTGAATGTGCTATTGATCCTTCAATATCCTCGATATAAAGAATCTGATCAAATTCAATCGATGAATTAAACTCCTCCATTAACTCGCTAGGAGATGTAGAAAATCTTCCACCCCAAATTTTATTATTTTTTTGTTTATCTAAACTACTTTTTTTCATTTTATTATCTATATTAAATACTAAGAAATTATTAATCTAAAGTAATACTTAACATGCTTATATCAAATTTTAATAAAAAAATAATAATATTATTATTTCTCACAATTTTGTCTGGAAATGCTAATGCTGTCGAATATTTATATAAAATAAGTGATAAAATAAAATTCCCAACTTTGAAGGTTCTGGATAATAAAGAAAAGCCTTTAATATTAAAATTTGATCAGGATTTGAAGAAAAAAGGTTATGTAATTAATTTTTGGGCGACCTGGTGTGTTCCATGTAAAGAAGAGCTACCTGATTTAAGTTTATTAAAATCTAAAATTAAAAAATACGATATAGATGTTTTTACTATATCTATAGATAAAAAAGATATTAAAGATCAATTAAAATTTTTATCTAATAATGGTGCTTCAAACTTAGAACACTTCTTTGATAAAGAAATGAAAATTTTTAAAGAATTAAAATTGAGAGGAATTCCAACAACAATAATAGTTAATCAAAATAGTTTCATAATTTCAAAACATGAGGGAATTTTAAAATGGGGAGAAGATGCAATAATTAATAAGATAAAAAGCTTATTTTATTAGTTTCTCCATTTCTGGCACAGTTTTAAATAAATCATCAGCAAGCCCATAGTCGGACACAGAAAATATAGGAGCCTCTTCGTCTTTATTTATCGCTACAATCACCTTACTGTCTTTCATGCCTGCTAAATGTTGTATTGCACCAGAAATCCCAGCAGCTATATATAAATTTGGGGCAACTACTTTTCCAGTTTGGCCTACTTGCCAATCGTTGGGCACATAGCCAGCATCAACTGCCGCTCTACTTGCCCCCATTGCTGCTCCTAGTTTGTCCGCTAATTTTTCTAGAACTTGAAAATTTTCAGCTGATCCAAGACCTCTTCCACCTGAAACAACAATATCAGCAGCAGTTAATTCAGGTCTCTCATTTTGTGAAAGTTCTGAATTAATATACTTTGTTAATTCAGTATTTTTCTCAGCTTTAATAGATACAGTTTCAATTTTATTTTCATTCACTGAAGCTTTTTCAAATGCAGTAGTCCTTACAGTAATAACTTTACATGCATCTTCGCTCTTGCAAGTGGCTATTGCGTTGCCAGCGTAAATTGGTCTTTTAAAAGTATTTTCATCTATTATTTCAATTATATCTGGAACAATCATAACATCTAGCAAAGCAGCTAAACGAGGAGCTGTATTTTTCCCATTAGCAGTATTTGAAAATAAAATGTGAGAATAATTTTGTGCAATAGATTTAATAAGGACAGATAAATTTTCTGCTATTGAGTTTTTATATATTTCATCATTGCAATAAAGAACTTGATTGAGACCATCAATTTTGCTTGCATTATCAACAACCTCTTGGCAATTATGACCGACAACTAACAAGTCACAATCGCCAAGTTGTTTGGCTGCTTTTACAGTATGTAATGTAGCAGGCAAAAGTTCATGGTTATTATGTTCAGCTATAGCGAGTACTTTCATTTTATATTCCTTCAGTTTCTTATATTACTTTTGCTTCATTTTTTAATTTATCAACTAATTCATCTACAGTTTTTAACATAATCCCTGATTGACGTTTAGCAGGTTCTTCAACTTTTAAAATACTTAAATGTTTTTTTATTTCTATATTTAGATCTTCAATCTTAATTTCGTTAATTGGCTTTTTCTTAGCTTTCATAATGTTTGGAAGGCTAGCATATCTGGGTTCATTTAATCGTAAGTCAGTGCTTATAACTGCAGGTAATGAAATTTCAATATTTTCAATTCCACCGTCAACTTCGCGGCTAACCTTGGCTATTTTTCCTGAAATTTCGACTTTGCTTGCAAAAGTAGCTTGAGGCCAACCTAACAAGGCTGCAATCATCTGACCAGTAGCATTCATATCATCGTCAATCGCTTGCTTACCTAAAATCATCAAATCGATATTTTCTTTTTTAGCAATAGAAGAAATAATTTTTGCTACGTTAAGTGGTTCAAGATTATCATTGGATTCAATAAAAATCCCTGAATCTGCTCCCATTGCGAGAGCATTTCTTATAGTTTCTTGAACTTGAGATGCACCGATAGATATAGCTATAACCTCATTAGCTATTCCTTTTTCTTTTAATCTTAAAGCCTCTTCAACAGCTATTTCATCAAAAGGGTTCATAGACATTTTAACGTTTTCTAATTCAACACCAGAATTATCATTTTTAACTCTGACTTTTACGTTATAGTCTACCACTCTTTTAACAGGCACTAAAATTTTCAAACTAAACTCCCTTTCGTAAATAAATTATTTTTGATTCAAACCTGGTATCCATAATACATCATTTAATCCATTTTCGTTTAAAACTCTACATAATACAAATAATAAATCAGACAATCTATTCAAATAAATTAAAGATTGTATGTTTATATCTTCTATGCTTGAAAGTAAACTAATGTCTCTTTCAGCTCTTCTAGCTATTGTTCTAGACTGGTGTAGCAAAGTAGATGCTTCTGACCCACCTGGTAAAATGAAGGAATTAAGAGGTTCTAATGACTTATTATAATAGTCTATTTTATTTTCTATTTTATCAATTTGTCCCTTTTTAATTCTAAGTGCTGGATACTTTTCTTTTTCTTTCGATATTGGTGTAGCTAAATCTGCACCTAGATCAAATAAATCATTTTGAATTTCTCTGATTAAATTTTTAATTTCATTATGAAGTAAGTTTGAATTTCCTTTGTTTAAACAAAAGTATACTATTCCCAAGGAGGAATTTAACTCATCAACTGAACCGTATGCTTGTGGTCTAGGTGAGTGCTTTGAAACTCTACTTCCATCGGTCAATCCAGTTGATCCATCGTCCCCTGTTCGGGTATAAATTTTATTTAATTTAACCATTGTGATATCTCTTATAAATTAATAAGCATATAAAAATTAATATTGCTATAGCTTGAAAAATTATTCTGTATCTCATTAAAATATTGCTATGTGACTTGTTGTATTCTCCACCTCTAGCCATTGTTATCAAGCCCCAAGCAAGAATAAGAACCACTAATGTCATAGAAAGAAATAAAGTGATGTTAAGCCAATCCATTATAAAATTCCTTCTAAGACATTAATAAAATCATTTTTTTTGTTAAAATAGGCAGCCTTGACAGTATTATGCATTAAGCATGCAATTGTCATTGGCCCAACTCCGCCAGGAACAGGAGTAATTTTTTTGGCAATTTTTAAAACTTTTTCAAATTTGACATCACCAACAAGTACTCCCTTATTACTAAAATTATCATTATTTTTAGTTTCTAATCTATTAATTCCAACATCTATTACAATCGCGTCTGGTTTAATAAATTTTTCATCAATCATTTCAGGAATACCCACTGCTACAATTAAGATGTCTGCTTTTCTGGTATGTTCTTTTATGTTTTTGCTTTTTGAATGAATTAATGTCACTGAGCAGTCTGAAGATAGTAAAAGTGACGCCATTGGTTTTCCAACAATGTTTGATCTCCCAATTATAACGGCGTTTTTCCCTTTTAAATCTTCAATTTCGTGCTTCAACATATAAAGACAGCCTAAGGGTGTGCATGGAATAAATTTTGGATCTCCCATGAAAAGTTTACCAAAATTCTTTGGATGAAATCCATCAACATCTTTTGATGGACTAATTAAATTAATGATTTTTTTTTCTGAAATATGTTTTGGAAGCGGCAGCTGAACAAGAATTCCATCCACATTTTGATCTTTATTAAGTATTGAGATACGGTGTATTAATTCGTCTTCTGTAACCTCAGAACCAAGAAAGATTTCTTTAGATTCTATATCAATTTTTTTGGCTATTAGGATTTTATTTTTTACATATATTCTACTAGCGGGATTGTCTCCAACTAGTATGACAGTAAGGCATGGCTTACGACTAAATTTATTTAAAAATCCTTTGCTTAGAGGATGAATTTCTCTTAACAGTTTTTCAGCATACATCTTTCCATCAATTATTTTATTTATAATCGTCATTAACTAATTTATAATCCTAATCTATAATCTTGAATTAAGTTTTTTAAAAAACTCAATAAAAGAATAACAATTACAGGGGATAAATCTATTCCTGAAAGAGATGGTATATACTGTCTAATTTTTCCTAATAAAGGTTCATGCAAAGATATTAATGCTCTAAAAATTGTATTAATAATTTTGTTATAGCTATTAATCATTTGAAATTGGATTAGAAGACTCATTATAACATATACAAATAATGTATATAAGTAGAGTGTTAAAATTTCATTTATCAAGATCAAGAGAGCGTTCATAATTACATAACTATTTCTATGTTGAGTATTTTGGAGATAGTAACTATCATTGATATTAATATATCTAATATCAATATTTGTCTATTCAAGAACAAACTTTGAGGTAAATCTAAATGTATTTAAAATTAGCAGATAATTTAGCTAAAATAGTTTTATGGTTTTTTTTTATTAGTATTTTTTTTATAATTAGTACTTACACTAATGCCACAGAAAAAAAGAATGATTGGGATATAAAAGCTAACAGAGTTTCTGGACAAACAATTTTTTTTCACGCATGGGGTGGCGCAAAGAATATTAACTCATATATCAAATGGGCATCAGATGAAGTTAAAAAAAGATATAACATAACAGTTAAACACGTAAAAGTAACTGATACTGCTAATGTTGTAGCAAGAATTTTATCAGAAAAAAATGTTAAAAAAGATTATAATGGAGCTGTCGATTTAGTGTGGATTAATGGAGAAAATTTTTCAGTGATGAAGAAAAATAATATGCTTCTTTCTGAAAATTGGATTAGAGACTTACCAAATTCTAAGTATTTAGATTTTGAAAACAACCTAAGTTTGTTAAATGATTTTGGGGTTCCCACAGAAGGTATGGAAATGCCTTGGGGAGTATCACAATTAAATTTTTATTACGATAGCAAACACATTAAATTACCTCCAAGGTCAGCATCTGAATTAAAAGATTATATAATCAGAAACAAGGGCAGATTTACTTTTCCTCAGCCGCCAGATTTTACGGGGACTAGTTTTTTAAAACAAATTTTAATTGAGTTGATAGATGATAAAAGATTGTTGAAATCAGAGTATATAATTCATAAACATAAAAATGCTCTAAGCCCATTATGGAAATGGTTAGATGAGACAACTCCATATTTGTGGAGAGAAGGCAAAAATTACCCCCCTAATTATTTAGCTTTAACAGAATTAGTTGCAGAAAGAGAAATTGACATTGGAATGGCCTTTAACATAGCACACGCTTCAAATGCAATTTCTGAAGGAAAGTTACCTAACACTATAAGAAGTTTCATACATAAAGATGGAACTCTTGCTAACGTCCATTTTTTAGCAATTCCATATAACTCTGGAAAAAAAACTGCTGCTAAAATCTTTGTAAATTTCCTGATATCACCGGAAGCTCAATTAAAAAAACAAGACAAGACTTTTTGGGGTGACCCAAGTGTTATTTCAGTAGCAAAATTAGATAAAAATTGGAAAAATAAATTTACTTCTCTTCCAAGAGGTGTTGCAACACTATCAAATGAGGAGTTAACCATGAAACTGGAGGAGCCACATCCCTCCTGGGTTAAAATCATAGAAGAAGGGTGGATAGAAAAATATGGCTCAAATAATTAGGTCATAAATGGTAAATAATTTTTGCCGGCTCCTTTCCAAAGTTTCAATAATCTTTATTGGAATAATTATCACTTTACCTATATTGTTTGGTTTTTTAGGTTTTTTTTTACCATCATTCAATTATTTGCCAACTTTAGGAAAAGGTGAACTTAACTTAAATTATTTCTATATTTCAATGAATATACCAGGAATATATAAGTCAATATTATTGTCGATATTTACTGGTTTAGTTTCAACTGCTTTAGCTTTATTTTTTTCTCAAGTCATTCTTTTATATTTTTTTAAAACTAAATTTTATAATTATCTAAAAATCATCATATCACCTTTAATTGCTCTACCACATATTACAATGGCTATTGGTTTAATTTTTCTTTTATCTCCAAGTGGATTATTGTTAAGGTCTGTTTCACCATGGTTAACAGGTTTTGATAGACCTCCGAACACTTATATATTTCCAGATGAATATGGTTTTATTTTAATATTAGGCCTTATTTTAAAAGAAATTCCATTCTTAATCTTGGTGTCTTTGTCAGCTTTGAGAGAGTTTTCTTCATCGAAATTTTTTGATATGGGCAAATCACTTCAGCATTCGAGTTTTTCTACTTGGTTTATATTAATATTTCCAATCATTTACAAAAAAATTAGACTTGTTGTATTTATAATCATTGCATTTTCGTCATCAGTGGTTGATATGTCTTTACTTTTGGCACCATCAACTCCTTCCACTTTATCAGTACGCATTTTGCAAATCTTTCAATCTTCAGATATGGATTCATTCTTCATAGCTTCAAATTTATCTTTAATTCAACTATTTTTAATTATAATTTTACTCATAGTTTGGATTTTTTTTGAGAAAATTATTAAATTAAAATTCTTCTATGTTTTTTTTATAAAAATCACTTCATTTAAATCTGAGTTTTTGAAAATTGCTATTCTATGTTTTAGCGTAATTTTATTTTTATTATCTTTTATAGGTATAATTTGTTCTATATTATGGGGATTTAGTGCAAATTGGTATTTTCCAAATTTTTTTCCAAATGATTTAAACATAGATAATTTTTTAAGTTTTTATTATCAGAATAAATCATTGATTTTAATTTCTATATTTATTCCTTTGTTGGTTTCATTATTATCTATATCGTTAACAATTTTGTGGGTTGAATTATTAGACTACTTAAACATAACAAAAACTCAATTTGAACGGATTATATTTACTCCTTTATTTATTCCTCAAATTTCTTTTTTGATTGGAATACAGAGCTTTATGGTATTTTTTAATTTTAGTAGTTTTTTAATACCACTCATATTTGTTCAATTATTTTACGTCATACCATATTGTTTTATCATACTTGCTCCAGCTATGAGAGAAGTTAAATCTGATTATATAAAAGTAGCTTCTAGTCTAGGAAAAAACAGATTGGGTAGGTTGTTTAAGATAAAAATTCCACTAGTCTTACCTTCTCTTATGACTTCATTCGCTATAGGCATGATAGTTTCTTTTGCTTTGTATGTACCTGTTTATTTCATAGGAGCGGGCAGAGTTACAACTTTGACAGTCGAGGCTCTTAATTTAGCTTTGAGTGGTTCTAAACAAGATCTTGGCATTGCAACATTTTTTCAAATATTGTTTCCAACCTTATTATTGTTCACCATAGCCTTTATAAATAGAAAAACTATAAAGTGGCAAATTTAATTTTAACTAGATTACTTGATAAGCTAATCTAAATCTTCTATAGAATTTAAAACAAAAAATTAGGAGTGAATTTTGTCTAATACATCAGCGTTTAAGGGTAAAAAAATTGCAGTGATGGTAGCAAGTGGTTTTAATGAAGAACAATTTTTAATAATACAGAAAACAATTTTAGCTGCTGAAGGTTCTTACACTATAATTTCTCGAGATATTGGAACGACTAATGGTTGGGCATCAGAGAAATGGGGATTATCTTATCCTGTTGATCAACCAGTTTCTGAGACATTGGCTATAGATTTTGATGCTTTAATTGTGCCAGGTGGAGCAAATCAAATAGAAACTTTGAGCAATGATCTTCATGTAAGAAGAATTTTAAGGGCTTTTTTAAGAGAAAATGAACCAGTTGCTTTGGCAGGTGTTTCCTCAATTTTACTTACAACCGTAGATGCCGCGAAAGGTAGAAAAGTTGCCGCATCAGATGCGGATAGTGCTCTTTTAATTGCTGCTGGTGCAGAAATTATTGATAAACCAACTGTTAGACATAACAATTTAATAAGCGCAACTAGCGGTGAGTCAGGTATTTCTGATCTTTTAGAAATGCTTGCGCAAGCTATAAAAGAAAATAATAAATAAAAGAGGAAGTGAAATGGGGCAAATGAATAAAATTAGTCCTTGTGTTGGAGTTTGCTCAATTGATCCTAAAAGTAATTTATGTTTAGGATGTCTTCGTTCGTCATACGAAATCGCTATTTGGCCACTGATAGATAATCAAAAAGCTTTAGAGATTATGAAAGAGATCAAAAAGAGATCTCATAAATTTAATTCTAATTTATAGGAATTTTCAAATGCATAAATATAGAACTCATAAATGTAATGAATTAAGAATTGAAAACGTTAACGACCAGGTAAAGTTATCAGGCTGGGTTCATAGAAAGAGGGATCATGGACAACTAATATTCATAGACCTTAGAGATCATTACGGATTAACACAAGTCGTTGTTGATTCATCAAATAAGAATTTTTCTATTTTTGAAAGTCTACCTTTAGAAAGTGTAATAACTGTATCAGGAATAGTTGTGGAAAGATCTGATGAAACTATTAATGATAATTTACCAACAGGTAGAATAGAAATTAACTTGTCTGAATTAGAAATTATTTCCCAATCAAAAGCATTACCTTTGCAAGTAAATTCAGATGAAGATTATGGTGAAGAAACTAGATTAAAATTCAGATATTTAGACCTAAGAAGAAGTAGACCTCATCAAAATATTGTCTTAAGATCTAACGTTATTCAAACCATTAGAAATAAAATGCTAGAGTTAGGATTTTTAGAATTTCAAACACCAATTTTAACTGCTTCCAGTCCAGAAGGTGCAAGAGATTTTTTGGTTCCTTCTAGACTTAATAAAGGGAAGTTCTATGCTTTACCTCAAGCTCCTCAGCAGTTTAAACAACTAATAATGGTGTCTGGTTTTGATAAATATTTTCAAATAGCGCCATGTTTTAGAGATGAAGACAGTAGAGCTGACAGATCACCGGGAGAATTTTATCAGCTTGATTTAGAAATGTCTTATGTTGAACAAGAAGATGTTTTCCAGGCTGTAGAGCCCGTGATTAAAGAAGTTTTTAAAAATTATTCAGACAAAAGCATTGATGAGATTTTTCCAAAAATTACCTACAAAGATTCAATGTTAAAATATGGAAATGACAAACCTGACTTGAGATTTGCTCTTGAGATTAAAGATGTAACAAATATTTTTAGAAATTCTGGTTTTACTATTTTTGCAAAATCAATTGAAAATGGATCTGTAGTAAGAGCTGTTCCTGGTCCGAATTGTGGTTCACGTTCGGTTGCTGATAGAATGAATAGTTGGGCCCAAGAAGAAGGTGCGCCTGGAATGGGATATATTATTTTTAGTGAAAACATAGCTAAAGGACCAATTGCAAATGCATTGGGAATTGAAAAAGCTCTTGAAATGAAGTTCTTATTTAACCTTAATGATGGAGATGCTTTATTCTTTTCTTGTGCATCAGAGAGTGAAGCAGCTAATTTAGCAGGAAAAGCCAGAGTTAAAATTGCAACAGATAGAGAACTAATTGAAAAAGATATATTTAAATTTTGTTGGATAGTAGATTACCCTATGTTTGAAAAAGACGAAAATACTGGAAAAATAGAATTTTCTCATAATCCTTTTTCTATGCCACAAGGAGGTATGGAAGCATTGTTGAATGAAAATCCACTTGATATTCTCGCATATCAATATGACTTAGTTTGTAATGGAATTGAGCTTTCATCTGGTGCTATAAGAAATCATGTCCCTGAAATAATGTATAAAGCTTTTGAAATTGCAGGTCACAAGCCCGAGGTTGTTGACAATAAATTTCCAGCCATGATTAATGCTTTTAAATTTGGCTCACCTCCTCATGGCGGTATAGCTCCAGGTATTGATCGTATTGTAATGTTATTAGCTGATGAACCAAATATAAGAGAAGTTATTTTATTTCCAATGACTGGAAAAGCAGAAGATTTGATGATGAACGCTCCAAACGAAATAAATGATCTTCAACTTAGGGAATTAGGCATTAAGCTGGACAAAAAAACTAAACTCAATTAATTTTTGTTATATTTAATCTATGCATTATAATTGTAAGAGATATAAATAAAATAACAGCTCCAGTTTGATGAAGTGCTCCTAAGAATATTGGAACCATATTAATTAAGGTAAATATACCTAAGAAAAATTGGAAACATATTATTGCACTCATAAACAAGGAGTATTTCTTAACAATTCCATCATTACTTTGTGTATAGTTTCTATAGCAATATATCAATACACAAATTGTAGTGAATAAAGCTATATGTCTGTGATGAAACTGAGCTGATGCAGGATTTTCAAATGGATCTAAAATACCATATTCACCATAATTTTCTGGAATCAAGCTATATCCCATTAAAGGATATTCGTTGTACATTAAACCAGCATCCATTCCAGCAACAAATGCACCAGCAATAATTGTTGAAAATAAAAAACAAAAAATTATGAAACTGAAGTCTAATTTAATTTTAGAGTGACCATTCTTAAACTCCAATAAAGTCCAAATTAAAAGGAATAATATTAACAATGCATTAGATAAATGAACAGCCAAACGATATTGTGAGACTGTAGGATCATTTACAAGACCAGATTTTACCATCCACCAGCCTATTATTGCTTGTAAACTCCCTAAAAACAAAATAGTCAATAATTTTAATAAAATTGAATTGGGAATTTTGTTAAACAAATAAAAAATAATTAATGGAATAATAAAAACTATTCCAATTAACCTTCCCCATAATCTGTGAAAGTATTCCCAAAAAAATATTTTTTTGAATTCTGTGATGCTCATTCCTTGATTTTTAAAAATATATTCTGGTGAATTCATGTAAAGTGAGAATACTCTTTTCCATTCCTCATCGCTAATGGGAGGTAAGAACCCCCAAAATGGTCTCCATTCAACCATTGATAAACCAGAGTCTGTCAATCTAGTAATACCGCCAATTATGATCATCAATATCACCATAAAAATGGTAGTGTAGAGCCATGTATTTATATAACTTTGATTAGTGGATGTAGTCATAATATTTCAAATGTTTATTTATGATATGTGATGTTTTTATTCAAAAACAATATTTAAAATATTTTTTTTATTTTATCTTGAAAGTTCCTTTCAAGTACACTATTTAAACTCCATCAATAATGTATTTATTGTTTAACTTTAACATTTTAAATAAGGGAGAAAAGGCATGAAGTTTAGGCCACTTCACGATAGAGTTGTTGTTGAACGTCTCGAAGCAGAGGAAAAAACAGCTAGTGGAATAATTATTCCAGATTCAGCACAAGAAAAGCCTATGCAAGGTAAGATTATTGCGGCGGGCTCTGGTGCACGTGACGAGACTGGAAAGATTCAACCTTTGGATGTAAAAGAAGGTGATGTTGTACTTTTTGGAAAATGGTCCGGTACGGAAGTAAAGCTTGATGGTAAAGATCTTTTGATCATGAAAGAAAGCGATATCATGGGAATAATGGGTTAATTATTCTCCTTAATAAATAATAATTACTTTATAAATTGAAAGGAAAAAACAATGGCTGCTAAAGAAGTCAAATTCGGTGCTAATGCTAGAGCACAAATGTTAGAAGGTGTAGATATACTAGCCGAAGCCGTAAAAGTTACATTAGGCCCAAAAGGTAGAAATGTTGTTATTGATAAATCTTTTGGTGCTCCAAGAATTACAAAGGATGGTGTTACTGTTGCTAAAGAAATTGAACTGAAAGAAAAATTTCAAAATATGGGTGCTCAGATGGTTAGAGAAGTTGCATCAAAAGCTAATGATGTAGCAGGTGACGGTACTACTACTGCAACTGTGTTAGCTCAAGCTATAGTAAAAGAAGGTTCTAAAGCAGTAGCTGCTGGTTTAAATCCTATGGATCTAAAAAGAGGAATTGATTTAGCAATTGAAGCTGTAGTTGCTGACTTGGAAACAAGAACAAGTAAAATATCTACTAATGAAGAAGTTGCACAAGTTGGTACTTTATCAGCAAATGGTGAAGCTGAGATTGGCGACATGATAGCTAAGGCCATGGATAAAGTTGGTAATGAGGGTGTTATAACTGTTGAAGAAGCTAAAACCCTTGCAACCGAGTTAGATGTTGTAGAAGGAATGCAATTCGACAGAGGATACTTATCGCCCTACTTCATAACTGACGCTGATAAAATGAAAGTAGTAATGGACGATCCATACATACTATTATTTGAAAAGAAATTAGCAAACCTTCAGGAAATGTTACCTATATTAGAAAAAGTTGTTCAATCTGGTAAGCCTCTTTTAATTATAGCTGAAGATGTTGAAGGCGAGGCATTAGCAACTCTTGTAGTAAATAAGTTAAGAGGTGGTTTGAAAATAGCTGCTGTAAAAGCTCCAGGTTTTGGTGATAGAAGAAAAGCAATGTTAGAAGATATTGCAATTTTAACAAAAGGTGACCTGATTTCTGAAGATCTCGGTATTAAGCTGGATAATGTGACACTTGAAATGCTTGGTACAGCAAAACGTGTAGAAGTCACTAAAGAAGAGACTACTATAATTGATGGTGCTGGTTCTAAAGATGATATTGGTGCTAGATGTAACCAAATTAGAGCCCAGATCGAAGAAACAACCTCTGACTATGATAAAGAAAAACTTCAAGAAAGATTAGCTAAATTAGCAGGTGGAGTTGCCGTAATTAAAGTTGGCGGAGCTACTGAAGTTGAAGTTAAAGAGCGCAAGGATCGTGTAGATGATGCAATGCATGCTACGAGAGCTGCTGTTGAAGAAGGCATTGTACCTGGTGGTGGGGTTGTTTTTGTTAAAGCGATTACAGCTTTAGATAAAGTTAAAGTTGAAAACTCAGACCAAAAAATGGGAGTTGATATTGTTAGAAGAGCACTTAAGGCTCCTGCGAAGCAGATAGCTGACAATGCTGGTCAGGATGGTGCTGTCATAGTAGGTAAATTGCTTGAATCAACTGATGCAAACTATGGCTTCAATGCTCAAACTAATGAATTTACAGATTTAGTTAAAGCTGGAGTTATAGATCCAACTAAAGTCGTAAGATCAGCCCTACAAAATGCAGCATCTGTGGCAGGTTTATTGATAACTACAGAAGCTATGGTGGCTGATAAGCCTGAACCACCAGCAGGTGGCGGTGGCGGCATGCCAGACATGGGCGGCATGGGCGGCATGGGCGGCATGGGAGGCATGGGTGGCATGCCAGGCATGATGTAATTCTGCTCTATTTTATTATTTTAACACCTCTAGCTATATTAGTTAGAGGTGTTTTTTTTTGTTAATTATTTGATTATTTGTTGCTTAGTATTATTAACTCATATAGCAATAAAAAACATTATTTGAAATTAAGTTATGGAAAAATCAGAAATAAAAAAATTTGCAGAGAAATCGAATGCTTGGCCTTTTATTGAAGCTAGAAATTTAAGGGATAGATTGGATAAAATTGAGAGTTCTACTCCCAGAGATAACAATACCCCTGTTCTGTTTGAGACTGGATACGGACCTTCAGGACTTCCTCATATTGGAACATTTGGTGAAGTTGCGAGGACTAACATTGTACGTAATGCATTTGAAGTTTTAACTGATAGAAACACAAAGTTAATATGTTTTTCAGACGACATGGATGGCTTTCGTAAAATTCCAGATAATGTCCCTAACAAAGATTTACTTAAGAAATTTATTGAACATCCCTTAACCAGTGTTCCCGATCCTTTTAAAAAATTTAGTAGTTTTGGTGATCATAATAATCATAAATTACAAGAATTTTTAGATTACTTTAATTTTGAGTATGAATTTGTTTCAGCTACAGAATGCTATAAAAGGGGTAAATTTGACGAGGCACTAAAAAAGATTTTATTAAATTATGAAAAAATAAAAAACATAATTTTGCCTACTTTAGGCGAAGATCGAAAAAAAACTTACAGCCCGTTTCTTCCAGTCTGTCCAAAATCTGGTAAAGTTTTGCAAGTTAACATCACTTCAATCAATACTAAAAACAATACCGTAAGTTATATTGACGAAGATACTAAAGAATTAGTTACTGTCTCTATTCTTGGTGGATCATGTAAGTTGCAGTGGAAGTGTGATTGGGCAATGCGTTGGTTTGCTTTAGGTGTAGATTATGAGATGTCAGGCAAAGACTTATCTGAAAGTGTAATTTTATCTAGCAAAATATTGAGAGTCCTTGGAGGGACGCCTCCATCAGGTTTTTCCTACGAACTTTTTCTAGATAATAATGGTGAAAAGATTTCAAAATCCAAAGGTAATGGTTTATCTATAGAGGAGTGGTTGAGATATGGTTCACCTGAATCTCTAAGTCTGTTTATGTATACAAATCCCAAAAGAGCTAAGAGACTTTTTTTTGATGTCATACCTAAAACCACTGATGAATATTTTTCTCATCTGAAAAAATATTCTGAACAAGACACTCCTAGAAAAATTGATAATCCAGTATGGCATTTACATAAAGGTTTACCAAAATCTAATGACCTTCCTGTTACATATACATTATTGTTAAATTTAGTGTCCGTGTGTTATGCCAGTGATCCAGATATAGTATGGGGATATGTAAAGACCTACTCACCTAATTCAAAACGAACTAAAGAATTAGATGATTTAATTGATCTAGCTGTTAATTATTATAAAGAGAAAATAGAACCTCAAAAGAAGTATAGGCTTCCAAATGAAAAAGAGAAAAAAGGTATTACAGAATTAATAAATACTTTATCAACATTAAACAATGAAACCTCTTCTGATGATATTCAAGCTATAGTATTTGCAATTGGGAAAAAACTTGAATATGAGAATTTACGGGAATGGTTTAAAGGTCTGTACGAGACTGTTCTAGGACAATCTGAAGGACCTAGAATGGGAAGTTTCATAAAACTCTATGGGATTGAACCAACAAAAAAATTATTAGAAAACGTTATTCTAGGTAACTTAGTTAAAGAATAGACTCAATGATTTGGAAATTTATTACTTTTTTTGTAAGAAAACTTGATCCAGAAATTGCTCATAAAATAACTATTAAATTCTTGAAACTTGGTTTTCATCCAAGATTAAATAAAATTGGAATTCCAATTAACATTGGTAATTTGATTTTTAAAAATTTTATTGGTGTTGCCGCTGGTTTTGATAAAAATGCAGAAGTAATAAACAAAATTCATTTTTTGAACTTTGGTTTCACTGAAGTTGGTACTATTACCCCAATGCCTCAATATGGAAATCCAAAACCAAGAATTTTTAGGCTTGAAAAAGATAGTGCTATAATAAATCGAAATGGTTTTAACAATTTAGGAATGTTACAGGCAAGAAAAAAATTAGAGGATTATAGAAAAAGATTCCCAGTAGGAAGTAATTTTCTTGTTGGAGTTAATATTGGCCCCAACAAAGATAGCAAAGATAGATTTAACGATTATAAAGTGCTTGCTGAAAATTTATCAAAGTTTGCCGACTATATTTCTATAAATGTGTCTTCACCTAATACACCAAATTTAAGAGAGTTTCAAAATAAGGAAAATTTAGAAAAAGTTATAAATTTTGTTAAGGATGGGATTGCCATATCTAAAAATTTAAATAAAAAATTGCCAATTTTTTTGAAGATTGCACCAGACATAAATAAGCAGACATTGAACTCTATTATAAAAACAGCTCATTCGCAAAAAATTTTTGGGTTGATCATCTCCAATACGACTTTAGATAGAGAAAGTAATCTAAAATCAAAAAAATCCAATGAATTAGGAGGATTGTCTGGGAAACCATTATTTAAAAAATCAACAGATATTTTGTCACAAGCAAATAAAATAATTAAAAATAATAATTATAAATTATTTTTAATTGCAGCTGGTGGAGTATCAGACAGTAAAACTGCATATGTAAAAATCTTGTGTGGAGCACATTTAGTCCAATTATATTCTTCTCTAACATTTGAAGGACCATTAGTTGCAAATCAAATAATAAGTGGCATATTGAAATTAATGAAAAGAGATAATATAAAAAATCTTTTTGATATAGTCGGTGTTATAGATAATCCTAAAGAAGCTATGAATGTCGCAATTAATGGTTTTAAAAATCATAAAAATTAGTTTCCTCTACCATTTAACTTGACCTTTTATACACCCTATCATATAAATCCATAGATTAATATTGAGGTATATAATGTCAAGAGTATGTGAAATTACAGGTAAAAATGTTATGAGTGGCAATAACGTTAGTCATGCAAAAAATAAAACCAAAAGAAAATTTTTACCTAATCTTCAAAACGTTAAGTTCTTCAGTAAGTCCTTAGATAAATTCATTAGCATGAAAGTGTCTGTTAGAGCTCTAAAGTCTGTTGAAAAAAATGGCGGTTTAGATGATTACTTGTCAAAAACTAGTAATAGAGTGTTAGCACCTCAAGCTATCGCAATTAAAAAATCTATTCAAAAAAATTTAAAAAAAGAAGTTAGCCCTTCTTAACATTATTCTTCATTGAATAAGTCTGCTAACTGCTCAGTAACAGCTCCACCCAATTGTTCAGCATCAGTAAGAGTTACTGCTTTATCATAATAACGGGTAACATCGTGACCAATACCAATTGCGACTAATTCTACGGGTGACCTATTTTCTATAAATGAGATTACTTGTTTTAGATGAAGTTCTAAGTAGTTACCACTATTAGAAGAAAGTGTAGTGTCATCTACAGGTGCACCATCGCTTATGACCATAAGAATTTTTCTATCTTCCAATCTACCTAATAGTCGCTCATGTGCCCAGATTAATGCTTCACCATCTATGTTCTCTTTTAAAATTCCCTCTCTAAGCATTAATCCAAGTGAATTTTTTGCTCTTCTCCATGGTGAGTCTGCTGGTTTATAAAT
The DNA here is from genome assembly GCA_902595145.1 of uncultured SAR116 cluster alpha proteobacterium. Taxonomy (GTDB): domain Bacteria; phylum Pseudomonadota; class Alphaproteobacteria; order Puniceispirillales; family Marisalimonadaceae; genus Marisalimonas. The sequence goes on along the minus strand of CACJOU010000003.1, from coordinate 79,271 downwards.
GATATGTCTTAAGTCATTTAATCTTCCAGGATAAGTGGGTTTACCTTCATTTATCCATTGTTCCCTTGATTGACCACCTTTCCATGCTTTTGTGGTGAAACCTAAGATTTCAACTTTGACTCCACATCTTTCAAGTGTTCTAGCCATTATGTCTGCGCAAATTGCTGCAATGGTTATAGGCCTTCCCCTCATTGACCCAGAATTATCTATAAGTAAAGTCACTATAGTATCTCTAAATTTCATATCTTTTTCTTGCTTATAAGAAAGTGGGAATAATGGCTGAGTAATTACTCTAGCTAATTTTGACGCATCTAACATTCCTTCCTCAAGATCAAAGTTCCAGGATCTATTTTGTTTAGCCTGTAATTTTCTTTGTAGTTTATTAGCCAACCTAGCTATAGCTCCTTGAAGATTTTCAAGCTGTTTATCAAGTGTCCCTCTTAGTCTGTTAAGTTCGTCTTCTTCACATAACTCAGTGGCATTGACTATTTCGTCGTACTTAGTAGAAAAGACTTGATAATTATAATTAATATTATTTTTACTTATGTTGTCCCCTGATAAAGGATTAGGAACAATTTCACCTTCACTTTCTTCATCTTCATTGTCGGCATCAGCATCCTGAGTTTCACCTTGTATCTCTTGATCATTTTCTTGGGCATCGCTACTGCTATCTAATCCAGCATCTTCATCGTTATCACTTTCACTTTCTGCAGATGAATCGTTTTCTTCATTCTCATCAGGATTATTGTCTTCAGTATCCTCGTTTTCACCATCATCATTAGGATCTCTTTCTCCAATATCCGCATGTAATGCTGATAACAATTCTTTGGTGTATTTAGCAAAAACTTCTTGATTAGTAGTATTTTCTGCGAGTTGGTTTAGAAGATTACCAATTTTATTATTAATCCAAGGACGCCATTTCTCTAGAGAAACAGATGTGTTTGAAGGGGAGTTAGAGCCAGTAATTTTTTCTCTTATTACTAAGTGCAAAGCATTTACTAACGCTTCTTTATCTTCTCCACCTGGTACAGGTAGAATTGTTTCTTTAAATTTTTCAACAACTAAATTTTGTAAATTTTTCTTTATACCAACAAGATTCTTAGACCCAACAGCTTCAATTCTAGACTCTTCTGCTAACTGAAAAATTTGGGATGATAAATCTGAAGATGGTATATGTTTACTATGTAAAACAGGATCATGATATTTAATCTTAAGAGCAATTTTATCAGCCTCACCTCTTAATTTATACAATTCTGAACCATCCAATTCTTTTGATATAATTGGTAATCTGACTTCTTTAGATGATAAATAACTTGTAGATCCAGAAAATTTTATTTCTCTTTCTTCAATCATATTTCCAGAAATTGCTTTTAAAGTTGATGCAGTAGCATTTTGGAATTGAGTATTTTCTGAATTCTTGCTCATTTTAACTTTAAGCGTCTATAATTTTTTCAACTTTAATTAATTCTCTTCCAAAACATCTTTGATAATATTCTGACAAAATTGGTCTTTCCATTTCGTCACATTTATTAAAAAAAGTAAGCTTGAAAGCCAAATCTATATCCTCAATTATATTTGTATTTTCTGCCCATGTTATAACTGTTCTCGGAGACATTACAGTAGAAAGATCACCAGACATAAATCCATTTCTTGTTAAATTAGCTATAGAAACCATAGATTTGATAGTTTCTTTTCCATCTTTAGATTTAAAATTTGGAACTTTAGATAAAACAATCTCTTCTTCTGCATCAGTTGGCAAATAATTTAAGGTTGAAACTATAGACCATCTGTCCATTTGCCCCTGATTGATTTGTTGTGTTCCATGATATAATCCTGTGGTATCTCCTAGCCCAACAGTGTTAGCAGTTGCAAACAATCTAAAATTCTGATGAGGATTTATAACTCGGTTATTATCAAGTAAAGTAAGTTTTCCTGAAACTTCCAAAACTCTTTGAATTACAAACATTACGTCAGCTCTTCCAGCATCATATTCATCAAATACAATTGCAACAGGGTTCTGCAGGGCCCAAGGAAGGACACCTTCTCTAAATTCAGTTACTTGCTTTCCATTCTCTAAAACAATGGCATCTTTGCCTACTAGGTCTAAACGGCTAATATGGCTATCTAAATTAACTCTTACACATGGCCAATTTAATCTTGCAGCAACTTGTTCAATGTGTGTTGATTTACCAGTACCATGGTAACCTTGGATCATAACCCTTCTATTATAGCAAAATCCAGCAAGTATTGCTTTTGTAGTAGTTTCATCAAATAAATAAGATTCGTCAATTTCAGGTACAAATTTAGTTTTTTCATTAAACCCTACAATTTTCATGTTTGTTTTGAAACCGAAGGTTTTCTCTGAATCAATAACTAAGGTTTGAGAAGATGGAAAAGTCCCCGAATTAAAGTCCATATTGTTAGTTAGACTAACTTCGTTCATATTATAATCTCCAAAAATGTTTCTGTTAGGTTTTTGATGGTTTCGTTAAAAATTCTAAAATAATTTTATAAGCATTTGTTATATTAATGAATTTATCTTTATCATTTTTTGATTGAGTTTCATTTTGTACATCAGGATGCCATTTTTTAGCTAAAAATTTATATTTTGTTTTCACTTCTTTAATATTTGTATCATGACTCAAGCCTAATATTCTAAAAGCGTTTTCCAACTTTTTATTAAATACTTTTTTATTTTTTATATTTTTTTTATTTTCAAACTTATTAAAAGCTTTATCAAAATCATAACTTATATTTTTTGTTCCAAATTTCCAACTTGGTCGATCCCAAGTAACTGATTTTCTTATTTCAACTTCTAATTCTTGTTCATTTAATCCCTCAAAATAATTCCAAGATTTATTAAAGTCCCTAATACAATTGATACAAAAGTATAAATATTCTCTTATTTTATCCCTTGATTTAGGTGCAGGGTATATCCCCAATTCTTTACATTTCGGATTAGAGCAAATTCTTTCTTGTTTTTCTTTTTGATTAGTATGTAACATAAATTTAATTCTTTATTTTGACTATAGAATTATGTAGTAATCCATGCAAGGTAGGAATTATTTTTTTAGAGAATTTTGTTAAAAGAGTTTATGTTGAAAAGAAAAATTAATATTGAAAATTTAATCTTAAAAAATTATGAACCAGAATTCTTCTCTGTTTTAGACGTCTCTGAACAACATAGGGGTCATCAAAACTTTAAAGAAGATGTAGAAAGTCACTTTGAAATTATAATTGTTTCTGAAAAGTTTAAAAATTTAAATAGAATAGAAAGACATAGAATGGTTAATCAAACTTTAAAAAGAGAATTTTTATCAGATCTCCATTCAGTAATTATAAAAACATACACTTCAGAGGAATATAAAAATACTTAATTTTTATTCTTATTGATTCCTAGTTCATTCCACAAACGTAATTGAGAGATAAAATTTGATTTTTTTTGTAGTATTCTAAATCTAATATTAAAAAATCTAAACTCTTGTCCAGGTTCTGGTATTGTTTTGGACTCATATAAGATTAACCCTGCAATAGTATTTGCATTTTGATCTGGCAATGTCCAACCTAGGGAGCGATTAAGATCTCGTATTGTTACCGAACCATCTACGATAAAAGATCCATCTGGTTGAGGTTTAAGGCCCTTAACTTTTAAATCAGTTTCATCATCTATTTCGCCTACTATCTCTTCTAGAATATCTTCTAGTGTAACAATCCCTCTAAAATCACCATATTCATCAACTACGACTGCAAAGTGTTCTCTCCTAGTTTTAAAAATTTCTAACTGGTCAAATAATAATGTTGTTTCTGGAGCAAAGTATGGTTGTATCATTAATTCAGATAAATTTATGGAGTTTATATTTTTAAAGTTTCTTCTTCTTAAATTTCTGAACAATTCTTTTGCGTGTAAAATACCAATTATATTATCAGGGTTGCCTGAATAAATTGGTATTCTAGTAAATGGACTTTCCCCAACAACCTTAAAAATTAGCTCGGGATCTTCTTTTGAATCTATCATTGTGACTGCGCCTCTATGGGTCATAACAGCTTCTATAGTTACCTCATCCATATCAAGCATACTTGACATCATTTTCCCACGCTCTTTTCCACGACTTTCATTGCCAGCATGTAACCTGATCATTCCTCTAAGTTCTTCAGTTTTTGCTTCTTCATCATTAATTACTGGCCCAGAAACTATTTTTGCAAAACGTTCTGTAATAAAGGTAGCTGGTGTTAATAAAAAAATAAAAAAGTTAATTATTGGAGCAACAGTTAAAGCCACTTGATCTGAATGACTAAAAGCATAAGTTTTAGGAATAACTTCTGCAAAAATTACTAAAACAATTGTTAATAATATAGTCACAAAAATTAAATCAAATTCTCCAAAGTAGATTATTGCAAAGCTTGTTGCATATACTGAAGCTACAATATTTACTAAATTATTGCCTATTAAAATTGTACTAATCATTTTTTCTTTTTTTGCTAAAATACTTTCGATTGTTATTGCTCTTTTATTACCTTGAAGTGCTAACTCATGTATTCTAGCCTCTGATACTGCCGTTAAAGCAGTTTCAGAACATGAAAAAAAACCTGATAAAATAATTAAGAAAAGTATGTTACACAAGAATACGAATAAGTCTGGCATTATATCTCATCATTTAAGAATTCAATTAAAATATTTTCATCCATATTATTTTTTATAAAAGATTTTCCAATTTTTTTATTAAGAATAAATGTTAACTGATTATTTTTATTCTTTTTATCATATTTAAATTTTTTTAACATTTCTGTAGTTGTAATAGGAAGATTTATTAACTCTTGTAAAGAAGTAGGTAGATTTAATTTCTTAAAAAATCTTACTACTCGATCTGTTTCAAATTGAGGACAATAACTCATTTTACTTGAAAGTCTGAACGCTAAGCAAATTCCAATTGATACTGCTTCACCGTGAACAATTGTTCCATCATATTTGCCAAATGACTCAATAGCATGACCAAAGGTATGTCCAAGATTTAGAAGAGCTCTTTTACCACTTTCTTTTTCATCATTTTTTATTATCAAAGATTTTATTTCACATGATTTGCTAATTATTTCGTTTAATTTCAACTGATCATAGCTTAGAATATCTCTGTAATTATTTTCTAAACTGTCAAAAAATTCAACGTCGTAAATGAGACCATACTTTATAACTTCGACCAAGCCAGCTAAAAATTCTCTTTTAGGTAATGACTTTAGTATGTCTATATCTGCTATTACTGCAATTGGTTGATGAAAAGATCCAATTAAGTTTTTACTTTTATTACTATTAATACCAGTCTTACCTCCTACTGAGCTATCTACTTGAGCTAAGAGAGTAGTGGGCACCTGAACGAAATCTATGCCTCTTAGAAGTATTGAAGCGGCAAACCCCGCTATATCACCAATAACGCCGCCACCAAAAGCAATTATTAAACTACTTCTATCTATCTTAAATGATAGAGATTCCTCAAGGATACACTCTAACTGAGAAATGTTTTTTGATTTATCACCTCCCGGAATACCAATCAAATTTACTGATTCACATAATTTATTAATTGTTTTAACAAATGAAATAAATTGTTCGTTATCTTTGTTTTTTAAAGAAAAAAAATTATCATGAATTAATATAACTTTTCTTTTTAATACAAATTTTTTCAAAATTTCTTCACAATTACATAATAAACCATTGCCTATAAAAATTGGATATGAAAAATTATTAAATTTATTGTTCAGTGAAACGTTAATGATGGTTGGTTTCATTTTATTGCTTTATGTCTTTGATGAGATATTAAATTAATTAACTTTTCAGTTATTTGGTTTTGGTTAAGTTTATCAGTATTTATTTGATTGTGACAAAGAGAATAGTATTTGGTTCTTATTTTTAAAAGTTGCACTATTGAATCTCTAGTTTTTCCTTTTATCATAGGTCTTTTCGATCCATCTCCTACTCTTTGAACTAAAACATCTACAGGAGTGTTTAGCCAAATTACATTTGTATTACTTAATAGTAAATCTCTAATTTCTTTATTATCAAATCCGCCACCACCTAGACTAATTATTACTTTTTCTTTATTTTTATTAATATTTAAAATTAAATTACGAATTGTTTTTTTTTCAATTTTTCTAAAAAAAACTTCACCATGTTTTTGGAAAAGTTGTTTTATTGTGATCTTGAATTCTTTTTCAATCATATGATCAATGTCATAGAAATTGTATTTTAAAATATTTGCTATTTGACGGCCAAATTTAGATTTTCCTGTCCCCATCATTCCAATTAATGTAATCTTTTTATAGTAGGGATTTATTTCTTCAAAGTTTAACATATATGCAAAATAACATATTAAATGTACACAGACATCATATTTTTAGAAACTTTTTTTTAATTATGGTAAATAATATATTTTAAATAAGTCAAAAACTCGCCATATTTTTAAATTATTAATTGAATACGAATTAAGGATTATGATGAAAAATTATAAATTTTTTTTAATTTTATTAAGTTGTATTGTCTTAGTTGGGTTTTTGGTAGTAACCTATTTAGATATACCAGCTCCTGATAAATTAGAAACCAAGATTTTAGATGTTAATGATGAAAAAATTAAATAAATTTAATTTTTTAAATAAGAAATGTGTTATATGGATGACTCATTTTGTCTTGTTGTTTTGTCTACAACTCAAACCTTCTTTTGCTCAGACTAATTTTTCTAATAAAGAAGTTTCTTCAAATAACGTTAATGCTGAAATTAAAGTAAGTAAGCTTGCAAAACCATCTTTAGGATCCCTTGGGGTAAAAACTGAAGTAAATAACTTAATGGGTTTAAATATTTGGCAAAATCTGAAAGTGGACGAAATTATTGAGCATTTAAATTATATTCCAGATAATTTAGCTAGTAAACATTTACAAATATTTTTAAATGATCTTTACATTAGCGCCTCTGTCCCACCAGAGGGTGATTCAAAGCAAATTTTGAAATTTTTGGAAACTAGATTATTTAAAATTAAAAATAGTGGGCAGAGTAACAATTTATACAAATTAGTCTCTCAATTACCTAACAGTAATCGATGGGATATTTGGAAAAGGTGGCAAATAGAATATGAGTTGATTAATAGAAAAGATGAAAAAGCTTGTGAATATATTAATGTTGAATCTAAATCTAATGTTACAGATTTTTGGCAAATGGCTCGAATTTTCTGTTTGTCTATTGAGGGGAAAAGAGACCAATCAGAATTTGTTCTAGATTTGATAAAATCTAGAGGCTTTAATGATGAAATTTTCGAAGATTTATTTCAATCAATCTACAATGAAGTTAACATTCTAAATATTCAAAATAAAATAAACAAAATACAACCATTACATATTGTGATGATGGATACTTTAAAGATACCAATAAAAACAAATTATATTGCACACCTTGGAATTGAATATACAGACTCTTTATTGTCGCTTAATTATTTAACCTCAAAAGCGAGAGCTTTTCTTTTAGACAAGCAATTAAATTATAACTTTGTCTCAGTTGATCAAATAATTGAAAATTATAAATCAGTCGCAGATGGAAATATTGACTTTGAAATATCTTTTTCTAACTTTTTGAAAGAAGCAAATGGTTACAACAGAGCAAATGTTTGGTTAAGCATAATCAAAATTAAAGATGATATTAAAAAAGTTAATTCAATCCTAAAAATGATTAAGTCAGAAACAAGTAATGGAAGATTCAATGATGTCATAGACCTATATTTAAATCTTTTAAACGAGATTGACAATTCTTCTTTGCCACAAGAGCTAAATCAATCAATAGAAAGGCTTAAAATTTCTTCTAATCCTGATATGTATCCTAATAATAATATTGCAAATATAATTTCATTAGCTGAGGGTCAAACTTGGGATTTTAACTTGATTTCAAAAGAAAAAGCTTGGCCATTAATACCAATCGTTGAAAAAGCTGGTATGATAGAACCAAACTCAATAAATTGGATGAATTATTTAAGAGATCTTAAAGAAATTGATTTAGAAGAAGATAAATATTTAAAATGGGAAAGTAATTATAACTTAAAAAGATTTCTTTTAACGAAATCAATTGAAGAAGCTGCAAAAAATAATAATAAAACCCTAACAGTATTACTTACGGCAAGATTGATAGGAGATAATCCACTTATTGATTTTGATTTGAATAGTTTAATTATAATCAGGAATTCCTTAAATTCAATTGGTTTAAAAAAATTATCTAAAATTATTACGCAAGAAATTATGACATCTAAAATTGTAAATCTTTAAATTTTAATTATGCAAAATCTAGATCCAAAATTACCAGAATTTATAGATAAAATCTTAGGAGTTATTTGCCTAGAAAAAGGATTGTCAAAAAACACAAATACAGCTTACAAAAAAGATATAAGTTTAGTTTTTGAATGGTTTGAAAATAAAAATATTAATTTTCTTTTTGCAAACGAAAAAAACTTTCGTGAATTATTTTCTTTTTTGCAAAGAAAAAACTATAAACCAAGTTCTTTAAGCAGAAAGTTGTCCTCATTAAAGCAATTTTATGATGTTCTAAAAGCAGAAGGATACATAAAAATAAATCCACTTAACAACTTAGAAAGTTTTAAAAAAAATAAAAATTTACCAAAATCATTGTCAGAGGAACATTTGACTTTATTACTATCAGAAGCCAAAAATAATCTTAAAAAAGTTGAACAAAATAATCCTCTAAAGAAAATGAGATTTCTGCGTATTTTAACTATTTTAGAAATTCTATATTCTACTGGTTTAAGAGTTTCTGAACTAGTATCTTTACCATTGTCAGATTTTATTAGAATAAAAGATTTACTTCAGATTAAAGGCAAGGGTGGCGTTTACAGGTATGTTGCTTTTAATAAAGAATCAAAAAAAATGATAGAGATGTGGTTGTTACATAGGTCTTCAATTGAAAAATTCATAAATAATAAGTATATTTTCCCTAGTAATAATGGTACTGGACACATTACTAGACAATCAATATATAAGGAATTATTAGAATTATCAAAAAGTATAAATATGAATAGCGCTCACGTCACTCCGCATAAAATCAGGCATAGTTTTGCAACTCATATGTTAAATCGCGGTGCTGATTTAAGATCTTTACAAAAACTTCTGGGTCACGCTGATATTAGTACTACTGAGATTTATACAAAAGTCCAATCGAAAAGATTGTCAGGTCTTGTAAATGACATCCATCCATTAAATAGAATAAACCTAAAGAAATAGAAAGTCTTTAAACATGATTAAACATTTTTTAGCATTTGAAAAACAAATTGCAGATCTTGAAGGAAAAATAGAAGAGCTTCGTCATTTGTCTTCTGGTAGTGATATTAATATTGCAGAGGAAATTGGTAAATTACAAGCAAGTGTATCAGAAAAGTTAAAAACTACATACTCACAATTAAGTCCTTGGCAAAAAGTTTTGGTATCTAGACATCCTGAAAGACCACATTTTCAAGATATTATTAATAATTTGTTTGAAGATTATATTTCTTTGTCAGGTGATAGAAATTTTGCTGATGACAATGCTTTAACTGGTGGTATAGCTTTTTTTAGAGGAAAGAGTGTCGTAGCTATAGGTATAGATAAAGGTAAAAACACTCAAGATAGAATCCATAAAAATTTTGGCATGCCTAGGCCTGAAGGTTATAGAAAAGCTGAAAGATTAATGCAATTAGCTAATGATTTTTCAATACCAGTCTTAATGTTTGTTGATACAGCAGGTGCTTATCCTGGAAAAGGAGCAGAACAAAGAGGTCAAGCTGAAGCCATCGCGAAATGTTTGCAAAAGAGCCTGGAGATTACTGTTCCTTCTATTTCAGTAATTACAGGTGAAGGTGGCTCAGGAGGAGCAGTTGCTTTGGCTGTGGCTAATAACACACTTATGTTAGAACATGCAATTTACTCTGTTATTTCCCCTGAGGGATGCTCTTCAATTTTATGGAGAAGTTCTGATTATGCAGATCAAGCAGCTGAAGCTTTGAAGTTGACTGCACAAGATATGGAAAAATTTAAAATTATTGATGAGATAATTCCAGAACCTATTGGTGGCGCACACAGAGATGCAATCATTACAATAAAAAGTATTGGGGATGTTATAGAAAAAAGATTGAATGAACTGATGGTTCTGAGTAAAGATGAATTACTTAAACTAAAAGAGAAAAAATATTTAGAAATTGGTTAAATAATCTTTTTTTGAATTTAATGCAGGTATAGCTCTTCTCGCTTTCATTACTTCATCTAGACTAATATTAGCATGAATTATTCCAATTTTCTCTTTTGCATCTTTTAAAATCTCTCCCCATGGAGATACAATCAAAGAATGCCCATAACTAGTTCTTCCACATTCGTGACAACCAGTTTGAGCAGGTGCAACAATGAATGCACCAGTTTCTATGGCTCTTGCCTTAAGCAAAGTATGCCAATGAACCGGTCCAGTTAAATTTGAAAAGGCAGATGGTACAACAATTATTTCAGCGCCATTTACTGCTAAATCTTGATATAGATGGGGAAAGCGCAAATCGTAACAAATTGTCAAACCAATTTTTATTTTATTTTTTTTAATTTCTGCGATGATTGCTTTATTTCCACTTTTGTAGGTATCAGATTCTCTATAAATATCACCATTAGGTAGATTTACGTCATACAAGTGAATTTTGTCATATTTGTATAAAACATCTCCTTTAGGTCCAATCAAAAAAGATCTATTTACTAACTTATCATCTATTTTTATGGGTAAAGAACCAATTAAAATAAAGATTGAATTAAGCTTAGCTATTTCTTTTAAAATTTGTAGGCCAAAGCTTTCATCTTCGGTTTTAGCCAATTCATTAGTTAAAAAAGAATTTTTTTGAAGTGAAGTGGCGCATTCAGGTAAAGTGATCAATTCTGCTTCAACATCAAGGGCTTTATCAATTAAATCTTTAATTGTTTCTAGTGTATCCTTTTCATTTTTTGCAGATGAGTATTGGAGACATGCAATTGACAATTTACGGTTCATATTATTTAACAAAATTTTCTAGGCCATTATCTTCTTCTAACTTATATAAATCATCACATCCACCTATATGATGATCTTTGAAAAATATTTGTGGTACAGAAGTTCTGCCACCAGATTTTTTTATCATTTCATTTCTCTTGGAATAATCTAAATCAATATCTATTTCTTCAAAAGGAATATCTTTCTTTTTTAAAAGAGATTTAGCACGATAACAAAATCCACATAGTGAACTAGTATAAATTATTATTTTTTTATTCATAATAATCCTCAAAAATTTATGAAAATAAGTCTTGTATGCAAAAAATCAGAGCATCATCAGCTGGAGGCATTTTATATTTTCTTAGCATATTTGGTTTAACCCACATGATTTCATTATTCTCCATAGATTTTGGCTCGCCCTCCCATCTTCTGCATACATATAAGAGCAAAAGCAACTGAAATTCTTTATAACTAAATTCACTAAAAGACAAAGGCGCAATACATTTGTTGTTTATGTTAATGTCAAGTTCTTCTTTTATTTCTCTTATTAACGCAATTTCCGGCAACTCACCAGTTTCAACTTTTCCACCTGGAAACTCCCAAAAACCTGCTAAATGTTTATTTTTGGGTCTTTTTGATAATAAAATTTCGTCAGCATCATTAATTAATGCTAATGAAACCACAATTTTAAAATTTTTATGACCTGTAATCGGCATTTATATCTATATATCTATGGGTTAGGTCACATGTATATACAGTAGCACTTGACTTACCTGCTCCAACATCAATCTCAAGAAAAATATTGTCCTGTTTTAGATGTTCTGTTGCTCGTAATTCCGAGTACTTTTCATAAACCATTCCATTTTTTGTTACTTGTTCATCGCCAATATAAATTTTGATTTTATCTCTATTTGCTGGTTGACCTGATTTCCCAACAGCCATAATAATTCTACCCCAATTTGCGTCCTCTCCTGCAATTGCAGTTTTAACCAAAGGTGAATTTGCTATAGAAAATGCTATTATTTTTGCTGATTTTTTTGACTTAGCGCCTGTAACTTTAATAGTAATAAATTTTGATGCACCTTCTCCATCCTTAATAATTAATTTAGCAAGCTCTAACATCAAGCTAAATAAATTTTTTTTAAATTCAATTAAGCGGTTGTCCTTAAAACTATTAATCGGTTTGTGATTTGCTGTTTTAGTTGCTGTCAATAAAAGAGTGTCACTTGTTGATGTGTCGCTATCAACAGTTATAGAATTAAAACTCATCTCATTACTGGACTCAATTAATTTTTGAAGAGTATCCGATGATATGTTTGCGTTAGTAAATACAAAACCTAACATTGTTGACATATTTGGTGCAATCATACCCGAACCTTTAGCTATTCCCACAATATCAATTTCAGCATTATCGATTTTACAAACTCTTTTGCTTACCTTTGTAAATGTATCAGTGGTTTTGATAGCAGTAGCAGCTTTGATCCAATCTGGGCTTTTGAATGGAGACATTGCCTTTATGCTTTTTATTACTACATCAGGATCTAATTGTTCTCCAATGACACCAGTAGAGGCTGTATATATTTGATTAATACTACAATTTAACTTTTTCGAAAGATATTTTGAAATTTTTAAAACTGTTTCTTCACCTAGTTTTCCTGTAAATGCATTTGCGTTACCTGAATTTACTAAAATTGCCCTTACTACAGGTTCTTTGTATTTGGTAAGATTTTTTTTACATTGATTTACAGAAGCACTTGAGGTTAAAGATTGCGTAAAAACCCCAGCAATAGCTGATTTTTTTTTAAGTTCTATTAAAAGAAGATCGTCTTCATTATTTTGTGTCTTTTTAATGCCAGAGTATATGGTTGAAACTTTTATGTTTTTCAACAATTGATCCCTTATACTTTCTTTTTTCATGGTGTAATTTTAATTCATACTAATTATTTATTTCTTGAACAACTTTTTTAAAATCTGAAATTTTTATATTTCTATTTTTTCTTAGTTGTTTTTCAAGGTTTGAAAGAGAATTTTGTTTTATTATCTCCACAATTTGTTGCTTAATATCATTAATTTTTTTTGGTTGAGAGTCTCTAATATCATTCAACATTATTATATGATAACCAAATTTAGTTTTAACTGGCTTTTTTGTTATTTTTCCTTTTTTTAATTTTAACACTGCTTCTTCAAACTCTTTTACCATTTGACCAGATCTAAACCAACCCAAATTACCTCCATTTTTTTTTGAAGGTCCAATAGAGTAAGATTCTGCAAGTTTTGAAAATTCTGATTCAATTTTAAGTTTTTCTATTATCTGCAATGCATCATCTTCTTCTTTTACCAAGATATGGCTAGCATTAAACTCTTGAAAAGTTTTAAAATTTTCAAGGTATTTTGTATAGAAATCCTGAATTTTTTCTTCAGATGTGTTGTTCGCAAGAAAATTATTAAGCCAGTATTTCGCAATTATTTGATCTTTATTTTTCTTTAATATTTCAATAACCTCTTTTTGTTGATCTAATTTATCCTTGTAAGCTTGTTTAGTGATTAAGTGTTGATTGATTAGTTCATTTACGATGCTTGGGAATATTTCAGAAAGAGGTTTTTCTTTAATATTTTTTGGCAATCTATTAGTTGCATTAAGTACATCTTGTGCTGTAATAATATGATCATCCACTGTTGCTACAGTGACTTGTCCAGGTTCTTTAGCGTTTGCAATAGGTAAAGTAATAATTAAAAAAAAATTTGTAAGAATAAAAATGATTTTTAAGCAAGACATTTTGGTTTAATCCAATTATAAGATTATTTTTTACAGGTTTTTTTTAGTCAACACAAGGAATGATGTTTAATATTTATTGTTATTTTAGATTTTATAGAAGATTTCTGTGAATAATTGGAGCACTTTTACATGTTAAGTAAACTTACGTCTAGACTTTTTGGTTCTTCTAATGAGAGACAGATTAAGAAATATAAACCTATAATTGACCAAATTAACAACTTAGAAAACGAGTTTTCTGATTTGTCGGATGAACAATTAAAGTTAAAAACAAAACTCTTTAAAGATAGATTATCAAAAAATGAAAATTTAAAAAATATTTTGCCAGAAGCATTTGCAACTGTCAGGGAGGCTTCGAAAAGAACATTGAAACAAAGACACTTTGATGTTCAATTGACTGGTGGAATGGTTCTTCATGAAGGCAAAATAGCTGAAATGAAAACTGGTGAAGGTAAAACCTTAGTTGCCACTTTAGCATGTTATTTAAATGCTCTAGAAGGTAAAGGTGTTCATGTAGTTACTGTTAATGACTATTTAGCTAGAAGAGATTCAGAATGGATGGGTCAAATATACAATTTTTTGGGAATGACTGTTGGTTGTATTATCTCAGAAATGGACGACGAGCAAAGAAGAATTGCCTATAATGCCGATATTACTTATGGAACTAATAATGAATTTGGATTTGATTATCTTCGCGATAATATGAAATATAATTTAGCTGACATGGTTCAGCGACCATTTAATTTTGCTATTGTGGATGAAGTTGATTCTATCTTAATTGATGAAGCTAGAACTCCACTTGTTATTTCTGGACAATCAGAAGACTCCTCAATTTTGTATAAATCAATTGATAAATTCATCCCATCATTAAACGAAAATGACTATGAATTAGATGAGAAGCAAAGAACGTGTAATCTAACTGATACTGGTATTGAAAATATAGAAAAAGTGTTAAGGGCAGATAATATTATTAAAGAAGGAAACCTATTCGATGTTAAAAATATTTCCTTATTACACCATATTAATCAAGCACTGAGAGCTCATAAATTATTCAAAAAAAATACTCATTATATGGTTAAAAACGATAATGTTATTATTATTGATGAATTCACAGGACGTGCAATGGAAGGTAGACGTTTTGGAGAAGGACAACATCAGGCAATTGAGGCTAAAGAAAATGTCTCTATACAGCCTGAAAATCAAACTCTAGCTAGCGTAACCTTTCAAAATTATTTCAGAATGTATCCTAAATTAGCAGGAATGACAGGTACGGCTTTAACTGAAGAAGGAGAATTTTCTGAAATTTACAATCTTAATGTTATAGAAGTGCCTACGAATTTGAAAGTATCTAGAGAGGACAAAAATGATGAAATTTATAAAACTAATGAAGAAAGAGATGAGGCTGTAATTAAACTAATCGAGCAATGTCAAAAAAATAATCAGCCGGTTTTAGTTGGAACAGTGTCAATTGAAAAGTCAGAAATATTATCAAAATTGTTAACTGCTAAAAATATTAAACACGAAGTTTTGAATGCAAAATTTCATGAGCAAGAGGCTCAAATAATTGGTTATGCAGGGATACCAGGGGCTGTTACTATAGCTACTAATATGGCAGGTAGAGGAACAGATATTCAATTAGGTGGAAATTTAGAAATTAGACAAGCCAAAGAAATTGAAACATTTTCAGATGCAAGTAAAGAAGTTAATGATTTAAAAATTGATATTGAAGCAAAGAAAAAAATAGCTCTTGCTGCAGGAGGTTTGTACGTAATAGGTACTGAACGTCACGAAAGTCGAAGGATCGATAATCAACTAAGAGGAAGAACAGGAAGACAAGGTGACCCTGGAAGATCTAAGTTTTTATTGTCACTTCAAGATGATTTAATGAGAATATTTGGATCAGAGAGACTTGAAACTATGTTAGGTAAACTAGGACTGGAAAAAGGAGAAGCAATTGTCCATCCTTGGATTAATAAAGCAGTAGAAAAAGCACAAGCTAAAGTTGAGGCACATAATTTTGAGATAAGAAAACAACTTTTAAAATTTGATGATGTTATGAATGATCAAAGAAAAGTAATTTTTGATCAGAGAAAAGATATTATGAAATCAGACAATATAAGCACAATGATAACCGACATGCGTCATGAAGTGATTGAAACAATCGTATATCAATCTATACCTGATCAAAGCTACTATGATGAATGGGATGTAGAAAGATTGTCTGCAGATGTGAAAAATTATTTAGGCCTTACAGTCCCAATTAGTCAGTGGGTAAAAGAAGATGGAATTATTGAAAAAGAATTTATTAACCGACTTGGAGATTTGTCTGACAAATATATGGCAGAAAGATCTGTAAATTTTGGTGTTGAAGTTTTTAGGCAGGCAGAAAAAACTCTTCTACTTCAAGTATTAGATCAAGGGTGGAAAGATCATTTACTTATGTTAGATCAAATGAGACAGTCAATAGGCTTGAGAGCTTATGCACAAAAAGATCCATTAAACGAATATAAAAGAGAATCCTTTGAATTATTTGAAGAGATGCTTGATAAATTAAGAAAAACAATTACATCAGTATTGTCTCACATAGAAATAAAACAGGAAGAAACTATAGAAAACGAAGATAATAGGGATCCAATAAAGGTTCCAAATAAGAAAATTCCAAGAAATGCAATATGTCCACTATGCAATTCTGGAAAAAAATATAAACACTGTTGTGGTAAGTATTAAGTGTAATGATTAAATACCAATTAAAATGCAAATCTGGATTTTGTTTAAACAAAAAAGAGTTTGATGGCTGGTTTCAAAGCATTGAAGCTTATGAAAAACAAAAGCTTCAGAGATTAATTAATTGTCCAATTTGTGGTAGCGATGAAGTTGTGAAATCATTAACTACACCTAATCTCAAAATTAATAAAAATAAAATTTCAGCTGATATAGAT
The DNA here is from genome assembly GCA_902595145.1 of uncultured SAR116 cluster alpha proteobacterium. GTDB lineage: Bacteria > Pseudomonadota > Alphaproteobacteria > Puniceispirillales > Marisalimonadaceae > Marisalimonas. The sequence continues at coordinate 62,550 of CACJOU010000003.1, read as the reverse complement.
AAAAAGCATAAAAATTCTAAAAATAAAAGTAAATTTTTAGCTAATGAAAGTTCAGAAAACATCTCAACTCTATTAAGAACGCTAAAAAAAGAAATCCAAAAAAACTCTACATATGTAGGTAATGAATTTGTTTCTCAAGTGCGTTCTATGAAAGAAGGAAAAATAAAAGAAAAACCAATACATGGCCAAGGAACAAATGAAGAAATACAGGAATTAAGAGATGAAGGTATTGACGTGGTTAATATTCCTTGGATATCTGACGATCATTAGATTATAACTTAATTCCTGCTGCACCATAATTGACTTGCATATTTGATGAAAGTTTGAAGTTTCCAAATTCTTTGTTAATTATATTTTTAAGTTTAAATGTTGGTGCAAAACCTGTAAAACTATCCAATATTATACCATGCTGCTCAGCTTCTTTTGCTAAACTTTCTGGAGAAATAAGTCTTTCTACGTCGTGAGTTCCTGAAGGAAGTATTTTTAAAATATCTTCTGCAAAATACTTTCCTAATAATATACCTAAAAAAGAGTTATTAATTGTAGTAAATATAACCAGCCCACCAGGACGGCATAAATTAGAAATATCAGATAGAAATATTCTTCTGTCAGATACATGTTCAATTACTTCAGAAGCAATTACTAATTCAAATTTATTTAGGGCTTTTTCTTCTTTAACCTCTAAAAGTTCACTTGTTGTAATACATTTGTAATCTATTTCTAATCGACTTTTTTTTGCATGCTTTTTGGCAATATCTATTGAGCTCTTTGAAGCGTCAATTCCTGTAACATTTGCTCCTAATCTTCTTAATTTTTCAGATAAGATTCCACCACCACAACCAATATCTAAACAATTTAAACCATCAAGAAGATTAACTCCTGTATTAACTTTTTTTATAATTCTGGTTGAATTCTGCGTTATAAACTCCATTCTTGCATTTGACATTTTATGTAAAGCTGAAAAAGGACCAGACATATCCCACCATTTGTTGCTTAATGAAGAAAATTGTTCTATTTCTTTTTTGTCTACTGTATTAGTCATTATGAATTTAATTTTATTAAGATGGATTTTACAAGGATAACAGAAATTTGAAACTTGTGGTATTGAAATTTGGGGGAACGTCTGTTGCGGATGTCCCACAAATAAAAAAAATTGCTTTAAAAGTTAAAAAGGAAGTAAATAAGAGTAACAAAGTTATTGTTGTAGTATCTGCCATGGCAGGTGTAACTAATAATTTAGTAGATTTAGTTAAAACTACCTCGGAAACACCTTCTTACTCAGAATATGATGTCGCCTTATCTACTGGTGAACAAGTTACTTCAGCTTTATTAGCAACTGCTCTAAATAATTTGAATATTAAGGCTCGTTCTTGGTTGGGTTGGCAAGTACCAATAATATCTGACAATTCATATGGTAAAGCTGTGATTGAAGAAATTAAAACAGATAACATACTTGAATTTTTAAAGAAAAATCAGGTTGCAATAATATCAGGATTTCAAGGTGTATCACAAGAAAATAGAATTACAACTTTGGGAAGAGGTGGTTCAGATACATCTGCAGTTGCAATAGCCGCGGCTTTTTCAGCCGAGCGTTGTGATATTTATACAGATGTGGATGGAGTTTATACCACAGATCCAAGGATAGTGAAAAGTGCAAAAAAACTTGATTTAATTACATATGAAGAAATGTTAGAATTAGCTTCTCAGGGAGCTAAAGTTCTCCAAACCAGGTCTGTAGCATTAGCTATGAAATACAATGTAAAATTGAGAGTTCTTAGTAGCTTTGAAGACTTGCCTGGAACTTCCATAATTAAAGAGGAAAAAAATATGGAAAAAACTGAAATAAGTGGAATTGCACATAGCTTAAATGAGGCTAAAATAACATTATCTGGTGTTCCTGACCAACCAGGACAGGCAGCAGAAATTTTCGGTGAACTAGCAAAATATTCAATTAATGTTGATATGATTGTTCAATCTTCTTCTATAAATCATGAAGCTACTGATATTACTTTTACAATACCAGAGACAGATTTGAAGATAGCTGAAAGCATAATAAAAAAAATACAAAAAAAGATTGGTTTTAAGAATTTTATTATGGATACAAATGTAGTCAAAATCTCAGTTGTTGGAAACGCTATGAAAACTCAGTCAGGTATTGCAAAAACCATGTTTGAAACATTAGCTAACAATCAAATTAACATTCACGTTATTTCAACTAGTGAAATTAAAATTTCAGTTCTAATATCATCAGATTATTATGAACTTGCGATGAGATCGCTACATTCCGCATTTGGTTTAGATGTTTAAATGTTTAATGATTAGACAGTAAATTTTTAAAATTTGTGTCGTTAAAACAAATGTTGATTTAAAAAGTTACTCAATATAAAATGCTCTATCGTGAGGAGATAAGATGTCTTTTAAAAATAAAAAAGATAAAAAAATTGATAAATCAGTATCAGATGCTATTAATGATGCATTTGATCAAATTGAATTATCATCTGTTGGTAAGTTATGTCTGGATGCAAGATTAAAAAAAGGTTTAACGCAAGAACAAGCTGGAACTTTATTAAAAGTTAGAGTTAAAATTATAAAAGATTTCGAAGACGGGGAACATATTGATTTACCTGGGCTGGCTTATAAAGTTGGATTTGTTAGATCTTACGCGCGTCTGTTAGATTTAGATGGTGACTTATTAGTTAAAGAATTCAAAGAAAGTTTGGAATTAACTTCCTTCAAAGAAGAATACAATTTCCTTACTCCTGAATTAAATAAAACCAACTTTCTTCCTATCGGAGTAGTTGTATCAGTTTTTATTGCTATTTTGTCTTACACTGGTTGGTATTACAGTGATAGAAGTAATAAAATAGAAAAAGTTTCAGACCAAAAAACAGAAGAAACATTTTCAAAAACAGCCGAAATTGACAACAACAGTTATGTTATCATTGAAGAAAATTTTTCTGATAATGTGTCTTCTTCAAAAAGAAATGATGAAAAACAAGTTAAAGAATTAAATTCTAAAATAACTTTGAGTGACACTAAAGTAGAGAGTATGATTTCAAAAAATACGGAGTTGTCTGCTACTGCTAATGAACGAGATCCAAGTACAGAAATGGTCCTAAAAGCTACTGGTAATAGTTGGGTGGAAATTGAAGATTTGGAAGGTAATATTCTTATGGCAAGGCTCATGAGGCCAGGTGAAACATATGTTGTCCCTAACATAAATGGCTTGACATTTAATACTGGAAATGCCGGTGCTTTGTCTTTATCACAAGGTGATGTTGTAGTTCCTAAATTAGGTGAAGTTGGTGAAATTCTTACCGCTCGACCCTTAAATATAAAGACTTTTTCTACAAAACAATTACTTGATTAAATTCATTAATAAACCAATTTAACTTCTTAAAATTATAAAGTTTAAAAATATAATAATGAACATTAGACCTTATAGACAAATAGAACGAAGAAAATCAAGAAAAATAAAAGTAGGAAGTATTTTTGTCGGAGGTGATGCACCTATTACAGTTCAAACTATGACAAACACAAAAACAACTGATATTGAAGCTACATTAGAGCAAATTTACTCTACTGTAGAAGCTGGTGTTGATATTGTTCGCGTTTCATGTCCTGACAAAGAATCTACTTCAGCTTTAAAAGAAATAATAAAACTATCACCTGTTCCCATTGTTGCTGATATACATTTTCATTATTTGAGGGCAGTTGAAGCCGCAGATGCTGGTGCTGCGTGTTTGAGAATTAATCCTGGAAACATTGGTAATATTCATAAAGTAAAAGAGGTTATTAATGCAGCAAAACAAAATAACACTTCTATCAGAATTGGTGTTAATGCAGGATCCCTAGAAAAAAGCATTTTAGATAAGTATGGTGAACCAACGCCTGAAGCTCTTGTGGAATCTGCTTTAAATCATGTGCGGATTTTAAAAGACAATGATTTTTATGAGTATAAAATTAGTGTGAAAGCTTCAGATGTCTTTCTAGCAGTTGCCGCTTATATTCAATTAGCTGAAATAGAAGACTGTCCTTTACATATAGGTATTACGGAAGCAGGGAGCTTAAGATCTGGAACTGTAAAATCGTCAATAGGATTAGGAAATTTATTGTGGTCAGGTATTGGAGATACCATAAGAGTTTCGTTGTCTGCGCATCCTTCTGAGGAAGTAAAAGTTGGTTATGAATTACTTAAATCATTAGGACTTAGAAGAAGAGGTGTTACAGTTATTTCTTGTCCTTCATGCGCAAGACAGCAATTTGATGTGATTGAAACTGTACAAGAAGTCGAACAAAGACTAGAACATATTTCTGAGTCTATTACTGTTTCATTAATTGGATGTGTTGTAAATGGCCCAGGAGAGGCAAAAGAAACTGACATTGGCCTAACTGGCGGTGGGAAAGGTACGCATCAAATTTATGTAAATGGTATAACAGATCATATAATTAAAAATGAAAATGTTGCTGATTATATAGTAAATTTTGTTCTTAAAGAAATTGAACAAAGAAAAAGTATCCAATCAAAGTAATTTTAATCATATAGGCTCATAATGGAAAAATTAAGAACTGTAAGAGGCGTACATGATTTGTTGCCCAATGAGTTACATAATCATAATGAAGTTATAAATGCAGGATTAGAAATTTCTGACAAGTATAATTATTCTCAAATTGAAATACCCATTTTTGAATTTGCTGAAGTTTTTACAAGACCACTTGGAAAATCAAGTGATATTGTAACAAAGGAGAATTATATTTTCAAAGATAGAAGTGAAGATGAATTAATGTTAAGGCCCGAAGGAACTTCTGGTGTAGTAAGAGCATTTTTAAATGCAGGTCTTGTTCAAGATGTTCCACAACGCTTTTCATATTATGGACCAATGTTTAGGTATGAGAGACCTCAAAAGGGAAGGCTTAGACAATTTAAGCAATTTGGTATTGAATGTCTAGGTTTACCTAGTTCTATGGCTGATATTGAAGTAATATCTTTAGGAAACGATTTTTTGTGTAAATTAGGTCTTTTGGATAAAATTAATTTAAAAATTAATACCCTAGGAGACTTTGAAAGCAGAGAGATCTTTAGAGACGCTCTTGTCATTTATTTAAATGATTATAAATCCAAACTATCTAGAGATAGTTTAAAAAGATTATCTGTTAATCCTCTTAGGATACTTGATTCTAAAAATGAAGGAGATCAGAAAATTGTTGAAAATGCTCCAAATATCTTAGAATATTTAAATTCTAACTCTAAGGCAAGATTCGATGATATTTGTAAAGGCTTAGACCATTTAAATATAGATTATACTATTGATAACAATCTTGTTAGGGGCTTAGATTATTATTGTCATACTGCTTTTGAATTTACAACAAATGAACTTGGTTCGCAAGGAACCGTTCTAGCTGGCGGAAGATATGATGGCCTATCTAAAATGTTGGGTGGACCAGATATTCCTGGTGTTGGATGGGCTGCAGGTATAGAAAGGTTAGCTTTTATGGTTCAAAGTGAATTTGTAAATAAAACAGATGTGGTTTTAATTGGTCAATCTGAAAAAAATAACTTTTTATTACTACCTATTATGAAGAAATTAGTCCAAAACGGGATCAAAACTGAAATTATTTATGATGGAAATTTATCAAAAAAGTTTAAAAGAGCAAATAAAATTAAAGCTTTATATGCCATTGTTTTGGGTGAAGAAGAAATTAGTAAAAAAGTAATCAAACTTAAGGACTTAAAGATTGGAAGTGAAGAATTTTTAGATTTGAACCAAGCAATCAAAAGAATAAAAATAAATGAGGATTTGGAGTAAAATTTGAGTTTAAAAAATAATATAGATAAAATTGTAGCTAGACAAAATGAGATTGAGAATTTACTTGTCAATTCGTCTGAATTAAAACCATCCGAACTAGCAGATTTATCAAAAGAATTATCTGAAATTAAAACAATAACTGATCTTGTTAATAAAAAGGAACATTTAATTAGAGAGATTTTGGATTTAAGTGAAATTATAAATGATAAAAATGCTGATAGGGATATTAAAGATGTTGCAAATAAAGAGTTTAATTCGTTAAAAGAAGTTATTAATAATCTTGAAACAGAAATTCAATTTGCATTATTACCTAAAGATAAAGATGATACTAGAAATGTTATTTTGGAAGTTCGAGCAGGTACAGGAGGTGATGAAGCAGGTTTGTTTGCTTCTGATCTTTTCTATATGTATGAAAAGTTATCTATTAAGAATAAATGGAAATTTGAAGTTATGGAAGTATCAGAAACAAGTGTAGGGGGATATAAGGAGGCACAAGCTAATATTATAGGAAATGGAGTCTTTGGAAGATTGAAATTTGAATCAGGTGTTCATAGAGTACAAAGAGTTCCAACTACGGAAACAAGTGGAAGAATTCATACCTCTGCTGCAACTGTTGCAGTTCTTCCTGAAGCCGAAGATTTAGAAATATTTATTGAAGAAAAGGACTTAAGAGTAGATGTTTTTAGATCAAGTGGTCCAGGTGGACAATCCGTTAATACCACTGACTCAGCAGTTAGAATAACCCATATTCCTTCTGGGATCGTTGTGAGTCAACAAGATGAAAAATCTCAACATAAAAATAGAGCAAAAGCTATGAAAATTCTTCAATCACGATTGTATGAAGCAGAAAGACAAAAACAACAAGATAAGAGGTCTTCAACAAGAAAAGATCAAGTTGGCTCTGGCGATAGGTCTGAAAGAATTAGGACATATAACTTTCCTCAAGGAAGAGTTACTGATCACAGAATAAATTTAACATTACATAAATTAGAAAAAATCTTGAGTGGTGAGGCTCTTGACGATTTAATAGATGCTTTAGTAGTTGAAGATAGAATGTTAAAGCTTACTTCAAATGACTTATAAAAACATTGATGTTTATTCCTTAATTAAGCCAGAAGTTTTAAAACTTAGAAATATTGGTGTTGAAACTGCTAATTTAGACTGTAGGCTGCTACTTTCTAAATCTTTGCGTAGACGTGAATCATTATATAATCATCAAAATATATCTATTTCAGAAAGTGAGATTGCAAAATTTCATAGTTTAATTCAAGAAAGATTAAACGGGAAACCCGTTTCAAGAATAATTAATAGAAGAAATTTTTGGAAAAAAGAATTTGCACTTAATGACGAGACATTAGATCCGAGATGTGACTCAGAAACGTTAATTGAAACAATCATAGAGCAATATAAAGACAAATTACAATCATTAAAAATTCTCGATCTTGGGTCTGGTTCAGGATGCTTAGGTTTATCGCTTTTAGATGAATACCCTCAATCAGAGGCTTCATTTATTGATATATCCTTAAAATCTCTAGAAATGGTAAAAAAAAATGCACTTAATTTAGGTTTGTCAGAAAGATCAAAATACATAAACTTAAACTGGAAGGTTGATGGTTGGGATGAAAAATTAATAACAATTGAAAAAAATATCAAGTACGATGTTATAATTTCAAATCCACCTTATATACCAACTGATGAAATTAAAACATTAAAAAAAGAAGTAAAAAATTTCGATCCATTTGTTGCATTGAATGGAGGAAAAGATGGCCTTGATGCATACAATTCTATTTTACCTAAGCTAATAAACATCATAAAATCGAGTGGAAAAATTTTTCTAGAAATCGGCAAGGGCCAAGAAAATTGTGTCATAAAAATAGCTACAGAGTATGGATTGTCATTAAAAGAATATAAGAAAGACTTGTCAGGAGTGACTAGGGTACTAATTTTTATGATTAAATAATTTTTTTTGTGCTTGGCTTAAAAGAAAAAACTTTATATAAATAGTTTTTAAGTTGAAAACTTAAATTCAAACCTTAAATTAACATTAATTGAGTCCGTAGGTTGAAATAAGGACTCTTAACAAATTACAAAAAGCATTGTGTAAGTAAAAATTAATTAGCATAAATTCTAGGAAAATTATGAGACAGCAAAATAATGGACGTCGACGCCAAAATCGTGGATCAAACCGTCGAAATTTTAATAATGCTAACTTGAATGGCAACATAAACAAAAACACTGTTATTGATAGTTCTGGACCTGATGGACGTCAAAGAGGATCAGCGGCACAACTTAATGAGAAGTACACTTCTCTAGCTTCAGATGCATCTTCATCTGATGATAGAATTCTAGCAGAATCTTATCTACAATTTGCTGACCATTACTACAGACTTCAAAAAAAGATAGAACTAAATAACGAAAACAAAGAAGCTAAAATTAAACCTGAATTAACTTCTAATTCAAATAACTCTTCTATTGAAGAAATTGATGAAAATAAAAAAAATACAAAGACACCTTCACGGCGAAAAAGAGGCTTTCACATTAGAGAAGCTGAACTATCAACCTTAGAAAACAATGAAGAAAGTAATGAAGTAAAAGAAATTAAGAATGACAAAAATGAGAATAATGACTTATTAATTTAATTTTAAATAACTAAAATTTAAATAATATTTTCAGTACTTTATATTGAAAAAATCCTAATTAATTAACATATCATAATTATTAATTAAAAATAGGTTCAAAAATAGATAATTTAATAAACGAGTTTTCTGACAGATGTAAAATAATATTTAGCTCAGCATATGATTTATCTAGTAAATATGAAACAAATCTAACTTCACTTCACATATTATACGCATTATTAAATAATTCAGAGCAATATATTATTGATATGCTAGTTGCACAAGGTTCAAACATTGATCGCTTGAAGTCTAACATATTCTCATTGTTAAATAAGAACAAAAAAGTAGGTCGCACACATGAAGTTGATAAAAGCGTAGTATTTCTTATTCATACATCAAAAAAATTAATTAAACAATTTGATGATCAAATTATAACTCAAGAAATATTACTTCTTTCATTTACATTTATTAATGATCAAGGAAAAGAAATTTTATCAAAATTTAATATTACTTATGATGTGCTCTTAAAAGAAATAAAAAGATTTAGGAAGGGTGAAAAAGCCATGAATAATAATCCAGAATCTGGTTTTGATACATTAAACAGATTTGCTGTCAATTTAACAATTAAAGCATCTAAGGGGCAATTAGATCCTGTGATTGGAAGAGACGAAGAAATAAGGAGGTTAATACAGGTTTTATCAAGAAGAACTAAAAATAATCCTGTTTTAATTGGAGAGCCTGGAGTTGGAAAAACTGCCGTTGTAGAGGGTTTAGCAATTAGGATAGCTAATAAAGATGTGCCTGAGAAACTAAAATCTAAAGAAATATTTTCTCTTGATTTAGCCAGTATTTTAGCAGGTTCTAAATTTCGTGGTGATTTTGAGGAAAGATTAAAATCTTTATTAAACGAAGTTGAAAAGAAAAAAGATAAAATTATTTTATTTATTGATGAGCTTCATACTCTTGTTGGAGCTGGTGGCGCTGACGGTTCACTTGATGCATCTAATATGTTCAAACCTGCCTTAGCAAGAGGTGAGCTTCATTGTGTTGGAGCAACTACTTTGGACGAATATAGAAATTATATTGAAAAGGATAAAGCTTTAGAAAGACGTTTCCAGCAAGTTTACATAAATGAACCAGATATAGAAAACTCAATATCGATGATGAGAGGTCTTAAGGAAAAATATGAGTTGTTTCATGGAATTACTATTACAGATAAAGCGTTATCAGCATCTGTAACTTTATCCTCAAGATATATTAATGACAGATTTTTACCAGATAAGGCAATTGATCTAATAGATGAGGCAGCTAGCAGAAAAAGAATTGAAATTGATTCTAAGCCTGACTCATTAGATGAAATAGATAGAAGAATTATGCAATTAGAAATAGAGAAAAAAGTGCTTAAAAAGGAAAATAACAAAATATCAGATGATAGGTTCTTAAAAGTTGAAAATGAATTAAAAGAACTAAAGTCATTATCGAAAGAGCAAACTGAAAAATGGAAGTTAAGTAAAAAAACTTTGGAAGAAGAGCAACAGAAGAAAATTAATCTAGAAAATGCAAGAAATCAGCTAGAAATTGAAAAAAGAAATGGAAATTGGGAAAAGGCTGGTGAACTTTCCTATCAAATAATACCAAATTTAGAAAAGAATATTTCTAAAATTGAAAATAAAGATAATTTCTTAAACACAATTGTTTCTGAAGAAGATGTGGCTTCCGTTGTATCTAAATGGACAGGAATACCAGTTGAAAAAATGATGGAGTATGAACGTGAAAAATTATTAAAAATTGAAGATGAGCTAAAAAAATCAATTGTAGGTCAAGATCATGTATTATCTGCAATTTCTAAAACAATTATTCGTTCTAGAGCTGGCTTGAGTGATCCAACTAGTCCTTTAGGAACTTTTTTGTTTTTAGGTTCTACTGGGATTGGTAAAACTGAAACCGCTAAATCTTTAGCTCAATTTTTGTTTAATGAAATAGACTCCTTGATAAGAATAGATATGTCTGAATATATGGAAAAACATTCTACATCTAGATTGATTGGTGCTCCTCCAGGCTATGTCGGATATGATGAAGGAGGTGTTTTAACTGAAGCGGTTAGGCGTAGACCTTATAGAGTAATACTTTTTGATGAAATTGAAAAAGCGCATTTAGATGTTTTAAATTTACTCTTACAAGTTATGGATGATGGCAGATTAACAGACGGCCATGGAAAGACTGTTGATTTTACAAACACAATAATAATAATGACAAGTAATATTGGAGCACAATACTTTAAGTCTAACATCGACTTTAGTTTGAAAAACGAAAAAAACAATTTCATAAAAAAAGAAATTATGACTTCAGTTAAGTCTGTATTAAGACCTGAATTTATAAATAGATTAGACGAAATTTTATTTTTCTCAAAATTAGGTAAATCTCATATAAATAAAATTGTTGAAATACAATTAAATTACCTACGAAAAAGACTATCAATTAATAACATTTTTATTGAATGGACCTCAGAAGTTAATAATTTTCTGGCTTTAACAGGCTACGATCCAGAGTATGGAGCAAGGCCAATAAAAAGAGAAATAAGAAATGTTATTGAAGATAAAATAAGTGAATTAATTATAAATAATAAAGTTGAAGATGGTAAAACATTATTTGTAGACGTGGTTAATAATAAAATCGATATAAGTGTAGGATAATTAATTTAAAATTAATATTTTTGAATTAATGTGATTATTAATTGCTATTTTTTTATTTTGATTTGATTTTTCAAGTGCAATTTTTTGGTTAAGGATCTTTTGAACGTGGTTTTTATAATTATTAATTTCTCCCTTAGAAATGTTTTTCCCTGCAGGTAACTTAATCCTCATGGGATTTACTTGAATGTTATTTTTTATCACTTCATAATGTAAATGTGGACCAGTTGATCTGCCAGTAGTTCCTACATAGCCAATTATTTTACCTTGTGAAACTCTTTTCCCGCTCCTAACACTTTTGTGAAATCCTGATAAATGAGCATACGCAGTTTTGTAAGTTCCTGTATGTCTTATTCTAATATATTTACCATATGATCCATTCCATCCTGCTTTTTCAATAATTCCATCACCAGCAGCAAAAACTGGTGTTCCTGATGGCGCTGCAAAATCAAGCCCTCTATGCATTTTTGTATATCCTAATATAGGATGTTTTCTGTTTCCATATCTGCTTGATAATCTTGCACCATTTATTGGTGTTTTCATAATTGTTCTTTTTGAAGATTTACCATTTTTGTCATAATATTGTGGAAAACCAAATTTATCTTCGTAATTGAAAAAATTTAACTTATTTCCAGATAAACTCATTGAAACATATTTTATTGGTTTTGTTTTAATAACTAAATTACTTAAAATATCAATTTCTTTTGTAAACAAAACTTCAAAACTATCGCCTGAACGAATTTCTCTTTGAAAATCGACTGAGAAGCCAAGTAAGCTTATCATTTCTAACAAAGTCTTTTCAGGAATTCCTGACTTAAGAGCAGAAATATATAAATTATTCTTAATTACACCTTTAATCAATGTTTCTTCATTTCTAGTAGGTCTCAAGAAAACCTGTGATTTATAATTATTATTTATATCTTGCCAAACAAAAATATCTTTAGTTTTGGTAAAGTTTAATTTTAGAGCTCCTCCCGTAAGACTTGATGGATTTGAATATTTTATAATCATTCCAACTGGCAGAGAACTAAGTATTTTGGATCCCTCATTTATTTCATTGATTGATTTTATGATTTTAATGATATGATAATTTTCAAAATTAATTCTTTTTAACACTGTGCTTAGACTCTCATTTTTGTTTAGTCTTGTTTTTTTAATGTTGGCAACTGGCTTTGCGCCAACTTTCTGAACTAAATTAAAAATTGTGTCTGCTGATTCTTGGAGATTTAAAAGGTTTAACGGTCGTTTCATAGGAAAGTTTTTTGTATTGCTTTCTATGGGCGTTGAATATACCTGACCTGTTTGAAAACAAAAAAATAATATTATAAACGAACCTATTGTAGTAAGAAAATGCCCTAACAATATATTATTAAATACTTTTTTCATGATGTGATCGATATTGACTACATATTTTTAAAAAGTCAAGACTACAATT
>CACJOU010000003.1:0-47500 GCA_902595145.1 uncultured SAR116 cluster alpha proteobacterium | reverse complement strand
CAGCCATAGTAGGTGACAGCCCTGTATGGGTAATATTTCATTTTGGTCCTTGAGTAGGGCGGGACACGAGAAATCCTGCTTGAACATGGGGGGACCACCCTCCAAGCCTAAGTACTACTCTGTGACCGATAGCGAACAAGTACCGTGAGGGAAAGGTGAAAAGAACCCCTATGAGGGGAGTGAAACAGACCTGAAACCGAATGCTTACAAACAGTAGGAGCTACATTAAGTAGTGACTGCGTACCTTTTGTATAATGGGTCAGCGAGTTAATTTATTGAGCAAGCTTAAGCCGTTAGGTGTAGGCGAAGCGAAAGCGAGTATTAATAGTGCGATTTAGTTCGATGGATTAGACCCGAAACCGGGTGATCTAGCTATGGGCAGGTTGAAGGTGCGGTAACACGCACTGGAGGACCGAACCCACGTCTGTTGAAAAAGACGGGGATGACCTGTGGCTAGGGGTGAAAGGCCAATCAAACCCGGAGATAGCTGGTTCTCCGCGAAAACTATTTAGGTAGTGCGTTATATATTACTGCCGGGGGTAGAGCACTGGATGGGCTAGGGGGGCGCGAGCCTTACCAAACCTAACCAAACTCCGAATACCGGTAAGTACAGTATAGCAGACAGTCCATGGGTGCTAAGGTCCTTGGACAAGAGGGAAAGAGCCCAGACCACCAGCTAAGGTCCCTAAGTTATGGCTAAGTGGGAAAGGATGTGGGAAGGCCAAGACAGCCAGGAGGTTGGCTTAGAAGCAGCCATCCTTTAAAGAAAGCGTAACAGCTCACTGGTCTAAATAAGCCAGCCTGCGCCGAAGATGTAACGGGGCTAAAGCCATACACCGAAGCTGTGGATGCCGTAAGGCATGGTAGCGGAGCGTTCTGTAAGCCGTTGAAGGTAACATGTGAATGTTATTGGAGGTATCAGAAGTGAGAATGCTGACATGAGTAGCGATAAAGAGTGTGAGAAACACTCTCGCCGAAAGCCCAAGGGTTCCTGCGCAAGGTTAATCCACGCAGGGTTAGTCGGCCCCTAAGATAAGTGCGAAAGCAGTAGTCGATGGGAACACGGTTAATATTCCGTGACCTGATGGTAGTGACGGATGATGTGTATTGTAAACACTTATCGGATTGTGTTTGCAGTGAAATCGTCCCAGGAAATAGCTCCATCATTAAGACCGTACCCGAAACCGACACAGGTGGGCAGGTAGAGAATACCAAGGCGCTTGGGAGAATGATGTTGAAGGAACTCGGCAAAATGCACCCGTAACTTCGGAATAAGGGTGACCTGCTCTGGGCAACCAGATTCAGGTAGCATAAAATAGGGGGTAGCGACTGTTTATTAAAAACATAGGGCTCTGCAAAGTGGCAACACGACGTATAGGGTCCGACGCCTGCCCGGTGCTGGAAGGTTAAGAGGAGTTGTGCAAGCAGCGAATTGAAGCCCCAGTAAACGGCGGCCGTAACTATAACGGTCCTAAGGTAGCGAAATTCCTTGTCGGGTAAGTTCCGACCTGCACGAATGGCGTAACGACTTCCCCGCTGTCTCCAACATCAACTCAGCGAAATTGAATTCCCCGTGAAGATGCGGGGTACCCGCGGTCAGACGGAAAGACCCCGTGCACCTTTACTATAGCTTTGCAGTGGCATCAGGAAGCCGATGTGCAGGATAGGTGGGAGGCTTGGAACTTGTGGCGCAAGCTATGAGGGAGCCATCCTTGAGATACCACCCTTCTGCTTTCTGTTGTCTAACCGTGGCCAGTTATCCTGGTCCGGGACCCTGCATGGTGGGTAGTTTGACTGGGGCGGTCGCCTCCCAAATGGTAACGGAGGCGCGCGATGGTAGGCTCAAACCGGTCGGACATCGGTTGTTGAGTGCAATGGCATAAGCCTGCCTGACTGCGAGACTGACAAGTCGAGCAGAGACGAAAGTCGGTCATAGTGATCCGGTGGTTCTGTGTGGAAGGGCCATCGCTCAACGGATAAAAGGTACGCCGGGGATAACAGGCTGATACCCCCCAAGAGTTCACATCGACGGGGGTGTTTGGCACCTCGATGTCGGCTCATCACATCCTGGGGCTGGAGCAGGTCCCAAGGGTTTGGCTGTTCGCCAATTAAAGTGGTACGTGAGCTGGGTTTAGAACGTCGTGAGACAGTTCGGTCCCTATCTGCCGTGGGTGTTCGAATCTTGAGAGGAGCTGTCCCTAGTACGAGAGGACCGGGATGGACGCACCTCTGGTGTACCAGTTGTCGCGCCAGCGGCATCGCTGGGTAGCTATGTGCGGAAAGGATAACTGCTGAAAGCATCTAAGCGGGAAGCCTCCCTCAAAACTAGGATTCGCCGAGAACCGTGGAAGACTACCACGTTGATAGGCTAGGTGTGGAAGCGCAGTAATGTGTGAAGCTAACTAGTACTAATAGTTCGATCGGCTTGATCGTGTCCGTCATGAAAGTAGAAATCGGAATTTACTTTCAATGTGACGAAACGTAAGCTTTATTTGGATCATTTTCTTTTTTTGTGAGGCTTGATGGCCTGGTGATTATAGTGCAGATGTACCACCCGATCCCATTCCGAACTCGAACGTGAAGCTCTGTTGCGCTGATGGTACTGCATCTTAAGGTGTGGGAGAGTAAGTCATTGCCAGGCCTTCTAGCCTTACGATAATTTTAAAAGCATGACGCGGGGTGGAGCAGCCCGGTAGCTCGTCAGGCTCATAACCTGAAGGTCGTAGGTTCAAATCCTACCCCCGCAACCAACTATATCAATAAAATCAATGACTTAGATCGCCCTCAAAGACTTCGGTTTTTGGGGTTTTTTTGCGTTTTAAGCCTGATAAGGGTTTGGCTATACCAACCATCGTACCAACCAGTCGTCAGGTTAATTCCATTCTTTTTCGCATATATTCTTGACTTATAGGAATATGATGCTTTTCTTAATATATTTATAAGGTATGAGCATGAAATTTTTACTGAATTTATTACATATTATTTTTTTTATTTCGGTATCTTATTCTAGTTATGCAAAATGTAATTTTAATTGCTCAAAGGAAATAAAAGAAGGAAAGATAGAGACTTATGGAGGTTCTGGCTATATTCCTGAAAAAGAAAGTCCAAATTTTAAAACACTGAGATGGTCTCTTTACAGAAAAATTTTTTATAGACCTTTGAAAGGAGAAAGATTTTATTCAGTTAAAGGTAACAATTCGTATAATTTTGATAAAGATTTGCAGGAAGACGCTTATATCAAAGAACAATTAAAAAATACTCCACTATTGAGCTATCTATTATATGAAGAAGGTAAAATTAAGATTGATGAAATAACACCTCAAAATAGATTTGGAGATATTTTTTCAAATAACACAATGTATCATTCGATGTCTATGGGAAAAAGTATAACTTCATATTTAGTTGGTCATGCAATATGTGAAGGAAAAATTGAAAGTATTGAGACTAGATTAAATGATTGGCCTGTGCTTAAAGATACCCTCTATTATAATCAAAAATTAATAAATTTTTTAAATATGAGTTCTGGTGATCAAGATTATAGTAAAAATGATGAAAGTGGTTTGTCTATTGAAAAAAGAATGCTATCTGAATTTAAGGGCTCAAAAAAATCATCCTCTATATACAATTATACCAATTTAAACACTAACATTGTAATTTCTTACCTTTGGTTTAAGTATGGTGATGAGAAGTTCAAAAACTTTTTAAATAATATTTTTCAAGATAAAATAAAAATTGAACATGAAATTTATTTGAATAAAATTCGTGATGCTGAAAAAAAAGACAAATCGTTGAGCCATCAATTTTTTGCGACTAGATATGATTATCTTAGAATTGCAAAAGCAATGTTAGAAGATTGGCAGAATAATACTTGCGTAGGCAATTATTTAAAAACAATACATAAGAAAAGAATATCCAAAAATGGAGCTCAAGGTACTAGAGGTAGAGTAGGGTTACCTTTAAGTTATGCTGGTTTTTTTCATACAGGATATAAAGGGATGGAAAACAGACCTGTTATGGGTATGGATGGAAACGGGGGCCAAACTATATTAATTGATTTTGAAAGAAATAGAATTATAGCTACGTTATCAGTCTTTGACAATATGAGGTTTCCAAAAAGAGGAAGTTTTGATTTCAAAAAAATAAGCTACGATAAAATAAAATTTGGAAAAGAAACTAGTAAATCAAATACTATAAACTCAGAAAAAAATTTAATTAATCAGAAAAAGTCACTCTCGCAACATAATATTAGAGAAAAAAATTTTAGAAAAGAAAAAATATATTGGGATAAATACTTTGAGAAACTACTTTATGAAAACTTAGACGAAATCTTAATAAGTGAAAATTTTGAAAATATTAAAAAATTAAAGGTTCAAGACTACGATAATAATTGGGAAATCCAAAAAGATAATAATGGAAACTCTGTTTATTGTAATAAAGTACAAAACAGGTGGACAGAATTTAACTTTGGTCAAAAAAATTGGCCTAATTATTCAATATCCTATAAAATTAAATTTTACGAAAACAAAAAAAATGAAGTTGAAACGGAAACACATATAAGGATGTCAAAAAAAGGTCGTTATACAGCGGTTATCAAACAATTTTCTGAGCGAGCCTTAATAAAACTAAAAGAATTTATTTCTCAAGAAACCATAGATAAAGGTTTTTTATCTGTCGAACAAAATGATTGGTATAATGTCGAATTAAGTGCCTCAGGTAAAGTGATTAAGATATTAATTAATGATAAGTTAGTTGTTGATGCAACAGATGAAAGACTTCAAAAGGGTTCAGCTATGATTGCAGTTAATGCTAATTCAAAAATATGCGTTGACGACATTATTATAAAAAAATTATAAAAAAACTATTTAAAATACTCTTAAAATCTAGTTAATGGGAATAGAGTTTTTCAACCACTATATCAACCACTATTAATAATTGGCAGAACTCTGCGGAAAAGAGTCAGGCTCATAACCTGAAGGTCGTAGGTTCAAATCCTACCCCCGCAACCAACTATATCAATAAAATCAATTACTTAGATCACCCTCAAAGACTTCGGTTTTTGAGGTTTTTTGTTATTATTTTTATTCTTTATACCAACCGTTATGCTAACTGGTTGTCAGGTTTTCAGTTTTATAAGTCAAAATTTTAAATAAAAATTATTTAAATTTTAAATCTAAGTCTTGTAATCCTTTTGAAACCTCAACTTCACAATTCCCCTCGTATCTTGTTACTTGACCGCTCATATCTTTTATTTGATTCCAAAATTCATTAGACTTATTTTTTCGAACCTCTTCCATTTCTCCTTTTGTTCGAAAAACATGAAAGATTTCAACCTGGTTTTCTGTTCTATCCACAAAGCACTTAAACATTAAACCGTTATTTTAAAAAAGATCATGGCTCCAGTCTTTTAATGCAAGTATAATTGCTTTTTTTGCTAATTCATTTTGCACTTTTATTGTTACATTGACTGCAAACATTCAAACCTCTTAAACTTTTAAGAAACTATATGCAAGATTAATTAAGATTTATAAATTTGTAAATGATTCAAGAATTTGTGTTTAATTATTTGTCATAAACAAAAAAATTCATCGATCAGAAGTAGTTATAAAAATTTTTCTATAAATTTTAAATAAAAGTAATTAAGATTTTAATAATTTTTGTAGAAAAGGAGATAAAATGATAATTTCAAGGCGTATACTGACACCAATATTAGGTAAAAGCAATTTAGTATTGAATCGTGCTAAATCTATGCAAGATATACTGACTAAGCATGGAGCGAAAGCAAGAGTTGCAAGAATAGTTGCAGGTGATTTAGCGGGATCAATTCATTTAACTGCTTCATATGAAAACATGGAAAAGGGCTGCAAGTCATTTAACGAAATGTCACAAGACCCAGCTAGAATTGCTTTGATGAAAGAAAGAGAAGCTGACCCTGGAGGTCACTTAATTGGACCTGAGGTTTTTAGAACAATTTATGGTAATATTTCACCAGAGCATAATGTTATTATGATGCGGGAATACCAGTTATCTAGAGATAATATGTCTGAAGCTGTTCAAATTTTCCCTGAAATAGATGATATTTTAAAAAATGAAGACGCTTCTTTTATGGCAGTTGTACCTTTGTTAGCAACTAACATGGATAGATTGGTTGCTTGTTATTATTTCCGAGATATGTCAGCCATGGGAGAACAAATTGATAGAGTTGGTATGTCAGAAGAATTTCAAAAGATTGTTATCAAAGCAAGTAATGCTGGTACTTTGATTTCATCGAGAGTTTTATTAAATATCTGACAAATAATTTAAAATTAAATATAGAACAGTATAAAAGGTGTTTATACCCTCTACTAATTCATTTATTACAAAAAAGAATTAGGTAGAATAAATTATAACTTAAAAAATAAAATGAATTAACTATTCTTTTTTATTCTAAATTTTAATGTAACTTATTTTTTTTTACCCTGCTAATGTATCAATTGAAAATCAAGACATAGATCCTTACGATGAAATTGATTAGTTAAAACGGATAAGTTCAATAATTAATCTTTTTCTTGATTTTGAAAATGAAATTAGAAAAAAATTGAGAAAAATTAAACATCAACCCAATATAATATTGTTGGTAAAAACAGTATGAATAATGAAAATAAAATCAGCTCTAGTTTATTCATTACCTATTTCTTCTGAAAATGGATTTGTTTTTAGCCAATCAATTGTTTCTTTTAAAGTTGTAGAAAAATCTCTTATTTTTACGTTAAGTGTATCTCTTCTGGTAAAATCAAACGTGGTTGGTTTTACAGGTGCTTCTGAAAAAGGTTGGGGCATCTTCATGTTTGGAATTAACTTTTTACATTCATTATAAATATCTTCCCAATGAAGACTTTTATATACTCCAAAATATCTACCAGAAGCACTAGGGTTCTCGTATACTGCTAAAAATATTTTTGCAAGATCCCTTAAATGTATCATTGAAGCAGAATCATTAGGTATTTTCTCATGTCTAGGACTACCACCTTCAATTACTCTTTTTAGCCAAAAAAATGGGTTATGGTTTAGATGAATAGGTAAAACGGGATCACCATATAACCCTGTTGGTAAAATAATTGAAAGTCTAATATCATTTTCTTCACAATATCTAATAGCCATTTTCTCCATAACTGTTTTAGTAGCAGATGTGTATTTTTTGGCTTTACATTGTTCTTTTTCATCGGACCAATGTTCTGTTTCATTTTTAAATTCTATAGGTGGAACAGGGTTCGTACTAGATGTAGAAGAACATATGACAATATTTTTTATACCTTTTTCTTTAGCTGCTTTGATTATGTTCAAACACCCATTAACTGTCGGATTAATTATCTCTTCATAACCTCTCTTATCATCCATATTTTTTGCTGGCGTTCCATCATCACCTTTATATGTGGGAATTAAACATGCTACAAAAACAGCATCTGCATTTTGCATTGGATTGACAAAATCTTTTTTGTTTTCCATTTTGGCATTAAATAATTTTAAGTTATTAGAATTGGGGAGTTTATTTAGATACTTGACCTTTGTTATGTCTGACTTATCTCGAAGAGTACCATTAACAAAATAACCCTCTTCTAGGGCATGCCTGACTATGCTAGATCCAACTAAGCCACTTGCACCTACTACACAAATTTTTTTACTATTTTTCATAATTTAAGTACCCAATTAATTTACTTTTTAAATGTTTTAAATTAAATTTAAACTAGTTTGTTAATAAATAAAACTTTTGGATAAATTTTGATACCGAACGTAACAATAAATGCATTAGAACAGGGATTGGGTCATTTTGGAGTTTCCTCTAAAAGCAATAAGACAGTTCATGTAGATACTTTAGGTGTGAAAATTGATAACATAAAATCTACGCTAACTTGTTTTGTAATAAACTCTGAGTGCAAAAAAGTTTTGGAATATTTAAATGAATCTGGGAGAATTAGTTTTTTTGTCGGTATGATAAGCCACGAAGCCTATAATCTCAAGGGTCAATATGTCTCCTCAAAAAAATTAGATAGTTTAGATCTAAAAATTTCCAAAAATTACACAAATAAAGTGATTGACATTATTACTAGCGTTGGATTGTCAAAAGAAGCAGCATTAGAGAAATATGGGAAAGTGCCAGACCTTGGCATAACTTTTAAAGTTGACAAAGTTTATATTCAAACACCAGGACCTGAAGCTGGTAAAGAAATAACTAATAGTAAAACATCATGATTAAAGATAAACATATGCCAGCATTACAAGGAATGTTCCCAAGTTGGATTACAAGTTGTTCATCTGATGGTGAACCAAATACTACTGTAATATCTCAAATATGGTATGTGGATGAAAACCACGTGGCGCTCTCATTTCAATTTTTTAATAAAACTAAGAAAAATATTTCTGAAAATCCATATGCTTATGCAACAATTTCAGATCCAAACACTTTGGAACAATATAATTTAGAATTGAAATTTGATCATGAAGAAACCGAAGGTGATTTATTTGACGAAATGGATATGAAATTACAAGCAATAGCATCTATGACAGGTATGACAGGTGTTTTTAAATTACGAGCAGCTGATGTATATAAAGTTATATCCATAAGTGAGTAGTTTTTATTAAATTTTTTTTAAATTATGAAGTATGTCAGTTTGCATGGATAAAATTTCACAATCTATAAATGAATTAGAAAATATTAAAATTCTTCTTGATAGAAAATCAAAAGAAATTGAAATAATCAAACAAATTTCTAATCAAATAAATAAATCTCTCGATTTAAACTTAATTGCCTCTTCAATGCTATCATTAATGAATGAATTTTTTGGATTTAAACATTCTATGATTTTACTAGTTTCTGAAAATAAAAAATATCTCAACGTTTTAGAAACTTTTGGATATGAAAAAAAAGGGATTGGTGCAAAAGTTGAATTTGGAGTTGGTGTCATTGGTATAGTTGCTGAAAAGAAAAAGCTGATGAGAATGGCAAATTTAGGAATGCAGAGAAGTTACATGCAAGCTATTCGTGAACAAGTAAAAATAACTAACAAAAATAAATTACAGGATAAAGTTGAATTGCCTGGTCTCAAAAATGCAGAAAGTCAAGTTGCGATACCAATGCTCATAGATAATGAGCTCGTTGGTGTATTTTCTGTAGAAAGTGAAAAAATGAACATTTTCGATAAATCGGATGAAATATTGATTGGAATATTAGCAAATCAAACTGCTAGTGCTTTAGAAAATGCAAGGCTTTATCAACTTGAGCAAAAAAGATTAAAAGAACTAAATAAAGCTCATCAAGAACTAGAGAGCTTAAACATAAATCTCGAAAAAAAGGTTGAGGAAAGAACTTCTGAATTAAAAACACTTTCAGAAAAGTTGTCAAAATACTTTTCACCTCAAGTTTATGAGTCAATATTTTCAGGCAAACTAGATGTAAAGGTCCAAACAAAGCGAAAGCCTTTGACAGTCTTTTTTTCCGATTTGCAAGGTTTTACAGAATTAACTGAAAGATTAGAACCTGAGGTATTAACAGAACTCTTAACCCAATATCTAACAAAAATGTCTAATGTCGCTATTAAATGGGGTGGGACAATAGACAAATTTATTGGTGATGCGATTTTAGTTTTTTTTGGAGACCCTAATTCAAGGGGAGACGAAGAAGACGCAATAGCGTGTGTTTCGATGGCAATGGATATGTTAGAAGAACTCAACAAGCTTAGAATTTCGTGGAGAAAAAAGGGATTAGCGAAACCTTTAAATGCGCGGATGGGAATTCATACTGGAGTATGCACAGTTGGTAATTTTGGTTCTGAAGATAGATTAGACTACACGATTATTGGCAACGGTGTAAACTTAGCATCCAGACTTGAGGCAAAAGCTGGTATTAACAAAATTTTATTATCAGAAGACACATATTTATTAATTCGAAATAAAATTATCTGTGAAAAAAAAGAGGCTATTAATGTGAAGGGTATTTCTTATCCGGTCCAAACATATGAAGTTGTAAAATTTTCCCAGGAAAACGATAATTTGATTGAAAGAAATATTGCAGGTTTGTCTTTATCTATTGATAAGTCAGAGATTGAAGATAATAAAATTGCAATTAAGATTGTTTCTGAAGTTTTGAAGGATTTGAAATCAAAGTCTTAATTTTAATTAGCTATAAATTGGTTGTTTTATTATCTAATTTTAATGGACTTAAATTTTAACACCACAAATTGATTACACAGCTCATTCAAAAGTATATTTTGTAATTTGATTGCATAATTTTCATACATAGCGTTTGAAATTATAAAATTAAATTACGCTCGTTAAAATTGTCATTTTAATCATTTTTACAAAGTGGTTTAACAACCTCAAAATTATCGCCTTCGGTGTCAAATACATAGATTTGTTTTTTTCTAATACCTTTAAAGTTCTTACTATGAACTAATACTCCCAAGGATTTGTCGGATTGAGAAAAATAGTTAAATGTCTTAATAATTTGATCATTAAAGTACATTTTTTCTTTGTTTTGATAATTAAATTCTCGAAAAAATTTTAAAATATTTGTATTTTGATCTTTATTATTTGGAAAAGGAATATCTTGAAACCAAACTGGTTTCCCTTTTATACAAGTTGACGTGGTTGGAATTGGACCATTAATTATTCTGTAATATTTGACCCAACTAATTTTTACTTTATTTTTCTTGTTTCCAAACCAAAGCAGACATTTTCTATAGTCTTTAGTTTCACAGTTTCTTGTTTTAAAAAAAAAATTTGAAATTTTAAATTCTTTTATTGGTTTTGTGCAAGTCTTACCTAAACAAAGTTTGTCAATATTAACAGTATTATTTTGAGCAAAAGAATTATTAGAAAATACAAAAATTGTCATTAATAATAAGATTTTTATCATTGAAAAATTCTTCTTATTTTCTCTGCCCGTATATTTCTCCTTTTTTCCAATTATCTACATATTCTTCTATAGATAATGTCCATCCATTTTCCATATTTTCATCAAAATATTCAAATAATATTCCATCAGGCGCATTCATTGACAATAGGACTGTTCCCCCATCTTCGCCTCCACGTTCATCGTGTGGAAGTGCATCAGCGCCTGCTATAGCATAATCTCCTTTTTTTCTTACGATAGATTTTTTGGATCCGTCTGGTTGCCATTCAGTTAAGTGTTGTTCACCCTCTAAAACCATTGTTAATGTTGAAGCTACATGTCTATGTCGTCTACAGTGACTTAAATTAGCATACCTTAATAGCATATCAAGGCGCCCTGATTTAATGTCATATCCTAGAAGACTATAATCAAAGTCAACTTTAAACTCCTTATTTTCAGG
This sequence comes from uncultured SAR116 cluster alpha proteobacterium, assembly GCA_902595145.1. GTDB lineage: Bacteria > Pseudomonadota > Alphaproteobacteria > Puniceispirillales > Marisalimonadaceae > Marisalimonas. Next base: position 36,176 of record CACJOU010000003.1, on the reverse strand, counting down.
GTCTTTAACATTTCGCCATTCTACTAGTTTTGGATCAAAACTCTTAGATATCATATTCATAAGTATTCTTCCTTCTATAATTAAAAAATTAATTTTTATTAGATGATAGTATTAAAGTTTATTAGACTATCCATTAATGATACTTATTTTGGTGCATTATTCTAAATATTTCAAATGCGATTTTTCATTTTTTCTGTATATTTTTCAAGAGCATTTACAACGTCATCATTTGCGCTTACAGTAACGTCCTTATATGGAAATTTATTATCCTTTACATCTTTAACATAATTTTTAAAAGCATTTATTCTGGTTTGTTGTAATCTTTGTTTTAACTCATAAAGATCTGCATACTGCTTTGAATGACGTGGGTATGGCCCTTTAGTGTTACCTAAAATATCTTCTGCAAATAAAAATTGTATGTCACCAACACCACTTCCAAGAGATGATGTAATTAATGAAGTTTGTGGAGATAGAATGGCCATGATATTTTCTGGTATAACTTCGACTTCAACAGCCCATGCACCTATATTTTCAAGAACTTTAATATCATCATATAGTTTTTTAGCTTGTTCTAGCGTTTTTCCTACTGCCTTAAATCCCCCTGTCCAAGTGCTTCTTCTAGGCACAAGTCCTATATGACCTTCAGTTGGTATACCTGCATGAGCGACAGCTTCAATGAATTTTATACCCCATGTTCCACATATTACAGAATCAGCTCCAAGCTCCATCGCTTCAAAAGATAATTTTAAAGCGTCATATTCAGATTTAGCAGATTGCATTGGAAGTGCAAAACTCATAAATGTATTTGGAGCAGCTGCTCTTAGAGCTTTTGAAATCTCAGGTCTTTCAGGATTATGCCTTATATTAAGTGTTTCTATTTCTGCAGTCTCAGCAGCTTCAGCTTCTTCTTCTGAAAAAGGGATAGTTTTTGTGAGTTGACGTTTACCTTTGAATGACTGAATGTCTGCAATAGTAAAATTTCTCATACTATATTCTCCAGAAACTGTCATTATTTTCTTAGTATTTTTTGTTTTCATTTTTTCTTACACACTTCAAAAATTAAAATTTAATTCAGTACAATAAGGTTTATCTTAATCCAATTACTTTGCGAGTAAATTTCTAAGTCCTAGACTTTTTCATTTTTGACAACGTACTCTCTAAAGAGGAAATCACCTGATCTTTATAAGCAACATTTAAATCTATATTCAAATTAAATCCCTCATATTCCTCATTTAAAAGTAGTTTTTTCTTTTCAAGATTTTTACTTGTGTCAGATATTTGATAAGTTTGTATATTGTGAGATATACCTTTAACACTCAATTCTTCTTTTTTTTCACAAACAATATCCTTTTTAATTAGAGAGTAAGTTTCATGAGAAATGAGAATTTGTCCAGGATCGGCGTTTGATTCAAGACGACTAGCTAAATTTACTTCCCCGCCTATAATGGTATAATCTAATCTATCTTCAGAACCAAAATTTCCTACATTGCAAAATCCTGTGTTAATTCCTATCCTAATTTCTAAGGGATTTGAAATTCCTTGATCCTCCCAGATCTTCCTTAAATGTTTCATACGCTCTCTCATTTCCAAAGCCATAAGAGCACAGGCTTTTGCGTCCTCTTTTTCCCCCCTTGTTTCAGGGTCACCAAAAAATATTAAAATAGCGTCACCAACAAATTTATCTATTGTTCCACCATGTTTGAGAGCTATTTGTGACATTTCATTTAAGTAGCTATTAAGTAATGAGCTTAATACTTCAGGCTCTAATCTATCAGTAATTTCAGTAAAGCCTTTAATATCTGAAAAAAAGACTGTAAGTTTCTTTCTATAGGCTTCAATTTTAACATTTTTCTTTCCAGAAAATATTGATTTATAAACTTGAGGTGATAAATACTTTGACAATTGAGATGCAAGTTGTTCAATTTTATTTTGTGTTTGCACTCTTTGAGTTATGTCAACTACAGTCCATAAAACTTCATCTTCATCTGCAACGGGGTCTCCAGCAATTTTAAACCAAATCTCTTCACCATCTTTTTTTTTGAATGGCCAATCCAAATTTACGATTTTTTTATTTCTTACTTGGTTAAAAGCCTTTTCACCAAATTCTTTAAAAGTTTGATTTGAGATGTGTATCATCTCAGCACTATTACCTATTAGTTCGTCTTTATCATAACCTAATATTTCACAAAATTTTGGGTTTACTTCAATTAAAGTACGATTTTTATCTACTATCATGATCCCAACTCCAGTATTAAAAAATACTTGTTTGAACCTCGATGATAATTGTTTATTTTTGACCATACTAAACTCATAAATTTATGAAACTATGAAAGTTGAAAAACCGCGATTTAAAAATAAATATTTTAAATTAATCTTAGACCATCCATAGAAAAAAAGTGCACATATTTAGAAATAAATTTCAAGCCTATCTTCTCATTGAGAACAACTTTAATATTTGGGTCTATTTTTACTATAATTAGCTTATTATTAATTCCACAATCAACATAAACATATTGTTCAGAACCTAAGTATTCACAAAATTTTATTTGCCCGCTTAATACGTTTTTTTCAGATTTGGAAATTTCTATATTATCCGGTCTTATTCCCAGTTTGAATATTTTTTCTTTTTTAGTTTTAATATTAGTTTTTTTATTTTCGTCTAAATAAACATATTCTTCTTTTTTAATGCAGTTTAAAATATTCATTTTTGGTGTGCCAATAAATTCTGCAACAAATAAATTTTTTGGATGATTGTAAAGCTTGTGTGGAGAACCAATTTGAATAATTTTTCCATCGTTAAGAACCACTATCTTATCTGCGAGTGTCATTGCTTCGACTTGGTCGTGAGTAACATAAATTGTGGTAACTCCAAGTTCTTTATGCAATTTTGAAATTTCCAAACGCATTTCAACTCTTAATGCTGCATCTAGATTAGAAAGTGGTTCGTCAAACAAGAAAGCTTTGGGTTTCCTAATAATTGCTCTTCCAATTGCAACTCTTTGTTTTTGTCCTCCTGATAGTTGTTTAGGTAGTCTGTGTAACAGATCTTCTAATTGAAGAATTTTTGCAACTTCTCCAACTTTTTTCTTTAAAATGTTACTGTTTACGCCTGAGGTTTTCAATGAAAAACCTATGTTATCAAAAACATTCATATGGGGATATAGTGCATAAGATTGAAAAACCATTGATAGGCCTCGTTCGTATGGAATTTTATCTGTTACATCCAAATCATCAATTAAAACAGTTCCATCATTTAAATCCTCAAGACCAGAGATAATTCTTAAAAGTGTTGATTTCCCACATCCTGAGGGACCTACAAACACAATGAACTCTCCATCTTTAATGTTTAGGTCAATATTTTTAATTACTTGATTACTAGAAAACCATTTTGAGATATTTTGTAAAATAATAGAAGCCATTATGTGCTCACTAATTGTTTGTAAATTTTAAATTAGAACTATCTCTACCAAGTGCTGATAAAATTGCAGCAGTCCATGAGAAGTCGTGTCCACCTAGGACTTTTCCTGTATGTGGGTTAAAATATTCATGCATACCACCAACCTTTATAAGTTTAATAGTATCATCCTTAATTCTTTTGGCTAGTGAGTATTCACCCTCATGTTCTAAACCATATGAGATCATATAATTCAACTGCATTTTGAAATCTTTCTCCAATCATTATCCTTTAACTCCACCTGCTGAAAGACCAGATATCAAAAATTTTTCTAAATAAATAAAAATTATCATAACAGGAATAGTTGCTATTACTGCACCAGCCATTAGGTGCTGTTGTGGAATTTCTGAAGAGTTTAAAGACATGATACCTCTAGACAATGTAAATATACTGGGATCATCCAAAAACATGAATGCAATTAAGAATTCATTCCAAGCAATCATGAAAACATATAATCCAACACTAACAATAGCTGGTTTAGATAGAGGTATAGCTATTTTTAAAATTATCTGTATACGAGAAAGACCATCCATTAATGCAGCATCATCAATTTCGCTTGATAATGCGCTGAAGTAACCTCTTAGCATATAAAGTGCAACAGGAATTGTAGTTGCTGGGTAAACAAGTATTAGACCAAATAAAGAATTTCTTAAGCCTATATAAGAAAAAATTGCATACAGTGGGATAATTAATACTATAGAAGGAATTAAATAAATTAAAATTACAGTACCTGAAAAAATTTTTTTGTTGGGTATCCTTAATCTAGCTAGTGCATAAGCTCCAGGAATTGAAAAAAATAAAGTTATAATAACTGTTGTGCAAGATACAATGAAAGAATTAATCAAAAACAAATGAAAATTGAAATTAGTAAACAATTCAATGTAAGAATTAAAAAGAGTTTTAAAATCAGTATTTAAATTAACAGATAAATCTAGAGGGTTTAAAATCAAACTTTGTTGATTTTTTAAACTAGTCATAATCATTATATAAAAGGGAATTAGGGTAATCAAAATTAATATAATTAAACCCAATCCCCACAAAAATTTTATAAAAAAACTTTCAATATCATATTTTGACAATTTCCCAGGACTTAAATTATATAAAGAATGGTTCAAACTTACCCATATAAAAAATGAAGTTAATAAAATTAGCATAAATATTATTAGTCGATTTTCGTCTTCTACTTGGTATGGGTTTCCTAAGTGAGAAATAAAAATAAGAAAAGTAATTATAATTATTGCACTAATATGGAATTTTATGGATAAAAATTTTTGACTTATGATGTACAGAATTCCTGCTAATGGCCCAATAATCATAATTTGACTTATTTCTAAACTTAAAGGAATTCCAAGGGTTAAAATGCCAATTACGGTAAAAAAGATTTGCCAAAAAATACCCCATATACCTCCAGACAAAATAGAAAAAAATAAGCCATATCTCCAAAACATTTTAAAATGTTTCCTTTTTTGAATATCTCATAAAAAGTAAAGAGAATGTAAGTAGAAATATAAAAATTACTACTGCCACAGCTGCTCCTGCTCCAAGATCAGAAATTGCAAATGCTTGTTCATAAACATTTACAGTAAAGGTTCTTGTTCCTGCATTACCGCCAGTGAGTAAGAAAATGTCATCAAATTTATTAAAGGTCCATATGAATCTTAGTAAGAATAAAATAGACATAATACCAATCAAAAATGGAAGTGAAATATAATAGAATTGTTGTAATGGTGACGCCCCATCTATTTTCGCTGCATCATATACTTCCTCAGGAAATGACTGCATACGTGCAAGAATAAATAAAAAAGAAAGAGGAAAATATCTCCAAATTTCAAAAGCTATAACCATTGATAAAGCTAAAGGAAATTTAAAGACATAACCAAAAATAATTATGTCAGTATATTTTTGTCCAAAAAAATTAATTGGTTTATCAATGACATTCATATGAACTAACATTGAATTTACAATACCTGAAAAAGGATCAAATAATATTACCCACGCAAAAGCTACCGCTATTACTGGTGAGACATAAGGGAAAAGAAGTAAACCACGAACAATAGACCTACCCCTAAAAGATTTTTGTAAAATTTGTGCTGCTAGAAGTCCAACCAACAATGCTCCAGCGGTGCCAAATATAGTATAGTAAAAAGAGACTTTTAATACTTCAAAAAATTCGGAAGCAGAAAAAACTTTTTTAAAATTTTCAGTGTTAAATTCAAAAGATGTTAGTACATTTTTACTTGAAAAAGTTACTAACGGTTTTGTTTTTTTTGGGTTATCTAGTTCTTTTTGCCATTGATCATTCTTATGCACTTTAAGAATTATCTTTCCAGAGGATCTTGAGGAAACATTATCTAAATTACATGTTAACTCTTTTAATTTTAACTTACAAAATTGGGCTGGTTGCAAATCTTTAACGGTGAAACCATTTGGTATTATGTCTTTAATTATCACATTTTCAAGATCATATTTAATTGATGAATTTCTATATCTATATTGAATTTCTGCAAGCTGATATTTGTGAGATAATTTTCCTTTAATGCGTTCTTTTACTATAAGCTTTGGTGGACGTAGATCTCCCAAGGATATTGGTTTAAAGGAAATCCAAAAATTAGCTAAGAGTGGAAATATAACTACAGATAATACTATTAAAATAGTTGGTAGTAGGAGTATTAGACCAAGTTTTTTTTCTTTTTCTAATAAAGTGTTCTGATTTTTTTTGATGATATTTGTCATTCAAAAATACTTGAAATTATAATATAAGGTTAGACGACCTTATAAAGATCGTCTAACAAATAATTTAATTTATTTTTGAAAGTTCTTTATTTAACTTGCTTACAGCAGTTTTAACATCAATCTGATCATCAATAAATTCACGAACAACTCTATTAATAATTTGAGAATTTATAATTTTTGATGCTAAAGATAATTGGCCCTCTTTAACACCCCATCTGTCAGCAGTTTGAAGTCCAGAAACAATTTTATTAATTGTAAGATCTGAATATAATTCTGATAGAGGAGCCTTTCTATCAACTCCAACTGGTAACTTTGACCATGCATCAACATATTTTGCTGTATTAAAAGGCTCGCCCCTACGAACTGGGAATTTGCCCTCTGGTGCAATTGACAGTGTTGCTGTATATCCATCTTTCATTGAATATTTAACAAACTCTGCAGCAACCTCAGTATTTGCGTCTGAGGTTACACCAAAATAACGTATATCCGCCCAAGCAGCGCCTGCAGGATTAGATGGACCTCCAAAAGTTGTTATAATTCCAGTCTTTTGTGCTAAAGCCTTTGAAGTTGGGTCATCATTGATTGTTGGTGGTGCGGAGTTTCTTAAACCAGCTAATTCATCTAAAATAAAAGGTGACCATATAATCATAGCAGCTTTACCAGCAAAATAAATTGCTCTAGACTGTTTCCAGTATAATTCGCCAGCTGGAGAAGCTTTAGCAATTTTTTTATAAAAATTTAAAACTTCAGAAGTTGCTTTTTCGTCTAGTGGGCTGAAACCGTTTTTATTAACAGGCGATACCCCATTAGCTAAAAAAACATGTTCCAAAACTTGACTCATAAAATTTTCATCAACCTTAGTTGCTGCAACAAAACCGTACATATTAGGTGGGTTATGTAATTTATCAATTGCTTTTTCAATGTTTGCATAGCTATTTGGTGGAGCTAATCCAGCTGCATCAAAAATATCCTTTCGATAAACTACCATTTGTGTCCAACCGTCAACTGGTACTGCAGCAGTTTTCCCGTCAAATTGCGCCATTTTAATAGCGCCTGGTGCAAAGGTCCTTTTCATCAAAGAATTAACTATGTCATCATTAGTTTCTACGTCTAAAATACCAGCCTCTGACCATGGGAGAACATACTGTAATGTATGATAAATAACATCAGGTAAATCGCCTGCAGCAAATGCAGCTGTTGCTCTTTTACCTAGATCTTTTTCCGATACAGGTATAACCTCTACTTCGTGACCAGTCTTTTGCCAGAAATCTGCAGCCATTGCATTTTGTTTTGCAAGGCGCGCAGGTTGCTCTTCTGTAGTCCAAAATTTTATTGTGTCAGCGTTAGCTAAGTTTGAAAATAATAAAAAAAATAGACTATAAAAAATATAATTAATAAACTTATTCATTATTTCTCCTCCAATTTATTTTATCTTTAGAATGCTATTCCCCAATAACTTTCCAAAGTAACTTAGGATCAATAAAATAAAATTATGAGTCAATTAAAAGTTAGCAAGAAAAATTTTTGCTTAAAAAATAAGCAGCCTTGAATTTAATGTCATATTAAACTCCATTATTTTTTAAATGTAGATTGAATTTAAGGATAAATTTCACAATATAAGTAATCCTTCAGTTACTAAAAGTTAGCTAATTAATTTCAGGAAAAAATGTTTTGCTATAGATTTTATGTGCATAATAATTCATAGCGGCACTAACTGCCCCATATCCCCTAACAAACCTGTAGTTTTTCATTTTTATAAATAACTGAATAAGATTACTTGAAGCGATGATGGGTAAATAATATTTGTGAGACGGATATAATCTTGAACTCATACATTACAACTCATAGTAGTGAAAATTAAAGTTTATAAATTTAATCCATTGAAAATTTTTATAGAAATAATACATACATCTTATGAAAACAATATTTACATTAATCTTTATTTTAATCTTTAGCCCTTCATTTGCTGAATTTTTTCAAGATATATCTGGATCAATCAAAAATAATCAAAAAAGATTAAGTTATGGGGTTTCAGTAACCGATTTTAATAAAGATGGAAAGTTTGAGTTTATTGTTACTGGATTTAAATTTCCTAATTTGATCTTATCCCACAAGAATGGTTATTTAGAAAATATTAATACAAACAATTTGTTTGCTGATCAAATTAGATCCACGATTGGGGTAGCTGCATGCGATATTGATAATGATGGTTTTGAAGAATTATATTTTCTTAATACTGATACATATAGCGGCCAAAAACAGTTTTCTGATAGATTACTTGATAATAACAAAAGTATAGTAGATTTATTTCAACTTGATAAAAACTTGAGATCGTTAAATCTAACTGCTGGAAGGTCAGTTGCTTGTGTAGATCGAAATGGAGATGGCAAGTATGGAATTTATGTTGCTAATTATGGTGGTCCAACCCGTTTTTATGAACTAAAAAATGGAAGCATCGTAGACCAAGCACCGTTACTAAACATCAACAGAATTACTGGTGGAAGAGCAGTTGTTGCAGGCCATATCTTAAGTAACTATATGGATATTTTTGCAGCAAATGAGAGAGGACCGAACTTTCTTTATAAAAACGAAAATAGCACATTTAAAGATGTTGCAGAAAGTCTAGGTGTTGAGGATACGTTTGAAAATGGTCGCGGTACGACACTTACTGATTTATTATATAGAGGTAAATTAGATATTGTCAGTGGTAATTGGAATGGCGAACACAGGATTTTTTTAAACAACAAAAACAAGTTTATGGACATTGCTAATTCTGAATTCAAAATTCCATCAAGAGTAAGAACTATAATTTCAGCAGACTTTGACAATGATGGTTTTGATGAAATTTTTGTAAATAATATTGGAGAGCCTAATAAACTTTTTAAAATCTTAAGTGATGGAAAATTAAAACAAATTCAATTAAGTAACGGATTAGAACCTTTAGGACTAGGTACAGGTGCAGCCGTAGCAGACATAGATAACGATGGCATCCTCGAATTACTAGTTTCACACGGAGAATCTGGATTACAACCATTATCCTTATACAAAGCAAACATTAAAAAACCTCTCAAATTTTTAAGAATTTTACCAAAAACAACCTTTGATGCACCAGCAAGAGGAGCTACAGTAATACTCAACACTAATATCAGAAATCATGCAAAAACCATTGATGCTGGATCTGGTTATTTATGTCAGATGGAGCCTGTTGCTCATTACGGACTAAGAAATGGAGAAAAAGTTAATAGTGTGACAATTAAATGGACTGATGGATCATCGGATAATTTTGATATAGATGAACTTAATAAAACTTATATTTTTAGAAAAGGTATTTAGATTGGTTTTAAAGCTCACCCATTACTTTATCTTATCTTTATTATTTATTTTTTCTAATGTTGTTGTCTCTACTGCAAATGACCACAAAGGTAAATATTACGAAAGTCTATCTAAAGACTGGCGATCAATTTTTCCAGATGGAAACAGAAATGCAGCTGGACCAAAATTTTATAAACATATTTCAGATAAATATAACAATTTTTCAGAGTTTAAAGAATACAATAAACACTATTGTGCTGTTTCAGGATCTTTGATTGCAGAAAATTCAAAACCACAATTTATAAATATAAAAGAGGATATAACTGAAAAAAAAGTATGTGGTTTCTATTACAAATGCTGTTGGCCTTGTGTCTGTGATTTGATGAAATATGCTAAAGTTAAAAAGATAACTAGAGAATTTAAAGAAGGTTACAAGGATGTATTCGCATTGGTAATAGATAATCCATGTATAAAAGATGATTTTCCTAAAAAAGTTAACAAGAATTATTTTTGTAAAGGAAATAAATTAGATGATGAACAAGTAGAAATACAAGATGGTAAATTAATAATTGGAATGTTACATGAAGCAAAATATTGTGAGCCTTCTGATTTAAGAAAAATATCTGCTAATAAGATAACAGGTAGATTTTGTCCCTATAGAAATAGTACTCCCATTGATGAATTAAAGTCTGGTATGGGGGATGTGTTTATAAAGTTAGCAAGATAATAGCTATTTTTTCTTACCCTTCCAAGTACCACCATATTGATAGGTACTGTCGAACTCAATTTTTATCTTCATAAGACAGCCCCCACATAGAAACACCCAACACTTGATTTCACCATATCTACAACGATACAAAATATCTTTGTATGTGGAGCATTTAAAACATTGTTTTACTCTTATTTTAGGCATTGGCGATTAGAATTTTTCAACTACATATTTACTTCAGTAGCTATATTATAACCTTAGTAGGATATTAAAGTATTTTTTCTTTTTATAGTTTTTTTAATTATTGAATAATTATAGTTTACAATCCAACTATTCAATTTTAAGTATTATGCAAATGAAAGATTTTCAAAAATTAGATGATTTTTTAGAGTTTGGCTGGGCACAAATTTATCGCGGAAAGGCTGATAAAAAATCGCCTGCAAGACATCCTACCTTTGTGACATCTAGTATAGATGGTTTTCCAAATGCTCGTACTTTAGTAATGAGACGGTGTGATAAGAAAAATAGCAAGATAGAGTTTCACACTGACACCGCCTCTTCAAAAATGTTTGCCCTTAAAGAAAACCCTCGCGCTGGAATTCACATTTGGTTGCCAAAAGTCCAATTACAAATTCAGATGGAGGTTATTGTTCAAGTCAAAGTTGGAGACATTACTATTCCATACTGGCGAGATGTTCCTACTAACTCTAGGGTAGCTTATGGAACTATTCCTAGTCCTGGCACAGCTATTGAAAGCCCCCTTGCTTATAATCATAAGCCAGATCAGAAACGTTTTGCTGTATTAGTATGTGATATACAATCAATTCAGCTACTGCTTCTAGGGGTAAAACATATTCGTGCTCATTACAAAAAGTCAACCAATTGGCAAGGAGAATGGCTTTCCCCCTAATTTATAACTCATTAGTGGCAAATGTGGAATCGTGCCAACCATTTTACCAACCACCCTTAATAAATGGCAGGGTTCTACGGAAAAGAGTCAGGCTCATAACCTGAAGGTCGTAGGTTCAAATCCTACCCCCGCAACTAACTATATCAATAAAATTAATGACTTAAATCACTCTCAAAGACTTCGGTTTTTGATTTTTTTGTTTTTTAAGCTTTATAAATGTTTCATCATGTAAAATTAAATCAGTGAATAATTTATTCACACAAATTTATTTTTTTAATTTTTTTACATATAATTGGTAAAAAATAGATAAATACTTTTGAAATATACAATACAAGTTCAAAAGAAATAGTCTTCTGATTATTTTTAAGCGTAAGTTTAATTTAAATTTTGAAGATAACTCCAACACATAATAAGTAAGTTCTAATATTGGAATTAGCCAATGCCAGGGTTTTTTATGAAAAGCTGTCCAACCATTACTTCCGCTGCTGATGCCATAAATTCCAGAAATCATTTCACCTTGCTGCAATCGTTTAATTTTCCCGCAAGTAACGAGGTGTAAAATGATTGCCCAGTCCACTGCAAAAAAATCTCTGCCAATAATTTTACAATCTTTGAGAGCATCTCTACGTATCAAGGAGTAAAAAACTCCATGGGAATTCCAGCAATTATCAAAAAAGCAAGAGAATCGCTGTTCTAAATTACCGTCTAACGCAAAAGTTGTATGCGAAGAAACGGTGCCGTCTAATGTCTCCAATCTATTTGGAGAGGTGGATGCAACATAATGTTTATGTTTTTCTAGGAAAGATAAATTAAGTTCTATAAAATTGGACGACTTAACATCGTCAGATGCCCACCACATAAAGTATTCAGAAGAGGATTCTTCCAAAACAAATTTAAAATTTTTCATCATTCCAATATTAGATTTTTGACTGATATAAGTAACCCTTTTGTCAATTCTGGCATATTTTTGACAAATTTCTCTAGTTCTGTCGGTGGAAGCATTATCAGAGATAATTAATTCAAAATTTTCGTATGTTTGTGCTAAAATTGAGTCAATTGTATTAGTTATACTAGACTCCCGATTGAAGACAGGAAGTCCTATTGAGACTTTTTTACTGCCAGGAGTTTGCAAAACTAGAGCCTATCTGATCTTTTTTAAAAAACCACTTGGACATACGCTGATTAGAAGTTTACTATCATAATCTTTATCTATTTTAAATTCAGTGTTATCTGATAAAAATTTTTTCACTGCAGTTTTTGGGCTGTTTCCCGGCCCCCAAGGTCTGTCTGGAAAAAGCTCGCTTGGTAAGTCTTCTATGACGGTATCAAACACAACACAGTAACTTCCTTTACTTACAAGTGGTGCATAGAGTTCTAATTCTCTTAAAACATGTTCACTGGTATGGTTGCTATCTAGAAATACTAAGATTTTCGAAAAATTTGACGCATATGATTTCACATTTTTTATTGTTTCTTCTTCGATGCTGGAACCTTCAATCATTTTTATACGTGAGTACATTGGATGATTTTCTATAGCTATTCTATTATGTTCTCGTATATCTATATCTATTCCTAAAACCATATTTTTGGGTTTGTTAGGGTCCAATAGTTCTTTATTGTTTGAGGCCACACCTAACTCAATCAGCGCAAGCATTGAAGCAGAAAATATTAGTGATCCGCCATGAGCTATTCCGGTTTCAATTATTAGGTCAGGTTTGACCTTCCAAATCAACTCTTGCATCGCAACAATATCTTGTGGATATTGAATAATTGGCCTGCCCTGCCAAAGGAAATTATATGAGTATTTGGGGAGTGTGGATTCAAACATAAAACTAGATGCTGCGTTGAGAAGAGGCTGGTTTCTGGCATTTTTGTTTATACGATCTTTAATCTCAAATTCGAATTTTGTCATTCCTATCTCCAAATAAATCAAAATAATACTAAAGGTTCTTTATACCAACAATACAACCAGCATCAAATTGATTTTTGCTGCGTTTGTTGAACTTTAAGAGATCACGGCGGCCATATTCATCTGCTATTTCTTCAGCAATTTCCCTTATAGTTATCGCTTTACCCGAGCAAATATTAAATGGCCCAGTTTTATCGCTTAGTGCTAAGTTTGCTAACTCTCGTCCGGCATCTTTTACATCCAAATAATCTCGTACTAGTGAGCCCTCACTCAAGTTAGCGGGTTCTCCAGATAGCATTTTTTTTCTAATGTAGGAGTGCAAACGTTTTGGATGCTCACCTTCACCATATAGATTGAAAATCCGAGCCCAAGCAAAATCTATACCTTGGAAAGGTAGCCAATTATCAAGCAAATTAAACAAAGCTACCTTAGAGCTTGCATACAAATTTGAGGGCTTTAAGGGAGTGTCCACCGATAAATAGCTATCAATTGAACTGTATTCAGCACAAGTGCCTATTCCTACGAAACGTTTAATCCCACTAGCAGCAGCTCCTTGTGCAAAAATAAGTGAGCCCTCTAAACAGGAAAAATTTTTAATTGAATTTGCATACTCGCCATATTCCATGTCCCATGCTGCATGAATTACCACGTCAACATCTTTACAAGTTTCTCTCCACCAATGAACATTTTCAGTGAAAATATTTTTAGTTATTATAACTTCAGAATCGGTCGGTATAGTAATTTTTTTTTCTGATTCCTCTCTTATCACCAGCCTTTGTTTTACTTCAAAAGAAGATAATGAAGATAAAATATGACGGCCCAGAAATCCAGTGCCTCCTGTGATCAAAACACGCTTCATGTTGAAACGTTGAGCTCTGGCACAGCAATAACAAATTTTGTTCCACTAGTAGCCAGATATGAATGTTGCTGCTTGATTTCAGAAGCTAAGTTCCATGGAAGAATCAAAAGATAATCTGGTGGTTGAGATTTTAATATCTCTGGTCCAACTATCGGTATGTGACTTCCAGGAAGAAGTTTTCCCTGTTTAGAAGCAGCTGCGTCACATACAAATTTGATTAGATCTGATTTAATGCCTGCATAATTTAATAGGGTATTACCTTTTGCAGCTGCTCCATACCCGACAACACTTTTTCCACTAGCTTTGGCTTCAAGTAAAAAGGTTAATAGATTATTTTTAACATTGTCTGCTAATTTTTGGAAATGACTATATATTTCAAGTTTTTCCAGACCACTCTCAACTTCAACTAGGAGTAAATTTTCAACTGATTCTTCTGTTTGGCGGTCACTATATTCATGGCAACCATAAATCCTAAGGCTTCCACCGTGCGATTTAAGTTGTTCAACTCTCCAGACACGAAGGCCAACAGATTTAAAGATTCTATCGACAGTATGAAGAGAATAATAAGAGAAATGTTCATGATATACTGTGTCAAATTGGGTATATTCTAACAACTTCATTAAATGAGGAAACTCCAAAGTAATGCAACCATCTGGTTTTAAGAGTATTTTCATTCCTTCAGTAAATGAATTAACATCTGGAACATGAGCGTATACGTTGTTTCCAATAATTAAATCAGCTTTTTGTCCTTTTTCTATTAAATTTTTTGCTAAATTTTTATCAAAGAATTTTTTTACGATTGGAATTCCTAGAGCCTCAGCAGCTCTAGCCGTGCTCTGAGTAGGCTCAATGCCAAAGCAGGGTATGCCCGCTTTAACAAAATTTTTCAGAAGATAACCATCATTAGCAGCTATCTCAACTACATTGCTTGAACTATTCAAAGATAGAAGTTGTGAGATCTCGTTTGTGTATTTTTCCGCATGTGCCAGCCAAGAAGATGAAGTGCTAGAAAAGTATGCATAACTATCATCAAATAATTCTTCAGCATCTGTAAAATCTTCAGTTTGGACTAACATACATTCATTACAAACGATTAGTCTTAAAGGAAAATAGATTTCTGGTTTATTCAAACCCGATTCATCAAGATAAGCGTTTGAAGGTGGTGCATATCCCAAATCTAGAAAAGATGTATGCTCTTGATTTCCGCAATGCCTACAAACCATATATTCAACCTCAAATTTATAGAATGATTAATTTTTTTTATGATTAACACCTATGCCGTGATACCACGCCAAGTCGTTTTTATCAAGCATACGACGACCGTCAATCATTTTAGGAGTTTGATTTAGGCGCTTTAATAATTTAGGCAATCCATTGAATTCTGGCCACTGAGTTACTATGATAATAGCGTCTTTATCAATAATTGCCTTTTCCAAATCATCCTCAAATAAAATTTCTTCTTTGTCAAAAATTTTTGACACCTGTATTTTTGCTACAGGATCGTATCCAAATAAATTTGCACCCTTTTTAATCAAATACTCAGTTATAGGGAGGGCAGGAGATTCTCGTATGTCATCGGTGCCAGGCTTGAACGAAAATCCTAATACAGAAATACGTTTATCATTTAGACTTGGAAATATATTATTTAAAATTTTAATAATTTGGTTCGGTTGATTTTGATTTACTGCAACTACAGCCTCTAATATTTTCATTTGGGCTTGGTTTTTTTTACCAAAACTAGCTAGGGCTTTAAGGTCTTTTGGAAAACAACTTCCACCAAAACCGCATCCAGGCTGTAGATAACTCAAAAAATCTGGAAAGATACGTTGTCCATTTTGTAATTCAGGGCTTAAACGACGGTCTAGTCTAACTCCGGACATCACATCTAAAATATCTACATCCTGAATGTTTGAGCACAAATTTGCTATTTCATTTGAGAAAGATATCATCGTAGCAAGTAAAGAATTTGATGTATATTTTATCATTTCGGCAGTTTTGCAGTTAGTTTCAAAAATTTCCACATTGGGAAAAACCTTGTATAATCTGCGAAGCACTTTCATAGCTTGCTCATTATTTGCGCCTAGAACAATCCTATCTGGATTGAGAAAATCAGATACTGCATTACCCTCTCTCAAAAATTCAGGGTTCATAGCAACGTCACAAACTAAATCTGTATGACTGTTTAGCACATCATCGAGCAATGTTTTTACTAAATTATCCGTTGTCCCGGGAGTAACGGTACTTTTGACAACGACAAGATGATAACCAGTTTTCTCTTTTAAAGCTTTGGCAATCTCGATAGTAGCTTTTTTTATGTAAGATAAGTCTATTGTTTTGCCATCAAATGGTGTTCCAACAGCAATGATGGTAGTTTCTGAGTTAATCACGGCATCGGCTAGGTCAGTTTTTGCTTTAAACTTTGTATGAAGATTTTTTTCTAAAAGATCGTGAAGTCCAGCTTCGAAGATAGGACAAATACCATCATTTATTTTTTGAACTTTTTCTGGTTCCTTATCAACACAACAGACATTATGCCCTTTTTCTGCAAGGCATACTCCTGACACAAGACCAACATAGCCACTTCCTATAATTGAAATTTTCAAATTATAATCCTTTTATGCATTTATTGCTTGATGGTTTGCTTTGTACCAAATCAAAGATCGACGAAGGCCCTCATTTAGCTCTATCTCGGGATTATAACCCAACTCACGGCGAGCTTTATTAATTATTGGACAGCGCCTATTTGGATTATCAGTTAAATATTCAATGTCTTCACTTTTTTTTGTTATAACCTTGCCATTATATCCAAATAATTCTTTCGAAATTAAAGATAATCTTTTAGCTAATTCTAACATTGATATTTCGGGTTCTTCGACACCGATATTATAGGCTTCTCCATGTCTGCCGTTAATTAAAATCTTAAAATATCCTATAATTGCGTCTGAAATATAACAAAAAGTTCGAGATGGCGTTCCATCAGAGAGCATAATTATGTCCTCACCTGATATAATATTGCGAGCAAAATCCGGTAGCACTCTCCGATCAGAAATTTTCAGGCCAGGACCATAATTATTAAACGGTCTGGCAACTTTTATCGGAAGTCCATATTGATTAGCAAAGTTTACACAGAGGGTTTCTCCAAATCTTTTGGATTCGTCATAACAAGCTCTGGGTCCAGTACAAGACACATTTCCTCTGTAATTTTCAGATGTAGGTATAAATTCTTTTTGTGGGTCCCCATAAATCTCGCTAGTAGAAAAAAACAAAAGTCCTTCTACTTTATTTTCTTTATCTTTTTGTCCAAGGCAATAATCGAGCAGCCGACGTAAACCGGTGACATTTGCATCCATTGTTTCAATAGGATTTAATCTGTAAAAAATTGGTGAGGCGATTGAGGCAGCGTGAATAACAAATTGAAAATCTCCTAGGTGTTTTGGAAATGGTTCTGTTATATCATGCTCAAAAACTTTTAATTTTTTGTTTTTTTTCAGTTCTGAGATAAAATCTGGAAATCCTCGCGAAAAGTTATCAATAACAGTAAGTTCAATTTTTTGTTTTTTATATTTATCGGCATTCCAGTTAAGAACAGATTGGATGAAATAATACCCCAAAAAGCCAGCACCACCAACGATTAATAATTTTTTTCCAGCCATTTTCATTAACTCGGGTTTCGCACGATCGCAAATATATTTCAAATCACGGTCAATAACATCATCTGCGGCTTCAATGATTTTTTCCGTCAACTCGTCCATATTTTCCACGCAACTTTCTTTTGACTTCCGGCTATTATCATAGGTCTTATCAAGCTAGTTGCTCGCTGTCAATGAGAAGCGTATTTTATGGCTAAACTTATAGTTAGACATCCTTTGTAATGCTTAATTTACCCAGAAATCGACAGGCTTATAACCTGAAGTTCGTAGATTTAATTATTACTCCTTCAAACAATTATAGTGATAAAATTAATGACCTAGAGGGATCCTTAAAGATTTCGGATTTTTTTTGGTTTTTGTGCTTTAAGTATAAAAATAAGTTAAACTCTTAATCTTGTGATCGCATTTAAACACTAGTTTATGACTTAAGTTAAAAGATAGAAGAAATATCATGTTAAATAATTTAAATTTAGATCATATTGCAATTTATGTTAGAGAAAATATGGATGAAGCTTATAAATTATTTTCTGAATTAGGATTCACATTAACTCAAAGAGGATTTCATTCTCTTGGCTCAATAAATCATTCAATGGTTTTCACAAATGACTATTTAGAATTTATTGGAATACCAAAAGGTAAAGCAATACGCGCCCAGATTTTAAAAAAGCTGAAATAGGAATTAATACTCTAGTTTTCGAAAGTGATAATAAAAAAAACTTATCAACATCCCATAAACATGAGGTTATCCAATTTTCCTCCTCGTTATTTTAGCCGCCCAGTTGAAATAAATGGAATTAAAAGAGAGACGAAATTTATAACAGTTTCAATAAAAGATAATATTAATATTTCTATAGTTCGTAGTATTTTTTTGATATACTTAAACATAAAATTTTTTTGGAGTAGATATGATAAATGGTTCTTTAGATTTTGGTCTAAAAGATAAGGTTGCCATTGTCGCTGGAGGTGGAGCAGTCGGTCAAGAGATTGGAAATGGTAGAGCAGCTTCTATACTCTTAGCAGACGCTGGCGCAAAAGTACTTGTTGCTGACAAAGATGAGATACTGGCTAAAAATACTTTTCAAATGATTAAAGATAGGGGTGGAGAAGCAAAGTATATCAGTGGTGATTTAACAAAATCAGTACAATGCAAAGAGGTTGTTGATTACGCTATCAGCAACTGGGGTAGATTAGACATATTAGACAATAATATTGGTATTGCTAGCAAATTATCTGTGGTTGATGAAAAAGAGGAAAATTGGGATTATGTAATGGATGTTAATCTAAAACCAATGTTTCTTATGTCAAAATATGCTATTCCAGAAATGATTAGGTCAGGTGATGGTGGATCAATTGTAAATATATCTTCTATTTCTGCAACTAGACCAAAAGGTCTTACTACATATTCGGCATCAAAGGGTGCAGTTTTGTCTCTTAGTCAAGCTATGGCAGTAGATCATGGTGTAGATGGCATAAGAGTAAATTGTATTCTTCCTGGGCCTGTTTACACTCCTATGGTTTATACTCCAGGTATGACTAAAGAACGTCGCTCTCAAAGACAAGATGCTTCACTTATTCAAATTGAAGGGGATGGCTGGGATATTGGAAAAGCAGTTGTTTATTTATGTTCAAATTGGGCAAGATATATAACAGGACATCTCCTAGTGGTTGACGGAGGATGTTCTTTATCAGCAAAGCCAAGAGGTTAATTTTTTATATATGAAAATTATTTAAATTTAAAAAATGTTTAATTAATATATAAATAATTCTGAAATTAGCTCATGAGAAACTTATGAATTTTGAAAAAAATTGTTCGTTAATAATTATCGATCTATAAAACGATTTTTGTCCAGGTGGATCTTTAGCGGTTAATGAGGGAAATGAAATTATAAAAAAATAAATTCTTTGCAAACAATGTTTTCTTTGATTGTTTTAACGCAGGACTGGCATCCATTAGACCACTTGTCTTTTGCTTCTAACCAAGATAACAAAGCACCATTTGAAACTCTTGAAATGTCTTATGGAACTCTAGTTTTATGGCCTAATCATTGTGTACAAGGAACTTTTGATGCTAAATTTCATAAAGACCTTGACACTAGTAAAGCAAATATAATTATTAGAAAGGGATATAGAAAACAAATCGATAGTTATTTAGCTTTTTATGAAAACGACAAAAACACCATGACGGGATTAGATGGTTTTCTAAAACAAAATCACATTAAAAAGGTCTATCTCTGTGGTTTAGCACTTGATTTTTGTGTCTATTACTCTGCTATTGATGCTATAAATTTAGGCTATGGAACTCATGTAATTCTTAATGCAACAAAAGCAATTGATTTGGATGGATCTAAAAATAAATCCCTTAAAGATATGAAAAGTAAAAACATATGTTTAATTAATTTATAATTATTATTTTTTCTATATTATTTAGTGATTTAGCTTATTTAAAAAAATTATAAAACTTCAATGTAACCTATCATACCAGAAGCTGCATGTTCTAACATATGACAGTGAAAAAGCCATTTACCTGGATTGTCGGCTATATATAAAAATTGTGATTTTTCTCCTGGTTGCATCAGATAAGTATCTCTTAGAATAGGTGATTTAACATTTTTAAATTCTTTAGACTGAACATAAAAATGATTCCCGTGTAAATGCATACTATGTGGCCATCGTGTATCATTCCAAACTTCTATATTAATCGCCTGGTCCTTTCTTACAGAAGCTAATGGATGATCATAATGACCTACTTCTTTATTAAATGCCCAGAACTTTTTATCTTCAATTGCGAGATTTCGGAAATTTTTTTCAACTCCTTCAAATTTTGCTTTTGCAAGATTGCCCATTGCTCCACCTTGCATATGAATGAATAAATTTTTTGGTTTAGTATGCAAGGGTATTTCTTGTAAAGGTAAAAAATCTATATATTTTTTTGGAGCGTTATTTGATTTATCAATATTTAATTTAAAGGCACTAAGTTTTTTCTTTCCACTAATTTCATAAAAATTAATTGTAGATAGGTTGTAAGTTTCAACTAACAAATCTATTCTTTGACCAGGAGCAAGTTTAAATTTATCTTCCATAAATGGTTTAACTAACATTCCATCTATTGCAATAATTTTCATTTTTTTCAAACTTGAACCAAATGACAATATTCTAGCATTAGAGGCATTAATAAATCTTATTCTTGTAAATCCATTTTTCGTTATTGAATACTCAGGGGATTTTTCGCCATTTATTGTAAACCAATTACCTATTCTTCCAGCATGTGACCAATCATGTAATGATCCAAATGATTTTTCGTCTATTTGATAATTTTTATTAAGTCTCCAGTCGTCTGCTAAAATAACAATATTATCGTCTATTTTTTGATCAATCTCGTTTGTTACAATTAATGGGCCATATAGACCTTTTGCAATTTGTTTCCAAGTTTCAAAATGTGCATGATACCAAAATGTACCAGCGTCTTTTAATGGGAATTCATATATAAATGTTTCTCCAGGTTGAACTGGATTTTGTGTTAAATATGGAACACCATCCATCTTATTAATATTTTTAATACCATGCCAGTGGATAGTTGTTGCCTCATCAAGATTATTAACAAACTCAATACGAATTATTTCATTTTGTTTGGTTTTTAAAAGTGGTCCAGGTGTTTGTTTATTATATAACCATAGATTATTCGAAATACCTTTTTCATCAAATAAATGAGGGGTGATTTCAGCTGTAATTCTATAATTACGTATCAACTGTTTAGACTGAATTTTACTTGGTAAAGTTGTTAAAGCAAGTGATGCCATAGATAGATTTAGAAATTTACGACGAGATAGCATTTTTAATATCCATTAATATTTTAAATATATGTGTTTCAATATTGTTTATTTTCACGATCATTAATTTGATCATGTATCTTCTTTACTTTATTAGGCCACGTACTTTTTATGTAAGACAAAACAGCGATAACTTCTTTATCTGTCAAAATATCTTTATAAGCAGGCATGTTGTTTGGATATTTCTGGCCAATAATGTCCTCAATTCCGTACTTGGTTATCATGAATAAATATTTATCACTGTGATGCCATGTATGACCTGTTTCATTATGAGGTGGGGCTGGCATTAATCCATCTGGTAATCGTGACATCCAATCTTTTTGGCCCTCTAAATTAACTCCATGACATGATGCACAATTTTTA
This sequence comes from uncultured SAR116 cluster alpha proteobacterium, assembly GCA_902595145.1. Lineage (GTDB taxonomy): Bacteria > Pseudomonadota > Alphaproteobacteria > Puniceispirillales > Marisalimonadaceae > Marisalimonas. The sequence continues at coordinate 14,450 of CACJOU010000003.1, read as the reverse complement.
TCGTAAACAATTTTACCTAATGAAATTATTTCTTGGTTTTTAGGTTTAAGGCTTACAGAAGCTTCAACAGTTTTATTAAATGGATAATATATAAAGCCAAATATCAAAGTTATAGATACTGCAAAAATAAAAAATATTGATTTAGTTGTAATTGAACTTGAAACTTTTAATGACATGCTTTGCCTAAAACCTTTAGTCGCCAATAGTTATATGGAAGAGGTGTAATAAATCCAGCAAACAACATAAAAGGAATGACCCACCAAGTTAAAATTGCTCCACCTGTAAGAGCAACATCAGTTAAATTCATAGCAAGTTCCATAGAGATCATCGAAACTAAAGACATTCCAATTGCGGTTTTGAAAGCCAATTTAATTGACATTTGTTTAGAAAGTATAAAAGTCTCAAGGGCTATAGAAGTTAAAATTCCATTAATAATTGCCAGAGACATAATTAATACAACTGGCCAATCTATTTCCATAAATTGAAAATACGCTATTGTACCAAAATCTCCAATGCAACATCCTAGCAAACACCATAAAGTATTTTTGGATGATTGTATCCATGTGTGTTGGCACAGCCAATTAATTTGTATAACGTTTTGAATTACCATTTTACCCTATTTATAACAAATAAACCCTTCCCTAAGAGGAAGGTAAAGTAAAAAATAATAATTTCTTAAAATTTTTCTGTAAAAGTTGTTTTGCTTAAAATTTATACATTATAGAAATTTTTTGAGATTAGAATTTTATTACTTCAAAATACATGATTAAATTAAAATGTTTTGTTTTTTTTGGAGGAGAATATGAAAGATTATATGGTCGAGCACACTTTTAAATCAGAGGAAATTAGAGAACAATATTTTGAAATTATGAAAAGTATGACTGCAGACGACATTAGAAAAAACATGAAAAATGAAAATGCCAATTTTCAAATGAATTGGAATAATGAAAAAAATGACATGGTTATGTATTGTTGGTGGAAAGCTAACTCACCTCAGGCAATTTTGGATACTTTAGGAGACATGGCGGCAATGTTTGATAACAATATTAAAGAGATGTCAAATGTAATGGACGTTACAGGCTGAGAATATAGAATTTGGAGATTGATTTATGAATACTCTCATAATCGTAAAGATTAAAAATACGACTTATGATGATTGGAAAAAAAAATTTGACTCAGATGCTGAAGTTCAGTCTCAAATGATGAGAAATACTATCGTAGGAAAAGTTGATGACAAAACTGCAATGATAAGTACACAGGTTTTTAATCATGAAATGATTGGACAATTCATGTCATCTGATGAATTTAAACAAATGGAACAATCACTTGGTTTATCTCATGAGGTTTATCAGTTAACTAAAACTTGATATTATAAATTAGTTTATATGATTTAAATTTTCATAGCTTTTTGTAGTGCAGGTCTGGACATTAAACGTTCAATATAATTACTTATATTGCTCATATTTGAAATGTCAGCTCCGACTCTTTTTGCGCCTATACATGCATGACCTGTCATTATATCAGCACCAGAAAATTTATTAGTTAAAAAGTCTTTATTTTCTAAATTATTATTTACGTTTATAAGGGCAACATTTAAGAGTTTAAAAGCTCTAGCAACGTTAACTTCGTTCTTTCGTTCAGGAGGTAGTAAAATGGTCTCCACAACTATGGTATTAACTTGTGGCATAATTGATCCTTCAGCATAATGAAGCCATTGAAGGTAGTAAGGAAATGTTTCATCATCCTTATTTGGATGAAAATTTCCACTATCATATTTAGCTAGCAAATATTCAAGAATAGCTCCAGACTCATATATTGTAATACCTTTGTCTTCTAGTACAGGAACTCTACCCATAGGATGTAATTTGAAATATTCTGGTGTTCTAAGTGCTTTATCCCCAACTGTAAATTTTTCTATTTCGTAGGTAATGCCAAGTTCTTCAAGTAGCCATGCTATTCTAACTGCTCGTGAGTTTGGAGCAAAATATAATTTCATCTAAACCTCCAATAAAAATGATTAACTATTTAGTTTAAAAAAAAGTTTTTTGTCTTTTATTATTAAATAATAAGAATTAATTTGGAAATGTAGAGAAAAATAATGAATTTAGACAACATATTTATAACAGGTTCGTCAGGGTTGGTTGGCTCTCCCTTAGTTACAAAACTTTTAAAAAAGAGTAATCTAATTATTGGTCTTGATCCTGTTATCAACTTAGAAAATGAAGAAAAGTACAAACATATCTCAATTTCCTTAAAGAGTGTTGACGATTTTACAAGCATTTTAAAAAAATATGATATCACAAAAATTATTCATACTGGTGGTATTTCTGGTCCAATGTTGGCAAATGAAAAGCCAAATTTAATTATCAAAAATAATATCTTTTTTACTATGAATTTAATTGAAGCTGCCAGAATTTCTAAAAAAATTAATAGATTTATCTTTTGCTCTTCTATTTCAGCATATGGTGAACTTTCTGAAAGTAATACCACTGAAGATTATCGTTTTGCTCCAGAAAATCTGTATGGGGCAACAAAGGCTTCATGTGATTTGCTATTAAAGAAGTATTATGAAAACTATGATATGGATATAATATCTTTAAGGTTATCGACTATCTACGGTCATAGAAGATCTACCAGCTGTTTTATCAATGACATTATAAATTCAGGAATTAAAAATAAAGAAATTACATTACCATTTAAAAGTGATTTTTGTTGGCCGTATGTTTATGTAGATGATGTAGTCTCGTGTATAGAAAAATGTTTATTTCATCAAAAAGAACATTTTTATGATTATAATGTTTCTGGACCCGATTTTCCCTCATATCACACTATAGTTAATGAAGTCAGTCAACACATAGGAAATTTGCAAGTGAACTTTTTAAATCATAACTCTGTGAGTGAAAGGAAACTTTTTAGTCTAAAAAAAATCAAGAATGATATTCAGTGGGAACCTAAATATTCAATAGAAAGAGGGATTAAAGATTATATTGATAATATAGCTTAAAAATTACCTTTTACCTTAATGTGAATTTATTGTAGTTTTCTAATATTCTTTTTTTATTATTAGGAGATTTTTATGAAAGGGTTTTGTTGCGGTCCAGGGTATGCAAGTCCTTCTGAAGCAATTAAAGCACCCAGTGAAAAATTACTTTACACCATAGCTATTTATACTGGCACAGGTATTCAAAAACCCGATTACTTAGCAACAATTGATGTTGACCCAAAAAGTGAAAGTTATTCAAAAGTAATACATAGACTAGAAATGCCAGGAATAGGAGATGAACTACATCATATGGGTTGGAATGCATGTTCATCTTGTCATGACGATAAAAGTATGAGTAGAAGATATCTTCTTGTCCCAGGTGTTAGATCAAATAATGTTTATGTTGTTGATACGGCAACAAATCCAAAAGCACCTAGAATACATAAAATTATCCAAGGGACCGAAATTAAAACTAAAACTAATTTATCAGGACCTCACACTGTTCATTGCTTAGGATCAGAGATAATTATTTCTTTCCTTGGAGACGCTAAAGGTGAAGCACCAGGAGGTTATTTACATCTTAACAAAGATTTTGAAATTTTAGGACGTTGGGAAAACTCTATGGGCGATATTCCTTTTAGTTACGATTTTTGGTATCAACCACGTCACAATGTAATGGTTAGCTCAGAATGGGCTGCACCAAACACTTTTATGCCAGGCTTTGATCTTGAAGAAGTTGGTCATCTTAAATATGGAAGACGTTTACATATTTGGGATTTTGAGAAGAAAAGGCCAATTCAAACGATGTATTTAGGAGAAGATGGACTTATTCCTTTAGAAGTAAAGTTTTTACACAATCCAAATAGTAGCCATGGGTTTTGTGGTGCAGCCTTAAGTGCAAACGTAATACATTTTTGGAAAACCAAAAATGATAACTGGGAATGGGAAAAGATTATAGACATCGACAATGAACCTCATCCAGATTGGCCTATTCCAATTCCAGGAGTTATGTCGGCTCTTTTAGTGTCTATGGATGATAAATATCTTTATATAAATAATTGGCTTCATGGTGATATGCGACAATATAATATTACTGACCCACACAATCCAGTTTTAACAGGTCAAGTTTGGATGGGTGGTCTTTTAGGTAAAGCTCCAATAGTAAATGGTGTCAAAGTTGCCGGAGGTCCTCAGATGTACCAATTATCTTTAGATGGTAAACGTATGTATGTAACTACATCACTTTTTTCAACTTGGGATAATCAATTTTATCCAGAAATTAGATCCAAAGGTGGAGTAATGCTAATGATAAACTGCGATGTGAAAAATGGTGGTATGAAAATTAATGAAGATTTTGTTGTAAACTTTGGCAATGAACCTAATGGCCCAAGTCGTTGTCACGAAAGTCGTTACCCTGGGGGTGATTGCACAAGTGATATTTGGTTATGAAAAAAATTACAATAGCAAATCGTAATAATGCAACATATGAGGTTAAAGGTAATAAACCGTTATTATTAGAATTACGTTCACTTGGTGTTGATTTACCTTATGGTTGTCAATACGGAGGGTGTATTACGTGTGCTGCAAAATTAATTAAGGGTAAAGTTGATCAAAAATCTCAAGTAGCACTTAACAATAGGCAAATTAACGATGGTTATGTAATATTGTGTGTGGCAAGAGCTAAAACAGATTGTACTTTTGACATAGGTGTAGAAAGTCATGATAAATTATATAGGAATCCATTTATTGATCCGTTAGCTCCACATGAATTAAAAGCTGACATTGCATCTATCAGGGAAATTAAAAATGATTAACATTAACCATGATGAACCTTATGAAGATAAATACCTTCAAGATATTTTAAATTCTGTAAAGAGTATTGCAATGGTTGGAGCAAGTCCTGATAAAACAAAGTTTAGCTATGGTGTTCTAAGAGTATTACATGAAACTGGCTATGATATGATACCAGTGAATCCAAAACCTGGATTAAAAGAAATTAGAGGCTTAGAAGTATTCCCAAATTTAAAAAAAATTAATAGGCCAGTTGATATGGTTGAAGTATTTAGAAAATCAGAAGACTTATTTAGTATAGCTGAAGAAGCAATTGAAATTGGTGCCAAAGTTCTGTGGGGACAAATTGGCGTTGTTAATTATGAAGCCGCTCGTCTTGCTGAAAATGCAGGTTTAAAAGTTGTTATGAACCGTTGTCCAAAAATTGAATTGTTCCGTCCATTTTGGAAACCTAGACTTGACCTAAAGATTTAATAAATAACTTAATCTATTATCAACATAATAATTATAAATATTTAGACGAAATAGAAATGAATGATTTTCTTGTATCGTTGGTATCTTTTTTAACTTGAATTATTTTCTCTGAACGTAGTTTTTTTAAACATCTGAATAATGTTGCTCTTGGATGTCTACAATTTTTAATAATATTTTCGAGGCTAATTAATTTTTTTTTTTGCAGAAATAAAATACATAAAAATATGTCACGCTCAGTTAAAGATAACTTATCTAGTCCTAACTTTTTTTCTTGGTCTCTTAATAGAGACCACAATTTTGCTAAGGACAGAGTGCTTTTGTGCATACAATATCCCCCCTAAGAATATATGATATTGTTTCAGATTAAAATTTCAACTTTTTAGCTAATTGTTTTTATAAAAAGATAACTAAAAAGTTATGTTTTTAATTTACTTTAGTCCAAAGAATTGATTAAAATTTAATATTTTATATTGGAAATAAATTTTTAAATTCACTATAAATTAAAAATATTTATAATTAATATTAAAATTTCCATTTGAAATTCTGAAAGAAAATAAATGAAGATTAATAATAAAACTTCTCAATCAATTGGCTTTATTGGCGCAGGTAATATGGGTTTACCAATGTTAAAAAACTTAATAAAGCAAGGATATGAACTTAAGGTATACGACATCAATCCTAAAATTACAAAAAAGTTAGAAAAAGATAAAATAAAGTCCGTCAATAACTTAAGAGGTATTGCAAATAGCAATTTTATAATTTCAATTTTGCCAGATACAAATGATGTTGAAAATGTTTTCAATGATCGTACTGGTATAAACTCGTACCTTAAACCTGGTACAGTTGTAATCGATATGAGTACAATTTCATCAAAATCAGCAATTGAAATTGGTAAAACTCTACAAAAAATACAGGTTGATTTTCTTGATGCGCCAGTGAGTGGCGGCGTCAAAGGTGCTCAGAATGCAAAATTATCAATAATGGTAGGTGGGAAAAAAGACATCTTTAAAAAATCAATTAATATTCTTAATTGTTTTGGGAAAAATGTAATTTATGCTGGAAAATCTGGTATGGGTCAAATCTTCAAAATGTGTAATCAAATAATGGTTGGTTCTCACATACAAGCTATGTGTGAAGCTTTTGCTCTTTGTAAATCAAAAGGTGGTAATTTAAATCTTTTAAGAGAAACCTTAATGGGAGGGTCAGCTAATTCCTGGATGTTAGAGAATTTAGGAAATCATGTGATAGATAAAAATGATCAAGCTGGATTTAGAATAGATTTGCAATTAAAAGATTTAAGGTTAGCCAGTGAGGCAGCTTTTGAGAGTGGAGTTCCGTTACCAGGTTTGTCTCTTGTACAAACACTTTATTTGGAATCAAGGGCTCACAATGAAGGAAAAAATGGAAACCAATCTTTATTTAAGACGTACGATAGAATGACTAATCAAAAGTAGTTACTTTAAATTTCCTTTTTAATTATTTGCCTTCAAAAATTCTAATATCTCTATCTGCACCACCATCCAGCGCTTTCAAAGCTAGCTGATAGTCAGAACCATAATAAAAATCTTTTGCTTTTTCTAAGCTTTCAAATTCAACTAGAACAGTTTGTTCAGAAACACCATTTTCATGAGCATCTACTTCATTGGTGCTAGCCAATATTTTACCATTACCTTTCAAAATGGCAGGTCCAGCAAGATCAAGATATGCTTGTCTTTTTTTAGGATTCGCAGGTGAACGGTGGGCACTTAAAAAATAACCTTTAGGCATAAAAACTCCTCCACATTATATATTTATGACATCTTCTTTATTTATGATTTTCAATACTTATATAAAGATTATATCAAAGGAAATTGACGTGGAAGATAAAAGTTTAGAAAAATCATTAAAAAGAGCTAATTCAGGTGGAACACATAAGCTACTAAAAACAAAATTTTTAAATTTAGAAAATGATATATATAAATTTGAACTTGAATTTTCAAAACAATGTTTAAACCCTTTTAATACGGTTCAAGGGGGTATGATTACGAGTGCTATAGACGAAATAACTTCAATAAGTGTAAATATTTTTACAAAAGATAAATATTTGCCAAGCTCAACTGATATTCATACTACATTTCATAGACCATTATCTGAAGGCAAAGTAATTGGTACTGCGAAAATAATTAAATTAGGAAAGCTAATAGTTTCAATAGAAGGAAGGTTATTTTCACCTTCTGGCAAGGTTGCTGCCTCAGGTTTGCATACGGCAATTTTAGTAAAAACATCACAAATAGACCAAAATAAATAGTTACCTAATATGATAAAAAAAGAGAATTTACCTTCAAAAATTTGTCTCATTTGCGAAAGACCGTTTACATGGAGAAAAAAATGGCAAAAGGTTTGGGATGAAGTTAAGTATTGTAGCGAAAAATGTAGAAGAAATAGGATCAAAACAAAATGAAAATAAATAACAAAGACTATGATATAAACAATATTATAGAAATGGCCTGGTGTGACAAAACAAGTTTTGACTCAATAAAATTTCAAACAAACCTAAGTGAAAAAGAAGTTATAAAAATAATGAGATCAAACTTAAAAAAAAGTAGTTTCCAAATATGGAGAGAGAGGGTCTACGGCCGTAAAGCTAAACATGCAAAAATCTGAAATACAAATAGTGTGGTTTAAAAGAGACTTAAGAACTATAGACCACAAACCTTTATTTGAAGCCTCAAAAACTCTAAAACCAATTTTACCAATATATGTCGTAGAAAATGAATATTGGAAACAGCCTTTTTCGAACAAAAGACATTGGTGTTTTATTTATGACAGTTTAATTGAGTTAAGAAAAGAATTAAAAAAACTTGGTCAATCGCTGATAGTACGGATAGGGTCTGTGACTGAAATTTTTAATGAGTTAGCAACACAATTCAGTATTATTTCAATATACGCACATGAAGAAACAGGAAATCAATGGACCTATGAAAGAGATTTAAATGTTAAAAAATGGTCTAATCGAAAAAATATTGCGCTTATAGAGTATCCCACTAACGGTATAGTAAGAAATTTGAAAAATCGTGACGATTGGTCAAAAATTAGAAATTATAGAATGAAAGAAAACTTAATTCCTAAACCTGCATCTCTAATGCATATTGATGAAATTTTAGAAGGATCTATCCCAAAAAAAAATAGTCCTATTTTTAAAAACAATTTTATTGGTGAAGTTCAAAAAGGGGGAAGAAGTGAGGCTCTAAAAATAATACATAGTTTTATAAAAAATAGAGGTCAAAATTATTTATCTAATATTTCCAAACCAGGGATATCTGAAAAAACGTGCTCTCGTATTTCTCCTCATTTGACTTGGGGAACTATCTCATCAAAAGAAATAATAAAACTGTTGAATTTAAATAAAATCAATTTTCAAAAAAACAGAAGTACAATTAATAGTAGAAACCTAAATGCAATCAAATCCAGGCTGTCATGGAGATGCCATTTCATTCAGAAATTAGAATCTCAACCCTCCATAGAAACTTCATGTATGCATCCTTTTTATGATAAATTGAGAAAGGATAATATGAATTTAGAATATTATAAAGCTTGGAAAGAAGGATTGACAGGCTATCCATTTATCGATGCATGCATGAGAAGTCTAAATCACAACGGATGGATCACATTTAGAATGAGGGCAATGTTAGTTAGTTTTGCAAGTTATGATCTTTGGCTTGATTGGAGAAAAACAGGACATCATTTAGCCCAAACTTTTACAGACTACGAACCAGGTATTCATTATAGTCAATTACAAATGCAATCTGGAGTAACTGGTATCAACACATTAAGAATCTATAATCCAATCAAACAATCAATGGATCATGATATTAATGGTAAATTTATAAAAAAATGGGTTCATGAGCTCAGAAACATACCAGAAATATGGATACATGAGCCTTGGAAAATGGATCTGAAGACACAAGAAAATGTTAATTGTTTAATTGGAAAGCATTATCCTAAACCAATTGTTGATCACACCACGGCAATAAGAAATGCAAAAGCAAAAATATCATTTATATTTCAAAAAGAAGGTTATAGAAAAAAATCAAACATAGTATTTGAAAAATTAGGAAGCAGGAAAAGAACAAAATCATCAAAAAAAAGAAACACTCAACTTCAACTTATATAGTTTTTAACTTTTTTTAGTTTTGACAGCTTTTTTTCTTTTTGGGTAACAAGTCGTACATATTTTACAAACAGTACCATCACAAGCCCAAGCAGAACAAAATTCACGACCATAAAATATTATTTGTAGATGAAGTTTGTTCCATTTTTCTTTAGGAAATAAACGTTTTAAATCATTCTCAGTTGTTTTAACATTTTTACCATTAGTTAAACCCCATCTTTGAGCAAGCCTGTGAATATGTGTGTCTACTGGAAAAGCAGGTATACCAAATCCTTGAGAAACTACAACACTTGCTGTTTTGTGCCCAACACCAGGTAATTTTTCTAATTCATTTATATCCTTGGGAACCATCCCATCAAATTTATTAACGAGAATTTTAGAAAGATTAGAAATTGCTTTAGATTTTTGAGGTGCAAGCCCACAGGGTCTAATAATTTCATAAATTTTTTCAACAGGGATTTTTTCCATGTCAAAAGGATTATCGGCAATTTTGAATAATGAGGGTGTTACTTTATTTACACGTTCATCTGTACACTGTGCACTAAGCAATACAGCGACCAATAGTTCAAAAACATTTTTGTTATTCAGTGGAACTGGCGTGTTTGGATAAGTCTGTTCCAAAAAATCCATTATAAATTTAGTTCGATCAGATTTTAACAAATTTTAATCTCAAAATTTTGGGTTTATAATTTTTAGTATTATAATTTATATATATCAGTTTTATTAATCTTAAAAAGTTTATAATAAATATTATGAAAAAGTGGCAAATATTTAAACAAGGCGTTCTTCAAGAGTTACCCTTACAATTAGGTGTTTTTCCCTTTGGAATTATTTATGGAGTTATGGCTATTGAAAGTGGTTTAACTTTCTTACAAGCCCTTCTTATGTCTTCAATTATTTTTGGTGGGGCTAGTCAGATAGCATTTGTTCAACTTTTATCAAATTCTACTCCATATGGAGTGATAGTGACAACTGTAGGTGCAATAAATTCACGGCATCTATTATATAGTATTTCAATGGTTGAATATTTAAATAAGTTATCTTTAAGTTGGCGAGTGACACTCGCTTATTTACTAACTGATGAAGCTTATGCTGTATCAATTAGAAAATTCATAAACCATTCAGATAATTCTATACTTCATTATCACCTTTTAGGTTCTGGCATAACATTATTTTTATCTTGGCAAATTTCGACATTATTTGGTGTCTGTTTAGGTAATGATTTGCCGGAATTTTTGGATTTGCAATTTATCATACCACTTACTTTTATAGCTATAATTATTCCAATGATTAAATCAAAATCAACTCTTATCACAGTTATTTCATCAGGAATTTCAGCACTCATTTTTAAAAACTTAGATATAAATTTCTGGATAATTTTGTCAGGCCTTACTGGTATCTTAGCAGGAATGGCTTCAAGTAGATGGGATAAAAAATCATGATTTGGTCGTTAATTATTTTATGTGGCGTCATTACTTTTTTGATTAGATTTATTCCTCTTTCAGGTATATTTTCAATTGATTTACCGTTATCTGTGAAACATACATTTAAATATATTCCTTTAGCAGTTTTAACTCCCATTATTGTTAATGACTTATCAATTATTGAAAATAACAATTTTTTCTTAATCGAAAATTTCAAATTATATGCTGCTTTAATAGCAATAATTGTTTCAATAATTTGGAATAATGTTCTTGCTACAATATCAATAGGTATGGCAAGTTTTTTAATATTGTCCAATATTTAATGTTTAATTACTTGAGGGATTAATTAATGAATAAAAATATTATAGGTATTAATAGTTGTGTAAAAGATTGTCATGAAGCAGCTGTAAAGGGTGGTTGGTGGCATGATGCTGAAGGAAAAAAAAAAGATAGAAATGTTGGAGAATTATTGTGTCTAATACATTCAGAAATAAGTGAAGCAATGGAAGGTGCAAGAAAAGGATTAATGGACAATCATTTAAAACACAAATCAATGATGGAAGTTGAACTGGCTGATGCTGTCATTCGGATATTTGATCTAGCTGAATCTAGGAGTTTTAACTTAGGTGAAACAATTTATGAAAAATTAGAGTATAATAAGTCTCGAACAGATCATAAACTTACAAACCGCCTTCAAGAAGGTGGAAAAAAATTTTAATAAAATATTTATTTAACTATAACAATAAAATTAAATCTAAAAAATGAAAACACAAATTCCAAACATAATGTCAATTGATGATCATGTTAAAAAAATTAATTTAGCTAAAATCAATGTCAAAAAAAGTATATTTGAGATGGCTGATGCAATAACAAATGCTTTGAATCAGTTAGAAAATAAACAAGTCGAGTTAGCTCAAAAGCTTGGTATGTCAAAAGGTACTCTTTCAAAATGGCATTCAATTGGTTCCAACAATAATATAATGGGAATCAGAGAATTGGCCCCTCCATCTTTTGATTCATTATATCAATTAAGTGTTTTAGACAATCAGTATTACAAATATTATGGAAAAGAAAAGGGAGGAGAAAAGTTTCTTAAACTTTTTAAAAATAAAGTTGTAACTCCTTTATCTCAAAGGAATGACATAAACAAAATTTTAAAATTTCATAAACAAAAATTTAATTCTCAAAATGTTTCTAAAAAAGTACAAGACAATCAAAAATTTAATTCGGAAATAAAACTAAGCATTTTAGTTAAATCAAAATTACACTTTAACACTATTATAATCATTCCGTCAGATAATCAGATTGATAAATGGCAAAATTTTTCCTCTAAAAAAGATATAAATTTTGATTATCCAATTCGAAGTTTAGAAGGTTTAGATAAAAATATTTTCCAACAATGCCTAATTAAAGTTAAGGCTAAACATATTGATACTTCTATTAATTGTTTGAATTCATGGGGATATAAATACAATAAGATAATGGCTCCCAAACAGCCAAAAAGTGGTCTTGTCGATTTGTCATCTAAATTTGTATTAGTGGTTGGATCAAAAGGATTATCAAAGAATAACAGATTAACAATAAAATCAGATCAGAGCACTGATTTAATATATTATGCTAAAAAAACAGGAAACAGCCCCTTTTTATTTATAGGCGAAGTTGTTAATGACAAAAATTGGATGTACTGTATTAATTAGATTAATAATAAATAAACTTAAATTTTATGAAAAGTTAACTGTTACTAAAGTTATACAATGATACCTATTAAAGTATTAGTTCCTTCAGGAGTTCTTGGCCTTGGTTTTGATTTAGAAGCTCTTAACAATGGACTTAAAAATAATCCAGACATTATTAGTATTGATGGAGGCTCTACAGATAGCGGGCCATATTCTTTAGGTTCAGGAACATCGAAATATTCACGCGCTGCTATAAAAGCAGAGTGGAAAAGTCTTATGATAGCAAGAGAAAAAGCTAATGTACCACTTGTAATTGGTTCCTGTGGCACGTGTGGAACTAATGGGATGGTTGATTGGATGGAAAATATTACCATTGAATTAGCTGAAGAATTAAATCAAAACATAAAAATTGCCAAATTATATTGCCAACAAGAAAAAAACTTTATTAAAAAAAATTTTCAATTAAGTAAGATTTATCCTTTAAACCCTGCCCCTATGCTTAATGATCAATTAATTGAAGAAATGACAAATATCGTTGCGCTTGCAGGTGCTGAACAAATACAAGAATGTATAAACACAAGGGCTGAAATTATTTTAGCTGGCAGAACAACTGATACTGCAATTATTTCAGCTTTGCCATTAATGAAAGGAGCTGATCCTGGTTCTTCCTGGCATGGAGCTAAAGTTGTTGAGTGTGGTGCACTATGTTCAACAAATCCCACATCTGGTGTTGTAATGGTAGAGTTTGATAAGACTGGATTTACCGTCGAGCCAATGTCTAAAAATGCGTTTTGTACTTCTGAAACAGTTGCCGCTCATATGCTTTATGAAAATGCTGATCCTTATATTTTACACGAACCAGGAGGATATATGGATGTAACTTACTCAAATTATTATAATATTGACAAAAAAAAGGTTCGAGTAGAGGGTGCAAAATGGCATCTGTCAAAACAATATTGTGTTAAGTTAGAAGGAGCTAAGATTGCAGGATATCAAACTTCATTATTAGTTTTATTAAGAGACAAAAAATATGTGGAAAATGTAAAAAAATGGACGGATAAGTTATTAAAATTCTTAAAAAAAGAAATTAATGAAAGAATGGATATAGACACCTCTGAATATTCACTGGAATTTAGACACATAGGTCTCAACTCAATTTTGGGAGAGTTAGAAAAAAATATAAGAAGTCCTCTTGAAGTTGGTGTTTTATGTTTGATAACATCAAAAAATCAATTATCTACTGAAATAGCAAAATTAATAAATCCATTTTTATTACATTTTCCACTTTCCTCTTATGAAGAACTCCCAACATTTGCGTTTCCATTTTCTCCAGTGCATTCAGATAGAGGGTGTGTTTATGAGTTTGTATTAAACCATATTTTAGAATTGGATAATCCAATGGATGCATTTCAAATTGAAACATCAGAGGTATAATTTGTTAACCCTAGGTGAAAAAGTTAGAAAAATCAGATCTAAGAATGCAGGACCTTTTTGGATTACTATTGATATTTTTTGTGGCAATAAAAAAATATACAAAGAAGTTTGTAAAAAATTAAAAAATTCGGAAATAATAAATTTACTTATGATAAGTGAACAACAGCTAAAGAGATTTGAGATTGACGATTTAAATGTAATTAAATTTTCTTTTCCTAGGAAGATAATACAAGGAGATATTTTTGATAGAGATATGCATGGGGCTCAACTGGCCGTTCTACTTTCTGAAATGAAGTTTTAATTTAATTAGCCAACTTAAAATTGTTTCATTTATCCATTCAGGTCTTTCAATTGTTATATAATGACCAGTATTTTCTAACAAAACTATGTCATTATCTTTGTTGAAGTTATTTATAAAATTAACATAATAAATTTCATCATCTTTTTTAATCATACATCGTTCGTTTTTAGAATCAATTCTAGTACTTTGTATGACAAGTATAGGTAATTTTAAGCTT
>CACJOU010000002.1 GCA_902595145.1 uncultured SAR116 cluster alpha proteobacterium | reverse complement strand
ATAATACCATCACCTTTATTAGCTATAGTTTTCATTGCAGAAGATAATTCAGAACCATTTCTGTCAGTTGATTTATTGCCTAATACATCTGATAAGAGATCAAGGGCGTGCACTCTTACTAAAATTGTTTTATTAGGATTAATTATACCTTTTACAAGTGCTATATGTTCTGATTGGTCAATTATGTTTTTAAATATAATTATTCTCCACACACCACCAAATTTACTTTCAAGAATTGATTCAGATACTCTCTTTATATAAATTTCATTTTTTCTTCTATATGAAATCAAATCTGAAATTGAACCAATTTTAACTTTATGCTTTTTAGAAAAGGTTATAAGATCTGGCAATCTAGCCATTTCTCCATTATCTTTCATTATTTCACAAATAACTCCTGAAGGATTTGCTTTAGCAAGTTTTGCTATATCTACAACTGCTTCAGTATGTCCAGCTCTGATCAGTGTTCCACCATCTTTGGAAATCAACGGAAAAACATGACCAGGTGTTGTAATTTCATTTTCAGATACATTAGGATTAATTGCTGTTTTGATTGTTAATGATCTATCTGCCGCTGAAATACCCGTAGTAACGCCGTTAGTCGCCTCTATCGAGACTGTGAAAGCAGTTTCAAATCTACCCTCATTTCTTCGTTCCATCAAAGATAAACCTAAATTTTCTGACTGTGATCTAGTTAAAGACAGACAAATAAGACCCCTACCATGTTTTGCCATAAAATTTATTGCATCAGCTGAGGCAAATTCTCCTAATACACATAAATCACCTTCATTTTCTCTATTTTCGTCATCAACTAATATAAAAATTTTACCTTTAGCTGCATCTTTTATTACATCTTCAATATTGGATAAACCCATTTCAACTCCGAGATAAATGCTCTTTTTTTGATATCATATCATAGTTAATTAATTTGAATTAAGACTTTCTAAATATCTTGCTAAAATATCAATTTCTATATTTACAACAGTTTCAATATTATAATTTTTAAAACTAGTATGCGTCCAAGTATATGGAATAATATTGACTGTAAAAAAATCTTCATCAACATCATTTACCGTAAGAGACACACCATCTATTGACACAGAACCTTTAGAAGCAAAATACTTTAAAAATTTTCTATTTAAACTAAAGGTTATTTTATATGAACCATTAATCTTTTCAATAGATCTAATTACTGCAGTAGTGTCAACGTGTCCATAAACAAAATGACCACCTAATTCATCCCCAACTTTAAGTGATTTCTCTAAATTAATTAAAGATCCAACTTTCCAACTAGAAAAATTTGTTTTTTCACGGGTTTCATTACTTACATCAAAAAATAATGTATTATTAAAGACTTTTTTTAAAGTCAAACAAATTCCTGAACAAGATATTGAAGCACCAATTGCTATTGAATTAATATTGAAATCATTGTCTGAATTATTATCATTAATTACATCTACTGATAATTCCCAATCATCAGGATGTGAAATCTTGTTAACAATACCAATATGACTTACAATACCCGTAAACATTTAAATTCCTTATTTTTTTAAATTTCTTATTTCTAAAATATCATCTTCAAAAAATTTTAAACAAGAAATTTTATAATCTTTAAGATCATTAATTTCTTTAAAGTTTAAATTATTTACAAAAGACAATCCATCATTACCAATAATATTTCCCGAACGAAAGATTAATAATTCATCTACTAAATTTAAAGATAACAATAAAGTATTTATAATTGAACCTGTTTCAATTAATAAATTATTTATTCCTTTACTAGCTAAATCTGTAAAAATAAAATTAAAAAATTCCTCATCATTAAATTGTTCATCAACTTTGATTTTCTTTACAAATTTATTCCCATTTAAATGATCTTTTGTTTCCAAAACAGAATAAAGAAAAATATCATTTTTGTTTGATGTATCAAATATATTATATTTTGAGGATACTTTTAAAAATCTATCTAATATAACTTTGATAGGACTATTTATTTCCAATCCTTTTAATCTGCAATTCATTCTAGGATTATCGTTTAAAATAGTAGAACTTGAAGTCATAATTGCATCGTTTTGTGATCTTAATAAGTGTGAATAAGAACGACTTAATTCATTAGTTATCCATTTAGATTTGTTATTTTTTAAAGCAATTTTACCATCTAATGAACATGCAATTTTTAATGAAACATAGGGTTTTTTGTTTAATATTCTTGAAAAAAAACCATCATAAAGTTTTGAAGCTTTATCTTTCAAAAAATTTTCATGAACTTTAATTTCTTTTTTTTTTAAAAAATTAATCCCTTTTTTGTTTGTTCTTGGATCTGGATCAACACAACCAATAAAAACTTCTTTGATACCAGTTCTATAAATTTGATCCACGCAAGATAAGCCATTTATATTTTTATGTGCACACGGTTCTAGCGTCACATACATTGAAGAACCAACTAGATTTTTTTTGTCAAAAACATTATTTATTGCTTCTTCTTCAGCATGCGGCCTACCTGATAAACCAGTCTTACCATAAGATATTAGTAAATCATTTTTAACAATTACACATCCAACCGGTGGATTTTTCCCAGTTGTACCCTTAGATCTTAAACCTTGAAGAATTGCATAATTCATCCATTTTGTATGGTTTGCTAACATTGATTAACTATAATTTGTTATTCTTTAATTTCTTGTTCTACAAATTTACCAAAATCACCTGCTTCTCTAAAGTCTCTATATACTGAAGCGTACCTAATATATGCAACATTATCAATTTCTGCCAAAGCATTCATTACTAATTCACCAATAAGTTTTGATTGGATATCATTTTCACCATAAGATTCAAGTTGTCTAACAATACCATTAACAGCGCGTTCAATTGCATCATCTTCAGTTTGTCGTTTACGAAGTGCCATTAACATTGATTTTAAAAGTTTATCTCTTTCAAAGGGAATCTTTTTTCCATTCCTCTTTATTACTGTTAAGTCTCTTAATTGAATTCTTTCGAAAGTTGTAAATCTTGAGCCACAGCTAGTACATAATCTTCTTCTTCTAATTGAGCCACCATCTTCACTTGCCCTAGAATCTTTTACTTGTGTATCATCTTTCCCACAAAAAGGGCATCTCATAGTATTCTCCTATAAATTAATAAATTGGAAAACTTGAACATAAATTTTTAACTTTTTCATAAATAATTTTTTCTTTTTCTTGGTCCGATTTATTATCTTTAAAACCTTCTAAAACATCTGCTATAAAGTTTCCTATTAATTCAAATTCTTTTTCTTGAAAACCTCTAGTTGTTGCAGCTGCAGAACCAAATCTAACACCTGATGTTATAGAAGGTGGTAAGGGGTCAAATGGAATACCATTTTTATTACAAGTTAGACCGGCATTTTCAAGTGCCAATTCTGCACTTGCACCTGTTATATTCTTATTATTAAGATTTAATAAAACTATATGATTATCAGTTCCACCAGAAACTATTTCATAACCTCTTTTTATTAATGTTTTAGATAAACATTGAGCATTTAAAATTACGTTTTTGGCATATGTTTTAAATTCGTTTGTTAGTGCTTCTCCAAATCCTGCAGCTTTACCAGCAATTACATGCATTAATGGACCTCCCTGAAGGCCAGGAAAAACAGCAGAATTTATTTTTTTAAAAAGTTCTTCATTATTTGTTAAAATCATTCCACCCCTTCCAGATCTGAGGGTTTTATGGGTAGTCGTAGTTACTATATCTGCATAGTCAATAGGGTTTGGATGAACATCACCTGCAACCAAACCTGAAAAATGAGCCATATCTACTAATAAATAGGCATTAATTTTATTTGCTATTTCTCTAAATTTTTTAAAATCAATTATTCTAGGATAAGCAGAGCCTCCCGCAATGATTAGTTTTGGTTTATGTTTAATAGACAGTTCTTCAATTTCTTCAAAATCTATTAATGAATCCTCTTTCCTTACACCGTATTGAATTGCATTAAACCATTTACCAGATAGATTTGGTTTAGCGCCATGTGTCAAATGTCCACCAGCTGCCAAACTCATTCCAAGAATAGTATCGTCTGGCTTTAATAAACTAAGAAACACAGCCTGATTTGCTTGCGCACCTGAGTGTGGCTGTACATTTGCAAAGTTAGAATTAAAAAGTTTTTTTGCTCTATCAATTGCAAGTTTTTCAACTTCATCTACATATTCACATCCACCATAATATCTTTTACCAAAGTAACCTTCAGCATATTTATTTGTTAAAACAGAGCCTTGTGCTTGTAAGACTGATTTTGAAACTATATTTTCTGATGCTATCAACTCAATTTGGTTTTGTTGTCTATCAAGTTCTCTATTAAGAGATTGATATAAAACTGGATCATAATCACTTATATCTTTGTTAAAAAAACCATCTTTATAAAACATTTATTTATCCTTTTTATTGAATTCTATATTTTATCAACTCTTAAACTATGTCTGCCAGCTTCAAAATCAGTCTGCAAAAACTCTTTTACTATTTCCAGAGCTAATTTGTCTTCTAAAATTCTTCCACCCAACACTAACACATTGGCGTCATTATGTTTCCTACTCTTAGAAGCCATTTCAACACTTGTACACAAAGCAGCTCTTATATGTGAAAATCTATTTGCAGCCATTGAAATACCAATTCCTGTACCGCAAAAAAGTATACCCCTTGAATTATTTTTATCTTTTATTTTTTTAGATAAGAGTTTTGCATAATCTGGATAATCTACTGGTTCTAAAGAAGAACAACCTAAATCTTCATACTCAAAGCTATTCTCTATTAAAAGACTTTTAACTTTTTCTTTGAGTTGAAAACCACCATGATCTGAGGCTAAAAAAATTTTATTGAACATTATAAAATTACCAACGAAAATACATAATGATTTTTACCTCAGAAAAACTCAAATTTCAATTTCAAAATATAGTAAAAAAGATGATATTATTATAAAATATAATTATTAAAAATGTTATCAAATATTTTTTTTTCAATTACCCAATAAATCAAGGATGTTGGTATAAACGATATTAAAAAAGAAATAATTACCTTAGTTTTTAAATTAGTTTTATCTGGAGCAGAGTTTGCCAAACCTTCTTCGTGATGCTCTGAAACATTAACACCTATTGGAAGTGAAATAAAAAAGGAAATCATCCAAATCATTAAAAAAACCACTATATATGATACTAAACTCATCTATCTTTATTAAACTCTATTGATATGGACGCTTACTGCAGGTCTCTTTAAAAAAGTTGATTTAAATCCACTTCTAATGATTTTTTTTATTTTGTTAATAATGTCATCGTTAGATTTTGATATACTTAACATATCATCATCTATCAAACTTTCAATTTTTAAAGAAATACTGATTAAAAAATTATCCATAGTATCACTATCTGACACTCCTAATTGTGAGATCTGCGGAGGAGCAACTAAATAACCTTCTTCATTAATTACAACTGAAACACTAACAAATCCATTCCATAATGAATGTCTTCTAACTGTAAATCTCTCATTATTTATAGGAACAATTTCACCAGCATCATACACATGATTGACAAAATCAATTTTTGAAATCACGTTAGGAGAAGATCCATTTAACTTTATAACATCTCCATTTTTTGGTTTAATAATTTTTGGTACCTGACATTTATGAGCTAGTTTCGCGTGTGCATCTATATGCTCTCTAGTTCCATGCACTGGAATAGAAATTTTTGGCTTTATGTAAGAGTACATATCGACCAATTCATCTTTTGAAGGATGACCAGAAACATGAACATTTTTGTCATCATCTGTAATTATTTCAACACCCATTTCTAGAAATCGCGTCTGAACTTTAAATATAGCATTTTCATTTCCTGGTATTTTCCTACTGGAAAAAATTACTGAGTCACCTTTTTTTAATTTAATATATTTATCAGCATCTCTAGAAATTCTATTTAAAGCCGAATTTGGCTCGCCCTGAGATCCAGTAGAAATTATTAAAACGTTAGATCTAGGAATTAAATTAAGGTCATTTACAGATAATAAATCAGGTAAATTATCTAAAATTCCAACCTCTTTTGCAGCATCAATTGCCCTTAATAGCGCTCTACCAATAATTAACACTGATCTATCAGATTTTTTAGCTATATCTAGTAGTGATTTAATTCTACTAATATTAGAAGAAAAACAAGTAACTAGAGCCATTCCTTTTACATTAGTAATGGTTTCCATCAATCCATTATAAGCAAAATCCTCTGATGGAGTTCTACCTTCAACTAAAGCATTAGTAGAATCACAAACCATTGCCAAAATTCCATCTTTTCCTAAAGATCGAAAATCATTTATGTCAATGTTTTCATTGATATTAGAAGAGTTATCAAGTTTCCAATCTCCTGAATGAAAAATATTACCTGTTTTTGTAGAAATTAAAATTGATACAGGATCAGGAATGGAATGTGAAGTTCTTATAGCTTTTAATTTAAAGGGACCAATTTCAAATATTTCATTTATATTTAAAGTTTTTAATTTAATATTATCATTTTTATTATTTTCTTTTAATTTTCTTTTTAAGAGAGCAATGGTAAAAGGTGTGCCCCAAATAGGACATTTTATACTATTTGCAAAATATGGTATTGCTCCTATATGATCTTCATGTCCATGTGTTAAAATTATACCTAAAAATTTGTCACCTAGAGATTTGATGAATTCATAATCTGGCAATAAAACATCAATACCTAAGTCTGTCTCATCAGGAAATGAAATGCCAAAATCAACTAGAATCCATTTATCATCATAATGATATAAATTTGCATTCATTCCTATTTCTTCAGAGCCACCAACAGGCAAAAATAATAAATCTGATTTATCCCAAAACATATTTTTCTTTCAAATAATTAATTTTTATTATTTAAGTATAACTTTACTAAACCAATCAAAGTTAAATCTTCTACAATGACATCAATACTTTTAACCGATTTTTTGAATAAATTACTTAATCCACCAGTTGCTACAACTTTGTAATTAGAGAATTCATTAACTGATTTTATCTTTTCAATCAAACCCTCAATCATTGATACATACCCCCAAAATATTCCGGATTCTATTGCACTTATAGTGTTTTTCCCAATTATTGAAGAATTTTTATCAACCAAAGGTCTAAGTGACACTTTTGGTAAATTGGCTGTAGCTAAATAAAGAGCTTCCAGAGACAAATTCACACCAGGGGCAATTATACCTCCATTATAGCTTCCATTTTTCCCAACAATATCAAAAGTTGTGGCTGTACCAAAATCGATTATAATAGCAGGTGAAATTTTTAATTTTTCAGCAGCATACGAGTTAACTAATCTATCTGCTCCTGCTTCTTTTGGATTTTCAATATTTACTTTAATTCCCAAATTAAAAATATTTTCATTAACAATCATTGTTTTGACATTTAAATATTTTTTTATTAAGAGTTTTATGTTTAAAAGTGTTTCAGGTACAACTGATGCCACGGATATTCCTGTAACACTTTTTATATCAAATTTTGATATTTCAAACATCTTTAATAACCAAGGATAATACAAATCTGCTGTCCTTTTAGAGTCATTATTAATTCTCCAACTTGTTAATTGTTTAATTTGTTTATTTGTGGTGTATAAAGCAAAGACAGTGTTTGTATTGCCACAATCAATTGCTAATATCATGATAATTCTTCATCTGGGAAATAAAAACTATGGACCGAATAATATTCTAAAAATTCATTGTCAACTTTTATCTTCAAACTTCCATTATCTCCTAAGCCTAAAAAAACTCCATTTATATACTTAGAATGAGAGTTTAATTTGATAACAATTTTATTATTAATATTATAAATAATATTATTTATCTTTTTTTTAAAAAAATTAAATCCCTTATCTTCCCAAATAGCATAATTTTTAAATGTTATTTTTAATATTACATTAGCAATATATTTAAGAGAAAATTCTTTATTTATATGATCATACAATTTAGTAGTTTTCCATTTTATTTTATTTTGTGGTTTTTTTAAAATATTTAATCCAATTCCAGCCACAATAAAATCATCAAAAGATTCTAGTAAAACACCTGATATTTTACTTTTATTAACAAGTACATCATTTGGCCACTTTAATTCAATAATATTTTCATCTACACCTAAGGTAATTAAAGTTTCTAATATTGATAAACCAATTATCAATGATAGTTGATTCCAATTTACTTTACTTGTATTTGGTCTAAAAATTGTGGATAAAAAAAGATTCCCTTTCATTGATTCCCATTGATTGTTATTTCTACCTCGTCCATTTTTTTGTAAGTAAGATAAATATGAACTGCCCTCTGGTAATCCTTTTTTTGCGTTTTTTATAGCGACATCATTTGTACTAGAGCAAGTTTGTAAAATATTTAGATCAAAATGTCTCAAAAGTTTACCTTTAGAATTATCATCTATTAAAATCGTATGAAGTAAAAGATTTTAGATAATATTTAAATAATTTATTATTTTTGAGTCTTAAATTATCTCCTAATTTTGGAATAATAAGATAATTTAAAAAAGCTAAAAAAATTCCAATGTAACATACAATATTTCTAGTTTCAAAAATCCATTGATTATTATCAAGGTTATGATTCAAAGAAAATCTGGTACCACCTACTAACACTAGACGCCATAGATTTTCACCAAAATTACCTGAAAACAAATTATTAAAATACCAACCAGAAAAAATAATCAAAACAGATAAAACTAATAGAATGAATCTTAAATTATATGATCCGTCTTTTATCTTATTATATAAATGGATATTACAATTATTTTGACCTAAAAACACAATTAAAATAATCTTAAAAGATATATAACTAATAATAAAAGAATATAAAAAACAATAGCTTATTATTAAATAATAATGTTCTATGTTAATTAATGACAATTGAGATAAAAACAATTGATTTGAATAAAATCCAGAAAAATATGGTATTCCTAATAAAGAAATAAAACCAATTAAAATGAACAAAAACATAGAAGGACATTTGACAATGAGATTACCCATTTTTCTAATATCTTGTTCATTATTTAATTTGTGTGAAATGATTCCAAAACTCAAAGATAGAATTAACAAAGATATTGTTGATGTAAAAAAATGAAAAACTACTGAATTATATAACTTTGAACCAACTGCGATTAATAAAATACTAAATTGGGCAGATGCAATATATAAAAACAATTTTTTTAAATTATATGATCGAATTAATAGAAACATAAAAATTAAAGATAGAATAAAACCTAATATTAATATAACATGTGAATAATCTAAACTTATGTGAGTTAAAGTTAAAAAACGTAAAACAAAATAAAGTCCAACAGGGAAATACAGACCATATAAAATAAGTGAATACAAACTTGAATCAAATTTTAGTAAATCGTACCTAGAATCTGATATATAAAATTGACGAAATCTTAGTAAAAAAGAAAAAAATAAAATAAAAATTATAATCTGAAAACTACTAAAGGTTTTATTTAAAATAGTTATTTTATTTTCAATAATTTGAAAACTTTTAAAAATAACATCAAAGTTTATTGAGTTTGAAAATATATAAATAAAGTACAAACTTAAAAAAAAACAGAGATCAGAAATCCTGTTTTCGAAAAAAACATTTCTACTATCTACCTTTTTTTCTGAAATATTAGAGATAAAATAAGAAGATAAAATTATTATATACCATCCTAAAAAAAACTGAATTAAATTGTTTGAAGATATTAGTACTAGCAGACCAAATATTGAAAGCGGTAAACAACTATTAATTTGAAAATTAATTATATTGTTTTTTGATAAATTTATTGAGTATACTGTAATTAATAATCCTATAAAAGTAACCAATACTGTTAAGCCAGACACTAACAAGTCAAATCTTAGTTTCCAATCTATAAATAAATTTTCTAATTTAATTAAACTATAGAAAAATAATGGTAGATCGTTATCTAAATTTAAAATTTTTATAAAAATATATAAGCTTAAAAGAAAAGAAAGACCAAAAAGAAAAATGTTAACTGCATATAAAATTTCAGATCTTATTTTTTGATTAAAAAACTGAAATAATAAAAAGCTTAATAATGGGAAAATAAATAACAATATTTCCATGTTTCACATCTTTATTTTTTTTTAAAATATAATATAAAGGTATGAATGTAACTAAAAAAATCAGTTAAATTATTTAGTGAATTAATAATTTAGTTTATCCACCAAAATCATCAAGCATTATATCTTCCCTATCAACACCTAGATCAAGAAGCATGTTTATAACTGATTGGTTCATCATAGGCGGACCACACATATAATATTCACAATCTTCTGGTGCAGGATGATCCTTAAGATATTGTTCGTATAAAACGTTATGAATAAATCCAGTAAGGCCATTCCATTTATCTTCAGGCATTGCATCAGAAAGAGCTACATGCCAACTGAAATTAGAATTCTCTTTTGCTAACTTATTAAAGTCATCAACATAAAACATTTCTTTTTTAGATCTTGCACCATACCAAAAAGTGACCTTACGTTTAGTTTTAATTCTATTAAATTGATCAAAAAGATGACTTCTCATAGGTGCCATTCCTGCACCACCACCTATAAAAACCATTTCTTTATCTGTTTCTCTAGCAAAAAACTCACCAAAAGGACCAGAAATTACCACCTCATCACCAGGTCTTAAGTTAAAAATATATGAAGACATCTTTCCAGCAGGAATTCCTTTAGAACCAGGCGGGGGTGAAGCTATTCTGACATTTAACATAACTATGCCTTTCTCATCTGGACAATTTGCCATAGAGTAAGCTCTTTCAATTGGCTCATTACTTTCAGCGTTAAAATCCCATATTTTAAATCTGTCCCAATCATCATGGTATTCTTTTGCAACATCAAAATCTTTATAAGATAATGAATAACTAGGAGCCTCAATTTGTATATATCCTCCTGCTCTGAAGTTAACATCTTCTCCTTCTGGAAGTTCTAATATTAATTCTTTAATAAAAGTAGCAACATTATCATTGCTTCTAACTTTACATCTCCATTTCTTGACACCAAAAACTTCTTCAGGCACCTCAATTTCCATATCTTGCTTAACTGCAACTTGACATGATAAACGATCGCCACAAGAAGCCTCTCTCTTATTTATATGACTTTCTTCAGTAGGCAAAATGGCTCCACCTCCTGAGTGAACTTTTACTCGACATTGAGCACAGGTTCCGCCTCCTCCACAAGCTGAGGGAACAAAAAGCTTTTCCGCTGCAAGTGTTTGTAATAATTTACCACCAGCAGGAACAGATACAGTTTTTTCGCCATTAATAGTAATATTTACATCACCTGACGAAACTAACTTACTTCTAGCAAATATAATTATTGAAACTAAAGTAAGTACTATCATTGTAAAAAGAGTTATACCAAGTACAAATGTATCCATTTCTTAATCCTTTAAAGTTTAACGCCGGAGAAACACATAAAAGCCATCGCCATAAGCCCAGCAGTTATAAAAGTTATTCCAAGTCCTTGTAAGCCATCAGGTATATCACTATATTTAAGCTTTTCTCTAACACCAGCCATAGTAGCAATTGCCAAGGCCCAACCAAATCCTGATGCTATACCATAAGTTGTAGCTTCTGAAAAATTATAGTCTCTTTCCACCATAAATAATGAACCTCCTAAAATTGCACAATTCACGGTAATTAAGGGAAGAAATATACCAAGTGCATTGTATAATGGTGGAAAATATTTGTCTAATATCATCTCTAAAATTTGAACCAATGCAGCTATAACACCTATATAAGAAATAAGGCCTAAAAAAGTTAGGTCAATATTTGGGAATCCCGCCCAAGCTAATGCACCTGGTTTTAATAAATATGAAAGTATAATATTATTTGCAGGAACAGTAATAGATTGAACTATCATTACAGAAACACCTAAGCCGATAGCAGTTGATATTTTTTTTGATACTGCAATAAAAGTGCACATTCCTAAAAAGAAGGATAGGGCTAAGTTTTCTACAAAAATTGCTTTTACAGCTAATGAAATTAAGCCTTCCATTAATGTTCCTCTAGTGTTTGTATTTTGTATTCGCGGGCTTCAACCTGAGACTTTTTCCATGTTCTTACACCCCAAATAAAGAAACCAATTATAAAAAAAGCTGAGGGAGGAAGAAGTAATAAACCGTTGGGAACATACCACCCTCCGTTGCTCACAGGTTCAAAAATCATTATACCAAATAATGACCCAGAACCAAAAAGCTCGCGTATTACACCAACACCCATTAATAATAGGCTATAACCAAGACCGTTACCAACACCATCAATAAATGAATCAAATGGTTTATTTTTCATAGCAAAAGCTTCTGCCCTTCCCATAACAATACAATTTGTGATAATTAAACCTACAAAAACTGATAATGTTTTAGAAATCTCATAAGCATATGCTTTTATGATTTGGTCAACTAGAATTACTAAGGATGCAATTATAACCATCTGAACAATAATCCTGATTGAATTTGGTATATAGTGCCTTAAAAATGAAATAAATAAAGACGAAAAACCACAAACGGCTATTACAGCTAATGACATAACAAATGCAACATTCAAAGAAGATGTTACTGCTAAAGCAGAGCAAATTCCTAAAACTTGAAGTGTTATAGGGTTGTTATCTACCAATGGATCAGTAAGTAATTGTTTCCTAGTTTGAGACATTAAGCTACCCCATTTTGTAAATTAGTTAGAAACTTTTTAAAACCAGCCTCACCCATCCAAAATTTTACTAAATTATCAACACCATTTGAAGTAAGCGTAGCTCCAGCTAATGCGTCAATATGATGATCTTTATACTTTTGAGTTTTGGCTACTGTAATCATCAGTTCACCACTATCATTGTTGATTTTCTTTCCTTTCCATTGAGCTTTCCATTTTGGATTATCTACTTCAGCCCCTAAACCAGGTGTTTCTGCATGTTGGTAAAATTGAAGACCAAAAATATCATTACCATTTTTTTCTAAAGCTATAAAACCATATAGAGTTGACCACAAACCATATCCATGTATTGGAAGTATAACCTTGTCTAAAGATCCATCCTCTTTTTTAAGCAGATAAACAGTTGCAAAGTTTGTTCTCCTTCCTATAGAAGCTGGATCTTCATTTAATGTTATACTTAATTGCGGATCTTGTGCAGCCTTTTTATCATCAAAAGTTAGTGGATCAAAACGATTTGTAAATTTACCCTGATTTAAGTCAACAACTATTGGTTCGAACGAAGAAAATGATTTTTCAACATCAATCCCTTCATAATAAAGTCCAGCGACTTGAAGAATGTTTTTTTGTTTATCAATTGCTTTGTTCACTTCCTGAACTTCTTTTAAATTTACAGCAGCAAAAGAAACAACCATAGAACAAACAAGACATAGAGTTATTGCAACAAATAAAGTTTTAGTCATACCATCAACTGGCATATTTTTAAATTTAGTTAGAATGTTATTGAGTTTGGACATTAAATTTTGTCCTTCTCTTAATATTTGCCATAACAACAAAATGATCAATTAGTGGCGCAAATATATTTCCAAATAAAATTGCTAACATCATACCTTCAGGAAATGCAGGATTTAACACCCTTATCATTACAACCATAAAACCTATCAATGCGCCATATATGTATCGTCCAAGGTTAGTATGACTACCAGACACAGGTTCAGTAACCATAAAAACTAACCCAAAAGCATAGCTTCCAATAACTAGATGCCAATACCAAGGCATACTAAACATTGGATTTGTATCTGAACCTACCCAATTAAGAAATGAAGAAAAAATGATCATTCCTAAAAGACATCCAACAACCATCCTATAGTTTGCAATTTTTGTTAAAAGAAGAAAAACCAAACCTATAGCACATGCAAGTGTAGACGTTTCACCAAGTGAGCCTTGAATTGTTCCAAAAAAAGCATCTGCCCATGTGATACCATAATTACTTAAACTTTCATATCCTTCTGCAGCAGCTATTCCAAGAGAAGTAGCCCCTGAATATCCATCAACTGGTGTCCAGATTGAGTCGCCAGACATATAAGCAGGGTATGCAAAATATAAAAATGCACGACCTGTGAGTGCCGGATTAAGAAAATTCTTGCCAGTACCGCCAAAAACCTCTTTCCCAACTACAACACCAAAGGCAATTCCAAGCGCCACTTGCCATAAAGGAGTAGATGCAGGCAAGGTTAATGCAAACAACATAGAAGAAACTAAAAAACCTTCATTTACTTCATGACCTCTAATTGTAGCAAATGTTACTTCACAGATACCTCCAGCTATTAAAGTAGTTAAATAAATTGGTAAAAAATACAATAAGCCATGAAAAATATTTGAACCTAAACTCTCAGGACTAATTCCTAAGCCGATAAATTGAAGCAACGAAATACGCCATCCTGATTGCGATTCAACACCTACAGTAGCCAGAGCACTATTAGTCTGCAAACCCGTGTTGTAAAGTGCCCATAGGACACATGGTATAGTAGAAATGACAACGTAGGTCATTACCCTTTTCATATCTACAAAGCTTCTAGCGTGCGGAGCAACTTTTGTAACTGTATTACTTGTAAAAAATATTGTCTCAACCATTTCAAAAATAGGATAGTATTTTTCGTATTTACCACCTTTTTCAAAATGAGGTTCTATAGAATGGAAGTAATTTCTTAACGACATTAATTAACCTTCTTTTTCAATTTTTGTTAAACTGTCCCTTAGAGCAGTACCATATTCATATTTTGCAGGGCAAGCAAAAGTACACAATGCTATGTCCTCTTCATCAAGTTCAAGCGCACCTAATGATTGAGCAACGTCGGTATCCATCACCAAAAGGGATCTAAGTAATTGTGTTGGCAAAAAATCCTGTGGCATTAAAGATTCAAAAACACCGGTTGGAACCATTGCTCTTCTTCCTCCATTTAAATTTGAGGTAAGATTAAATAGTTTAAAAAAACTAAAAGCCGATAAAAGTACAGGCATAACTGAATATTTATTAGGTTGAGGTTTAATCCAACCAAAAAAATGTTTTTCTTTATCTTCTTTTATAATTGTAATCTGCCTAGAATATTTTCCTAAATAAGCCATGTCTCCATACGCATGAAATCCTGAAAGAATAGATCCTGAAATTATTCTACTATCCTCTACTTTGTTGTATTCTCCTTCTAGGATATCGTCAAGGGAAGCACCCATAACAGTTTTGACTAATCTGGGATTACTGGATAAAGGACCTGAGATTGAAACTGTCCTATTAATATCGATGTAGCCATTTAGAAATAATTTACCAATTGCAATAACATCTTGATAATTAATTGACCATACTGTCTTATTTGCATTTGGTGGATCTAAAAAATGCATATGAGTGCCACTTAAACCAGCAGGATGTGGCCCAGCAAATTCATACGTATCAAAACCATTTACCCGAATTTCACTATTTTCTTTTTTACATATAAAAACATTACCATTCGTCAAAAGTGAAATACGTTTTACACCTTCTTCAAATGCGGTTTGATCATTCATTATAATAATATCTGCGTTTGGGCTGAGTGGTTCTGTGTCCATAGCAGTTATAAAAATTGAAGATGGTTCAGATTGGCTGTCAGGAATTTTTGAGTAAGGTCTTGTTAAAAATGAAGTCCATAAGCCACTGCTAAACAAGCATTTTTTTGTGAACTCTTTTTTTGATTTTTCTTTAGAATGAAGTTTTGTTATTGAAACACCTTTATCTTCTAAATTTTCAATATCAATAACTACACTTAATAATGCTCTCTTTTCTCCCCTGTTGATTTCTTTGACAAGTCCTTTACAAGGAGAAACAAAAGGAACTTCCGGATTGTCCTTATGACAAAAAAGAGGAGAACCTCGTTCAACTTTATCACCTACGTTAACAAACATTTTAGGTTTAAGGCCATTGTAATCAGGACCTAAAACTGCTACCGATTTTGGAATTTTAGTGTCAACAATAACTTGTTTTGGCACCCCTGCAACAGGAATATTCAGACCTTTCTTAAGATTAAATTTATACATTAAAAGTAATATTTACCTCTATTTGAAAAAATAATTTTATATAGTTAAAACAAGTTTATATGGATATAGTTTTTGTATATAATATATTCAAGAAAAAACAAGAGTATATGCGTATTTTTTTTTATTTTTTTTAATAAAAAATATTTATGATAATAATTCATTCAATTTATAGAAAAATAATTGGTATGTTAAAATTCGAACAAAATAAAATAATTAATTTTTTTAAGAATAAATTTTCAATTTTTTTTCTAATTTTAATTATTTCTTTTACTTTTTTTTCATGCTCTCAAGAAAAAAATTATAATGCTCAATTAAACGGCAACACTATGGGCACTTATTATATCATAAATGTTATAAGTGTTCCCCCAAAATTGAAAATTAAAAAAATTGAAAAAGAAGTTAAAGACACACTTTCGAAGGCCAATAAAATTTTATCAAATTGGGATAAAAATTCTGAAATCAGTACAATTAACAAATTTAATAATACTACCCCAATAAAAATTTCAGATGAATTAAATGAAGTTTTTAAAACTGCAAGTGAAATTAATATTAAAACTAATGGGTTTTTTGATATAACACTTGATCCTATAATTGAACTTTGGGGATTTGGTTATAAGAGCAAACAGACTAAAACTGCACCTACTGAACAGCAAATTAAAAACACTCTATCTATAGTAGGTCAAAGATCACTTTTAGATATTAATTACGAAAATAACGAGCTTATAAAAAAAAATAAAAATTTAAAGATTAATCTATCATCTATTGGAAAAGGGTTTGGAATTGATTTAATTGGAATAAAATTAAATCAACTTGGAATAAAAAATTATTTAATCAATATTGGAGGAGACATCCTTGCTAAAGGCCACAATAAGAAAAATAAAAATTGGATTATTGGCATTGAAAATCCAAATTTAAAAGAAAAATTAATTAAAGAGATAGTCAATTTAACAAACAAAGGGTTAGCAACATCAGGAGATTATAAAAATTTTTTTACTAAAGACGGCAAAAGATATTCACACATCATAAATCCAAAGACAGGAAAGCCAATAATGCATTCAACGAAATCAGTAACTGTAATCCATGATAATTCAATGAAAGCTGATGGATGGGCAACAGCCCTTTTAGCTTTAGGAAGGGTGGATGGATTAAAAATAGCAGAAAAAGAGAAGATTGCAGTTCTGTTTATTGATGAAATTGATGACGAATTTGTAAAATTTAAAAGTAATCAATTTTTAAATTTTAAACAAAATTGATTGAGATTTTAGACTATTAGTTGTAATAAAAACTATGGAAATTTTTATTATTACATTCATAATATTTTTAATTATTATTTTAATTATGTCATTAGGCGTAATGTTGATGAATAAAAATATCAAAGGAAGTTGTGGCGGCTTGAATGCAATCTCTGGCTCAAATAAGTGTTCAGTATGTAATAAAGATATAGATCCTAATAGTCCTTTGGTAACTCAACTTAACTGTAAAAAAGCTCAAAAAATTTAACATTTCTTAAATTTAGTTATGTGGTAAAAATGCTAATATCAAAAATGAAATTAAAGTTATAATTCCATTAATCCACGCTTTTGTTTGCCACCCTTCTTTTTTATTTTTCCAATTAACTATAAACAATCTTCCAAAAACAATGAATATAATTAATAAAATTAGAGAGTTGGAAAGAGAATAAGAAAAAAATTCAACAAATTTATCATACTCTGAAAACATAAAATTATTTCAACTTTTGTACTTGATTATATTCAAAAAGATAAATTCCAGTAAAGATCATTATTAATGATAATAAATGAAAAAACTGAAATTCTTCTCCTAAAAAAAATACTGCTAATAATGAACTAAAAACTGGTACTAAGTTAGTATATAAACCAGATCTTGAAGGACCTATTTTTTCAACACCCTTCATAAAAAAAATCTGTGCTAAAAATGATGGAAAGATAATTATAACTCCCAATATTATAAAACCTTTTTGGCCAGGTAAAATTAATTGATTAGAATAAGTCTCATAAATGAAACCTGGAAGAGAGCCCAAAAATGCAATATATGCAAAAAAAGTTAATAAAGGCAAAGCCCTAATTTTAGGTTTTTTTCTTAAACCAACTGCATAAATTGCATACAAGGTACAAGCAAATATCATCACAATATCACCATTGTTTAATTCTAATTCAATTAAGGCATTAAAATTACCAGAACAAACAACAATTAATACTGCTATAAAAGTTATCAAAACACCTAAGAATTGTGTAAAATTGATTTTATCTTTCAACCATATCCATGCAATTATAATTATAAAGGCTGGCATTGTTCCTTGAACCAAACCAAGATTTATAGCTATTGTATCATGTGCTGCAACATAATATGCAGAATTAAAACCAGTAAAGCCAAATAAACCCATGAATATTAGCCATTTGATTTTTTTGTTTAATATGCTCCAAGTTTCAATTAATTGATTTCTGCATAAAACTGATAAAATTATTGAAACAAAAAACCACCTCACACTGACTATTAATAAAGGTGAAACTTCTCCTACTGCTGCTCTTCCAGCAACAGTATTAAATGCCCAAAATATTGATGTTAGCGTTAATAGAAAATGAGGATTAGTTAAAATTTTCATAAATTTTGATTTAATACGCTTAAATATATTGAATTAAAAAAAATTAGTTGTTATTTATTTAGTATAATTCTTTTAGATGATATTCAAACTTAATTTTTGGGAGATAAAATGTCAGATACACAATATTTAGCTGCAAAAACTATTGATGAGGCAGTTAATGCTCATGAAAAGGCCAATGGAACAGCACGGTTTTTAGCTGGTGGAACAGATTTGTTAGTTCAAATCAAAAGCGGTATTAGAAAGCCGAATTTAGTTATAGACATTAAAAAAATTGTTGAGTTAAATTCCATTAATGAAATTTCAGATGGTGAATTTGAAGTTGGTGCCTCAGTATCAGGCGCTAATTTAAATAGAAATCTTAAATTTGCTAAACTTTGGCCAGGTGTATTAGAGGCATTCAGATTAATTGGATCAGAACAGATACAAGGAAGAGCCTCCTTAGGTGGAAATCTATGCAACGGATCACCAGCTGGTGATAGTGTTCCAGCTTTAATTGCAGCTGGTTGTAAAGCAGTTATTGCTGGCCCAAAAGGTAAAAAAGATGTACCAATTGAAAATTTTCATTTAGGACCAGGAAAAACCGTTTTAGAAAATGGAGAAATGCTTGTGAGTTTAAAGTTTCCTAAACGTGAAGCAAATTCTGCGGATGCTTACTTAAGAATGACACCTAGAACTGAGATGGATATTGCTGTTGTTGGTTGTGGTGTGAATATTTCATTGGAAAACAATGTTTGTACTCACGCAAGAGTTTCTTTAGGTGCTGTTGCACCAACACCCTTATTAATTAAGGAAGCTTCAGATATTATGGTTGGGTCAAAGCTTGATGATGATATTTTAAATAAAGTTTCCAAAATGTGTATGGATGCTTGTAATCCTATCAATGATAAAAGAGGAACCATTGACTACAGAACAAAAGTTGCAGGCGTTTTATTTAAAAGAGCTACGAAATTAGCAACTGATAGAATTGGAGGAAATAAATAGTATGGCAAAAATTCAAGTTTCAACTAGAATAAATAACGAAAATATAGACTATCTATGTGAACCACATGATACAATGTTGGATATTTTAAGAAACCAATTAAATTTGACTGGATCGAAAGAAAGCTGTGGTTCAGGTGATTGTGGTTCCTGCAGTGTTATCCTTGATGGTGAATTAATCTGCTCTTGTTTGATGTTAGCTGCAGAAGCAGAAGGAAGTAATATTGAAACTATTGAAGGAATGTCAGAAGGTGGTAAACTTCATGCTTTACAACAAAAATTTCTTGAAAAAGCTGCACTTCAATGTGGCATTTGTACACCTGGTTTCTTAATGGCTTCCAAAGCATTATTAGACCATAACCCTTCACCAACAGAAACTGAAGTAAGATATTGGCTGGCTGGCAATTTATGTAGATGTACTGGATATGACAAGATTGTAAAAGCTGTATTAGAAGTTGCTGATGAAATGAAGGAGAGTGCATAATGAATGAAATTAGCAATAAATGGATTGGTAAAAACACCATTAGACCAGACGGCGCAGATAAGGTTACTGGTCGAGCTCAATATTCATCAGACACAACAATGCCAGGTATGATTTGGGGTCATGTATTAAGAAGCCCTCATCCACACGCTAAAATTTTGTCTATTAATACAAAAAAGGCAGAGGAATTAGAAGGTGTTAAGGCAGTAATTACATCCAAGGATGTTGTTGACTTCCCTATTGATACGCCAGTTATACTTGGTATCCAAGATATGCGATGGATGTGTAGAAACGTTATGGCTAGAGACAAAGTTCTTTTTCATGGCCATCCACTTGCAGCAGTTGCAGCAACAACTGAAGAAATAGCAGAAAAAGCGTGTGAATTAATAGAAGTAGAATACGATGTTTTACCATGGGCCATTGAAATTGATGACGCAATAAAACCTGACGCTCCTATTCTTCATGATCACATTCAATTTGAAGGAAAATCCTCTAATATAGCTGGCACGCTTGAGCATAAAAAGGGTGATATTGATAAAGGTTTTTCAGAAGCTGATGTCATCATAGAAAGAGAATTTAAAACTGAAGCAGTTCATCAAGGTTACCTAGAAACACATTCATGTTTAGTAAGTGTTGCAGCAGATGGCAGAGCTACTATATGGAGTTCAAGCCAGGGTCAATTTATGGTAAGAGCGATGACCTCATATTTAACTGGTATACCACAGAGTAACATCAGAGCAATACCAGCTGAAATTGGTGGAGGATTTGGAGGCAAAACTATTGTTTATTTAGAGCCATTAGCTACTATCTTATCACAAAAAACAGGTCGTCCAGTTAAAATAGTTATGAACAGAGAAGATACAATGAGAGCTTCCGGGCCTACATCTGGATCTAAAAGTAAAATAAAAATTGGTGCTACTAAAGATGGAAAGATTGTTGCGGCACAAGGAACATATTATTTACAAGCAGGAGCTTTTCCCGGCTCTCCCATTAGAGGTGCAGTAGGATGCTCCCTTGCACCCTATGATATTCCTAATGCCCATACTTTTGGTTATGACGTTGTATCTAACAGATGTAAAGTTGCTGCTTACAGAGCTCCTGGAGCTCCTATTGGTGCATATGGAGTCGAATCTGTTTTAGATGAAATTGCTGAAAAACTTAACATGTGTCCTTTGGAGTTAAGAAAAATTAATGCTGCAAAAGAAGGAACCCAAGCAGTCCACGGCCCTACTTATCCTCAAATGGGATATTTGGAAACAGTTGAAGCAGCAATAAACCATCCTCATTATAAAGCTCCCTTAGGCAAGCATCAAGGTCGAGGTGTAGCTAGTGGTTTTTGGTTTAATGCTGGTGGAGAATCAAGTGCACAATTAAACATCACTGAAGACGGTAATGTGGTTGTAACAACAGGACATCCAGATATTGGAGGTTCCAGAGCATCTATAGCCAATATTACTGCTGAATTATTAGGTATCCATCATGATAAAGTATCGGTTTTAATTGGTGACACAGCGACAATTGGATACAGCAACCTTACTGGTGGAAGTAGAGTATTATTTGCTTCTGCAATGGTTGTAACTGAATCTGCTAAATTAGTGATTAAACAATTAAAACAAAGAGCAGCTAAAATTTGGGGTATTGATGAAGAAGCAATTGAGTGGGAAAATGGTGAAGCTAGACCTGCCGGTGATAATGCAGGAAAGTTTGCTCCACTTACATTGGCTGAATTAGCAGAAAAAGCCACCGCGACCGGTGGTCCAATTGGAGCTGGATACCAGGTAAACACTGAAGGTGCTGAAGGTGGCTTTGCAACTCATATTTGTGATGTTGAAGTAGATATGGATCTTGGTATAGTAAGGGTAAAACGATACACATCTATACAAGACGTTGGTAAGGCAATTCATCCTGATTATGTGGAGGGCCAGCTTCATGGTGGATGTGTTCAAGGTATTGGCTGGGCTTTAAGCGAAGAATATATCTACAATAAAGATGGTCATTTGGATAATACTGGCTTTTTGGATTATAGAATGCCTGTATGCTCAGATTTACCAATGTTAGACACTGTATTAATCGAAATTCCGAATCCAAAACATCCGCAAGGTGTAAGAGGTGTAGGTGAAGTTCCCTTGGTACCACCTCTGGCAGCTATATCAAACGCAGTTTATCAAGCAATCGGAAAACGTTCGTACAGTCTTCCGATGTCGCCACCTAAAGTTTTGAAGATAATCGAAGGTAATTAATTATAAAACAAAGTTTTATTATTTAGATAAATGTATCAAGATAGTAAAACTTTGATAATATTAGCTTATTTTTCTGCATTTCTAGGTGTATGTGGTCATGCCAGTTCTGAATTTTTTGTTAAACTTTCAGGGATTTCTGGGATTGAAGTTTCTGTTTGGAGATTTGGCTTAGGAGGGTTTTCCTTATTAATTTTGTGCTTAATTAACCCATCATCTTGAAACTTAATAACACCACTTAAAAAAGACCCCTACCCCATTGTTATTCTTTCAGTTTTTGGAATGGCATTTGGACAGTTTTTATTTCATTGGGCTTTAGACTTTGCTTCTGTTGTACAAGTTGCCACTATGGTCACAATAATGCCAATAGGAGTTGTTTTTGTAGCTCGCATAATTGAAGGAACTAAAATAACACCCCCCAAAATAATAAGTGGGATTGGCGCCTTTCTAGGATGTGTTTTTTTTACTTACTGACGGCTACATAGAACAACTCAGTGGAACTGGTGACAGTATCTTGGGAATTTATTTATCTATTGGGTGCGCTTTAGTTGGAGCAATTTATCTTGTTATGGTTAAACCTTATGTTCAAGAATATGGACCTATTAGAATTACTACATACACTTTTGTACTAGGCTTTATAGCTTTATATCCATCCATAGGTGTTATTTGGAATATATGGGTAAATCCATTTGATCTTTTTGATAGAACACATGTTGAGTATATGTCCATAATAACTCTTGGGGTCTGGAATACTTGTATAGCATTCATACTTTGGTTGTGGGGGCTATCTAAAATTCCTGATGTAGCAAGAGGAAATTATTTGTTTTTCCTGAAGCCTGTAATTGCTCTAGGATTAGCATTTTTTATTCTTGAAGACGAAATTACTCTTAATCAGTTAATTGCAATTTTTGCAATAACTGGATTTGTAATATTAGAAATTTTTTACTCTCCAATTTCTAATTTTTTTAAATTTAAAAGAAATTAATCAATCTTATAGAAAAAATATTTTAACTTGATATAAAAATGTTATTCATATCAAAAAGGTGAATCGTCGCATGAACATTGGAATAATTGGACTTGGCTCAATGGGATTGAATTTAGCCAAGAATATCATATCAAAAAAATATAAAGTTTATGCATATGAAGAAAATCCAGCAATAAATAACGACCTCAAAAAAAATAAAGTTAAAGATTTATTTCTAACAGAATCTTTAAATGAACTCTTAAACAAGGTTATATCGCCTAGAATAATTATGCTCAGCTTACCAGCTGATAAAGTAGACGAAATAATTGATGAATTAACTAATTTTTTAGAACCTGAAGATATTCTCGCTGACCTTGGAAATTCCCTTTATTCGAAGTCTATAGAAAGAAATACTCTATTAAATAGTCATAAGATAAACTTTTTAGGCGTTGGAGTTTCAGGTGGACCTAGAGGAGCTAAAAATGGTCCAGCAATAATGGTTGGAGGCTCAAAAGAAGCATGGAACAAAACTAAACACATATTTGAGGATATTGCAGCGAAAAATCACAATCAAAGTGCTTGTTGTTTTTTTGGTAGCGCTGGCTCAGGACATTTTGTGAAATTAGTCCATAATGGAATTGAATACGCACTTATGGAAGGAATAGCTGAGGTAACTAATATCTTAGATAAAGTTTATAATCTAAATAATAATGAAATAGCAAAAAAATTTAAAGATTTACTTGAAACTAACTCTTCTTCATTTCTGTTAAGAATAACTTCTGAAATAATAAATGCTAAAAATGAAAATGATCAATATTTTATAGATGAGGTTGACTCTGTAATTGGACAAAATGGAACAGGTGTTTGGACTATAAAAGCTGCACTAGACTTAGGGGTTGGAATTCCATCAATATACGAGGCTGTGTCTGCGAGATCTAACTCAAAAAATTTTAAATATAATTTTGAACAAAATTTTAGTAATAAAAAATATAATCCAAATGATAAATATAATGAAATCTCTATTGAACAAATAATTTTTTTTAATTTTGCTTGCTCTATATACCAAGGTCTAAACCTTATAAATGAATCAAATAAATGGGATTTTTTTAATTTTAAAATCAAAGATATCTTTAAAGCATGGAGTGCTGGATGTATTTTACAAGGTAGATACCTAGATATTATCTCAAAAGAATTCACCAAACGAAAAAAAATTGATCCACAATATTTACATGATTTAATTAAAAAAAATTGTCCAGATCAATTAAAATCAATAAGAGAATTCAATTCAAGTGCAATAAATATGGGAATAACTTGCCCTGTTTTATCTTCTAATCTGGCATATTATGACCAAATGTTTTCAAATCATATAATTGGTGAAACAATACAGTTACAAAGAAGTTTTTTTGGTCTTCATCCAATTAAAGACAAAAAAGGAAAAAATAAGATAAATCCTTATTGGACTAAATTATGAGCGACAATTTTGTTACTATACTTATAATGGGTGTCGCTGGTTCTGGTAAAACAACGGTTGCAAAGTTGTTATCAAAAAAAATAAATGCATTTTTAATCGAAGCAGATGATTACCATAGTAAAAAAAATATAGATAAGATGAGTGCGGGAATTCCACTGAATGACAAAGACAGGTATGATTGGCTTATTAAAATAAAAGAAGAAATCGACAAAAGAAAGAAAATTCAAAATTTAGTTGTTGCATGCTCTGCTCTAAAAGAAAAATATAGATCAATATTAAACATTAAAGAAGATTATTTAGTTTATTTAAAAATTATTAAAAAGACTGCAAAGACAAGGATAAAAAATAGAAAAGATCATTTCATGCCTGACAGTTTAGTTGATAGTCAATTCGCTATTTTGGAAGAACCAGATGTCTGCATAACAATAGAAGAAACTCTTACACCAGAAGAAGCGACTTCACATTTAACTTCTATTATTAAAAATAAGTTTGATTATGGAAAATAAAATAAATAATTACAATGATATGCCTGAAAAAATTGAATTTAATTCTGAATTAAAAGAAATTTTTAATCTAATGGAGTATTCTAAGCAAAATATTTTTATCACTGGAAAAGCTGGCACAGGAAAAACTACCCTATTAGAATATTTTAGAATTAATTCAAAAAAGAATTTTGTAATATTAGCCTCAACAGGAATATCCGCAATAAAAGCTAAAGGAAAAACTATTCATTCTTTTTTTCTATTTCCTCCAAGAATATTAATAAATGAAAAAATCAAAAGATTACGAAGCAAGGTAATAAGCAAAATTGATACTATTTTAATTGATGAATGCTCTATGATAAGATGTGATGTGCTTGATGCTATAGATCAATCACTTAGATTAAATAGAAATAGTGACAAAAGCTTTGGCGGTATTCAAATTATTCTTTTAGGAGACGTGCATCAACTTCCTCCAGTAATAAGGGAAAATGAAAGAGAAATTTTTAATAATTTTTATCCACTTGGTCATTATTTTTTTAATGCGAATTGCTTTGATGAAAGTGATATTAAAACCTATGAATTAACAAAGATCTATAGACAAAAAGATAAAGATTTTATTAATATACTCAACAATATTAGATCTGGGAACATAAACGATAATGATCTTTTTATATTAAACAACAGGGTCGTTAATGAAAGTTTAGATATACCGTCAGAGACAATTATATTGTCACCCACAAATAAAAGAGTGGATACTATAAATAATGTTAACCTTCAAAATATAAACAGTGAAACATTTTTTTATGAGTCATCTGAAACAGGTGACTTCAAAGAAAAGCCAGCTGACGAAATTCTTGAGTTAAAAGTTGGAGCACAAGTAATGCTCATTAAAAATGATTTAAAATCTCCTAAAAGATGGGTTAATGGATCAATAGGCATAGTTACTCAGTTA
This sequence comes from uncultured SAR116 cluster alpha proteobacterium, assembly GCA_902595145.1. GTDB lineage: Bacteria > Pseudomonadota > Alphaproteobacteria > Puniceispirillales > Marisalimonadaceae > Marisalimonas. Next base: position 91,517 of record CACJOU010000002.1, on the reverse strand, counting down.
ACAGAAAATTCTATTCATTTAAAAATTAAAAATAAAATCTATAAAATTATACAAGATACTTGGGAAAAATTTGATTATTTAATTAAAGATGGTCAAGTTATACATGAAGTTGTAGCAACTTTTACTCAATACCCTATTAAGCTAGCTTGGGCTGTAACAATACACAAAAGCCAAGGACAAACATTTGAAAAAGCTGTAATAGATTTAGACAAAGGCTCGTTTGCTCCCGGTCAAACCTATGTAGCATTAAGTAGAGTTACTTCTTTAGATGGTCTTTTTTTAACTCGAGCAATAAATGTTTCTGATGTGATTTTTGATCAAAATATTGAAGATTATTTTTCTGGATGATTTTTTGTTTTTATCTGTTCACGAAAAGCAATCAAAATACCTGAAAAAGCAATTAAAAACATTCCAAATATGTTTGAATCACTAGGCCAATCTCCAAAAAACAGTTTTCCCCAAATGGTTGCAAAAACTAAATATGAGTAATCCATTGGAGCTAACCAACTACTTTCAACTGTCTGATAAGCTTTAGCTAAAAGCATATTACCTGTAATATTTAAGATTGAACATGATAAACAAAAAGAAAAAACAATAAAAGTTAATAATGGCCATCCTATAAAAACGAATGGACTTTCTTCTCTGTATACGTTTTCTATATAAAAAAACTCAAAAAATAATATTCCCAAAGACGCAGAAACGAAAAACATTACACCTACTGCCAATGTAAGAGAGATTACAGATTCTTCTCTACAATATTTTCTAATAAGAATAATATTACAAGCAAAGAAAAAACCAGCCATTATAGGTAATATTTGTAATAGCAAAAAATTTTCAGACCATGGCTCTAATATCAACAAAGCTCCTAAACTCCCTAATATCAAAGCAAAAGCCCTCCAAATTCCAATCCTTTCTTTAAGAAAGATAATTGCTAATAAAGATACAAAAATTGGAAATGTATAAAGACCAGCCGCCATCTGCGTAAAACTTAATTTTGGAGATGCTGCAAAGAAGCAAAACATGCAAGTTGTCATCATCAGAGCTCTGAAATATACGGGTTTCCAGTTAAGTGGAAACAGTAGATGAATACTGTTAGTAAATTTAGCTATTAAAAATAATAAAAATATATTTCCAATTGATCTTATAAATTGCAATTGCCAAAAACTTGTTTCACTAGACATTAGTTTGATTAAACTATCCTGCAAGGATAAAATTATTACCCCTAAAACCAACATTATTAGTGATGAAAAAGGATTATCTCTAACTTGCGGACTGAAAAAATTAAATCTCACTATTTTGAAACCTAAGTAGAATTAAAAAAAGGATTTCTTGTATAAGTTATTTATTTCATCTTTGTAACGATTTGCAATTATATGCCTTTTTATTTTAAGTGTTGGAGTTAATTGACCATTATCAGTACTAAAAACTTCATTTGAAGAAATAAATTTTCTAATTTTTTTGGTTTGAGATAAATTTTTATTTACATTGTTTAATATAGTTTGAAGATTTTCTTTTAAAAAATTATCATTATCACTTAATAACATTTCATTCGGAATAATTATAGCAATTAAAAAGGGTCTGTTATGACCATAAATCATTACTTGCTCAATTTCATCATATGACAGTAAAAGGTTTTCAATTGGAACAGGAGCTATATTTTCACCACCTGAATTAACAATCATTTCATTTAGTCTTCCAGAAATTTTTAAGTATCCATCATTATCAATTGACCCCAGGTCTCCTGTATGCAACCAACCATTTACCAAAACTTTATCTGTATTTTTTTTATCCTTCCAATATCCTTTCATTAAAGAACTTCCCTTTACCAGAATTTCATTTTCATTAGAAATTTTAACCTGAAGCCCCTTTATAACAACGCCCACAGTGTCTATTTTTATTTTACTAATTGGATTACAAGATATAAGTGGTGAACATTCAGTCTGACCGTATCCTTGTAAAATATTAATTCCAAGGGATTGAAAAAACAAACCAACTTGTTCATTCAGTGCGGCTCCTCCAGAAATAAAAGCTTGCAGATTACCACCAAACTTTTTTTGAAAGTTTTTTCTTACTAATTTATCTAAAACTATATTTTGGAGTTCTTCTAAAAAACTTAATTTTATTTTTTTATAATTTTTAGTCCCGAATGTAATTGTTTTTTCAAACATTTTTTGAGAAAATTTACTTTTTGTTAATAGTTGATTATTTATTTTCTTGTATAAAACTTCATAAAGTCTTGGCACAGCGGTCATTAATGTTGGCTTGACACTTAATAAATCGTTAACTATTTGATCACGATTTTCATTAAAATAAATTTCTGCTCCAATATATATAGGCAAGAAAAAGCCAGCAGTATGTTCATACGCGTGTGATAATGGAATGATAGATAAAAATTTATGATCTTTAATTTTGATTTCAGAAACTAACTCATTTGCTCCAACTATATTAGATATTATAGATTTATGAGTTAACATTACACCTTTAGGCTTATTACTAGTTCCAGATGTATAAATAATTGAAACAACATCATTTTCATTAATTTTAGAAACAAAACGTTCTATAATTTTAGATTTCTCATCACTTTTTGAACCAAAATTTAAAAGCTCATTAAATGTATAAAAACCTATATTAAATTTTTTGAATTTTGATGTATATATATCGTCAATACAAATTACATGTTTAATTTTATTCAAACTTGGTAGTATTTTTAAAATTAGTGATAAAAGCTTTCCATTAACAAAAACTATTGAGGTTTCTGAATGAGATAAGAGATAAGAAATTTCTTCTTCATTACTTGTTGTATAACCAGGAACAGTTATTGCTCCCAATGATATTGTTGCCAAATCTACAGCACACCACTTATAACTATTATCAGCAATAATGGATATTTTGTCATTTTTTTTAACACCTATTTCATGTAAAGCAGAACTTATATTTAGAACTAAATCTTTTGTGTCTTTCCAAGAAAGGTGTTCCCAATTACTATTAATTTTAAAACCAAATAGTGTTTTATTTTCATATAATTCTGAATTGTTAAAGAAAATCTGTGGTAAATTATTCATAAATTAAACCATTATAATAATGATATTATATAAGCACAAATAGCTAAAAATTAATATTTATTATTTTAATATTTACTGTTTTTTTTAATAAAATTATGGGTTAATAGTAATATTAAAAGTTAAGGAGTTTGCAAAATAATTTTTAAATATATTATACCCTTTATAATACTTTTTAGTTTAACTTTAATAATATCTATGAATACAAATCAGGTAAAATTTTCAAGCGATTTTAATCCAAATTTTATCGGGTCTAATATAAATGAATATTTAAAAAAAACAGAAGAACAATTTTTAGATATTAAAGAAGGAGTAGAAAAAAAAGTAATTTGGGCTAATGAAACCAACAAAAAAACTCGGATAGCAATAGTTTATATCCATGGTTTTACAGCTTCCTCAGAAGAGGTTCGCCCTCTTCCTGACAAAATTGCCAGTGACTTAAATGCAAATCTTTTTTTTACAAGATTAACTGGGCACGGGAGAAATCCAAAGGCAATGGAATTATGTTCAATTCCAAATTGGATGAAAGATCTTCATGAGGCATTAGAAATTGGTTCAAAAATTGGAGAAAAAGTTATTTTAATGTCCTCTTCAACTGGTGGAACGATAAGTGTAACTTCTGCTCTAGACAAAAAGTTTTCAAAGAAAATTTTAGGATATATATTTATATCACCCAATTTTGGAATAAATAACAAATTTGCTAGTTTGATTTCATGGCCTTTTTCTAAATATTGGTTAAAATTAATTCTTGGTAAGACAATGAAACATAATCCAAGAAATGATCTTAACAAAAAATATTGGACAATGTCATATCCAACAATTGCTCTTATTCCAATGGCAAAGCTAGTAAATGAAGTAAATGACAAAGATTACAGTAAAGTGGATAAACCTGCACTTTTTTATTTTTCAATGGATGACAAAGTGGTTGATCCTAAAAAAACAAAAAACTTTATATCTAATTGGGGAGGGAAAAGCACAACAAAAATCGTTAAACTTTCGAATAACGACGATAAATATTCACATGTGTTAGCTGGAGATATTATTTCTCCAAATCAAACTGAACATGCTAAAAAAACAATGGTTAATTGGATTAATAATTTGAGATAATGCTGCATATTTCTTTTAGTTTGTATATGGAATAGATGAATGGTGTAGGTTGATTAACAAATTATTATCTTTATCTTTTACATAACCAAAAGTAAATTCTACTTTAACCTCATCCCCACCGTCAATACTATGAAAAAAGTAATTTCCCATTGATAAAGCTATCTCCTTGAGAATAATTATTTTTCTTTCACCAAAATTTATTTTTTCCCACGGTTTTAATGCAAAACCTTTATCTTCTGAAATATGACCCCCAATGAAATAAGATAAGGCGTCATCGTAAGTACAACGAAATTGCTTTTCTGACGCTAAAGTAGGTTTAAATAAAACATCACCTACATCAAAAGCATAAAATTGTTTAACAAAAACACTCGCTCTTGATTTATAATCTTCTTTTTTAATATATAAATTTCCGATTTCTATAACGTTTTGAGCCCACAATTCTTGAGCCTTAATAACTTCTAATTCAGTTATATTAATTTTTTCTTGGATATTTTTCATAATAATAAATTTATTAATAAATTAGATGGTGATCCCTAGGGGATTCGAACCCCTATTGCAGCCGTGAAAGGGCTGAGTCCTAACCATTAGACGAAGGGACCACTGAATAAGTTATTAACTATAATTTAATTAAAAATCAAGTAACATCTGCATAAATTATATCATCAAGCATGAACTCAATAGTTTTAGAATTATTCCATGTGTCAATAGTTAAAGTACCTAAAAAATCAAAATTTATATTTTCATAATTTTTAAATACTTTGTCCAAATCACTATTTAATAAATTAAATTTCTTTACTCTTAGTTTTGTTGAAGATCCATCATTTATATAAAATGAAGCATGCTCATTATTAGAGCCAAATCTTCTAAAAGAGGATATCTTAGAATTAGGCACTATAAATTTTGGTTCCTCCATTCCCGAACCCCACGGACCCAAATTTTCAAGCCATTCAGCTATCTCTAAAGTACAGGCCGAAATTGGAATAATAGAAGTTATAATATGAGAAAATCTTGGAACTCCCTTTTCCATAAAAGAACTTACCTTATCATTTAAAAAGTTGTTAAAGTTATTTATCTCAGATGGATCAATTGTAAATCCAGCAGCCATATCATGACCACCACCAGTTTTAATTATTTTCAAATTTAATGCTTCTAAAATTATTTCTCCTAGAGGAATGCCATAAATTGACCTACCTGAACCCTTGCCAATTCCATCTTTAATTGAAATTAAGCATACGGGTCGGTTATATAATTCTTTCATTCTACCAGCTACGATGCCCGTTATACCTTGATGAAAATCATTGCCATTTACAACTATTGCGTTTGGAATTCTATTATCGTTATTATTTTTAATTTTTTCTATTAATCCTATGGCTTTACTCTCTAATTCAGCAGTTAAAAATCTTCTTTTTTTGTTTAATTCGTCTAATTTGCTAGCTTTTTCGATAGCTTTACTCTCATCGTTTTCTTTAAGAAGATTTACACCAAGTTCACTATTGCCAATCCTACCACCTGCATTAATTCTTGGTCCCAAAGAGAAACCTAAAGATTGGGTATTTGGCGCACTATTTATTTTACTAATATCAGATAAAACTTTGATCCCAATATTCTCTCTTCTTTTCATTATGTTAAGTCCCTGCTTTACAAGGGCCCTATTAAGCTTACTTAAAGGAACCACATCACAAACTGTCCCTAAAGCAACCAAATCAAGAAATTGAAACAAATTAGGTTCAGCTCTATTTTTAAAAAAACCTTGTTTTCTTAATTCTCTATTCAAACCAATTAAGAAAATAAAAGTTACACCAGCCGCACATAAATCTTCATATCCTTTTTCAGTATCAATTCTTTTTGGATTAATAATAGCATATGCTGGAGGCAATTTAATATCGGGTATGTGATGATCAATAACAATTACATCAATATCAACAGAGGTCATTGCTTGAAGAGGTTCAAAAGAAGAAATACCACAATCAACAGTGACTATTAATTTAGAACCTTTTTCATGTAGCCCTTTTAAAGCTTTTTCATTTGGTCCATATCCCTCTAAAAACCTATCTGGTATATGTATAAATGTTTTACAGCCACATTGTTCTAAATATTTTGATATAATAGCCGCAGACGTAGCTCCATCAACGTCATAATCACCAAAGATACCTATAGGTCGCGATGCAATTACTTCTGAAGCTAATCTTTTTACTCCTTTTTCTAAATCTTTAAATTTAAAAGGCTCTGGTAATAAATTTTTAAGCTTAGGAGCAAAAAAATTATCAAATTCATCTAAATTAACACCCTTATACATAAGATAAGGTGTAATAAAACTTGGCAACTTATATTTTTGGTACAAATAATCCACAGACCTTTTCATAAAATCATTTGAAACAATTAAATGCCAGTCCGCATTATTTACTGATGGATTTGAGTTATATAATAATGTTTTTGTCAAGTTAACTGCTTATAATTATTAGGAATAAATACTTAAGCAAACTGGCTTTGTAATTACTCCATCTAATATTGATATTTTTGATAAAGAATCGTTTAGCACAAAACCTTCAGCCTCATGAGTAATAATTACTAATTCAGCAGTTTTGTCTTCTTGATTAGATTTTTGAATAAAGCTTTCAATTGACAAACCATAATCTTTAAAAATTGATGTAACATCAGCTAAAACACCAGATTTGTCTACTACATTTAACCTCAAGTAATACTTAAATTTATTTGTATAAGATATTGTATTATAGTTGTTATTAATATCATTTGAATTTCTTCCAAATGAAAATAACTTTGTTTCATTAGCATAATCAACTATATCTGCCAAAACAGCAGATGCTGTAGGTTCTCCACCAGCCCCAGCACCTGTGATCATTACTGAGCCAGCTAAGCTTGATTCAATTTGGACAGCGTTTAGCACCCCAGCAACACTTGAAAGGCCAAGATTTTTTGATATAAGCCAGGGCTCAACAGAACAACACAACTCATCTTCACCATTTTTATTTTTAGATAACATGGAATTACCTAATAACTTTATTTTATATCCTAATTGATTGCAGTATGAAATATCATTCAATGTGATATCTCTAATTCCCTTAATAGTAATATTATTAACATTTGGCATCTTACCATAGGCTAAAGCTGATAATATTATGGTTTTATGAGCTGCATCTATTCCATCTACATCAAAAGATGGATCCGCTTCTGCAAAACCTTTTTTTTGTGCTTCCTTAAGAACAATATCAAAGCTTTTTTGTTCTTTTTCCATCTCAGATAAAATATAATTTGCGGTTCCATTTAAAATGCCTGTTAGTTTAGTAATTTCATTTACTATTAATCCTTCTCTAATGAGTTTAAGAATTGGGATGCCCCCTGCTACAGAAGCTTCAAAAGAAAAGAATAAATTTCTTTCCTCAGCTATTTCAGCTAATTCTTTACCATATTTTGCAATTAGTGCCTTATTAGCAGTAATAACTGCCTTATTATTTTTTAAAGCAGAAAAGCATAAATCTTTTGCAACACCCTCGTCACCACCAATTAATTCAACAATAACATCAATATTATTGTCTAATACCATATCTGTAGGATCATCAAAAAACTTAAGATTATTTATATCTACTTTTCTTTTTTTGTTTTTTAACCTAGCTGAAACAGCTACTAACTCAATTTGGAATAAATTTTTTTGAACTCTGAAACCTTTAATTAACTGATAAGCAACCTCTTCACCAACATTTCCTAGCCCTGCAATTCCTATTTTTATAGGTTTCATTAAATTTCCCTCTCATTTAAAAATAACAAAATATTTATAAATTAAATTTAAGATAAAAAAAAGGTGTGCATTGCACACCTCGTAAATTAAATAAGAATGCTCATTTCTATCTTTTAGAAAATTGAAAGCTTTTTCTAGCTTTAGCTCTACCATACTTTTTGCGCTCAACAACTCTAGAATCTCTGGTTAACATTCCAGCAGATTTTAATGGCTTTCTAAGATCCGGTTCAAAAAGACATAAAGCCCTGCTCAAACCGTGTCTTACAGCTCCTGCCTGTCCAGACAAACCACCACCTTTTACAGTTGCAATAACATCAAACTGATCTTTTCTTTCAGCCACGTCAAAAACAAAATTCAATTGCATTTGAAGAACTGGCCTAGCAAAGTAATTTACCATTTCTTTACCATTAATAGAAATCTTTCCTGTGCCTCGTTTTACCCAGACACGAGCAGTAGATTCTTTTCTTCTTCCAGTTGCATAAGACCTTCCAAGAGTATCAATTTTTGGCTCATTAATGATAGCCTCTTCTTTGTCATCAACTTTCAATTTAGATAAATCGTCAAGACTATTTGATTCTTTATTTTCTTCAGCCATGTTTAAAACCTTTAACTATTTTTTCTATTCATAGATTTTACATCTAATGTTACTGGCGATTGAGCTTCATGAGGATGATTATTGCCTGCATATATATGTAGTTGCCTCATAACTCGACGCCCAAGTGGACCACGAGGAACCATTCTTTCTACAGCTTTACGAATAACTCTATCTGGAAATCTTCCTTCTAAAATTTTATCAGCTTTTCTTTCTTTTATACCTCCAGGATAACCTGTATGCCAATAATAAGTCTTTTGTGTTCTTTTGTTTCCAGTCAAAACAACTTTCTCACAATTAATAACAATTATATTATCACCACATGCCATATGTGGAGTGTATCCAACCTTATGTTTGCCTCTTAATCTATTTGCAATAATTACAGCCAAGCGTCCTAAGACCAAACCCTCTGCATCTACAACAAACCAATCTTTATTAATATCTTTTGGTTTTGCTGAATAAGTACCTTTTAAGGCCATTTAATCTTCCTTTAATGAAAATTTATTAATAAAATTTATGCTTAGTTAACCTTTTTATCTTTGACAGTCAATTAAAAAGTTCTTGTTATTTTGCAATAATTTCAATTACTTATTTTATTGAGTATTATAATACCACATAATAACATAAGGTAAAGAAATATGGATTAAATCAATAAAAAATATTAGTATGATTAGGTATAACGTTAATGAAATTATAGATGAGCTAATAAATGAATTATGATTTGGATTTTAAAAATATTTTAAAAATTCTTACTGATGGAAAAGAATTAAGCTATCAATTAAGTAAATCAGCATTTGAGATAATTATGTCTGGAAAAGCAACTGATGCTCAAATTTCATCTTTTTTGACAGCTATCAAAATGCAAAACCATAACCCAACTGTTATTGCAGCAGGTGCAGAAATTCTTAGAGATAAATGTTCAAAAATTAAATCTAAAGAAAATACTATTGATGTTGTGGGAACTGGAGGAGACAATTTAGGTACATTAAATATATCAACTGCTGTTTCATTTGTATTGGCAGGAACTAATATACCCGTTGCAAAACACGGAAACTATTCTGCCACCTCTAAATCAGGAGCTGCAAATGTTTTAAAATCTCTGTCAGTGAATATTGATTGTGAGCTTGATATCGTAGAAAGATGTTTGGATGAAATTGGTATTTGTTTTCTTCTTGCTCCCAAACATCATATTGCAATGAAATATGTTGGTAAAATAAGACAAGAAATGGGCATAAGAACTATTTTTAATTTATTAGGACCTTTATCCAACCCAGCTTTAGTTAAAAAACAATTATTAGGTGTTTACGACAAATCTCTTATTTTACCATTTGCAGAATCATTAAAAACTCTTGGATCTACACATGCATGGATAGTGCATGGGAGTGATGGATTAGATGAAGTTACAATAACCGGTGAGACTTATTGCGCTGAACTTAAAAATGGAATAATAAAAGAATTTTCAATAAATCCATCCGATATAGACCTTCCCACCGCTAAAATTTCTGATATTGTTGGCGGAGAACCAGAAGAAAATGCTAAAGAAATTATTGAATTGTTTAATGGTAAAAAAAGTAAGTTTAGAGATGTAGTTATTTTAAACTCTGCCTCTGCTTTAGTTGCAACAGGCAATGCACTCAATCTTCAAGAAGGTGCATTAAAATCTATTGAATCATTAGACAAAGGCAAAGCTATGGAAAAATTAGAAATGTTAATAGAATTGACTAATTTGTAGGATTAAATATTAAAATGGTTACAAAACTTCAAGAAATCATAAATTATAAAAAAGAGGAATTTACTTTTAGAAGAAATAAAACAAATAACTTTGACCTCCAATCAAAAATTGATAAACAAAAAAAACCAAGAAAATTCATAGAAAATCTTAATAATCCAATTAAATTTAACCTTATAGCAGAAATAAAAAAAGCGTCACCAAGCAAAGGATTAATAAGAAAAAATTTTGATCCATTAGAGCTAGCAAAATGTTATCAAGATGGAGGTGCCTCTTGTTTATCTGTTTTAACCGATGAGAAATATTTTCAAGGGAATAATAAATATATTGATATTATAAAAAAAGAAATTGATTTACCAATTCTGAGGAAGGATTTTATAATTGATCCTTGGCAAATAAAAGAATCTAGATCCTTAGGTGCTGATTGTATATTGTTAATAATGGCAGTACTTAATTTGGAAGAAGCAATCTTATTAGAAAAAGAGGCTTCAGATTTAGGTATGGATGTGCTTGTTGAGACACATACTCACGAAGAAATTAAGATGGCTAATAAACTTAAATCAAAATTAGTTGGCGTTAATAATCGAAATTTAAAAACAATGAAAGTAGATATTAATAATACAATAAAATTAAAAAAATTTATTGATCCAGACAAAATTATCGTGGCAGAAAGTGGATTAAAAACACACACAGATCTTAAGTTCTTTAAAGAAAATGGGATAATAAACTTTTTAATTGGAGAAAGCCTCATGAAAGAAAAAAATTTAACCTTAGCAACAAAAAAAATATTAGGAATTTAAAATTGAGCAAGAATGAACTTACACATTTTGATAAAAACGGAAACCCTTCAATGGTGGATATAAACCAGAAAGACTCTACCGTTCGCGTTGCTATTGCAACGGGTAAAATAATAATGAAAGCAAATACTCTAAAAAAAATATTAGATTTAAAAATTAAAAAAGGTGATGTTCTTAATGTAGCAAAATTAGCAGGTATCATGGCTGCAAAAAAAACAGATCAACTTATTCCTTTATGTCACTCTATTCCCTTATCATATGTTAATGTTGATTTAGAACCAAATATTGAAGAATCTTCTGTAAAAATTACTGCTGAAGCCTCTCTTGTTGGAAAAACTGGAGTTGAGATGGAAGCTTTAACTGCAGTCTCAGTTGCTGGTCTTACCATTTATGACATGTGCAAGGCTATTGACAGAGAAATGATAATTACAAATATAAAACTCATTCACAAATCTGGAGGAAAATCTGGAGAATTCAATGCAGTCTGACTTGCTGTCGTTAGATGAAGCAATCAATAAAATCAAATCAAGCTTTCAAAAAATTAGTAATGAAGATATTTTTCTAAAAGATGCTCTAGGCAGGTGCCTCGCAAAACCCATAATAAGTGAAATAGATAACCCTAAGTATGATGTTTCTTCAATGGATGGATATGCTGTAAATCACAAAGATTTTATTAAAGTAAAAGACGGCAAAATTAAAAAGTTCAAAATTGTTGGAGAGTCCTCTGCAGGAGTTCCTTACTCAAAAAAAATCAATGCTCAAGAAACAGTCAGAATTTTTACAGGAGCTAAATTACCTAAAGGAAGCAATACAGTAATTATTCAAGAGAATGTTAAAGTTTTAAACAATGAAAATTATATAATAGTTGAAGAAACTCCTAAAAAAAATCAATATGTTCGTAAGAAAGGATTAGATTTTAAAAGAAACCACATACTTTTTAAAGAAGGTACGATTCTAAAATCACGTCACCTTGGATCTATTGCTATGACTGGACAGGCTTGGTTAACAGTATCTAGAAAACCAACAGTCTCTATTTTATCTACTGGTAATGAAATTTTAAAAGTAGGAGAGCAAATATCAAAGGATAAAATTCCTAGTGGAAACAGTCTTATGTTAGCATCTATGGTCCAAGAATTTGGAGGAATAGCTAGAATTTTGCCAGTAGCTAAAGATAATTTACAAGATATTTGTGAAATATTAGAGAACGCTCTTGATAGTGATTTAATTATAACAACTGGAGGAATTTCAGTTGGGAAATATGATTTAATACAAAAAGCTTTATCAAAATTTAAGAACAAGATTGAATTTTGGAAAATAGCTATGAGACCCGGAAAACCTTTGCTTTTTTCAAAAATAAATAATACTCCATTAATTGGATTACCTGGAAATCCTGTGTCTTCAGGTGTTTGCTCATTAATATTTGTAAATATAGCTATAAGAAAAATGTTGGGCAACAATAGCTATTTCCCTCTTTTGGAAAATGGTATTTTAAATGGTAATATGTCTAAAAATGATAAAAGACTGGATTTTGTAAGAGCAAAATCAAGCTACAATAATGGTGTATTAAACGTTACACCATTTAACTTGCAGGACAGCTCAATGATTACAAATTTTTCAAGAGCTGACTGTTTGATTGTAAGAGACCCATTTGAAAAATCAATTAGCAATGGTGAGAATGTAAAAGTATTAAAAATCCCAAATAATATTTAAAACTTGTATTTTGTTTAAAAATATATTAGAACAAATAGTGAACATGAGGGAGCAATGTTAACAAACAAACAAAATCAATTATTAAACTTCTTAATTCTACGTATAGAACAAGATGGTGTTTCACCTTCTTATGAAGAAATTTGTTTAGAACTTAATTTAAAATCTAAATCTGGCATTCATAGAATTGTAAAAGCTCTTGAAGAAAGAGGATATATTGAACATCTAGAAAATAAAGCTAGAGCAATTGCTCCAACTAAATACCCAAATGGGCAACCATATATTAGCAATGTGATCGATATTAATAAGTTACTACATCCAAAAGATAGAGATATTATAGATACATCGAATGAAGAAATAAAAAAAATACCAATGCTGGGGAAAATTGCAGCAGGAACACCAATTGAAGCAATCTCAAATTATGACCAACTCATAGAAGTACCTAAAAATTATTTACTTTCCGAAGAAAGCTTTGCCTTAACTGTAGAAGGAGACTCCATGGTAGACGAAGGTATATTTGATGGAGATACAGTTTTAATAAGTAAAATAACAAATGTTAATAATGGAGACATTGTTGTTGCTTTAATAGACAAAGAAGAAGCAACACTAAAAAAATTTAGAAAAAAGGGTGATAGTATCGCCCTTGAACCTGCTAATAAACATTATAAAACCCAAATATACGGACCAGACAGAGTTACGATACAAGGGAAAATGTGTGGACTTATAAGAAAATATTTTTAAAAATTTATCAATAACTCTTTAAATTTATATAAAATTATGTCAAATATTTTGATTTAATTTATTAAAGGGAAGTAATTTGAACGTAGTTACAAGATTTGCACCCTCACCTACAGGATATTTACATATTGGGGGAGCTAGAACTGCAATATTCAACTATTTGTTTGCAAAAAAACACTCAGGCAAATATTTGGTTAGAATTGAAGATACAGATAAAAAAAGATCTTCTGAAGAAGCCATTAAGGCTATACATGAAGGTTTAAATTGGCTAAATGTAAATTCTGAACATAATGTAGTTTACCAATCTCAAAACTTTAATTCTCATATTAAAGTTGCTCATGAACTTTTAAAAAAAGGACATGCTTACAAATGTTACTTAAATTCTGATGAATTAGAGAAATTAAGAATAAAAAGCCGTGAAAATGGGATCCCAATTAAATCACCATGGAGAAACAAAGAAGAACCAGATGATAATAAAAACAAAGAATTTGTTATACGTTTAAAAATGCCATCTAATGGTACAACAACAATTGATGATATAGTTCAAGGGAAAGTGACTGTTAAAAATGAAATCTTAGATGATATGATTATTTTAAGATCAGATAATACACCAACTTACATGTTATCTTCAGTTGTAGATGACAATGACATGGGAATTACCCACATAATCAGAGGTGATGATCATTTTAACAATGCATTTAGACAAATACAAATTATTAAATATCTTAACTGGAATATACCACATTACGCGCATATACCCCTAATTCATGGAACAGACGGAGCTAAACTATCTAAAAGACACGGAGCCACAAGTCTTTTTGATTATCATGATTTAGGTTACACAAATAAAGCAATGTTTTCGTATTTACTTCAATTAGGATGGTCAGCTAAAAATGATGAAGACTATTGTATTGTCAGAGCAACCAAGTTATTTGATCTTGAAAATGTAAGCAAGTCTCCAGCAAAATTTGATTTAAAAAAACTTAATAATATTAACGCCAAAAAACTAAATAGTATGAAAACAAGTGATATATACACGTTGGTTGTTGATAGATTTAAGCTATCTTTGAATGATGAAGAACAAAAAAGATTTAAATCTTTACTACCTGAACTGCTAAAAAGAGTTCAAGTTTACACTGACTTAAAATTTGAATTTGATTGGCTTTTTCAAAAAGACTTTTTTTGCAAAGATAAAAATTATCAATTAAAATTACAAAAAAATAATTTAATGCTAAAAGAAATTGGATCACAATTAAAAAAATGTGAATGGAGCTTGGAAAATATTAAACATATACTTAATCAGTATATTTTGGATAAATCGTTAACATTCAAAGATATTGGACCAATTCTAAGAATGGCTTTAACTGGTAAAACTAATTCTCCTGATTTAGTTTCAATTATTTATGAACTAGGTTGTACAATTACAGTAAATCGACTAAATTATAAATACTAGTTATAAAAAAATCCAATTAAATCTTAATAATTAAAATAGGTAATAAACATGTCAAACGATTCATCATCAGTTAAAAATAAAATTGTGTTTAATGGTAAAGAAATGGGATTAAACACATTATCGGGGACTGTTGGGCCATCTGTAGTAGATATAAGATCACTTTATAGTGATCTAGGCATTTTTACCTATGATCCAGGATACGGATCGACTGGTTCATGCGAGTCTGGCATTACCTATATAGATGGAGAAAAAGGAATATTACTACATAGAGGTTATCCCATTGATCAACTTGCTGAAAAAAGTAGTTTTTTAGAAGTAGCTTACTTGTTGCTTAATGGAGATTTACCTAAAAAACCAGAAAAAGAAGAATTTGAAAATGCCATAACCTATCACACTATGGTACATGAACAATTAATAAATTTTTATAGAGGCTTTAGACGTGATGCGCATCCAATGGCGATTATGGTCGGTGTAGTTGGTGCTCTTTCATCATTTTACCCAGATTCAACAAATATAAATGATCCATATGAAAGACTTGTTTCCTCAAGAAGAATGATAGCTAAGATCCCAACTATTGCAGCAATGGCTTATAAATATTCACTAGGCCAACCATTTAATTATCCTCAAAATGATTTAACTTATGCAGAAAACTTTTTACATATGTGCTTTTCAGTTCCTGCTGAAAAATATAAAATAAATCCAACAATCGCTAGAGCCATGGATAAAATTTTAATTTTACATGCTGATCACGAACAAAATGCATCAACTTCAACCGTAAGAATTGCTGGATCTTCTGGTGCAAACCCATTTGCTTGTATTGCAGCAGGTATCGCTTCTTTATGGGGGCCTGCTCACGGTGGTGCAAACGAAGCTGTATTAAAAATGTTATCTGAAATAGGCACGGTAGATAGAATTGATGAATTCGTAAACAAAGCAAAGGATAAAAATGATCCTTTTAGATTATTTGGATTTGGTCATAGAGTTTATAAAAATTATGATCCAAGAGCAGCTGTAATGAGAGTTTCATGTCATGAAGTTTTAGATTTGTTAGGAATAAAAAATGATCCACTTTTAGAAATAGCAATGGAATTGGAGAAAATTGCTCTCAACGATGATTATTTTATTGAAAAAAAGCTTTACCCTAATGTTGATTTTTATTCAGGAATAATTCTAAAAGCAATGGGTTTTCCTACAGACATGTTTACAGTGCTATTTGCGGTAGCTAGAACAGTGGGTTGGGTAGCTCAATGGAACGAAATGATCACGGATCCAGTTCAAAGGATTGGCAGACCCAGACAACTCTATACAGGCAACACTATTAGAGATTTTGTTGAGTTAAAAAATAGATAATTATCTTTTATAATTATTAATTAGATTGATTACCATTTTACCAGAGTTAATTGTAAAATTTGTTGATTTGCTATTTAAGTAACCCATGTCTTTAAGTATATTTTTTGAATAATTCTCATATAGTTTATTTTGTATCTCAATATTATTCATGAAATTAATTAACGCTTTTTGCATTTGGATATAATTACATTTTTCTTGAAAAAGAAATGGCACAGCATTTTTTTTTAACAAAAAATTTGGTAAAATTACATTTTTAAAATTAACTAACATTCTTCCTATAAGAGCACTGACAAAATCTGTTTTATAGACAGCAACGATAGGTATTTTGAATAATACTAACTCTAGAGTGACTGTTCCACTACATGCAATCGCAAAACTTGAATTCTTAAGAATTTCGTAATTATCTTCTAAAATAATTACTTCTATAGGGTTAGATTTTATTTTATTTACTTTTGATAAAACATTTGAGTATTGTGATTTAGTTATTGGTATAATCCAATTTACATTTTTAAATTTATTATTTGTATTTTTTATTAATTTAATAAATTCAGGTAGAATATATTTTATTTCACTATTTCTGCTTCCTGGCAATAATAGAATATTATTTTTTTTTGAACGATTATTATAGTTGTTTTTAATTTTTTTAGACTGTTCAAAATCTAAAAATTTTTCTATGATTGGGTTTCCTAAATACATACAATTAGTATCATATTTTTTAAAAATATCTTCTTCAATTTTATAAAGACAAATTAGTTCATCATGAATGTTTTTCCATTTTTTTAATCTTGATTTACCATAAGCCCATATTGTTGGAGGTACAAAATGGATTAAAGGACATTTATAATTAGAATTTTTAAAAGCAATTTTCAAAGATTTTGCTAATGCAAGAGAAAAACCTTTAGTATCAATCGTGATAACAATTTTTGGTTCTTCTTTGATAATAAATTTTACAATTTCATTAACATAATTTCTTAGTTTTTTTAGTTTTACAACAGTATTTAAAAAACCTATTACATTAAATTCTTTTATATTGTAAAGAGAGCTCAAACCCTCATTTTCCATAAAACTTCCACCAACTCCTAAAAATTTTATGTTATTATTATTTTGTTTGATACCTCTCATAATACAGGAACCTATATAATCACCTGAGGTTTCTCCTGCTAAAATAAAAATTTTATTAATTTTGTTTAATTTCATAATTTCATCATCAAAACTAAAATTTTAAATTGCAAAGATGCAAAACTTATTCTTTTTTAAATAATTTTTAACAATGTCAATTTCTGTAATCAAAGTACCCTTTGAAGATAACACGATTGCACTAAAACCTAATTCATTACATTTTTTTATTGTTTCTAAACCTATAACTGGCAAATCCATATTAAAATTTTGATTTAATTTAGGAATTTTAATTAAAACTGGTCCAAAAACACTGTTTTGGAAGTAATTATTATATAATTCTCCTGCTCTAATTATCATTTCGTCAGTGCCTTCTAAAGCCTCAATAGCATATACTATTGTGTTACTTACAACTACAGATTGACCAGCATCAAATTCAGACATTTTATTAAGAAAATTGCTACCAAATTTAGCATTTTGAATAACAAAATCTTTTAATTTTTTGGAAAAAAATTCTTCTTTGTAAAAACCTTTTGTAAAAAAACAGTCCTTAAGCATAGATTTAACTGGTATTATTTCAAAACCATTTTCATTAAAAAAATTTTCAATTATATTTAAGGCCGAATTGTCACCTAATGAGAATGTTTTTTTTATCAAGTCATGAGAAAATTTATTATCATGGAATTTTTCATTTGAAATTCTATTAATTTTACCTGCCATTACCAAATGCGTAATTTTATTTTTCTTCAATACTGAAATCCAACTTAATGGATCTGTTAAAGAAATAACTTCAGAATTATTTTTAAATGTACTTGAAGATGAATGATCTTCAATGCACAAAACAAAAGCATCTGGATTTTCTTTTGCAATTTGAATAGGAAAATCACCACGACCAGCAATTATAGCTATTTTCATTAGAGCTTGCCCATCTTAGGGTGGACTAATGGACGATTAAGATTTTCTTTTAAAAAACTTAATATTTCTTTTACTAATACATTTTTATTATATGTTTCACTTACCTCTAAAAGTCTTTCATTAAACGTTCCTTCAGGGGCAAATAGAAGTCTATAAACATTTCTTAATGTCTTGATCTCATCTTTTTTAAAAGATCTCCTCTTTAACCCAACTAAATTTAAACCACTAAGATAACCTCTACTTCCAATAACTGATGTATAAGGTATAACATCACCGTCAATGGTTGTTCCAGCTCCTATAATAGCGTGTTTTCCAATTCTACAATATTGATGAACTGCGCTTTGACCACCTAAATAAACAAAATCAGAAATTTCTACGTGCCCACCAATGACAGCATTGTTAACAAATACAACATTATTTCCTACCAAACAGTCGTGAGCGACATGTGAACCTACCATAAAAAATCCATTATCACCGATAATTGTTTTTTTAATACCCACTTTTGTCCCTGGATGAATAGTCACGTGTTCTCTAAATATATTATTGTTACCAATTATGAGTTGTGTCTTTTCACCTTGATATTTTAAATGTTGAGGATTAGATCCTAATACAGAAAAAGAATAGATTTCATTGTTTAATCCAATAATAGTATTACCATCGATTACAACATGAGAATGAATTTTAGAATTTTTTCCAATTTTAACATTTGGACCAATTATAGAATATGGACCTATAGAAACATTTTGATCAATTTCACATCCATCATGAATTATTGATGTTGGATGTATATTGCTCATTTTGCTTTTCCCTCGTTAACAAGCATCGCTGAAAATTCTGAAGATGCCATTAATTTATTTTGAACGAAAGCTTCACCGTTAAATTTATATAAAGATCGTTTATTGGAAATAAGATTTATTTTTAAAATTAACTCATTGCCCGGAACAACTGGTTTCCTAAATTTAGCTTTTTCTATGCCAGTAAAAAAAACAAGATTTTTGGAAGATAGAGATTTGTCTTGATACGAAACTAAACATGCAGCAGTTTGAGCCATAGATTCTAAAATCAAAACGCCAGGCATAACTGGGTGCTCGGGAAAATGACCAGGGAAGAAAGGTTCATTGAATGTTACAGATTTTATACCAGTAACACTTTCATTAAATATAATATCTGTTACTTTATCAATTAACAAAAAAGGATGTCTATGAGGAATTAATTTAATAATATCGTTATGTAAAAGTGTAATTGTTTCACCTTTATCATCTTTGAGGACCATATCAATTTTTCTTTCTTTTTTTATAAATTAATCTTTGTGACGCTACGAGTCTTTTCCAAGAGTTAATATCTTGAGCTGGACTGCCACCTATTTTGCTAGCTTTAGGAAAACTATTAAAAACTTTTGACGCACCAGCTACAATAGAACCTTCTCCAATCTTAATGTTATCTTTTAGACTAACATCTCCACCTAAAATAACATTTTTTTCTAAAACAACTGAACCAGACAAACCAACTTGCCCAGCTAAAATACAAAAATCATCTATAACACAGTTATGACCGATGTGTACTTGATTATCAATCATTACATATTTACCAATTATGGTTTTATCAATCAACCCTCTATCAATCGTACAACCAGATCCAATATTAGTACCTTCGCCAACACTGAGGCTTCCTACATGAGGTGTTAGAATTGTATTTGTATTTTCTGGAATGAAACCAAATCCTATTTTCCCTAAAACAGTGTTATGAGCAACATTTACTTTTTTATTTAAAACTGTACATTCTATAATCACACCAGCACCAATAAAACATTCTTTTCCTATTTGACAATTTGATGAAATAGTTACTCGTTCAGAAATATGTGTATCATCTTCAATAATCACATCTTCACAAATAATAGAATATGCACCTATGAAGACATTTTTTCCAATTTTAGCGGTTTTGTGAATTATTGCTGATGGATGAATTTTATTTTCTTTGTTATGTTTTTCATTCACAGTAACATATTTTTTTAGAATTTTTGAAAATCCCTTTTTAGGATGACTAAAAGGTATCTTAATAATATCTTTATTTAAATGTTTAAAATTTTCCTTTTCAGCTATACAAATGCCTGAAGAAACATTTGTAAAATTACTTTTTATATTTGTAAAAAAAGATAATTTATTTTTTTTTAAATTTTCAAATGAAACAAAATCTTCGATATAAATTTTTTCTGGTTGAAGAACAAAGCTATCTTTTTTTATAACAAGGTCATCTTTAGATATATCCAAGACCTCTAAAATATCTAACAAACTAATTTTATGATCAATTTTAAAAAAATCTTTGTTCATTTATTTTCCAAACTATTTAGAAGAATTAATTATAATTTTCATAGATTTTGTCTTATTATTAAACAATTCAAGAACTTCATTAGTAAAATCAATACTTTTATTATTAAATAAAAATACATTTTCTTTAAGCAAAACAACATTAATTTTTTTATTTATAGAAACATCTTTAATGATTTGGGCTAATAAGTCTTTAATACTTTTTTGAATTTTTTGAAAAGATCTATTTAGTACAGCTCTCTCATCTTTGTATTTTTTTTGGATTTTAAAAACTTCTTTTTTAAATAATTTAACTCTTTTTTTATATTCTAATTCTGTTAATTTTCTTTTACTTTTTTTTAAATTTTCTTCTTTTTGTCTAAGATAAATTTGTTTTTGTTTATTTTTTTCATTAATTTCTTTTTCTAAAGTCAAGAATTTGTTGCCTAAAAGCTTCATTGCATTTGAACTTTTTAAGATATATCTAAAATCAATAATCCCAATTTTATTATTTTCAATATTATTTGAAATTTTTAAAATATTATGAATATTTAAAATTTTTTTTTTGTGACTTTGATTATTCATATAATCAAAGTATTGATTGTCGATTAAAATTGAAATAACAAACAAATCAAAAAAAAACATATATCAAGTCCAATGTAAAAAATTTAAAAACTTGTGCCTATAGAAAATTGAAAATTTTTTTCAATGTCATAAGTTTCACTTTGTACGGGATATCCCCAAAGCATTTGCAATGGTCCAACAGGAGTGATCATTGATAAACCAAAACCATTTGTAACTCTAGGCTCTTTATCGTCATAACCCCTAACCCCTGATTTATAGTCAGTTCCCCACAACGATCCAATATCAGAAAAAACAAACCATTCCAATCCAGTATCTTCAGGAAGAAATTGCTTAGATTTTAATTCAACAGATAAATTATAAAAATTATTTCCCCCTACTGCCTGATTATTTCCTGTATCACGAGGTCCGACACCGCCATTATCAAAACCTCTCAAAGTTCTTCCACCTATAACAAAACGATTTGATGAAGTGATTTTATCATCAATAGCGGAAATAAAGCCTAAACCACTTTTGAAACCTAGTACATAATCACCATAATTAATTGGGTAAAATGATTTAATATTCAAAACAGATTTATAAAATTTTGTATCGCCACCAACTCCAGCTAATGTATTATCAAAATTCCATCTATAACCAGATGTTGGGTTGAAATAATTATCTCTTGTATCCTGGAACAAACCATAAGTGATTGAAGAAGTTGTAATTTCTTTACCCTCTTCTCCAGTGTCAGATGCGGCCGTGGAAGTGGCAGCAGTGCTTGTTTCGGAAGTTGAAAAATTGTACTTAATTGTTTGAGAAACATCATTTAATTTTGAACCAACCCCAAAATCAAATCCTGTTTTATTAGTTTTTACATCTCCTTTAGAGTTTTCAGTTTCTTGATCATATATATTTCCAAATAAAGAAAGATGCCTATCTAAAAAATAAGGTTCAGTCACACCTATGTTGTAAAAATTTTTTTTCTCTGCTAAGTTGGCTTCTAAACGTATTTTTTTTCCTTCACCAAGGAAATTTCTTTCATTTAAACCCAAATTAATACTTGTATTATTTAATGAAGAATAACCAATACCAAATGTTGCTGAGCCTGTATTTTTTTCTTTAACTTTAATTATAACGTCAACGGATCGAGATGAATTTAAATTTTGCAATTCATAATTTACTGTCTGAAAATAACCTAGCCTTTTCAGAGAAGAGATAGATAAATTAAGCTTAGCTTTATTAAACGGATCTCCTTCTAAAAAAGATAATTCTCTTCTAATTACATTGTCATTTGTTCTTGTATTACCAAGTATAATGATTTTATTTATAAATTTTTTTTCGCCTTCTGAAACATTATAGTTTATATCAATAAAATTTTTACGTTTTTTTATAGATGGAACAACCTTAACAAAACTATAGCCTATGTTTTCAAAATATTTGATCAAATATTTTGTAGACTCATCATAAGCTCGTGTATCAAAAAACTCACCTTTTTGTAAATTCAATTCTTTCAATAGATTTTTGTTTTTTTTATCATTTATAAGCAAAGTATTAATTCTCACTTTATCTGTAGTATATCTTATTCCTTCATCTATTATAAAATTTATATTAAAGCCTGAAAAATCAGGAAGAAGATCTCCTCTAGCAACTTTAACGGTAAAGTCTATATAACCTCTTTCGCTATAAAAATCTTTTAGTTTTTCAATATCATAATCTAAACGTTCAGGAATAAATTTGTTAGAACCAAAAATTTTATACCATGCATCTTCTTTAGTTGATATTTTTGATCTCAACTCATTATCAGAAAACTTTTTATTTCCTATAAAATTAATATTTTTTACAACAAGCAAAGCTCCTTCATTAATTTGAAAATTTATATTTACTCTTCCCTCGCCTATTTCAATTTTCTTGACATTTACTTCAGCTAAATAACGACCAATTTTTTGATACTCTACTTTTATTTTTTCGGTTGAATCACTTAAATCATTTTTATTATAAATATCTCTTGAATTTACTGAAATTATATTGCTTAGAGTTTCATCGTCTAACAAATCGTTTCCTGAAAAAAAAACTTCGTTAATAATTGGGTATTCTTCAACATTTATTAACAAAGTATAATTATCAACTTTCAAACTAATTTTGTTAAACATACCTGAATTATACAAATCTTTTGTAAATTTATTTAAAATTTCATTGTTAAATTTTGTATTAGGATATTCTGGAAGAAAATTAAGAATAAATGAATCAGATAACCTTTTTGTCCCATTTACTTCAACCTTTTCTATTCTTATTTCATCAGCATAGGATAAAGAAAGTTTTGTTAAAATAAATAATATTAGCAAACATTTATTTAAAAATAAAAAAAATTTTGATAAATTAAACATTTTTATATTTTATATTTTTTTTTATTATTGTATAGCATTTATATTTAAAATCCTAAATCAAAAGCTGTAACTAATATCATTAATGAAATTAAAAATAAAAAACCAAATTTTAGTAAAAATAATTGTATCGATCCAGATAAAGGTTTTCTAAAAATCCACTCATAAGTAAAAAGTAAAATATACCCCCCATCTAAAGCTGGTATTGGTAATAAATTTATCAATCCTAAGTTTATAGACAAAATTGCCATTAAAAAAACTATTGAATTTAAACCTCTATCTAAACTTGAACCAGAAATTTTTGCTATACCAATAGGACCCAACACATCTTTTTTATCAACTTCAAACGACAATAGGGCTTTTAAACCTTTTAACCACTCAAGTGTCATATTCATGGAATCCAAAACTCCAAACTTTAAAGCTGGTAAAATCGATAATGTAATTAATTCAGATGGAACTGCAGTAATACCAATCCTGCCCAATACTCTTTTTGATTTTTTTTCAATAAATTGATCAGGAACAATATTAATATAAATTACATTTTCATTTCTTAAAATTTCAAATAAAAGATTATTTTCAGGGTTTTTTTCAACAATATTTTTAATATCAGAAAAATTTTTGATTTTTGCATTATTTATACTTATAACTTTATCACCTGATATAAGCCCACCCATTTTAGCTGGCTTAGTATCTAATACTTCATTTATAATTGGCGGAGATACATATCTTCCATTAAAATAATAAAGGCAAGTAATTAGTAGTAATCCTAAAATTAAATTGGCTAGTGGACCAGACAAAACAATTAGAAATCTAGAAAATAAATTTGCTTGCAAAAAAGTATCTTTTTCCAATAAGTTTTTGTTATTGTCTTTTGTTAAATTTATAAGTTCGCCTTTCATTTTCACATAACCACCTAATGGTATAAGAGAAAACTTCCACCTAGTATTGTTTTGGTCAGTATAACCAAATATTTCAGGTCCAAAACCAATTGAAAAAGACTCAACGCTAACTCCAGACTTTTTGGCAGCAATATAATGCCCAAGTTCATGAAAAAAAATCAAAGGTGTTAAAACAATAAAAAAACCAATCAATGATGTAAAAAAACCACTTTCAATCATTTATAAAATTTCCTTTTAATTAGATTTAATGCATTCATTCTTGCTATATTATCTATTTCAATTATATCATCGATATTTCTAGGAATAGATGGTTTACAAACATTTAAAGTTTCATAAACAATATTATATATATCTGTAAATTTAACTTTATTCTTTAAGAAAGCATCAACAGCAATTTCATTTGAAGCATTTAGAACAATTGGAGAATAATGAGAACTATCAAGCACTTCCCAACCTAATTTTAATCCTGGGAATTTTTTAAAATCAGGTTCAAAAAAATTTAGATTACCAATATTATTCAATGATAATTTTTTTAGATTTAAATCTATTCTCTCAGGCCAGTTAAGTGCAACACTTAATGGAGTTATCATATCAGGAAAACCTAAGTTTGCTAAAATTGATCCATCTTTATAATGAACTAAACCGTGAATAATATGTTCAGGATGAATTGTAACTTCAATTTTATCATTTTTAATATTAAAAAGCACGGAAGCTTCAATAATTTCTAATGCTTTATTAAACATAGTAGCACTATCTACTGATATCTTTTCGCCCATTTTCCAAACAGGATGTTTTATTGCATCTTTTGGTTTAATATTTTTAAAATTTTCAATTGGCATATTTAAAAAAGGGCCTCCTGATGCAGTAAGGGTAATGAAATCAACATTGGCAAAATTATTTTTTTCTAAACATTGAAATATTGCGCTGTGCTCAGAATCAACTGGCAAAATTCTAACTTTCTTCTCGTAACTTTTTTCCATAAAAATTTTACCAGCGGATACTAATGTTTCTTTATTTGCTATAGCAAGATTGTTTCCAACACTAATTGCAGCAAATGCTGGATACAAACCCGACATTCCGATTATACCTGAAATTACAATATCACAATTTATCTTTGCTAATTCAATTAAACTAGACTGCCCTACATATAATTCGTTTTTACCATAATATGATTTTGCATTTTTAGGATCAGATAACACAACATTAGGAACATCAAATTCATTAACTA
Source organism: uncultured SAR116 cluster alpha proteobacterium (assembly GCA_902595145.1). Lineage (GTDB taxonomy): Bacteria > Pseudomonadota > Alphaproteobacteria > Puniceispirillales > Marisalimonadaceae > Marisalimonas. The sequence continues at coordinate 65,825 of CACJOU010000002.1, read as the reverse complement.
TTTTGCTTAACAATTCTGAGTTGTTATGGGCAGAGACACCAATAAGATTAAATTTTTCTTTATTTTTTCTTAACAACCGCAATGAAGATTCGCCTATAGAACCAGTTGCTCCTAACAATATAATGTTTTTTTTATTATCCATTATCAAAGTTTTCAATTTAAAGAAATATATAAAAAAGGTATTACTAAAAAATATCCATCAAATCTATCCATTAAACCTCCATGTCCAGGGATTAATTTTCCACTATCCTTTACACCAATTTTTCTTTTAAAAGCAGACTCTAAAAGGTCTCCAGAAAAAGCCAGAATACCTATAAAAAAGCCATAAATTAAAGAATATATAACATTTAAGTACATTAAATCTTTTATGCAATAAGAAATGAAAATAGTAGAAGTTAGCCCAATGAGAGTACCTTCAATAGTTTTACCCTTACTTATCGAAGGAATTATTTTTCTTTTACCAAATAATTTACCTCCCAAATATGCAAAAATATCCATAGTACTAACTAAAATCACAGCGTATAAGATTGTATATAATCCATTAGAAAACTGCAAAATAACTATTAGAGAAAAAAAAGAAACAATTATCAAGTTTGATAAGAAGAAATTGATGAAATTTGATTTTTTGTAGAAAAGAAAAATGATATTAAAAAAAACTGCAATTAAAAGAAAAATGACATTATTATTAAAAAACAAGGAAACAATTTCTATTTTATAAATTTTAAAAATAGTAAAAAACAAAAAAATCACTTGTAGAAACAAAATTTTAAAAAATTGTGATTTTTGTAGAGTTTTAGAAGTTAATTTTTCATATTCATAAAAAACAAAGCTAAAAAGAATAGAAAAGAAAATAGTAACATAAGGATTGCCTAATAAAATTAATAATAAAAACAAGAAGGATAATATTGTAGTTGAAATAAACCTTTGTCTAAATTCTTGAACATTCATCAAAGATGTTATGTTTTTGAAAAGTTTAATTATCCCCACCATATTTTCTTATTCTTTTAGAGTAATCTGAGATGCAATTTTCTAATATTAATTTATCAAAATCAGGCCACAATTGAGGTATAAACATCAATTCAGTGTAAGCCAAATCCCACAGTAAAAAATTTGACAATCTCATCTCTCCACCTGTCCTTATTAATAAATCTGGATCTGGTAAATCTTTGTTTAATGTATATTTCTTAAAGTCCTTTTCACTTATTGGTTTGAAATTTTTATTATGAATCAAAATTTCATTGATTGCAGAAATAATATCCAATCTACCACCATAATTTAGAGCTAAAGTTACTACAACACCTGTGTTTGATTGTGAATTACTCTGAATAATTTGAATTTTATCTTGAATTTTTTTTTCAAATGGTGATAAATCACCAATAAATCTTACTTTTAAACTATTTTCATTAATTTTTGTTAATGTATGATCTAGAAAATCATTTAACAATTTCATCAAAAAAGAGATCTCTTTACGAGATCTTTTCCAGTTTTCTGTTGAAAAAACAAACACAGTAAGAAATTTTAATTTAAAATCTTGGATGTTATTAATTATATTCCATAAATTTTCAGCACCTCTTTTATGACCTTCGTAAGATGGTAAATTATTAGCACTTGCCCAACGTCTATTACCATCCATTATTATAGCTATATGATCTAATTTCATATTTAATTATCTAATATTTAATTATCTAATATTTCTTTTTCTTTATTTGAAAATACATCATCTATATCATTTATGATTTCATCAGTGATTTGTTGGATTAATAGTTCGTCTTTATGTTTTTGATCTTCACTAATTTCACCATTTTTTTGAAGTTTTCGAACATTTTCAACATAATCTCTTCTAATGTTCCTTACAGAAATTTTTGAATTTTCAGCATATTTTGCTGCGACCTTAGTAATTTCTACTCTTCTTTCTTCAGATAAAGGTGGAATATTTATTCTAATTACATTACCTTCTACCATTGGATTAAGACCCAATGGACTTTCTCTTATACTTTTTTCTGTTGCAGACACTATTGTACTGTCCCATACATTCACTAGCAATAATCTAGCTTCTGGAACACTAATAGTGCTAACTTGGTTTATAGGCATTAAACTGCCATAAGCATTTACGTTAATCTGATCTAACATTGAAGAAGATGCTCTTCCAACCCTAAGTCCACTTAAATCTTTTTTTAAGGAATCTATAGCTTTTTCCATTCTAGCTTTTATCTCATTAGATTTTAATTCAACCATAAAAATTCCTCCTAATCTGAAATTATAGTGAAGGAACCTTCACCTTTTATCACTTTGGTTAGATTTTTATCATTGTTTATAGAACAAACTACAATTGGTATTTTGTTTTCTCTAGCCAAAGATATAGCTGAAGCATCCATAACTTTAAGATCTCTACTTAATACATCAAGATAATTAAGATTTTTAAATTTAACTGCATTTTTATCTTTTTTTGGATCAGCAGAATACACACCATCAACAAGAGTTGCTTTAATAATTGCATCACAACTCATTTCTGATGCTCTAAGAGCTGCTGCTGTGTCTGTTGTAAAATATGGATTACCAGTTCCAGCAGCAAAAATAACCACTCTCCCTTTTTCCATATGTCTTTTTGCTCTTCTTCTTATGTATTGTTCACAAACTGCAGAAATTGGTAATGCAGATTGAACCCTTGTTTGAATGCCAATTTGCTCCATAGCATTTTGAATTGCCAGGCTGTTCATAACAGTGGCAAGCATACCCATATAATCTCCAGTAGCTCTATCCATACCGTTTTGAGTGTTTGATACACCTCTATATATATTACCACCACCTACAACTATACATAACTGTACACCTGATTTAACAACTTCGTTAATTTGATTAGCAAAGGATTTTACAACTGATGGATTTATCCCAAAAGAATCATTACCCATTAAGGACTCACCAGATATTTTAAGAAGAATTTTTTTCCAATTAAATTTATTCAAAATAATTCCTAAAATTAATTTTATTACTTCATTCCAGCTGTCGCAGCAACTTCAGCTGCAAAATCATTCTCAGCCACTTCTATTCCTTCGCCTAATTTTAGTATTTTAAAGTCCTTTATTTGTACATCAGTACCTAAATCGTTAGATAAATTTTTAATTATGTCTTTTATTTTAGATTCACCGTCAATAACTGAAGTTTGTTCGTTTAAAACAACTTCTTGAAAAAACTTTTGTAATCTTCCTTGAACCATTTTTTCTGCAATTTTTTTAGGTTTTCCAGATGACATTGCTTGATCAATTAAAACTTCTCTCTCTCTATTTACTAAATCACTATCAAGATCTTCAATATTTAAAGATTTAGGAGAAGTGGCGGCTATATGCATAGCAATTTGTTTTCCTACTTCTAACAATTGACTTTGTTTAGCATTTGATTCAATAGCAACAATTACTCCTAACTTTCCAAGATCCTCTGTAATTTTATTATGAATATATGAAACTAAAACACCTTCTGATACCTCAAGATATTCAACTCTCCTAATATTCATATTTTCACCGATCGTAGCAATGTTATTACTAAGTTCTTGATCTACAGATCTATCTGTATCAGGAAAAGGTAAAGCTTTTAAAGCTTCAATGTCAGATTTATGTGTTAGTACTAAATCACTGCATTTTTTTACAAAACTTTGGAATAATTCATTTCTTGCCACAAAGTCTGTTTCAGAGTTAATTTCAACTATTGCGCCCTGAACACCATTTATACTTATGCCTATCAAACCCTCAGCTGCAACTCTGCTAGATTTTTTTGCAACGGCAGACAAACCTTGCTTTCTAAGCCAATCAATTGCATCTTCCATGTTTCCATTAGTTTCGACTAAAGCTTTTTTACAGTCCATCATGCCTGCACCACTTTTTTCTCTTAATTCTTTAACCATAGATGCTGACAAAGTCATTGTTTTTCCTTTCTAAACTTTTTATATGAAGTACAAAATCCATAAGCGAATAAAGTTATTTAATCATTTTTGTTTAAATTTTCTTCAATAATAACTTCTTCACCAGAAGTATTTTTGTTGATGCTTTCATTATCCACAATATCTTCACTTATAACATTTTTTTCTGCAGTGTTTTCATTCAGAGTATTATCTATGACTTTTTCTTCAGTTAAATCTTGTGACTCACCAATATCAACACCACTGTCCTCTAGATTACTTTCTAATCCTTTTAGAACTGCTGCCGCAATTAAATCACAATATAAAGAGATTGCTCTTAATGCATCATCATTTCCAGGAATAGGAAAATCTACCCCAGTTGGATTGGTATTTGTATCACATATAGCAATTACTGGTATATTTAAGTTATTTGCCTCTAAAACAGCAATTGCCTCTTTATTTGTATCAATAATAAATAAGGCGTCTGGAAGACCATTAATATTTTTAATACCACCTAAGGTTAAATCTAGTTTTTCTTTTTGTCTTTCTATATTAAGTCTTTCTTTCTTGGTTAAATTATTGATTTCACCAGAAGATATTCTTTCTTCTAAAACTTTAAGTTTTTTTATAGATTTAGACACAGTCTCCCAATTTGTAAGCATGCCACCTAACCATCTGTGATTAACATAATATTGTCCGCAGTTAGTTGCTGCTTGTGCAATCAAATCAGAAGCGGAACGTTTTGTTCCAACAAAGAGAAATTTACCTCCATTTTTAGCGATAGAATGTACGGCTTCCAATGCTTCATGTAACATTGGAACTGTTTTTTCTAAATCAATGATATGAATGTTATTTCTTTTTCCAAATATGTATGGTGCCATCTTTGGATTCCATCTTCTGGTATGATGACCAAAATGGACTCCAGCTTCTAGTAACTGACGCATTGTAAAAGTAGGTAGTGACATGATAATTCCTTTTACCGGTTAATGTTTAAGTAATGTTTACGAACACCGGATGGTAATAAAACCAAACATTACACAAGATTTTTATCTATTAGAATACTTTCATTAATTTTGCAAGTTATTAAATCAATAGAATATTATGAAAATCTAATATGATCAATTCCACTTATTGTTGACAGATCATTAATGAATTTCGATGACAATTTTATATTTTCTTTAATTTTAATTTCAACCTGTCTTTCTTTATTTGAACAAGAAATTAAAATATCAGAATACCCAACTTCTAAAACTCCTAATAAGGGTACAAGTTTGTCTAAATATTTATTACTATTTGTAAATATAGTGATATTATATTTTTTGTTTGAGATATAATCATTTAACGAATATATCCTTTTTGCAGCAATTCTATAAATTTGATTATTTTCATTTTTAATTTCAGCATCAATTAAGATAAGATTATTTTCTGTCAAATAATCTTCATACTTAATCAAAACATCTGAATATATATTTATGTCAACCGAGCCACTTAAATCATTTAACTGAATTGATACCCATCTTCCTCTAGTAGATTGTCTTTTTTGAATATTGAAAATTAAACCACATAACTTTACATTCTTTTTAACGTATTTATTAGGTTCGTTTAGAATTTCCATACTTTTTACAACATTAATTTTTGATAAGATATTTGAATAACTATCTAATGGATGAGCTGACAAGTATAATCCTAGAGATGAAAACTCATTATTTATAGTCTCTTGAAAACTCCACTTTGTAGCTTCTTGGAGATTAATTGGTAACTTGTTAAAGTCGTTGTTGTTAAAAAGGTTTGATTGGTAAGATTTTTTTTCTTTTTCTATTGAATGAGAATAATTCAACATCAAATCAATAGATTTGAATAATTTATTTCTATTTGGTTCAATTTTGTCAAAAGCTCCAGATTTTATTAGGCTTTCAATTGATTTTTTTGTTATCAAACTGTATGGCACTCTGTTTAAAAAATCGTCAATGTTTTTAAATTCACCATCTTTTTCTCTGATTTGTACAATATTTTTAATAGCATCAGTTCCAACATTTTTTATAGAGGATAATGAGTATCTTATTCTAAATTCACTAGACGAAACAACTTCAATTTGAAACTCAAAACTACTTTTATTTATACATGGTTGAAGTATTTTTAATCCTATTTTTTTTGCGTCCTCTACAAATAAAGATAATTTATCAGTATTATTATTTTCTAAAGTCATCATAGAAACAAAAAACTCATATATATAATTTGTTTTTATCCAAGCAGTTTGGTAAGCAATCAAAGCATAAGCAGCTGCATGTGATTTGTTAAAACCATATCCAGCGAAAGCGGCGATTTGATCAAAAATTTCATTTGCTTTTTCTGAACTAATTCCTCTTTCTTTTGTACCATCTAAAAATGATTTCTTTTGTTCGGACATCTCATTTTTATCTTTTTTACCCATAGCTCTTCTTAAAATATCTGCCTTACCTAGTGAAAAATTTGCTAGTATTTGTGCAGCTCTTAAAACTTGTTCTTGATAAATAAATATGCCATAGGTTTCCTCTAAAATTGTTTCTAGGCTAGAATGCATATAAACTATATTTTCTTTTCCATGTTTTCTGTTTATATAACTTGGAATATTTTCCATCGGACCTGGTCTGTATAAAGAAACAACAGCAATTATGTCTTCAAACCTGTCTGGTTTTAAGCCAATTAAAACATCTTTCATACCAGGAGATTCTAACTGGAAAATACCAGTTGTAGAACCAGTTGATAACATTTCATATGTTTTTTTATCATTTAATGGGATTTTACTAAGATTAAAATTTTTATCTTTAACTTTTATTAATGCCTCAGCTTTAGAGAGTACAGTTAAAGTTTTTAAACCAAGAAAATCAAATTTAACAAGCCCAGCTTTTTCAATAAATTTCATGTTAAATTGAGTGGCTGGAATTTCATCTTCACTAAACTTGTATAATGGAAGTAATTCATGTAGTGGTTTATCTCCGATTACTAAACCAGCTGCATGTGTTGATGCGTGCCTATTTAAACCTTCAACATTAATAGCAGTATCAATTAAAGTTTGTATTTGCTCATTATCAGATATTTCATTTTGAAGAATCTCATTAGTGTCAATAGCTTCTTGAATTGTAATTGGTTTAGATGGAATAAAAGGAATTAATTTTGCAATTTTATCCACTTGACCATAGGGCATTTCTAATACTCTACCAACATCCCGAATAGCTGCCTTTGCCTGCAAACTTCCAAAAGTAATTATTTGAGCAACTTTATCCTTACCATATCTATTTCTAACGTATTCAATTACCTCTTCCCTCCTATCTTGACAAAAATCTATATCAAAATCAGGCATAGAAATACGTTCTGGATTTAGAAAACGTTCAAACAACAAGCCCCATCTAATTGGATCAAGGTCTGTGATATTTAATGACCACGCAACTATTGATCCCGCTCCGGATCCACGACCCGGACCAACTGGTATTTTGTTTTCTTTTGACCATTTTATAAAATCATAAACAATTAAAAAATAACCTGCAAAACCCATCTCATTAATTATTTTGAGTTCATTTTCAAGACGAATTTTGTAATTATTCCTTTCATCATCAGAAAGCTTATTTGTTGACAAGTCAAGTCTGTCATACAAACCTTTATAAGATATTTTTGAAAGATGATCAGCTTCAGAAATATTTTGTAAACCAGGATATTTTGGTAAAATTGGGTTTCTTGTTTTTAAATAAAATGAACATCTTTTTGCAATTGATACAGTATTTTCAATAGCTTCTGGAATATCTTTAAATAAGGAAATCATTTTTTTAGGGTCTTTTAGATAATGTTGTTTAGTCAAAATTCTTCTTTTATCAGATGAGATTGTTAGCCCCTTATCTATACATGTTAATACTTGATGAGATTCAAATTTTTTTTCATTTTGAAAAAAACAATCATTTGTTGCTACTAGAGGAAGATCAAACTTACATGCAAGATCTATCAAAATTTTTTCAGCAACTAATTGTGTTTTAATACCATGTCTCTGGAGTTCAACATATAAATTTTCATTAAATATATTTTTTAAATATTTTAAACGTTCTCTAACTAATTTTGTATTGTTTAAAGAAGCAGGTTTTGCCAAAAAACCATTTTCAATACCCCCAGTTAGAAGCAAAAGACCATCTTTGTGCTTTTCTAAATCAATTCCACTTATGAACTTATCATAATTTTCATTACTCGAAAAACCATTGGTTAAAATTAATAAATTTTTATAACCTTTTTCATTTTTAGCTAATAAAACGACCTCTCCTATATCTTTATCGTCTTTTCCATTTTGACTAATATTTACTTGAATTCCAATTATTGGTTGGATGCCACAAGAAATCATTTTTAAAGAAAATTCTAGAGCTCCAAAAAGATTATTTGTGTCAGTAATTGCAATTGCAGGTTGATTGTTTTCAATACAAAACTTTGATAAATATTCAAAGGATAACATTCCTTCAGCGAGTGAAAAAATTGAGTGTAATCTTAGATGTATAAATAAATTTTTCATTTTAAAGAATTAATTTGAAAATTATTCATTGGAAACAGAACCATTTTTTAAAACTATTTTTCTGTCCATTAATTTTGCTAAATCGTTATTATGGGTAGCAAAAATACAACTTATATCTAATGACTTAACTAATTTGTATAAAATTTCAAATACGTTTTTGGCACTAATAGTATCCAAATTTCCTGTAGGTTCGTCCGCTAATATTAAATTGGGCGAATTGGACAATGCTCTTGCAATAGCAACTCTTTGCGCTTCTCCACCTGATAACTTTGCAGGTCTAAATTCAAGTCTGTTTTTTAAGCCAAGAGCAGATAATAAATCCTTAGATTTTTTTTCTGCCTCAATTTTGGATTTTCCCATGATTAATTGTGGTAACATTACATTTTCAATAGCAGAAAATTCTTGGAAAAGACGATGTGACTGAAAGATAAACCCAATTTCAGTACCTCGTAAAATAGTTTTATTGTCTTCACTTAATTTTGTACAATCATATCCACTTAAACTAATTGATCCAAATGTTGGTTTTTCAAGCAAGCCTGCTATATTCAATAAAGTTGATTTTCCAGTTCCACTAGGGCCAATTAAGGAAATCATTTCACCTTTCAAAACTTTAATATTTATATTATTTAGAACTTTAATCTTTTGTGAATCTTGATTATAAATATGAGAAATATTCTTTAAAATTAATAAATCTTTATTACTTAATAAATTATTCATATCTTAATGCCTCTGCTGGAGATATTTTGGAGGCTTTCCAAGCAGGAAACATACTGGCTAGCAGAGTTAAGGAAACAGACAAACCCATTACAACAAAAACTTCATTAAAATTTATATTTGAAGGTAATGTAGATAAAAAGTAAATCTGAGGAGAAAATAATTCTTTTTCAAAAAGAGTTGATATAAAATTTCTGATAGTTTCAATATTGATAGATACAATTATGCCTAATATTGCTCCTATAATTGTACCTAAAATACCAATAATAGAACCTGTTAACATAAAAATTCTTATAATTAAAAATTTTGAAGCACCCATTGTTCTCATAAGAGCAATATCAGATTTTTTTGTTTGAACCAACATTATCATAGAAGATATTATATTGAATGTTGCTACAATAATTATTAATGTTAAAATTACAAACATTACATTTTTTTCAACATCAAGAGCGTTCATAAAAGATGAATTTCTTTTTTTCCAATCAATTATTGTAAAACTCTCATCTAATTTAGTATTTAAATCTGAATGAATATTCTGAGTTGTTTTTGGATTTTGCAAAAAAATTTCAATTCCATGAGCAATTTGTTTTGTTGAAAGAAATTTTTCAGCTTTTTCCCATGGTATGAAAATAAAATTATTGTCATATTCATACATACCAATATCAAAAAAACCGCCAACCATAAAGTTTTGTTTGATTGGCAATACTCCAATGGCAGTCTCCATAACATTAGGGGAAATTAGCGATATATAATCTCCTACGCTTAAATTTAATCTTTGCGCAAGTCTATATCCTAAAATTACATTTTGTTTAATTTTAAAATTTTCAATAGTAGCGTTATCAAGAGAAGCCCAAAGTAATTTTTTAGCAGATAAATCTGACCATTTGGTACCTCTGATAATTATTCCTGAGACTGAATTCTTAGTTTTAGCAAGTGCTTGTCCTTCCAAATATGGTGTAACAGCAATAATGTTTTGTGTATTTGAAATTTGATTAACTATTTTATGATAATTTTCAATAGATAACCCGTTCTTTTTATAAACTATTAAATGACCATTAATTCCTAATATTCTGTTTACTAATTCAGTTCGAAAACCATTCATAACCGACATAACAACTATTAAAGTAGCTACTCCTAAAACTATGCCAATAAGAGAAAACCAGGCTGAAACTGAAATAAAACCTTCAACTCGCCTAGATTTAATATACCTTATGGCTATAGTTCTTTCAGTTTCATTAAAAATAAAATTACTCATATGCTTTATTTATTAGTTTGAACAAAATTTAATAGCTCATTGTACGATAATCTAGATATATCTCCACTTTTTCTGCACTTTAAATCATATAATTGATCTTTTATTCCTTTCGGCCCAATTATAATTTGATAAGGTAAACCAATTAAATCTGCTCTAGCTAGTTTAGCGCCTGCCCTTTCTTCAGTGTCATCATACAATACTTTTAATGTATTTTGATTCATCTGATTGTACATGTCTAAACAAATTCTATCACAATCAGTATCACCACATTTTAAATTAATTATGTTATAATCCCAAGGAGTAATTTCTTTAGGCCAAATTATACCTTTTTGATCATGATTTGCTTCAATTACAGCACCCACTAACCTAGAGAGCCCTACACCGTAAGAGCCCATAAAAACTGGAATTTTCTCACCTACTCTATCTGATATAGTAGCTCTCATTGGCAAAGAATATTTTTGTCCAAAATGGAAAATATGACCTACTTCAATACCTCTAGTTTTAATTAAGGTATTTTTATCATTTTTAAAATTACTTTCATCATGCTTCTCTTCTGTTGCAGCATAAAAAGAGGTAAATTTATTTACTTCTTTTTGAAGGTCGTCATTGTAGTTAATGTTTGCTAATGAGCCTTCAAAATTTAATAATTGTTCTTCTACGTAAACTTCACTTTCACCAGTATCAGCTATAATAATAAATTCATGACTTAAATCTCCTCCAATTGGACCAGTGTCAGCTTTCATAGGTATTGCTTTTAATCCCATTTTTTTAAATAACTGCATATAAGCTATAAACATGATATTGTACGATTTAATGGAACAGTTGTAATCAACATCAAAAGAGTATGCATCTTTCATTAAAAATTCTCTTCCTCTCATAACACCAAATCTTGGTCTTAATTCATCTCTGAATTTCCATTGAATATGAAAAAGATTTAATGGTAACTCTTTATAACTGTTCACATGAGTTCTAAATATTTCAGTTACTAACTCTTCATTGGTTGGACCATATAATAAATTTCTATTATTTCTGTCCTTTATACGTAGCATTTCTTTACCATAATCTTCGTATCTTCCAGATTCTTTCCATATCTCAGCAGATTGAAGTGTAGGCATTAAAATCTCATTAGCACCAGCTTTTATCATTTCTTGTCTACAAATTTCTGTAATTTTTTCTAATACAATTTTACCAAGAGGTAACCACGAATAAATTCCAGATGCTGATTGTTGTATCATTCCAGCTCTAAGCATATAAATATGTGATATAATTTCAGCTTCTTTTGGATTTTCCTTTAAAACAGGAAGAAAAAATCTTGTTAATAACATAATATTTATTTCCTAATAAGACATTCATCTAAAATTAAATTAAAACTAATTTGATTGATAGTTTATACCAGTATAAATTATAACTTATGTAATTATTAACGGGACATCAACATGAAACAACGGTCTAATAGACAATTCTCTATAAATAGCTTTCCAAGAGTAAGAATGAGAAGAAATCGTTTGTCAGAATTTTCTAGAAAAATTGTAAGTGAAAATAATATTTCAGTTAATGATTTGATTTACCCAATTTTTATTACTTATGGATCAAAAGTTAAAGAAGAAATAAGTTCCATGCCAGGAATTTATCGATTTTCATTAGATCAACTTCATAAAGAAATTGAATATATTTCTTCTTTGAATATTCCTGCAATTGCTCTGTTTCCCAAAATTGAAAATGAATTGAAAACACCTGATGGTAAAGAAGCTCTGAATAGTAATAATCTTATATGTGAAGCTATTAAGATTTCAAAAAAAGTTAACCCAGATCTAGGTGTTATAACTGATGTTGCACTAGATCCTTATACAGATCATGGCCATGACGGTATAATAAATAATAATCAAATTGATAATGACTTAACGCTAGATATCCTATGTAAACAAGCTATTGTGCAGGCACAAGCTGGATGTGATATTCTAGCACCAAGTGACATGATGGATGGAAGAGTTGGAGCAATTAGAGACTCTTTAGATGAACATGGACTTATCAACGTACAAATCATGTCATATGCTGCTAAATATGCATCATCATTTTATGGTCCTTTTAGAGATGCAGTGGGTTCTGCGGTCAATTTATCAAAAAAATCAAAAAAAAGTTATCAAATGGACCCAGCAAATTCAGCTGAAGCATTAAGAGAAATTAGACTTGATATTAATGAAGGCGCAGACATGATAATAATCAAACCAGGAATGCCCTATTTAGATATTATTAGTAAAGCAAAAAATGAGCTTAATTTTCCTGTTATTGCCTATCAAGTGTCTGGAGAGTATTCAATGATAAGAGCTGCAATTCAAAATGGTTGGTTTGATGAAGAAAAGATTATATTTGAAACCATGATGTGTTTTAAAAGAGCTGGCTGTGACGGTATAATAACTTATTTTGCTCCATTTGTTGCACAAAAATTAATTAATAAAACTTTTTAAAAATTAGTAAACATGTCGTATTTAAAATTATGATTGATATAAAACCTAAAAGCGTTCTAGAACAACCTATTTACATGCTTACTAAAGCAACCTCATGTCCGTATTTAACTGGAAAAGTTGAAAAAAGAATAGCTACAGATATATCTAACAACAAAAATATTTATGAAGAACTCTCAATTAATGGTTTTAGAAGAGTTGAAAATTGGATGTATAGACCTGTTTGTGATAATTGTAGTGCCTGTAAATCTTATAGAGTAGATATACAAGATTTTAAAATAACAAAAAGTTTAAGAAGAGTTTCAAAAAATTTTGAAAATTTTAGTTTTAAATTAGTAAAAAATATCTCAACTAAAGAACATTTTGAACTTTTTAAAAAGTATCAATTAGAAAGACACGCTGGTGGATCTATGTCAGATATGGATAAAGATGAATTTACCTCAATGATAGAAACATCACCAATAAAAACTTCACTTTTAGAGTTTAGAGATAAATCTAAAAATCTAACAGGGGTTATTCTTTTAGATGTTGATAAAAAAAACTTATCAGCTGTTTATAGTTTTTTTGACCCAAAATTTAATAAATTTGGCCTAGGAAACTATATGATCATACAATGCTTGTTGTATGGCAAAAGAAAAAAATATGAGTATTTGTACCTTGGTTATTATATTCAAGAACTATCTAGCATGTCATACAAATCCAGGTTTAAGCCAGGACAAATATTAAACAATAATGATTGGGAAAATTTTTAACTTTATCCGCCAATAGCTAAGCCATCGCTTCTTAAATCATAGCCCCCTTCTTTTAGACCATTAGGATAACACACTAAAGCACCTGCATGACCCATTATTTCTTCATATGCTCCTACCTTTTCAACGATATGACCCATAGATTTTAATTTATCAAAAGTATCGGCAGAAAAACGTTCTTCAATTTTTAATGATGTCGTTTCCTCACCCCATGTTTTACCAAGTAGCCATCTTGGTTCGTTAATAGAGTTTTGTAGATTTAAATTTTGTACATTATATCTATAAAAAATTGCAGCCTGTGTCTGTGGTTGTCCTTCTCCACCCATAGTCCCATATGACATTACCCTTCCGTCATCAAAATGAGCTAAAGCAGGTTGAATTGTATGAAATGGTTTTCTGCCAGGTAACAAATGATTATGATTTTTAAGGTCAAGAGAAAAACTAACACCTCTATTTTGCATTGTTATGCCAGTATTAGGCAAGACTAAACCTGAACCAAACTCCCAATAAATACTCTGTATAAAACTTACAGTATTTCCATATGAATCTGTGGCACCTAACCAAACTGTATCACCACCTGGAGAAGAAGAAGGCCATGGTGTAGCTTTTTCAAAATTAATTTCTTTAGCTAAATTTTTTATAAAATCTTTAGTTAGAAATTTACTTACATGAACGCTCATATATCTCGGATCAGATATGTGTTTATCTCTTATCTTAAAAACTACTTTTGTTATCTCAACAATATTATGGATTAGTTCAACATCATTTTTGCAAGTAATTGATAATTCGTCTAGCAATCCTAAAATTAATATAGATGCTAATCCTTGAGTAGGTGGTGGCAAATTAAATAATTTAGCATCTTTAATTTTTAATTCTAAAGGTTCTACAAAAGTTGCTTTGTAGTTTTTAAAATCATCTGAATTTAATGGAGATCCTAAAATATTTAAGTCAGAAATGATTTTACTAAAAACATCCCCTGAATAGAAGTCTTCTAATCCATTTTTAATAAGTAAAGAAAAAGTATTCGACAATTTTGGAATAATTAATTTATCTCCAACATTTGGAATTTTGCCATTTTTTAAATAAACATCTTTGAAACCTACAACATCTACAAGCTTATTTAATTTAGATTTTAAATTATTTCTTAAAGTGTTAGTTACAGCAATACCTTCTTTAGCAACTTGTTCCGCATCAAACAAAAGTCTACTAATTGGAATTTTACCCCCTAAATTTTTAACACTAAAATCATATGCAAGTTTCCAACCTGCGACGGCGCCAGGAATAGTTAAGGCTGACAAAGGTCCACGTGAAGGAATAGAGCTAAAGCCTTGATTTTTATAAAATTCTATATTTGCATTATTAGCTGCTGGCCCACAAGAATCAATTGCGTGAACATTTTTATTTTTGTCAGAAATTAACCAAAAATTGTCGCCACCCATTGAATTCATGTGTGGGTATACAACAGATATCATTGCCGCAGACGCAATCATTGCTTCTATAGCATTACCACCTTCTTTTAATATTTCGGAACCAGTTTTTGCTGCTAAGTGATGAGGAGCTATCATCATATAATTGTAAGAAAGTTTTGAAGAAAACATTATAATTTCTGTTAAAAATATAAGGACAAATCACGATGATCAGATCTACAACCTGCCAAGAATAGGGCAATATCTCTTGGAATTTTTTGCTGTTGTCTTAACCCTATTGTAAACTTTGTATTATCTAGGAATACTGATAAGTCTTTGACTACTTTATTATCAATTTTTTCGAGATTACTATATTTTTTTTCATACTCTGCAAAAGATTTGTTAAAATCTTTGAATACTTTTTCATAATTTACTTTTTTCTTTTTTAAGTTCCTAGACACCTTAGATAGTTTGGATGTGATTCTTGAATTATCAGGTAAACGTGAAATTTTTTTTGAAAACGCTTTTATTTCTTTGGACAAATTTTTGGGCTCATTTGTTTCTAATATTTTACTAAATTTTTTAAAATCATCTCTAAATGCATAAAATTCATCTCTTGATAATAAGATGTTAAGCAATATTGTCATTTCTTCATAAGAATTATCCATTGCTCTCCTGTATTTAATTCGATTTAAATTTTCTTCCTTTATTAATTTCTGAAAATTTTTATAGGTTTCTGACCAATTTTTAGGTAAATCTCGCTTTTCAATTTGAATAAAATTTTTAAGTTTTTTAACTTCTGATTTTAACAAAGAAATTTTTTGCTCATCATTTTTTTCAATCCTTGAAATCGTGGTTTCATTTTGTTTAATTAAAAATTCAAGTTCTCTGATATTTTTTTCTTTATTTCTTACAATCCTAAGAAGTGGTAAATAATCTTTTGCTTGATCTTGTATTTTTGTTTCAATTTCAAATGCTTTATCTAAGTTCAAAAATCCACTTTCAATAGTATTAATGGACTTAATAACAGTATTCTTATATTTTTTAGGCATTGAAGACAAATTAGTTTTAGATAAATTTATAAGTGAAACTTTTGTTAAACTATTTGAATTTAATACATTATTTTTCATATATTTTTCTGTACATAATTGTAGTTTTGGGTTTTTAGGAGGAGGCGATGTTTCTGAAAGAAAATTTAATCTATTTGGTAAATAATTTACTAAAAAAGGGTATGAGCCCACAACAGCTAAGGCTATCAATTGGAGAGTTATAAACGGCACTACACCTTTATACATTTGGATAGTCTTAACAGCTTTTGATGCAACACCTCTTAAATAAAATAATGCAAAACCAAAAGGAGGGGTTAAAAAAGATGTTTGAATATTTAGACCTATCATAACACCTAACCATACAGCGGTAATATTAGCGGATGGGTCAGCAAGTAAAATAGGGGCAACAATTGGTACTACAACAACTGCAATTTCAATAAAATCTAGAAAAAAACCTAGTATAAAAATCACTAACATTACAATAACAAATTTTGACCAAAAACCACCAGGCAAAGAGTTTAAATATTCTTTTACGAGTTCTTCTCCTCCAAAAGCTCTAAAGGCTGCTGTAAGCATAGCTGCGCCAAGTAAAATAATGAAAACCAAAGAAGTTGTTTTAGCAGTTTCCATCATAACACCCTGCATGGTATTATTAAATTTAAATAGTCTCCAACAACTCCATGCAAGAGATAATAATAAAATAAATGAACCTAAAACACCTATGAAAATACCTATTTTATCATCAAAAGTATTAATAAGTTTAACATTCATAGTATAATTGCTCACTGCATATGCCAAAAGTAATATTGCTATTAAAACTAATATAGCTGGATATAATGAGGATTTTTTCCCTTCTGTTTGTCTATAACCAGCCATAATAATAGCACCAGCTGCCCCTATTGCTCCAGCCTGATTGACAGTAGCTATTCCAGTAATAATTGAGCCTAATACTAATATAATTAATGTTAGTGGAGGTATTAATATTAACATAACATTTAGCCAGAATTTTTTATCCATTTTACCCTCATATGGGACTGAGGGTGCACTTTTTGGTGAAACAAAAGCTAGTACCAAAATAAAAAGCATGTATATGCCTACAAGCAAAATACCAGGTAGAAAAGCTCCTAAAAACATTTCTCCAGCGCTAGTAGACACAACATCAAATACTGAAGGCATTGATATTTGACCTGTAGCTTCTTTATAAAGAGCTTTTCTCATAGTGCTTGCCTGGTCTGAGGCTGTTGCAAGTTGATCGGCTAAAATAATTAAAACAATTGATGGAGGAATGATTTGTCCTAAGGTTCCAGATGCGGCTATTGTTCCAGTAGCAAGGGGTGCAGAGTATTTATTTCTAAGCATAGCTGGCAAGGATATTAATCCCATTGCAACGACTGTTGCACCAACAATTCCAGTCGTAGCAGCTAGTAATGCTCCAACAAAAACAACAGAAATTCCTAAACCACCACGAACAGGCCCAAAAAGTTGGGCCATAGTTACTAATAAATCTTCAGCAATTTTTGACCTTTGCAGCATCAAGCCCATAAAAATAAATAGAGGTATAGCTATCAGTGTATCTCTTTCAACCTCCCAATAAACACCTCTGAGGTTTGTTACTCCAGCAGATAACCATTCTGATGGGCCACCAGAATAAAAATATGCATCCGAGTTATTTTCAAATAGATAACCGAAAAGAGCTGCAACACCTATTGAAATTATAGCTGAACCAGGCAAAGCAAAAGCTACTGGAAAACCTGAACCAAGAGAAATGGCCATTAAAATTATTAATAATGCTAAAAATAATAATTCCATCTATTAATGCCCCAACTGATCTTCTATAATTCGTTTGCCTTTTTCTCCATGATAATCAGCTAGAGATTCAAAAAAATAACTTATAAATTGAATTAGCATTGTTAAACCAAAAATACCTAAAAACATAGCGAGATGATATTTAATAAACATGCCAACACTTCCTTGTTGAGTTATTTCAAAATTTAATACTGGACTATTAATAATTGATTGTTTCCCATTAAATCCAATAAAAATAATTGTTAATGAAGTTGATACACCCAAAGTTATTGAACCAATTGAATTAACTAGACCTTTTGTTCTATCTTTAAGTCCTTGGTACAAAATATCAACCCTAACATGACCCTCATCATAAAGTGTGTAAGCTGATGCAAATAAAAATAATCCTGCATACCAATATCTAACAAGATCACCCATAAATGTTTGCTCATATGAAAAAATAAATCTAGTAATAACTATTACAAGTTCACTTAAAACTATTAAGAGAGATAGCCAGTGAAAACCTAGTGTTCTAGTGAATATGCCTAGAATAAAACCAATTATTATTAATGGTATATGAATATAAGTACCAACAAAAACAGGTCTTGTGAATTGAGCTGTAATCTCTTTTGATAAGAAGAGATCAAAAATTTTTTCAACTCTTAGAAAAGCAATAGAAATATCAACTATACCTATTAGAAAAATTACCCAAAAACAAGAACGTATAATGTATATATTCAAATTATGTAAAAATTTAGAGTCATTTCTTAAAGAATAATTATTGTATTTTGGAATTAGATAAAAGACAAAAGATAAAGCAAATATATAGATGATTAACTCAATGGATGAGAATATTGTAAATTCTTCCGTCAAAGATAAAATACCAGGAAAATCGAAGCCAACCATTAATACATTATCAATTAAAAAAGCAAATATAATTGCTAATATCGACCATCCAAATAATCGGTAATAAGTGTAAATATTTTTATCCATTTTTTTTAATAGAGGTCAGCAAAAGCTGACCTCAATTTATATTTTTATGAAAGTCCTAAGACTCTATTTCTTTGATTAACATATGATATTTCAAACTTGGCCATCATACTTCCACATTCTTTTAAAAATGCTTGATAAGCATCATCTATTTCTTTGGCTAATGCAGAATGATTTCTTGTTTCTTCAAAAACTTCTGCTGCAGCCTCTCCAAATGAATCCCAAACATCATCATTAAATGATTTTACCTTAGTACCGTGTTCATTTATAAGTTTAGCAAGATACTCACCATTTTTGGCACAGGTTTCTTCATATTGAGCTGCATGCTCTTCCATAGACGCTGCAGTAATAAGCGCTTTTTCGTTATCTGTTAACTTACCCCAGAAACTTGCATTGAATGCTAAAGCGAGACATGAACCTGGTTCATGCATACCACCTGTGTAATAATATTTAGCAGCTTCATAAAATTTCATGAAATAGTCATTGTAAGGTCCAACCCACTCTGTAGCATCGATTGAGCCAGAAACTAAGTTTTCATAGATTTGTCCACCTGGAAGTGAAACTGGAGAAGCACCTAATTTTGACATTACAGTACCACCTAATCCAGGAATTCTCATTTTTAGACCTTTTAGATCTTCACTTGAGTTAATTTCTTTATTAAACCATCCACCAGCTTGTGTGCCAGTTCCACCACACGGAAGTGCTTTAAGACCAAACTCACCTGACATTTTATCCCAAAGCTGCTGTCCACCTCCAAACTTTATCCAAGCATTCCATTCAACAGTAGTCATCCCGAAAGGTACCGCTGTAAAATAAGCGAAGCCAGGATGTTTGCCTTTCCAATAATAATCCGCAGCGATATAAGCTTCTGAGTTTCCAGATGCGACTTCATCAAAAACGTCAAATGCTCCAACTTTTTCACCTGCAGCGAAATAATTGACCTTTAATTTACCTTTTGATAATTCGGTAATTCTTGCTGACAATCTTTGTGCAGACAATCCTAAACCTGGAAAATCTCTTGGCCAAGTTGATACAATGTTAATCTCTTTGTGACCTCCTGCTAGAGCAGGAGCTGATAATGAAGAAGCTCCAGCAACACCTGCTACAACTCCAACACCTGCTTTACTAATAAATTCTCTACGTTTCATTGAACGTCCTCCATATAGTTTTAAATTTTAATTAAGATTTAGTTATTTAATTACTACACAAATTTAAATGTAATTAAAGATATTTGTTAAAATATTTAAAAATAAATTTGCTTAAGAAAAACTGCATAAAGATTGATCAAATTATAATTTAACATAATACATGTAACTAAATTCTAATCAAAAATAGGTGGTCTTGGAAATCCATTGGGCACCATCCTTCCAGCACCTCCTCTTTTACCTTGCCACGTTAGCAGATCTTTTTCTGTTCTCTGACGTCCACCATTCATTTTCCAAGTTAATCCATCTTCTTTATTAAATGTAGTAATGTCAGACAAAGAAGCATCTTTATATCTTTGAAAAATTACACCCTTTCCTTTATTTAATTCTGGAACTTCATCTATTGAATACATTAATAATTTCCTATTATTTCCAACAATAGCAATAGTATCTCCTTCGATTTTTTTACATACTTTTGCTTTATTATCACCTTTAGAATTTAAAATTTGTTTTCCAGATTTTGTCTGTGCAACAATATTAGAAGTGTTAATTTTAAACCCATGACCTGATTCAAGCGCTAAAACAATATTTCCTTCAAAAAATGGAAAACAAGATATAATTTTATTTTCTGTTTTGAGATCTATAGTAAGAGATATAGGCTCTCCAAAACCTCTTCCAGATGGAAGTTTGTTTGCAGAAACACAAAAAAATCTTCCATTGTCTGCAAAGAAAATTATCTTATCAGTAGTAAAGGCATGTATCTTAAATTTTTCTTTATCGCCTTCCCTATATTTAAGTTCAACATCGTTATTTAAATGATTTTTTTGAGTTCTGATCCAACCTTGATCAGATAATATTATTGTTATTGGCTCTTTAGTTACAAATTGATCTTCATCAAATTCTTCAACTAAAGGCAAGTCACTGATTTCTGTTTTTCTAGATGAAATATCTTGAAAATCTTTCTTTAGATTTTTTATGTCTGAATAAATTTCTTTCCATTGTGCATCAATGTTATTCAAAATCTCATTAAGATTATTACGTTCATTTTCTAATTTACTGAGTTCATTTCTTAGTTCAATTTCTTCTAACTTTCTAAGTGAACGTAAACGCATATCTAAAATAGCATTAGCCTGAATTTCGTTTATTTTAAAATATGATATTAAAACTTCCTTGGGATTATCTTCTTCTCTTATAATTTCGATAACTTTATCAATGTTTAAATATACAATTATATAACCATTTAAAATATTAATTCTATTTTCAATTTGATTTAATCTATATTTACTTTTTCTCTGAAGAATTATTTGCCTATGATCTAACCAAGATTTTAGTGCATCTTTAAGAGATTTTACACCAGGTATATTTTTATCATCAATTACATTTAAATTAAGAGAAACTCTAACCTCTAAGTCGGTTTTTTTAAAAAGTGTTTCCATAATCATTTCAGATGACAAATTTCGACTTTTTGGCTCAATAACTATTCTAACATTTTCTGCACTTTCATCTCTTATATCAGAAAGCATTGGAAGAGATTTATTATCCATCAACTCAGAAATTTTTTCTAATAATCTACTTTTTTGAACTTGGTATGGAATTTCACTTATAATTATTTTCCATTGTCCGCCTTTTATATTTTCAATATTCCATCTAGCTCTCAATCTAAAACTACCTTTTCCATTTTTATAAGAGTTTTCAATTGATGATTTTGGTTCAACTAAAATACCTCCAGTTGGAAAATCTGGTCCTTTTACAAAATTAGAAATAGTAGTATCAGAAGCATTTGGAAATTTGATTAAATGAAGAAGAGCGTCGATTAATTCGTATATATTATGGGGAGGAATTGAAGTTGCCATACCAACCGCAATACCTTGCGACCCATTAGCCAATAAATTAGGAAAAGCTGAAGGTAATACAACAGGTTCTTTTCCTTCGTCATCATAAGTAACTCTAAAATCTACTGTATCCTTATCAATATCAGCTAATAATAATTCTGCAGCCTTAGACATCCTTGCCTCAGTATATCTCATGGCTGCCGCATTATCCCCATCGATATTACCAAAATTACCCTGACCATCAACTAAAGGATATCTCAATGCAAAATCTTGGGCCATTCGTACCATCGATTCATAAATTGCAGCATCCCCATGAGGATGGAATTTTCCCATTACATCACCTACTACACGAGCAGACTTTTTAAATGATACGTTATGATTAAGTTTTAATTGCATCATTGCAAACAAAACTCTTCTATGAACTGGCTTTAAACCATCTCTTACGTCTGGCAAAGATCTTGATGTTATTGTTGATAATGCATAAGCAAGATATCGCTCAGAGATTGCTTGTGAAAACGAGGTAAGGCTTATATTTTCATTTTGTAAATCTTCATTTTCCATAAATAACTCTCTATAATTATAGTTTTTTAATCATATTTTCTAATCTATCTCTAGGTTTTGGTAAATTCATTAGTCTAGTGTCATTAATAGATGATAATAATTTATTTTTGAAGAAATAAGTTGTTATGTTTAACCCCATAATAATTTCTTCATTAAGACTTGATAGAATGTCTTCTGCACCTCCTAAAAACATTGGCAATTTTAAAAGTTTAGGAGCAAATTTTCCAGCACCTTGTTTGGATACTGCTTTCCCAGTTTTTGGGCTTACATAATACAAATTATTTTTTTGTCCCGTT
This sequence comes from uncultured SAR116 cluster alpha proteobacterium, assembly GCA_902595145.1. GTDB lineage: Bacteria > Pseudomonadota > Alphaproteobacteria > Puniceispirillales > Marisalimonadaceae > Marisalimonas. The sequence goes on along the minus strand of CACJOU010000002.1, from coordinate 43,167 downwards.
ACAGCGCATTTTTCTAAATCTAAAGAAAAACCTATTGAGGATAATAATCCAATTTCCCATTTCAAATACCCTTTTATCCATTGTTTATCATCAAGTTCATTATTAATTACTAAAACGTTTAAGAAAGCCTTAGTTGCATTAAAAATCTCAGAATAACTTTGCCTTTCAGGTAAAAATTTTTCTAACAAAGAACATAATGATATTAAAGCTTGTAATTTAAGTTTTTCATCAAAAATCTTTCCTGAAATTGAAGAAATTAGTTCAATTTTAAAGTTTCCCATTTGTTCAATTAATCTGGATTTCCAAAAAACTTTAACTAGATTACCAGGTTGAATATTAGATAAAAAATTTTTCGTTTTATAATTATTAATCCAACCTAAATAACGTCCATGCGACTCTGTCAAAATATTAACTATAAGACCTTTTTCACCATATTTTTTTGCAGATAATATTATCCCAACATCATTCCATTCAGGCATTATAATTCAAGCCAATAGACGAGTATTTGGTTGGATCATCCATCCAATTTCTTTTGTATTTAATATGCAAAAATAAATGAATTTTACAATCTAATAAATTTTCAAGTTCTTTACGAGCCAAAGTACCAATTCTTTTAATATTTTGACCTTGTTTTCCTAATATTATAGGTTTGTAGCTTTGTTTATTAATGTATATTGTCTGCTGGATATTTAAACTTTCATCAGTATTTATTACCCATTTTTCTGTTTCAACCGTTATATTATATGGTAATTCTTGATTGAGATTTTTAAACAACTTTTCCCTTGTGATTTCAGAAGCTAAAATAGATTGAGGTAAATCTGAAATAGTATTTTCATCATAAAAAAAAGAGTGTGGTGGCATTTTTTTTGCCAAATATTCTATAAACTTGTTACAACCACTTCCATTTTTTGCTGAAATCAAAAATGTTTCTTCAAAGTTATATAAATTTTTAATTTCAGAAATTTTTTTAAGAAGATCTTCTTTTGGTAACAAATCAATTTTATTTAAAACTAAAATTACATCAGATTTTTTTTCAAAAATTTTTTCAATTATTGCTTTAGTTTCATTGTCTATTTTTTTTAAAACATCATGAATAAAAACCACTTTATCGGTTAAATTTAGCTCTGACCATGCAGCAGTTACCATAGCTTTCTCAAGCCTTCTTTTTGGCAAAAAAATTCCAGGTGTATCAACAAAAATTATTTGCGATTTCAATTTACTAGATAAATGATAATTACGTATTCCTCTTACACAAAATCTAGTAGTTTGTACTTTATGAGATACTATAGAAATTTTTCTGCCTACTAGTTTATTTATAAGAGTAGATTTACCTGAGTTAGGAATTCCAACCAAATTTACAAAACCTGATTTTAAGTCTATTTTTCCCAAATTGAACATACGCCTCTTCTATTTAATTACTCAAATTTTTAAAACACTTAATAATTTTATTGCCGCAGCTTCTTCAGCTTTTTTTAAATTAGTACCTTTTGCTGATACCACATCATGATTTTTAATAGATACAGAAACTTCATAAGTGGGTTGATGTTCATTTCCAAATTTATTTAAAATACTATATTTGGGTAGATCATTATACTGATCTAAACAATACTCTTGGAGTATAGATTTAGCATGTTTTAAAGGTTTAGAATAAATTGAGTATTTATCAACAATGTTATTTATTATAAAATTTTTACAATTTTTTAATCCTGAATCAATATAAATTGCTCCAATTATTGCCTCAATTACATCGCTCAATATAGATTTGTTATTTTTTAAATTATCACCTTTTTGTGTCTTTAAAAAAACAGAAAGATTAATTTTTTTAGCATAATTAAATAAATTTTCTTGATTAGCAAATTTCTGAAAATAATTGTCTAAAATACCTTCTTTGACATTAGGAAAAGTTTTAAAGAGATATTCTGATAATACCAAACCTAAAACTCTATCACCAAGAAATTCTAGCCTTTCATAATTTTTTTTTTTAATTTTCAAATTATTTTTTTGAAAACTGGAATGTGTTACGGCTTCTTCTAATAAAGAAATATTTTTAAACTTGTAATTAAGCTGTTTTTCTAGTTTATTTAAACACACTATTCTATTGCCTTACCTATTCTTGAAAATCTTATAGCTTTATGCCACTTCCAAAACTCAAAAATTGAAGCGGTACTATTGTGCGAGAAAAAAATAATTTGTGCTTTACCAATTAAATTTTTCTTTGGTACAAAGCCAACTTCTGGTGTTCTACTATCTCGGCTATTATCTCTATTATCACCCATAAAGAAAAAATGGTTTGGTGGAACTTTGAATAAAATTGTATCATCAAATGGATCATTGTCACTAGCCTCAATTATCTTATGATTTTTTGATCCTTCAAAAACTTCATCGTATTGTGTAAAAACTTTTTCATCGCCTAATATATTTTTCATTATTCCTATATTTGTCTTAATTCTTTTAGCTTTTTTTGAATTAATATAGAGTATACCCTCTTTAACTTGTACTGTGTCATTTGGAAGCGCAACCAACCTTTTAATATAATCAATTGTTTCATCTCCTGGTTTTCTAAAAACAATCACATCTCCCCTTTGTGGAGCATTATAAAATACTCTATCTTTTATAGGCGCCAATCCAAACGGGAAACTATATTTTGAATAACCATATGAATATTTTGAAACAAATAAATAATCACCCACTAACAATGTTGGTATCATAGAGCCTGATGGAATGTTGAAAGGTTCAAAAAAAATAGAACGAAAAAAAATTGCTATTGAGCCAGCAATTAACAGAGTTTTAGATAGCTCTTTAATAGAATTTTTCATAAAATACACTCCAAAGATATGAGTTGTTTAAATAATTAACTTATGCAATAGCTAAACATAAGGAGCAAGTGAAATTACAACAAAAGAAATAACAAATGGAGTATCGTCAGATAGAGAAATATCAAATTTTAATTTGGCTTTGAAATTTTTTTCTTTTTTTTCAATAAATTCTTTTGTTTTACCTGAAAAAAATAAATATGGTTTACCATTGATATCATTTAAAATTTCTATTTCTCTATAAAAAAGTCCTTTTCCTCTAGTAGGACTTAAAGCCTTCCAAGTGGCTTCTTTTGCCGAAAATCTTTTTCCAAAATAATTAATAGAGTTATTAAATTTGCCATTTGAAATTTCAATCTCATTCTTCCCATAAATTCGATCAATAAACTTTTGATCATATTTATTTATAATATTTTTTAGTCTCTCTAAATTCAAAATATCTGTTCCTATTCCAATAATCATTAAATTGCTTCTGAAATTATGTTACGCATTTTTAATATTGAATTTTCTAACCCATTAAATATAGAATTAGCTATAATAAAATGTCCTATATTTAATTCAATAATATCTTCTATCGATACAATTGCACCTACATTATCATATGTTAAACCATGACCTGCATGACAATTTAAACCTATTTTTTTTGCAAAAGCAGTACTGTCAGTAATTTTTTTTAATTCTAATTCAACATTATTTTTTTTAATAAAGGCATTTGCATAACTACCAGTATGGAACTCGATTGTTTTTACACCTAATTTTTGAGTTGCAATCAATTGATCTTTATCTGGATCAATAAAAATTGCTACGTTTATATCATCATTAGATAATGATTTAATAATCTTTTTTAATTTATCAAAATTATTTATTACATCTAAACCACCCTCTGTAGTAATTTCTTGTCTTTTTTCTGGTACAAAGCATACACATTTAGGCCTATATTCTTTTGCAATCTTAATCATTTCTGAATTTGCTCCAATTTCAAGATTAACAGGAATATTAAGAACGTTCAAAATGTCGCCTAAATCCTTTTCATTGATATGTCTTCTATCTTCTCTAACATGCACAGTTACTAAATCTGCGCCAGATTTTTCAACAATCCTTGCAGCTTTCACAACTTCTGGATAATTTTCACCACGAGCATTTCTGAGTGTAGCAACATGATCAATATTTATACCTAACCTAACATGTCTTTTCATTACAATAGCCTTTTATTTTTTTTTTTTTCTTTTCTTGAAAGACGCAATAAAACTATAAATAATATAGTAATTTATTATCCAAACTAAAGGTGCTATAATCACACCACCTACAAGCATTGGGAAAAAAATTTCATAAGTTTGGTTTACTATCATATCAAAATTTATTTCATGAGTTATTTTCTCTAACTTAATATTTGTAACATAAGTACCAATATTATATATCAATCCCCAAATAAACGGAAAAGTTAACGGATTTCCAACCACTGTTCCAATCAATGCTGCTATAAAGTTACCTCTTATCAAATAAGCAAAAACCACAGCTAAGACAAAATGAAATCCTAGAAGAGGTGTAAAGGAAACCATTGCCCCACATGCAAAGCCTGAGGAGATGGCATAATTAGAATCAGGTAAACGAGCTAATCTTAATTTATAATAAGATATTATTCTATTAACCTTACTTAAAAAATTTTTGTAATATAAATTTAAATTAACTATATATGCACTCCACCTAATCCTTGCCTCTTTGTACACTTTCTACAAAATGAGACAACCTTATTGCTGCAATAATTTGGTTTAAATGACTTAAGTTTCTAACTTCTAAATCAATATTAAATTTATAAAAATCTAAATCTCTTGAAACTACTTGAATATTAGATATATTTCCATCATTTAAACTAATTATTTTAGTAACGTCTGCTAGACTGCCAGGCTCATTTGATAAAACTGTTACTAGACTACCTTTATGAAAAGATTCACCTTCTCTATCCCACGATATTTCAAGCCATACCTCAGGCATATCATTAAATTTCTCTAAAGCAAAACAATCTAAAGCATGAACAGTAATCCCTTTTCCAGTAGTAACTATTCCAACAATACGTTCACCTGGTAGCGGATGACAACAATGTGCATAATGTATTGCCATTCCAGAAATTACACCTTTGATTTTCATACTTTCTTGTAATTGAGGTTTTTTTAAAATTGGTAATTTATTTTTTGAATTTGCTTTTTCTGGATATAAAAAATTTAATACATCTCTTGATTTTATATTTCCTTTTCCAATTTCGATAAGTAATTCTTCAACGTCAGAAAGACCAAATTTATCAATTACTTTAATTAAACTTTTTTCGTGCATTTTCTTGTTTTGTTGTCTATATTCTTTGTGAAGTAATGCGGTTCCCAATTGTAAAAATTCTTTAATTTCTCTATTTCTTAAAAATCTTTTTATGGCTGATTTAGCTTTTCCAGTAACACAAATTTCTATCCATTTTGGATCTGGAAAACCATTTTTAGAGGTTAAAATTTCTACTTGATCACCATTTTTAATTTCTGTTGTTATCAATCTATTTTTATTATTTATTTTTGCACCAACTGCTGCATTACCAATTTCAGAATGAACGGCATATGAAAAGTCAATTGCGTTTGCTCCTTTAGGTAAAATTATTAAATTTCCGTTTGGCGTAAAACAAAAAATTTGGTCATTATACATTTCTAATTTAGTATTTTCTAAAAATTCTTCTGGTTCGCTGCTTTCCTCTATAATTTGAATTAATTCTCTTACCCACTTATATTTTATGCCTTCTGACCATTTTGCACCCTCTTTGTAAATCCAATGTGCAGCAACTCCATTGAGAGCAAATTCATTCATAATTGAAGTTCTTATTTGTACTTCAATTCTTGTTTTCTTTGGTCCAATTAAACTTGAATGAAGTGATTGATAACCATTTCTTTTAGGAGCAGAAATGTAGTCCTTAAAACGTCCCATTATTGCAGTATATTCTTGATGCAATAATCCAAGACTTTTATAACAACTAGGTACATCATCGACAATAACTCTGAATGCCATTATATCAGACAATTGATCCATGCTTAAATTTTTATATTGCATTTTTTTCCAAATTGAATAACTACTTTTAATCCTTCCTGTTACTAAACATTTGATATTATTTTTTTTTAAAAGATTTTCAATTTCTTTTGTTATGTATGGAATATTCAATTCGTCTTGGGAATATATTAATTTTAATCGCTTTAAAATTGAGTCACGAGTTTCTGGTTTCAAAACAGCAAAACATCTATCTTCTAATTCTCTTTGTATAGCATTAATACCTAGGCGTTCTGCTAATGGGGCAAAAATCTCTAAAGTCTCAAAACAAATTTTAGACCTTTTTTCATCGTTTTTAATGCCATCAATAGTTCTAATATTATGCAATCTGTCAGCTAATTTTACCAACAAAACTCTAATATCATCCGACGATGCTAGTAAAAGTTTACGAAAGTTTTCAGCTTGAGCAAATCCAAATTTTAAATCTAACTTGGATAGTTTAGTTACCCCGTCAACGAGTTTTGATATTTCAGATCCAAATTCATCTTCAATTTTTTTAAGAGTAATCTCACTGTCTTCAACAACATCATGAAGAAGAGCTGTAATAATTGTGGAGGAATCTAATCTCATATCAATTAAATAATCAGCTACAGCTAAGGGATGAGTAAAATAAGCTTCGCCACTTCCTCGGAATTGATTTGAATGTGCTTTCTTTGATAAATTATAAGCATTATTTATAGACTTATATGAAACAAGGCTATCATATTTAGTTATTTTTTTATAAAGTTGTGATGCTGTTATAATCATCACATAATATTATATTATATGAAACGACTTATCTATATTAAATAATGAAAGAATTAAAAAATTTAATCTTCGTTTTTAATCTTTTCTTCAGATATGTCTTCAAAAGAACCTTCATCTTCTTGTCTAATTTTATTTAAAATAAATTCATCATTGGTCTTTGTTTCTGACTTTGATTCATTTAAATAAGCAGCAAATTCTTCTTCTAATGATGCTTCTTCCTCTGTATTATTCTCTTCTTTAATTAAATTTTTTTGCATAGAACGTATAAATCTCTCTTGTAAACTTTCTGCATCAATAGCTTCTGAAGCTATTTCACGAAGAGAAACAACAGGATTTTTATCATTATCTCTATCAACTTCAATGGAAATTCCATTTGAAATTTCTCTAGAACGTTGCGCAGCAGCAATTACAAGATCAAATCTATTTGGTATCTTTTTAACACAGTCTTCAACAGTAACACGAGCCATAGTAATAATTCTCCAGGTTAATGATGATTTAAATAAATAATATACGCTAAAAAATCAAATTATTTTTTTTTCATTTACAATTTTTATATTTTGATCTTCTAAATTTTTTAATATTTTTTTAATATTTGTTTTTAAAACTGGATGAACCCAGTTTTTATCTAATTCGGCTAATGGTTCCATTACAAATTTTCTTTGATGAGCCCTTGGATGAGGAACAATAATTTCTTTATTTCTCAATATTTTATTTGAATAATCAATAAGATCTAAATCAATTACTCTTGCTTCATTTACTACCCTTCTTCTTCTGCCAAGTTTATATTCTATTTCATGTAATGATTTTAAAACATCTAACTCATTTAAGATTGTATTCGCAAAAACAATACAATTAAAATAATTAGGTTGCTCACTTTTCGGGATTGGTTCAGTCTCATACCAGCTTGACTGATCAGTGACCTTAATCGAATAATTATTGAAATACCTAATTGCCTTCATGGCAACCTCAATTGGATGTGTTCCATCATTAGACTTTAAATTTCCACCAATCCCAATTATTATTTTATGATTTTGCATAAGTTGATATAGAAGTTAATTGTTAAATAATACAAGGTTTAATTGTTGTTTTTTAATATTCTATGTTTTTCTCTATCCCAATCTCTTTTTTTAATAACTTCTCTTTTATCAGCTTTCTTTTTACCTTCTGCAATTCCTAAAGATATTTTAGCCAAACCTTTATTATTGAAATACAAACTTAAAGGCACAACCGTACATCCATCTTTTTTTATTTGTCCTAAAATTTTATCTCTTTCTTTTTTATGTATTAAGAGACGTCTTACTCTTTTAGGATCATGATTTTGACCAGATGCCGCTAAATTGTATTGTGGGATATTTGAATTTACTAAAACAATTTGTCCAAATTCATTAGTTGCATAAGATTCGTTAATACTAGCCCTACCAAGTCTTAAACTTTTAACTTCACTGCCTAACAAAACTATTCCAGCTTCTATAGTATCAATTATTGAATAATCAAATTTAGCACGTCTATTTTCTGCAACTCTACCTTGAGAAATAGCTTTGTTTATTTTTTTTTTGTTCATTCAAAACACAAGTATTTATAATAATCCAGCTTTTCCTAGAGCATCTCTTACATTTGTTTTACTTACTTCTTCAATTTCTACAATTGGAAGTCTAGCCTCTGAAGAACATAGCCCTAATAATGATGCAGCATATTTGAGTGGACCTGGGCTTGTTTCATAAAATAATGCATCGTGTAGAGGCATCAGTTTTTTATTTATTTCTTGTGCAGTTAAGATATCCCCTTGTTTCCATGCATTATGCATTCTTGAAAGTAATTTAGGTGCAATATTTGATGTAACAGAAATACAACCATGTCCACCTGCAGCTAAATAAGCCAATGCCGTTCCATCTTCACCAGATAATTGAATAAAATCGTCACCGATTGTATTTTGCAGTCTTGTAGGTCTTGCTAAATCAGCAGTTGCATCCTTTACACCTACAATTAGTTCATTCTCAGCTAGCTTGGCCATAGTAGCATCATTCATCTTTATTACAGAACGACCTGGTATATCGTAGATGATTATTGGCTTACTTGAATTTTTAATAAGTTCATTATAGTGAGCAATTAAGCCTGATTGGGTAGGTTTGTTATAATAAGGCGTAACAACTAACAAACCATCCGCACCAGCTGAACATGCATGTTTTACAAAATCAACAGCTTCATTCGTAGAATTTGAGCCTGCACCTGCTATAATTGGAACTCTTCCATTTGACTGATCTATACATACTTCAACAAGCTTTTTATGTTCATCATGAGATAAAGTAGGTGACTCACCAGTTGTTCCAACTGGAACTAAGCCATTTGTTCCATTTTCTATTTGAAAATCTATTAATTTTCTATAAGCATCAAAGTCTACTTTATTATCTTTGAATGGTGTTAATAATGCAGTGTAAGAACCATGAAATAACATAAAAACCTCGTCAAAAAAAATGATTTGTTTATCATACTCATGTCATTTAAATTTAACAAGATATAGAATAAAATAATCTAGGAAAATATTAATGGTTAATAATAATGTTACGTTCAATTCTATTTTAGAGGCATCTAAAAGGTTGGAAGGGAAAATTGTAAGAACACCTATTTTACAATCAAAATATATTAATGAAAAGTTAGAATCTAATATTTTTTTGAAAGCTGAAAATCTTCAGACTATTGGTGCATTTAAATTTAGAGGCGCCATGAACTCGATACTCCAGCTTCCATCGGATATCAAAAAAGTTGTAGCATGGTCAAGTGGTAATCATGCTCAAGCGATTGCTGCCGCATCAAAAATAACGGGTCGCCAAGCAACAATTGTAATGCCAGAAGATTCTCCAAAGGCAAAATTAAATGGAACAGCTTTTTGGGGTGCAACAATTATAAAGTATGATAGGAATAAAGAAAACAGAGAAGAAATAGGAAAAAAAATAGCAAAGGATATAAATGCCAAGATTATTCCACCCTTTGATGATGAAAAAGTTATAATTGGGCAAGGAACTGCTGGTATAGAATGTATTGAACAATTAAATGAAATAAATGTTAAACCAGACGTTGTTTTATGTTGTTGCGGAGGTGGTGGTCTTATTGCTGGTATAAGTACAGCAATAAAAGAAAAATTTCAAAATGCCAAAATATATTCTGTTGAACCAGAAAATTTTGATGATACCAAAAAATCACTTGAAGAAAATTCTATAATTCCAAATTCAATGAAACATAATTCTATTTGCGATGCACTTTTAGCTGATAAACCAGGAAAAATTACTTTTGAAATTAACAAATTAAATCTAACATCTGGTTTGTCAGTTTCAGATAAAGAAGCTTTAATTGCAATGAACACAGCATTTAAATATCTTAAGATTGTTCTTGAACCTGGTGGTGCAGTTGCACTAGCAGCTGCTATATTTAAAAAAATAGATATTAGAGATAAAAATGTTTTAGTAATTGCATCTGGAGGAAATGTTGATAAAGATATTTTTGAAAATTGCTTGAATCAACAAGAAATTTAAAATTATTCTGTTAAATAATTAATCACGTTTTCAATCTTAGGTCTTCTTCTTTCAACTGGTTCTTTTTCTTTATCTCCAATATAAATGAAACCAGCCAGTTTATCAGTTTCTGGCTTTCCACCAACTACCTTTATCATTCTATCATTGTAAGAATACCACTCTGTTAACCACTGAGCGGCATAACCTAAAGATTGAGCAGCAACAAGTATATTTGAACACACTGCTCCAGTAGATAATTCCATCTCCCATGATGGTATTTTAGGATGTGAAACAGGTTTAAATAACACTGCTATCAAAGCACTAGCTCTTAAAAATCTATTTTTTTCAAAATCTATTTCTTCTTCTGTAGCTTCAGGATTATTTTGAATATATTCAGGTACTAAAATTTCTTTACCTATTCTAGATCTTGCATCGTCTTTTATAACGGTTAAAGACCAAGGATTTAAAGCACCATGATCAGGCACTCTGATACCGCATGCTAAGATGTCATTTAGATCACTTTCACTAATATGACCTGAAGTCATAGTTTTTGCAGTAGTGGATCTTCTAGTTTTAAGAAAATTAATAACGTTATTCATTTAATTAAACAAAAATAAAGCTTTACTTGTTAAGTGTTATAATACAAACGTTATTATCAATGCCATACTTTTTAAAGATTAACAATGTATAATGATCCAATAGTAGTAATTGTGATAATATTAGCAGTAATGGCTGGAGGGCTTGTTAAAGGTACTATTGGATTTGGGATGCCGATGGTAGCTTTGCCGTTAATTGCGTTCGCAGTGCCTGTAACAACAGCCATGATTATACTTTGTGCTCCTATTTTTTTAACTAATTTTTTACAAATAAAATTTAAACAAGGTATTAGTAGCTATAGGTTTTTACCAATGTTTTTATTCCTAGTTGTAGGGCTAATTATAGGTGCACGGCTGATACTTGAAATAAATTTAAATACGATTACCCAAATAATTGCAATTTTAATAATATTTGCAGCTGTAATTAATTGTTTTGGCTTTAAAATCAATAATAATATCAATAAAAAACACGAAAGAATAATCACATCTTTTATTGGCTTTGGATCTGGGATATTAGGAGGATTATCAACTGTCTACGGACCACCAATGTTAGCTTATTTAGTTGCAGTAGACTTACCAAAAGAGAAATTTGTAAGAACAGTGTCAACTATGTACTTTATAGGTTCTTTTCCATTATATGGATCATTGATTTATTATGGATTTGCTACAAAACAAGATCTTATTATGAGCTTGTTATTGATAATACCAGCTTTGATAGGGCAACAAATAGGTACAAAAATAAGGGATAAAATTAATCAGAAACAGTTTAGAAACTGTATTCTAGTAACTTTAGTCATTCTTGGTATAATGCTTTTTATTAAAACAATATAAATAAATTATTTTTTTAAAATAGGAACTAACTTTAGGCTTAGTGATATAAATGGTCCTATAAAAATTGCAAAGATAATTGTTCCAATGCCGAAAGTACCCCCTAAAAGCCAGCCCAAAAAAACTACAAAAAATTCTATGCTGAAACGAATGAGGCTAATAGGTTTGTTATAGTTTTTAGCAATTCCAGTCATTAAACCATCTCTAGTCCCTGGCCCAAGGTTAGCAATTAAATAAATACCACTTCCAAAAGCAACTATGAATGTTCCTAAAACAGATAAAATCAAGGGATTAAAGATTTCATTTAAAAATTGAATTAATGGTATCAAACCTCCCATTGTCAATGCGATTATAATTATATTCATGATTGTACCTAATCCAGGTTTAAGTTTTAATGGGAACCATAAAATTAATACTGCACAACTTATATAAAACGTAGATAAACCTACACCAATATCAAATTCACTTGCAATACCCTCGGCTAAGACTGTCCACGGTGTAACGCCATTTTGAGAAATTACTAATATACTTTCACCCAAACCAAATAAAAACAAACCAAAGCATAGAAAAAAAAAAGTTTCTAATTTTGGCTTAACATTATCAGGTTTGTTTGAACTCCAATTAGTTTTAGGGACTGAAGTTATCAAAAAAATTTTTGAAATTAGTTTCAAATTTGATTTCAATAATTTGCCAATTTAATTTATCATCTAAATTTTATATTTGATCTATTTAATTCTTTTATGCTTGTGCAACCCATGAGCTTCATATCTCTTTCTATTTCACTCCGATATAAACCTAGAGCTTTTTCAACACCTTTTTGACCGGCTGCAGCTAAAGCATATAAGTATAACCTTCCACCAGAACAAGCTTTTGCTCCTACTGATAATGCTTTTAATATATGAGTGCCTCTTTGGATTCCACCTTCACAAATTACATCAATTTTATCTCCTACAGCATCAACAATTTCAGCTAATTGATCAAAAGGTGCTCTAGCTCCATCTAATTGTCGACCACCATGATTTGAAACCATTATACCAGTACAACCAATATCAACAGCTTTTTTGGCATCTTCAACACTCATTATACCTTTTAATGCAAAATGACCACCCCACTTTGAGCATAAACGTTCAGCATCTTTCCAATTCATAGATTGGTCTAACATTGATGAAAAATAATTTCCTATTGACGTTGCTGTGTTTGTACCTTCACTTACATGATCTTGTAATTGTGGTAATTCAAATTTAGGTTTTGTTAAATAATTTATTGCCCACATTGGCTTAGATGCGAAACTAAATAGGCTAGCTAGAGTTAGTCTAGGTGGGGATGTAAACCCAGTTCTTAGATCTCGTTCTCGATTTCCTCCTGTAATTGTATCAACAGTAAGAGCTAAAACATCAAATTTAGCTACCTTAACCCTCTCAAGCATACTGTCATTAAGACCCCTGTCTTTATGAAAATAAAATTGAAACATTTTAGGTGTAGAAACAATAGAAGATATCTCTTCAACACTAACCGTACCTAATGAAGATACTCCAAACATAGTTCCAAATTTTTGTGCTGCTTTCCCAACAGCTCTTTCTCCATCATAATGAAATAATCTTTGTAAAGCAGTTGGAGCACAGTAAAAGGGTAAATCTAATTTTTTTCCAAAAATAGTGGTAGATAAATCAACATTTTCAACACCTCTAAGTACATTTGGTATTAAGTCAGCATCATTATAAGCGGCAGTATTTCTATTATATGTAACTTCATCATCCGCTGCACCATCTATGTAATGAAATATAGGTGAAGGAAGTTTTTTTCTAGCAAGTTTTCTAAAATCTTGAAAGTTATGACAATCGTTTAAATTCATTTAATTTCCTTTACATGCAATACTGTAGTAATTAGTTTAAAATAATAAATTTTAATATTTTTACTAGTATTACATAAATATAAGTTTTTTTTATTTTGTCTATGCAAATTTTAAATGGAAAATAAATGAACCAAATTAAAAGAGTTGAAATACACGAATTCACTCACTCAGCAATAAATTTGGGTTTATTGACTAATGCAAACACAATTGGAGCAGTAGGATATTCTAAAGGCCAAACTATTAAATTGGATAAATTTGCGGTTGTAATAGAAACTAAGGATGGATGTAGAGGTGAGTACGTCACTCACTGGGGAGGCAATAAAGCAGCTTGCGCACAAGCTAAAATGTTGGCACCCAAATTATTAGAATATAATGCTGAAGAAAGAGAAAAAATATACGATGACTTTAAAAGAGAACTTAGGCAATTTGATCATATGGGCCATGGCCCATTAGATATCGCATTGTGGGATTGGGCTGGAAAGAAATTAAATTGTTCAATTGCTGTATTACTAGGAAGTTACAGAAAATATCTTAGAGCATATGCAAGCACGTATCATGGTGACAGAAATGGCGGTTTAGATAGCAAGGAAGCTTTTGCTGATTTTGCTGAGCAATGTTTTGATATGGGTTACAAAGCCTTTAAAATACATGGATGGCATGAAGGAGATGCAAAAGAAGAAGCAAAAAATGTTTTACATGTAGCAAAAAAAGTTGGAGATAAAATGACATTAATGCTTGACCCAGCTTGCCAACTTAAAACTTTTGCCGACGCACTTTATGTTGGCAAAGCTTGTGATGAAGCAAATTTCTTTTGGTTAGAAGATCCATATAGAGATAGCGGTGTGTCAGCTTTTTCACATAAACGCCTAAGGGAGATGTTAAAAACTCCATTATTACAAACTGAGCATATTAGAGGTTTAGAAACCAAATGTGATTTTCTTATTGCCGGTGGAACTGACTTTCTAAGATCAGATCCTGAATATGACATGGGCATAACTGGAGCAATAAAAATATCTCATTTAGCAGAATCTTTTGGAGTAGATGTTGAAATCCATGCCTGCGGCCCTGCTCATCGACATGTCATGGCAGCAACTAGAAACACAAACTTTTACGAAGTTGCTTTAGTTGGTCCTGATTGTCCTAATACAATGGCTCCCGTATACATATGCGGTTACAGTGATATGATTGATTGTATAAACAAAGATGGTTTTGTTCCTGTGCCTGATGGAATTGGGTTAGGAGTTAAATATGATTGGGACTTTATAAAAGCAAACACTTCTAATATAAGTGTTTATGAGTAAATATATGTCTGATAAAGAAATATTACTTATTTTAGGTAATCAATTATTTCCAATTGAATATATAAAAAAGACTAAAGTTAACAAAATTTTTATGGCTGAAGATTTTGGCTTAACTACAAATCATAAACATCATAAATTAAAAATTTTAATGTTTTTGTGGTCAATGAGGCAGTATAGGGACAATCTTATTAAGAATGGTTACACTGTATTTTATCATTCAATTGATGAAGAAAGTTTTCATGATAAATATGAAGATAAGTTACTTAAAGTGATTAAAGATCATGATATCGAAAAATTAAAATATTTTGAAATTGAAGACAGTGATTTTGAAGATAAAATTATCAAATTTATAAATCAAAAACATATTGATTATGAATTATTTCAAAGCCCTATGTTTCTAACTTCAAGAGATAATTTTTTTGAGTTTGCGAATGAACAAAAAAAGCTAATACGCATGGCAAGTTTTTATCAAAAAATAAGAACTAAAATGAATATTCTTATTGATGAGAATAATAAACCAATTGGAGGAAAATGGTCCTATGATGAAGAGAATAGAAAAAAAATTCCTAAAAATACTTTATTACCAAAAATTCATGATAAAAAGTTAAATAATAATATCAATAATTTAAAATCAATTATTAATTTAAAATTTAAAGATCATCCAGGTATAACAGATAACTTGTGGATGCCAACTAACAGAGAAGATTCATTAAAATGGTTAGATATTTTTTTCAAAGAAAAGTTTTTTGATTTTGGAAATTACGAAGATGCTATAATTTCAGAAAACAATTTTCTTTTTCATAGCGCAATTAGTCCAATACTTAATATGGGCCTTTTAACACCTAATGAAGTCATTCAAAAAGCCTTAGACTATGCGAAGTTAAATTCAATTCCTATCAATTCCTTAGAGGGTTTCATTCGGCAAATTATTGGATGGAGAGAATTTATTAGAGGTATATACCATTATAAAGGGAAAGAGGAACAAAATTCTAATTTTTGGAAACATGATCGAAAATTAACTACAGATTGGTATGAAGGTACTACTGGTATCGCACCTTTAGATGATGCAATAAAAGATTGTATAAAATATGGTTACACACACCACATACCAAGATTAATGATAATTTGTAATATAATGAATCTCTCAAAAATAGATCCTAATGAAATATACAAATGGTTTATGGAAATGTTTGTAGATTCCTCTGACTGGGTAATGGTACCTAACGTTTATGGAATGGGTACATTCGCAGACGGTGGAATATTTGCAACGAAACCTTATTCATGTGGCTCCAACTATATTTTAAAAATGAGTAATTATAAAAAAGATGAGTGGTGTGATATTGTAGATGGATTATATTGGATGTTTATGAGCAATAATATATCTTTTTTTAAAAGCAATCCAAGACTTGCAATATTAGTTAAATCATTAGAAAGAATGAATGAGAATAGAAAAAAGATGATATTTGAAAAGGCAAAACATTTCATTGAAAAGAAAACTTTTATATAATTTATACAAGTTGATGCAATTGAATTTGTTATATAAAAATTAACTTTTAAATTTTCTTATTCGAAAATTTTCTTTATTTGCTCCTATAAACATTTGATATAACAAAAGAGCTTCAGTTACGTTTTTTAACCATTCTAAAGGATATAAAAAACCATAATTGATAATATCACCACCTAACATGATTAAAAAAATATTCGTACAAAAATATATTAAGAAAAAGTATTTCCCAATTGGTATAAAAAAATATATTAAAATCAAACTAATTAGTGAAAAAAAAGACATGAATATTGTAGAATATAATTCAAACTTACCCTTTAATAATACTGATGTATAACCTGGATTTATGAAACGACTAATCCCATAATATTTTTCAAAATCAAAAACACTTGGAATAAACCCTGTCAATATTACTATAAAAACCATTAATAAAATAATTCTTCTAAAAAATATTTTATTAGTTTCTACTTTTTCATTATTCATTAATAAACCTTAATCAATTTTAACCAATTTGAAAACACGAGGTAAATAAATCGTTAAAAAAACTCCCCTTGAAATTAAAAATAAAAGAAAAGAAGAATATAACTCTTTTAAATCTAAATTATTTTCAAACCAAAATTCTAAAATAATTAAAAAAATTAACGATGAAAATATTATACAATTGCGCATTTCTTTAGCTAATGTTGAGCCAATAAAAATTCCATCCAATTGAAAAGCTGACATAGATATAAATGGTGTAATAATAACTAATCCCCATAATCCTAATGTTAAATCTCTTAATACGCTTATATCAGTGAAAATAGAAATTAGATAAAACTCAAAAATGTACAGAATAATACCAATAAATATTGAAAAAAACAAAGCAAATTCAGTAGTGATTCTTATGGCTTTATAAATATTTTTTTTATTTTGAGATCCAATAGAAACACCTACACAAGACTCTGCAGAATGTGCAAATGCATCTAACGAGTATGATGATAAACTAAAAATTACTAATAAAATTTCAATTGTAGCAAGCTCATCAACACCAATCAGACCTGCTTTTTTGATCACATATGCTTGTACTGCAACCATCAGCATTGTCCTTATAAATAAATCTTTGCTAATGGAAAATAATTTAAGAAAGCTTGATATATTCTTAAACTTTTTAAAATTTAAAGTTTCTAAATTTAATTTTTTTATTGAATATGAAAAAATTATAATTGATATAAAAAGTCCAGAAAATTGTGCTAACACACTACCTAGCGCAACACCAAAAATGCCATAATCTAAAATAACTGCTAAATATAAAGAACAAATTACATTAATAACATTTATAGTGATAAGCTGAATCATGACTGCTCTTGTTTTTTGCATTCCAAAAAACCAACCTAAAAATACTATATTTAGCAACCCAGCCGGCAAGCCAATCATTCTTACAAAGAGATATTCTTTATACAATATTTGTAGTTTTTCCTCAGGAGTTAAAAAATAAACTGATAAATTGAACAGAAATTCTTTTGATAAAAATAAAATTATTCCAATTAAAAGGGCTATAAATAATGGTCTTAACAAACTTAACAATACTTCATCGAAGTCTTTAGAACCTAGTTTTTGAGATACTATTCCAGTAGTTCCCATCCTTAGAAAATTTAGTCCTGCATACATAAAGTTGAATACTATACCCCCAAGTGCAATTGCTGCAATATAAGTGCTTTCAGGCATATGACCCATAATTATGGTATCGGTAAGGCCAACTAAGGGGATGGTGAAATTTGCAATTATCAATGGCCAAGATAATGACCAAATATTTCTTCTGTTAATAATCATATAATTTAGACCAAAAAGAAACTAAAATTTTCTAAATTTTAGATAAGCTTGTTCAGGGTCCATACCATCTAATATAGCTTTTCTCATTTCACTTTCAGTAGCCATAACTTCTTCGGTCTTTTGTATTACTTCTTCTGCTACATTTTGAGGTATTATTACAGCTACATCCATATCAGCTATAATAAAGTCACCTGAACATATCGTGACGCTTCCTATAGTGACAGGTTGTCCAAGAGAGTTATATTTCCATCTTTCTACGATATCAGCAGGAGTTGACAACCTGCAAAAAACTGGAAAATTAGCATCTATAATTTCTTCAACGTCCCTACAATGCCCATCCATTAAATAACCTTTAGTCCCTTTTACCATTAATGCTCGTGCAGATAATTCTCCCATAAGTGCAATTGAATGTGCGTTTGGTTGACAAACAATAACTTTATCATTTGGAACCTTTGATAAAACTTGAGACCATAAAAGAAGAGATTCGTGTCTAGATAGTGTTTTGTCTACATGGCCAGATACTGTGTAAATTTCTCCAAATAGCTTTTGACCCCTTTCTAAAGCTTGTATTTCAGGTGGAAGGACACAATTTCCATACCCCTTTTCTCTTAGTACGTCATGAATAGCACTAGCATAACATTTTGAAAGACGGCTTGTTAAATCAGTCATACCTTAACTCCAGTAAATTTTGAAGATCTTATCATTAAGTAATATTTAAAGTCGACACAATAGAAACATCTAGCTTTATTAAAATTATTAATTTATTATCTATCTACAATTTTCTAAAATTTTTTCCAAAAAATCTTACTAAAAGCGATAGAATATCAGCTAACATAAATATCTATTTTTACCAATATTATAGATAATCGATAAGTTTTAAAATTTTTTATTGGGTATCTTGTTGGAGTTCTTTTTGAGAATTACAGCTTATGATTTCTCCACTACAACAATCATCAACAACCCTCTTGCATTCAAGACATTGATAATGTGAATGGATATATACATACCCCTTTTTACTTGAACAGTATGGGCAAGGAAGCTTAGTATTCATTTTAAAATATCATTCTCTGAATTAAAGATTAATAATGATGCAATTTAACTAATTTATGATTAATTAATCAAATAAAATTGTTTATATTTAAAAAGTTTAGTATTTTTTCTAGGTTAGGTTATATTCGGTTATCAAGCATGAAATTTCTTTGGATTTTGTTATTCTTATCATTTCTAATCATTAAATTAGTTAAAGCTGAGGAAAAACCTCTTTTTATAAAATGCAAAAGCTTAGATGACATCACAATTTTAGATTTTAAGATAAATAAAGATAACGAACTGTACACAACGGTGTTCAAAAAGATAAAAAACAATTTTATTGAAATTGGGGAGGTGGTTGGTCAAAAAAAAGATACATTTATCTTATTTGAAGATAAATATGCTTACCTTGGAGTAGATTTTGCCTGGCATTATGATAAAAATACTCTTAAATTGAAACCAGTCTTATTGAGTAAAGGAACTATAAAATTAAATAAATTACCTGAAGAATTATCGTGTGTGTTAATTTAAAACAATTAACAAATAAAATTGTAAAAATCTCAACTTAAAATATGAATGTAGAAAATTTAACATAATATAAAAATGAAATTTAAAGAATTAAAGTTTATTAGAGGGATTTGTCAACTTGATTATAATTATTATGTAATTTCTTTCACTGCTTCTCAAGATAAAAGCTCCTACTCATGTACAATTTTTAATAGAGCTAAATTACCTGTTGATCTTCCTGGTATTAAGACTGAAGTAATTAAAAATAATAAATGGACTAAAATCAATTTTTCAAAGATAGAAATTGAAACTTTAATAAAAAAAATACAAGCATTCACGGGAAATAAAAATCCAAAACATATGGATGAAAGTGAATTTTATAAGGACATATTTTAAAGAATAAAAATTTGTGTTTTCAAGAAAGTAAATCTAGTTTACATAAAGTAACAAACAAAAAACCCAATTATAAAACCTTCAGCAAAACTAATCCAAATTATCTGGTAATTTGATAAACCAGTAATTTTTTGAACTTTTTCAATTAAATCTATATGCCATGCTTTAAATTTATTTATCATATCAAACTGATCCATTAAATTTTAATTATAGATCTTATAGTAAATTATTAATGTTAATTAAAATCATCATTATTTATAGCATATTTAGCATACAAATTTATCATAATAATATAAATTAGACATATGCTATTTAAACATTTTACTAACAAGGTTCTTAATTATTTTTTTAACATTTCTTTTATTTTTTTTGCCAATTGTGCATTGGCGAAAGATGATAGAATGCAAAAAATTTCTTATTTTTCAATTGATCTAACTGAGGTTTCTATAGCTGAATTTAGTAAATTCACCAAAGCAACAAATTATATTACACAAGCTGAAAAAAGAGGCTGGGGTTATGTGTATGAATTTGGTTGGGTTAAAAAAGAAGGATGGGACTGGAAAAAACCTTATGGAATAAAAGCCGAATTAGAAGAACCTGCGGTTCATATTAATTTTGATGAAGCTCAAATGTTTTGTAAATGGAAAAACAAAAGACTACCAACTGAAGAAGAATGGGTATACGCAGCATATACAGAAACTCGAGAAAAATCTCTAAGCAATTTTATTTATAATAAAACTTATGAGTACCCAGTTGGCAACACACCTACCGGTGCAAATTGTTTAGGAGATTGTAACTTTAACAATTATGTGAATTACAAGAAACTATTATCAAGAGGTAATTGTCATTCGAAAATTGGTTTTACAAAAAAAGGGATAAATGGATTATATGATATGGGCGCTAATGTTTGGGAATGGGCTAATATAGACAATGATCTAATCAAAGCTACGAAAGGTGGTTCTTGGTGGTATGGAAAAGAACAGATGCATTTAAAACATCAAGCAAGAAAGGATAAAGATATGTCAGCAGTTTATATTGGATTTAGATGTGTTAAAAATCTTAACTAAAATTTTAATTTATCTAAATGTTTGCCATTAATTTACCTTATTATTTTAAGATTTACTTCATAATCTTTTGATTAAAGGTTGAATTGAAAAAATTTTTTCATTTATAACCTCCTAGTAGCATTAGCTGAGAATTCAGCTAATGCTTAATTTCCTAAATATTTTAAATGACTCTTGCAATCTAAATTGCAATCAGTACTACCAAAACCCTTGATAATTATCGTTCCGTTTGTTTTTTTATTTAAACTACATTCAATAATTTCTGATTTTTTTATATCAATAATTTGAACTGCATCATTATTAAGTAAATAATCTATATGCCAGTGGAGCTTTTTGTTCTTAGAAAGATGTCTTTCAATTCTTTTATTCATATCTTTTTTGGCAGAGCCAGTATACACATAAGATCCTATAGGAAAGATAAATCTTCCTAATTTCCCAATGATTAAATCTATTTCTTTTGTTACGTTTATAAATAATTGATAAGACTGCAATTCATTAACCAATAAAATTAATAAATATACTAACTACAGTAGTTCTCTACTTTTGAAATATATTCAGGAAAATATTTTGAAATTACAACAATATCAAATTTGGATAAAATTGAAGTGTTAGGTTCTCTTTCAAGAAGAAAATTAAAGCTAAAATTTAAAAGTTCTTCTTTTGAAATTTTATTGTTGGTTAAGTTGAGCAGCATTTGGTCTGTTACACTTACAACATGTTTTGTTAATTGATCAGCATTCACTGTAATTTCAAACTTATCCTTAGATAATTCAGCAATCAATAATTCCAAATCTTCTTAACCCCATCTACTTTTAAAAATTCACTATTATCATATTCATTTTTTACCATTTTAATAGCTTGATCTTCGTTTTCTGCTTCTACAATCAAAGTATTATTTTTAATTTCTTTTCTTCCATTTTCATGTTTGAATTCAAGTCTAAATTTTACTTCAAAATCAGTTTTCCAATTACTCATAGTTTTTTCAATTCAAAGATTTTTAAAAGATACTTTAATCAGGTTTATAAAATGTAGCTTCTTTAGTTAATGTTTCTAAGAAATTAGAAGACACCGCTGTAGCTCCTAATACTTCACCATCATTTAAATCAACCTTAAGACCTTGTTCTTTAAATGATTCTATAATAGGACCAGCTAAATTATTATGATCTTTCATAAAAGTTTTATGATCTGGAAAAATTAAGACTAAAGTAGCAATAACGTCTGAGTTACTAAAAATCAACTTCATAAGTGTACCATTTTTATGCCCTTAGCATCTGCCTTGGTATCAGTATAATTTACGAACATGTCTTTGGACATTTTATCTTTAAATGTTATTTTAATAGTTCTCACATACATTGAATTCACCTATAAAAATTAGATAATATTAATTAAATCAAAGAAATAATTAAACGTAAAGTGCAAACCTATTTGTAGAAGCTTAAAATTTTGTACTTGTATAATTTAAGTTTTTTATTAAAAACAGCTTATTAAAAATTTTTGGTTAGTTTTATGTCTACATTAAAAAATATTATAGAAAATAAGTATTTTGTTACTTTTATTACATCAGTAATCATAATCAACGCAATTACCCTTGGTCTTGAAACTAGCAAGAACATAAAAAAAGATTATGGTGTTTATTTATCTTTAATTGACACTATAGCTTTAACAATTTTTACAATTGAATTACTAGCCAAAATTACTGTTTACAGATTCAGTTTCTTTAGAGATGGCTGGAATATTTTTGATTTTATAATAGTTGTAGTCTCCCTAATTCCAGCATCGGGCCCTTTTTCAGTTTTAAGAGCTTTCCGCATTTTCAGAACATTGAGATTATTATCAATTGTCCCGTCAATGAAAAGGATAATACAAGCTATATTTATTTCTATTCCTGGTATTTTATCTGTAGGCACAATTATAGTTTTGATCTTTTATATTTCTTCAGTACTGACCACTACTTTTTTTGGAGACAAATTTTATGAGTGGTTTGGTACAGTTGGAAGTTCAATGTATACACTATTTCAAATTATGACTTTAGAAAGTTGGTCAATGGGAATTGTTAGGCCAGTAATGAAAGAATTTCCATTAGCATGGTTGTTTTTTGTGCCATTCATTCTCGTTACAACATTTGCAGTGCTAAATTTATTTATAGGAATAATCGTTGATGCAATGCAACAAATATCAAACGATGGTAATGCAGAAGATGAAATATCTGAAAAAGAATTACATCAAAAAATTTTTTATATTGAAAAACAATTAAAAGAAATTTCTAAGGCTCTAAAGAAAAAAAAATAATCGATTATATTTATGACATTCAATTATAACAAAAAAAATGCTAAATGCATGTGGTGTAAAAGAATTCAAAATCCACATCCTGACTATTCATATGAAACTATACCTACTAAAATTTTTACGTCTAAAAAAGGCAGAAAGATTGAACTTTGCTATAGTTGCTTTGAAAATGAAAAAGATATTTCAAAAGAAAATGACATTCTTTTTAAAAAAAATTTAGATTTAAAACTTGAAAGTTTAAAATTATTAAATATTTAATGTGATCTAAACAAACTAATTTCCTTTACTTTTTTAAAAATCCTCCCATCTAAAATTATCAAACCAAAAATTATAATCAACATCCCTATAAATTCATGAATTTTTATCATTTCATTGATGAAAATTACATTTAGAATAATTGCAGAAGGTGGAATAATAATTGTGCATAAAAGCAAATTTCCAGGACCTGTAGTTGAAAGTATTTTAAAATAAATTAAATACGATAAAACTGAGCACACAATGGCAAAGGCTATAGAATATTTAATAGAGATAAAATTCAAATTGTAAATTTCATCACTATAGTAAAAAAACATAATCGGAGTTAAAATTATTGTACTAGTGGTTAACATTCCTGTTGCCGCTAAGCTTGGATCTACTTCATTTAATTTAATTTTTGCAAAAATGGCAGCAAATGCATAAGAAACACTAGAAAGAATTATAAAAAATTTACCAATTTCAGTGGAAACAATATCTGATAGATTTTCATAACCAATTGTTATTATCACACCTATCAACCCAATCGCAACACCAATAAGTCTTGATCTTAAAAGCTTCTCATTCTTAATAAACAAAGATGCGATTAAAATTGTCATAAAAGATGTGTTAGCGTTAAGAATTGATGCTAATCCTCCTGTTATGTACTGTTGACCAGTAGTTATTAGAAGAAAAGGAAAGACATTATTTAAAAGACTCATAATGAAAAGATTAAAAATAAGCTTATTTGAAAAATGAATTTCAATCTTTATAAGTAACAAATAAAAAATTAAAATAATTGAGGCTATAGCTACTCTGAGGTAAACAATTATAAATGGATTCATAAAATTAAGTAAAATTTCTACAAATAAAAAACTTGATCCCCATAAAATCCCTAGGATTAGTACTAATAGCCAATTTTTATTGTCCATAAATTACTCAATTATTTCTTAATCAATACATACAAAAATTTAATTTATATAGAAGATTTTTTTAACAATTTCTTGAGATATGGTTTAAGTTTTTTGATGCCAATATAAGGGTGTATTTTAAGTACGTATTCTAGATTTATTAACGCCTCTTCATATTTTTTTAAAATTATATTGATTTGCACTAAACCTGAAATAGCACCGAAATGTCTTGGTTCTAACTTAAGAGTTTTTTTTATATCATTTATTGAACCTAAATAATCACCTTTTAAAAACTTGATAGTTGCAATTTTGTTATATGATTCTGCCCATTTAGGGTCTTTTTTGGATATTTCTATAAATATTGTAAGTGCTTGATCTAATTGACCATTATTTAGTAAATCTACACCTTTTTGCATTTGGGTATTACTTCCATTACTTGTTCCATTATTTAGCCATAATTTCCAAATTTTACTTTCATAAATTTTTGCTATCATAGGATTTTCGGATTGTTTTAATCTTAAAAAAAGATTATCTAACTCAGAAGAAAACGCATTATGAAAAAAAGAAATAAAAATAATTATGAAAAATAATAAAATTTTACTGATTACTAGTAAATGATGAAAAGATTTTGTTTCCAAATAATTACTCATCAATAATTAACATCATACAAAATAATTCCTCTATTAGAAAAAACCCTCCAAACTATACCAGTTTTATTTTTGAATTCTAATTCAGCTTCTCTAAAAATTTTCTGACATTCTACAAAAGCTTTTTCATCTTTATATTCCCACAAATGGCCTAACCTTAATGTACCCTCTTTATTCCATATTTGAGTAACTGTTTGTCTGACTGCTCCAGCCTTTTTGAATTTATCAAAGTTTTTATTCATTATCTTTTCCCATTCAACTTCCCCAACTTTCATGTCACTCTTTGTTTGAAAGTCAGAAGTTATATAACTTATAAGCTTTGAATTACTCATTTTTAAAACCTTCACAGAATATTTTTTTATTTAAACTCAATTTCAACAAATGAATATGGGAAATCATTATTATTAATTACATTATGGTTGACGCCCTTTTTTCTAAAATAACTTACTCCCTCAGAAAGTTCTGAAATAGAAATTTCTCCATCATGGTTAATAATCTTAAGTTGACCATCCATTAATGGAACTACAACATAATCATATTCATGAATATGTTCACCCGTATCTTCACCTGGCTCAAAAGACCAACGTGTAACTCGTGTCTTTTCATTATCAATCATTATTTCAGACTTAGTCATATTTTGAACACACTTACTAAAACCAAAAATTTTTACTTATGCAATCATATTTTTCTGGCATTTCAAACTTATTTTTATCATCCAGAGTCAATATAAATGGTTTTAAATTTTTTGTGACCATATCTAAATGCCATGCAAAATTTAAATTTTTATCGATTGTCATATCTTCAAACAATAAAAAAGATGAAACTTTTTGTCCAACAACATTTCCTACTTTTCTGAATTGTCCATTAACCCTTTTATAAGCAGTTGCATAGATATGATTTTCATCATGTTTAAAAAAATATTCTTCTTTTCCCTTTACCCTGTCACTATGGCATGAAATACCTGAATAAGGTTCGAATGCATATATATGGAAGCTATAAAAACTAAATAAAATTATTAGAATTATTTTTTTTAACATTTTTTATGAGTACAATGATTTTTAAAAATACTATCAGAAAATAATTTAAAAAATATATTTAATATTTAAATTATCAATGTTGCGTGTTATTTTTTTTTAATAAATCTTCCATAACGACTTTTAATGACTCAAATAAATCAATTGCAATAACCTTTTCATCCTCAGTAAGAGACAAAAACTGTTCATTAAGTTGTTTCTTACCAGTACCTTTAGACTGTAATTTGATCCATACAGGGTTTTGCTGTATTTCTTGAAGACTTTTATATTTCAAAATAAATTCCTTAAGTACATTAAATTAATTGGGAAAAATTTAATCAAAAAAGTTTTAAGTTTGGAAGTTTTTTTTCATTAGTTGATTCAATTTTTATTATCATTATGATTTTATTTATGAATGGTAACATATTTAAAATCGACTTAACACCAGACAATACTGAAATATCAATTTCAGAAGATGAAACTATTTTAACAGCGTCATTAAGAAATGACATACAACATCTTCATGCTTGTGGTGGTCTTGGAATGTGCTCTACTTGTAGGGTTGAAATTTTAGAAGGAGAAGAGAATTTATCTCCAAAAACCAAGTCTGAGCAAAGCTTGTCTGAAAAACTAGAATTACCAAATAACATTCGATTAGCATGTCAAACAAAAATTAAAGGCGATGTAAAGCTCAAAAGATTATTGCTTGACCAGAAAGACATGATTTTAGCCAATCAAATGACTAAGAATTCTGTTGGTTCAATTGGTAGCACCAAAAAACTTGCACTCATGTTTGTAGATATAGTCGCATTTACACCTTTAAGTGAACAACTACCCTCTTATGACGTTATGTATATTCTAAATAGATACTTTGATGATATGGGAACAATAGTAAAAAAAAATGGAGGTGATATAAATAATTTTATTGGAGATGCCTTTCTTGCAGCTTTTGGCATAGACGATAAAATTGATTCAGTTTATCGATGCACTCAAGCCGCTATAGAAATATTAGAAGATGTAGATAACAAGAAAAAAGTTTTTTTAGATAATTATAATATTGATTTTGATGTGAGAGTAGGTATTCATTATGGTGAAGCAATAGTAGGTATGCTTGGAAATGCTGGAAATCAGCGTTTAAGCATAATTGGTCAATCTGTTAATATAGCCAGTAGAGTTGAAACTGCTAACAAAGAAGCTGAAACAAGATTATTGATCTCAGAAGAGGCATTTAAAGAAATTGAAGATAGAGCTGAGGTTGAGGATTTTGTAAGAGTTAAATTAAAAGGCTCCTCTCAAAGATCTACGTTATATGAAATTTCAAAACTTAAAGGAAAATCTTTAAAATCTCAAGATGATAAAATTTTTGAATCGGGTATTTTTTGGAATAAAGTAATGCTATCTAAAGATTTAGATAATGGTGAAAAAAAGAAGATTAGTTATCAAAATGAAGAGATTTTAATTGTTAGAAATGACGATAATTTATCAGCATTTTCTAATTTATGTCCTCATATGAATTTACCACTAGAAATGGGTCAAATTACAACAGATAATGAGTTCTTATGCCCATTCCACGATAGTAAATTTTGTTTAAGAACTGGTGCTGTAAAAAAATGGGTTACAACAAGTGCAGACTGGATGCCAGATGAAGCAGTAGAACTCACCAAAGCCATTAAAGAAATACCATTAGATTTATTACCAATCATGGATAAAGACGGATATATTTGGATAGGTGGTGAATAGAGTAAATTAGATAAAAATTATTTTACATATTTAAATAAAATAAGATAAATCGAATATATAAAAATTCCTAGCATAAAAATATCAAGAAAAAGCATTGGGTTATTTAATAGATTAAATAATCTGAAAATTGCATACAATATACTTGCTGTACAAATTATTATACCTTTGCCGAAATCTCCCCTAATATTTTTAATTAAAGATTCTTTTTTAATAAGCATTTTTCAAGTAAAAATTAATTCTCATTTAAATAATAGTTTTAAGTTTCTAATCAGAGGAACGTTCTGCCCATCCCGCAAAAATTTTCTCTAAAACAACTACTACATAATATAAACCAATACCTAATAATGCTAAAGCAATAAGTACTGCAAACATTAGAGGGTAATCTGAATTAGTCTTACCACTATCAAACAGAGCACCTAACCCTCTACCATGAGGAGATACAATTTCCATCAAGTTTGTACCAATAAATGCAAGTGTAACAGCTACCTTTAATGCTCCAAAAAACTCAGGCAAAGTTTTAGGCAATGCAATTTTCCAAAATATTAATGATTTGGATGCTCCTAAAGACCTTAAAATGTCTCTATATTCTGGTTCTAAAGTTGATAAACCAATTGAGACAGAAACTGCTATTGGGAAAAAAGAAATCATAAAAGCTATCAAAATAGTGTTTAGATCGTGCTGACCTACAAACATTAATGCAATAATAGGCACGACAGTAGCTTTCGGAATTGCATTAAATCCTACTAACAAAGGATATATTGCTTCACGCAAAACCTTTGAAAAACCCATAATCATGCCTAAAAAAACACCACATAGTACTGCTATAAATAAGCCAACAACCGTTCGCCAAAGAGTATCCCAACCATATTGGAAAAATAAAACTTTAAATTTCCAAAATGCAGGCCATATGTCAGAAGGAGACGCCATTTTATAGTTTGGCCATTCATTTACCCATACTAAAAGCTCCCACAAAACAAGAAAAATAATGATAGCGTATAATGGTACTAAAATATGTCTCATTTATTTTGCTCTTGTTGATTTTGAGCTATTTCTATTTGTTTTCGAAGACTTTTTAACAGGTCGATGGATTTAGATGTATATAGGCTCTCAAGTTTTGGTATTTTGGATTTTGTTACTTTAACAAAGAATTGTTTTGAAGCTGGCCTACCAGAAAGAACTACAACTTCATCAGCAAGGAAAATTGACTCCCTTAAATCATGTGTAATAAGTATTCCAGTAAATGGTTCTTCTTTTCTTAGATTGTGCATTACTTGCCATAAATCTTCACGTGTAAACGCATCTAATGCTCCAAAAGGTTCGTCTAAAATAAGGACTTCAGGTTTGTGTACTAATGCTCTACATAATGATGCTCTTTGTCGCATCCCCCCAGATAGTTCAGAAGGTTTTTTTTCTTCAAATCCCTCTAATCCTACTAAGGATAAAAGTTGTTTTGCTCTTTGCTCTTTTTCTAGTGAATTTAGTTTATTTGGGACAATTTCTAGTGGCAACATGACATTTTTAATAATAGTTCTCCACTCTAATAAAACAGGATTTTGAAAAGCCATTCCAACCGTAGGTCTAGGTGTAGTAATTTTTTCTCCACCAAGGTAAACCTCACCTTCGTCAGGTTGCAAAAGACCTGAAATTAGTTTAGTTAGGGTGGATTTCCCGCAACCAGAGGGTCCTACAACAGCTGTAAAACCATTTTCTGGTACGCTCATATTTAAGTTTTTTATAACTGGTAGTAAACCAGTTTCAGTTTTGTAGGTATGTGTTACGTCTTTAATTATTATAGTGTCTTTTTTTTTATATAATGACATAAATATACCTTAAAAATAGGACGAAAAATTTCATCCTATTTTATATTTGTTTTAAAATTACTTCAACTTAAACCCACCTTTGGGTAAATACACATCTGTAAAATATAACTTTGAATCAGGTTTAGTTTTATATTTATAAGTCTCACTTAATTGGGCGATAGCTGCTTCAAAACGTGCCTTATCAATATTACCCATTCCATTCTTAAGAACATAATCTGTCATAACGTTACCAGACAGGGCCAAATTAAATCTTCTTTCTTCTAAGTTTTTGTCAGCTGCTGGGTTTCTCTTAACAAGTGCATCAATGGCTGAACTTGGATTTGAAACAGCATCTTTCCAACCTTTACCAACTGCGCCAAGAAAAGATTTAACAACTTTAGCATTTGAAGATGCAAAATCGGTATTGACAATGATTGCATTTCCATAAAGCTTGAGCCCGTGATCGGCCATTAATATGGTAGTAATATCATCTTCCGGAACTCCAAGGCGAACTAAATTAAGAAAAGATGAAAATGAGTAACCTGTTACGGAAGAGACTTTCCCCTCAGCTAACATGGGTTCGCGAGTAGGAAAGCCAACTGGTTCAACTTTGATTTTATTCATGTCTAAGCCATTTGCTTTCGCAAAAGATGGAAATTGAGCCCAGGCACCATCAGGGGGAGGAGCACCCAAAACTGAGCCAGGCAAATCAGCCGGTGATTTAATACCGAGAGATTTTCTTCCTATTACTGCAAATGGAGGTTTATCATAAATCATCATAATTGCTGTAACTGGTGCACCAGGATTTTGATCTAAAAATTTAATCAAAGAATTAATATCAGCGAAGCCAAGAGGGAATGAACCCGTTGCAACTTTTGGAATTGCATCTAATGATCCTTTACCAGGTGAAATCTCAACATTTAAACCTGCATCTTTAAAATAACCTTTATCGATAGCATTAAAAAATGGCGCTGATGGACCTTCAAATTTCCAATCTAATGTAAATGGTATTTTAGTATCTGCATAACTTGTAATTGAAATTAATAACGAAGCTAATATTATTGGTAATTTGTTAAACAAAATTGTCTCCTTTCAAATTTAATAAATAATCCACTTTAATTAGAATTTAATGTTCTACACCAACATTATTACGAATAAGAAAACTTTTCCTGCTAATGATTAATTATTAATCAGTTAGTAATAAATTGAAATAAGATCTTTGCTCCAAAAAAATAAAATTTAGGCTAATCAAAAATTTTTAATGGAGGATAAATTGGGAATAGTATCTAGACGAATTTTAAAACCAATTTTGGGTAAAAATAAATAGGCGATGGAAAGAGCTACAAAATATAAAAATATTATGGTTTCCCAAGGAATAAAAGCAAGATTGGGAACATTTATTTGAGGTGAATTAAATGGTTGTTTACAGTTGAATGCAATATATTCCAACATGACTACTGCAACAAAATCATATGCAGAACTTAGTAAAAATAAAGAAATTATGGAAATGGTGAGTATAAGAGAACATGATCCATCAGGACATTTAATTGGCCCTGAAGTTTACAGGACTGTCTTTGGACAGCCCTCTGGTGATCATAATATTTTATTGATAAGGGAATACGGTGTTGACAGAAAATATATTCCTCAAACGATTGAATTACTGAATGAAGTGGAAGAAATTGGAAAGGATGAAGATACTAAAGTATTAGCTCTTTATCCTATAATTGCAGACAAAATGGATTCATAATTTGTTGTTTATTATTACTCATCTTTTGAAGCAATGGGTGATATTATTGACAGAATAGGAATGTCTGATGCTTTCCAAAATGTTGTAAATAGAGCAAACGAAATTGGAAAATTAAAAACATCTAACGTGGTTAAAATAATTTAATAAATTTAATATTTAAAAAAGTCTGCACAATTAAGTAGACTTTTTTTATATAATTAATGTTTAATTTCTCTCTCTCCAAGCAATATATGAGGATGCCCCTACAATCAAAGTACCACCAATCCATAAGCTAATTGGTGTACTTTCTACAAAAATAGTATACCCAATCAATACCGACCAAATTAATTTTAAATAATCAAAAGGTAACAGAATTGCAAGTTGGCCTCTTTTAAATGCACTATTTAAAAGTGTTTGGGCAATTGTTCCAGTTACAGCAATAAATAAAATTATTAAAAATTGATATAAATTAGGCATTATTAAATATGGGTATGCAGCTACAAATGTAGCAGGTATCATCCCTACACCCGCATAAAGAGATATTGTAACTGGAGAGTCTGTTTCAGTTAATTTTTTAATAAAAATCAATGAAACCGACCATATTAATGCTGAAATAAGTATTAAAACTCCTCCAATATTAATAGAAATATCAGGTCTTAAAACTATAATTGCACCTAAAAAGCCAATAAACAAAGCTGAAAGTCTATGTTTTTTTAATTTTTCATTTAAAAATAGGAATGCTAAGAGTGTTGTAAAAATAGGAACTGTCAAATTAAGAGCAGTTACTTCTGCAAGTGTGGTTAATGTTAATCCATAAAAAAAACATAACATGGCAATTGAATTTGTAATAATTCTATAAATTTGAAATTTTGGTTGTTTAGTTATTAATGAAGACTTCCCTTCTTTGAATATCATTGGAGCTAGTACAACAGCAACAAGTGCGCATCTAAGAAATGTGATTTCAAAAATGTGAATTTGATCTGATAGAAATTTTGCAGCACTATGCATTACTACAAAACTAAAGCCAGATATAATCATTAATATAATTGATACAGTCGTATCAGAAAGGTTTTTCATTTTTTTGATAAAGCATCAAGTATTGGACAATTTGGCCTATCATCTCCCTGACAATTATCTGCCAGATAAGTCAATTCATCTTTTAAATTTTGTAACTGCTTTAATTTTTCATCTATTTGAGAAATTTTTTCTAAAGTTAATTTCTTTACATCTTTACTAGGCCTACTTTTGTTTTCATATAATGATAATAATTCTCTACATTCATCTATACTAAAATTGAATTTTCGTGCTTTACCCACAAATTTTAACTTTAATACATCTTCTTCGTTATACTCACGATAATTAGAAGAAATGTTTTGATATGGTTTTACAAGACCAATATTGTCATAATATCTAACTGCTTTAACTGTTAACTCTGATAATTTTGACGCTTTCCCAATATTCATAGTTTAACTTAAACCTTCCACTAAAAGTAGAGTTATACACTAGACATAGTTAACTATAAAGTAATAAAAAATATTTAAATTTAAATCTTGTTAATTCTTAATTAAAATAGACTTTATTGTATCAGCATAAAGATGATGTTCTATATTTTGCAAACGGTCTTTTAAAGTTTCCACAGTATCATTTTCATTGATTTTTATACTATCTTGCTTAATTATGGATCCGCTATCCATCCCCTCATCTACGTAATGTATTGTTACACCTGTATATTCAGCACAATCGTCAATTGCCTGCTTAATAGCGTGCATACCCTTATATTTTGGTAATAGAGATGGATGAACATTAACAATAAATTTAGAAGGTAGAGAATTTACAAAATTTTGACTTAACAATTTCATATAACCAGCAAGCACCAATAATTTAATATCATACTCAATTATTAACTTTAATACTTCTTCTTCTAACTCTAAGATGTTCTTCCAGGAATATGATGGTATATTTGCATTTTTGGCAATCTTTAAGCCTAACGCCTTAGAATTATTAGATGCAACAAAACTTACCTTTATACCTTTATCTATTATAGCTTTCAAATTGGAACCATTACCACTTAAAAGAACAGCTATATTATTATTCATCAAAATTACCAGAGATATTAGTTACAAAATTATCTATGTTCTAAACTAAATAAAAATAAAATATAAGAAAATTTTAAAAAATTATAATAAATCTGATTAAGAAACTTCCAATTTGATTAACAGATAACTAATAATTAAATTTATAAGATAAAATATTCTTAAAATTTTTAAAAGCTTGTAATATCTAATTTTAATTCACAAGCTTCATTTTTAAATAAAGCTCCATATCTTTATCTATTTTTTGTTCTTCAGTTTTTTCTAATTTATCAACCATGACTATTAAATGTCTTTTTCTTTCAATAGCATCTTTGATTGAAGTAATATCCTTATTTTCAACTTGAAAATTTATTAAAATTTTTTCTAGAATATTTACTATTTCATCGAATTGAATATCAGTTATATTTAAACCTGCATGGCCTTTTCTTAAGAAATCGTCAGGATAATCCGTTAAGGGCTTCCCCATTGCGAAGGAAATAAATTCAACTTGATGAAGAATTAACTTTTCCATATTAACATTAACGAAAATTTTTTAAAATAAGGCTTTTTTAATACCTCTCTATAAAAAGCCTTCAATATCAGTTTTATGGTAGGAACACCTCCATATTTATCAAAAAGATTTCCTTGTTTTTCCATCTGATTCACCTCATAGGTAAATTGATGTTTAATTAAATTAAAAAATTTTTCTTTCTACAATAATATTCATATTATAATTTTTTTACTAAATTATGCCGAAATTAAGGCTTTAAATTAATAAGTTAACTAAAAAAACTAAACATTATCTGAAAAATAAAATATTATTGAAAGGTAAAAATTACGTTTTTTGGGGGATGAAATGGTTTCAATAAATGAAAATGTTCTTATCTCAAAGCTGTTAGGCAGAGATGTAATTTCCTTAAATGAAGATAATACAATCTATGATGCAATAAATCTATTAGCTAAAAATAAAATAGGCGCTTTACCTGTAGTTAAAAATCAAAAAATATTGTGTGGTATTATTTCTGAAAGAGATATAATTCGTGAATTAGCTAAAGATATTAAGAAAAATCTAAAAAATCTCTTGTTAGTACAATCATGACCTCCAGGGTTATAACATGTAATAAATTCACTAAATCAGATGAACTTATGGTTATTATGACAGTTAATAAAATTAGACACATTCCAATAATAGAAGGAGAAAATCTAATAGGAATAATATCTATTGGAGATGTAGTAAAAAGGTTAATAGAAAAATTTAATTTAGAAAATGATTACTTAAAGAGTTGGTTATATTAGTAAGATTTTATAAATTTTTAATTAATAATGAAAATCCAATAATGATTAATATTGATAAAATAGTCTTTCTAAATATTTCATTAGATAACTGCTTTCTAATTTTAGTTCCAAAATACTGACCTAATAATGCTGGAGCAGTTACAACCAAACTTATTAATAAATCATAAAAATTACCTAAACCATGATAAATAAGTGATGAATACAACGGGATTGAAGCTAAAAAATACATTGTAGCTGTTGTTCTTATAAAGCTCTCTTTTTCTAAATTTAATGAAACTAAAAAGGTAATTATTGGTGGTGCATAAAATGTAGATAATCCGCCAAGTATTCCTGAGAAA
Source organism: uncultured SAR116 cluster alpha proteobacterium (assembly GCA_902595145.1). Classification (GTDB taxonomy): domain Bacteria; phylum Pseudomonadota; class Alphaproteobacteria; order Puniceispirillales; family Marisalimonadaceae; genus Marisalimonas. The sequence continues at coordinate 8,084 of CACJOU010000002.1, read as the reverse complement.
AAACCAATAATTACGGATAATATTTTTTCATTTTTTTGTTTTATATTTTTTAGATTTAAGCCAAAAAAATTAATTAATGTAAAAAAAATAATAGTTAAAGCAATTACAATTGAAATTGTCTGAAAGTTTAGTTTTAATATCAACTTACCACCAATTAATATTCCTACAAAAAGCGTTAAGAACATTGGAAGAAATCTATAATTGCTTATTCCTTGTTTTATATTCATTTGAATTAGATTCGTTATAATTACAGGAAAACATAAAAGCATCATCGCTTTAGTAGGAGGTAAGATAAAAGCTATTATCGGAACAGAAAACATAGACATGCCAATGCCTACAGACCCTTTAACTATGCCTCCCAAAAAAATAGATAAAAAAATTAAAGTTATAGTAAAAGTTTCAAAGTAGTCTAAATCCATATATTACTTTATGCCTTAAAATTGGGTCTATTGATGTTTCTTTACATTAATGCTCCCAGATTATCATTAAAATAATTTTAAAAAATCTTATACCCATATTTTTTAGTTAAAAAATGGACTAAAAATATAAAAAAAGTAGTTATTAACACACTAATTATAATTGACCAGTAAAAACCAAATTTATTTATAATATAAGGAAAAACAAGAAACATTGGCAGTGTAGGTAGCACATATAAAAGAGTATATGATACATGATTAGAGATTTTTTCTACCGAATTATTTTCATAATGTAACCAAAATAAAATCAAAAACGTTGTTATCGGTAAAGCAGCAATTAAGCCACCTATTCTGTCATTAAACTTAGCTATTTCTGTAATAATTACTATAATTAAAGCAGTTATTATAATTTTCAAAACAATGAACATATCTGTTTTTACTTACAAATTTCTAAAGCAATTTTTTCCTAACACTCATAAAAGATCATCAAGGAATACTCCATCATTCAATCATACAATAAACCAGGCAAAGTGTTAACAACTATAAAATTTACTAATAGTAAAAAAAAATAATTTATATAGTTAATGATTTAATAGAAGTTTTAAAACAAGTTTTGTACTACGCAGGATTTGATTTTAAAGTATTTGATAAGTTGATTTTTTTATAAAAAAATTTAACATAAAAATTATTCAACTACTTTTTAAAGGAGTTTAAGATGGCAACTTATGAATGCAATAAATGTGGAATGTCTGTGAATGCAACATGTGGAAAATGTGATGAAACTCTAATAAACGATACGTTAGAGTTAGATAATGGGTCAAACGTCCAAATTTCAAAATGTCCAAATGGTCACGGTAAGATTAAATCTCCGTTATGTTGTGGTCGAGACATGTCATGTACAATTTAAAATTGTGTTGAAAATAAACTAATAAAAATAAGAATGTTAATCATTAAAGTATGAGCATATGTAGTTAACTAATTCTAAAACCTCTACTTGGAAAGATGAGTTTTTAGGAATATTGAAATCCATTCCATCTTTTATCAATTTCCATTCGTCATCATTTTGAAGTTTTAAATTTAGTTTTCCAGACATAATTTCAATAAGTTCTTTTGCTTCAGTATTAAATTCATATTTACCAGGTAACATTACTCCAAGTGTTTTTCTAGTACCATCTTTAAAAAAAACATTCCTACTTATAACATTACCTTCAAAATAAATATTTGCTAATTTGTCAACATTGACATCTTTCAATTTATCCATATTTACATCCCTATAAAGTTTAAAAATCTATTAAATATTAGAGGTTGTTGGAAGTTTTTGAGGCAGAGTTATAACTGCAATAAATATACTTAAGGCGCATATGGCTAAGATATAGAATAGATAATCAAATCCATAGTTTAAGTGGACAAAAGATATTAAAGGGACAACAACTACCCATACAGCAAAACTAATTACATATCTCACAGCATATACCCTAGCTCTAAAATCAGATTTGGCCATTTTCCCAATCATATAATCATTAATTGGAATTTGTCCAAATGCTCCCAGCATAAACATTAATGCTAAAAATAACGCTACCCAATTATATTGGCCAACAAACAACATAAAGAAAATTAATTGAATTACAGCTACTATTAAAAAAACCTTTTTAGGACCAATTTTGTCAAGCAACTTTCCAACTATTATTTGAGCAAAAGAAGCAATGGCAAAAACAAACAATGCTAAAGAACCAAGAATAGAAGCTGAAGATGTAATCCCTGAAAGCCGTTCTTCAAAAATTTTTGGAATTGCAAAGGTGGTTCCTTGAAAAATTATGCTAGAAATAGCAGTAGTAAAAAAAACAACCATAGAAACTCTAAAAATTAAATTATGAATTTTATAAGAGTTTGTTGTGTTTTCAATATTAATTTTTTTAGTATTCTCAATTTTATCTTCTTTAAATTTAACAAGAATATTCTCCTTTTGATTAAAAAAATACGCAACACCAATTAAAATAGATAAAACACCTGGAAGCCAAAATGCAGAACGCCAACCTATTTGATCAATCATAATACCAGTAATAAATGCAGCAAAACCAACACCCATATTACCCCATATACCATTAACAGCAATGTCCATTCCCATATTCTTTCCACCCTTAGCAATTAAAGCTAATCCAACTGGATGATAAATTGAGGCAAAAATTCCAACAGCAAATAACCAAACCGCAATTTCAAAAGGTGACTTTGCTGTAGACACACCAATAGAAGTTAGTCCAATACCAATAAAAAAAACAAAAATCATACCTTCTCTACTCCACTTATCAGCAAGCCATCCAGATGGAAGTGAAAACAATCCAAATGCAATAAAACCCGCCATAGAGTAAGGTATCAATTCTGCATAAGAGAGCTGCCATTCATTAGTTAATGATAATGCGGCTGCGGTAGCAAAAATTAAAATAAAAAAATGGTCAAGGAAATGACCTATATTTAAAAATAAAAAATGCCGTTTATCCATATAAATATATTAGATTAAATTTTTGTTTTATTAATCAAATAATTTAAGCTGAAACTATTTTTTAGCAACTAGAAAAATTACACCACCTTTACCAGCTTTTTCATAATGCTCCGTTCCAGCAAAAACTTCCATAGTGTCACCTTGAAGAAGAGTTGTAATATGAAAATCTGTATTTTTCTTTATACCTATTTCCATTTCCCCAGATTGAATTAATAAAAAAAGATCTTTATCATGAGAGTGGGTCTCATTTAAATGATTTATTGCCCATTCTTTTTAAATTGGTGGGCTATAACCTTTATTAATTGCATTCTCTTCAAATTCAATGAAAGACATAAACTAGTAAAAACTGTTATTCTTTAAACTTAATAACAAAGAATAGCATCACTCTCTTTAGTTAGTTCTAAAAGTTTATCAGGCATAGAAAACTCTGCATTAAAACCATTTAATAAACTGTCATCATATCCTCTTGCTTTAGCTGACATTCCAGAAACGTATAATTTAATGTTATTTTCTTTAAGTTCATCTAAGTGATTTTTTAAATCGCCTGTTCCTTGTCCGACTACTTCACCTTCACTTTTAACATTTAATAAATGTGTACCATCTGCAGCCAAAAACATATTAACTTCATCACCTTTTTTAAAAGCCGTAAGAGCGACTAACATTCCAAGTGTAGCCTTGTTTTTTAATTCTGGGCCACTATGGATATGTATTAAAACTTTGGACATCTATAAATTCTCTAAAAAAATAATTTATATGCTATAACATATAATTTTAAATGTTAAGTAAAATAAACATTTAAGCCTTATTTATTAGCTTTATAATCTAACTCTCCATTAACTATGCCAGTTTCAATACTTGCCTTACATGATAATCTATCCTCATAGTCTTTAAAAAAATCTTTTAAAACATGAATGTGCTTTTCAAGATTAACCTGGTTATTAAAAGTAAAGATACCAAGTCCTTTATCAGGAGATATGTGATATGCGTCAACAGCAACTAAACCTTTTAAAGTTGAAGAGTCAAAATTTGATGCTACATATTAATGACCAACATGCATTAATTTAGGATTAGAATATCTAACATTTAAAAATACACAAAACATTTGAATACTCCCTCTATAAATTAATCACAAAGGTTAAACATAATCAATGATGAAAATTATTTTGATATGCATATGAAATTTCTACACACTCAGTTTAAAAAGTTAATTAATCATTGAATAGGGTGTTAAGTTTTTTTTTACTAGGTTCAATTAATTTATTTAGTTTATTTTTTAATCTTGTCTCTAACCCCTTAGATGAGGTAATTTCACAACTCCATAAAAATTTTCTTCTCCAGTCCCCATCTATAAAATCTAGTGATACATAGTCAAGATTTCTCCTGAATATCCATCCAATAGGTTTTATTATTTTGTCTTTATTAAATTCCTTTAGAGGTCGTCGAATAAATATTGCATTTTCAGCTAGTTCATATGAATGATTGATAGAAATTATATTTAGTTCATCAAAATTGATGCTATAGACTTCAACTTTATCGCTAGTTATAAAATTATATCCCCTTTTATCTTTATCACAAATTAATGTTTTACCTGAAATGGTTGCAATTGAGTTATTAGAAATTATTACAAATAATATAAATGAAAATATTTTAATCATTATTTGCCAAAACGTCTGATTTTTGAACTAGTCGACATATGAAGAATTATTGCTATACAGAAAAAAAACAAAATAATTAACCATTGTTTCAAAGAAACTTCTTCATTTGTTTTAATAAAGACAGTCAATCCCATAATTGAAAGCATAAATAGAAAAGTTTTTAAAAAGTGAACTGGATACACTTCTTTACTTCCATGCAACAAATGCATTAACCCATAAAATGCAAAAGTAGCAAATATTGCAAGCCTAATTGCAATCAAGTTTTCATATGGTACTTCATTATTTTCGACTAATGTAAAAGGAAAAAGAATGTATACATCAAAGTAGAATGATACAATTGTCAAAGTTGCCCAGACTGAAAGACAAAAAATAAAAATGTCTCTAAGTATCCTAATATTCATATAACTCTTCATAATTAAATCGCTACAAACAAAGTGTACAATGAACTAAAAAATTATTTCTAGCTTAACTTTTTTCTCAAAGTTTTAGATTATTATATTTTATGTCCAATAAAAAATCATTATTATTGTAAAGTAAAATTTTTTCTTAAAGAACTTAATAAATTATTTTCTTCTGTAAGAAATTGTTTTAATTTTGATATAGATGCATCTCTTATAGATTTCCTTTCAATTTCAAATAGTTTTTTTCTTAATTTAAAAATATTTCGATTAGTTTTGTTTTCTCTTCTATCAAAATAGTTAGAAGCTAATTCGTCAATTATTTTATCTTTATCTTTAATCTGTTTTATTTTTATAAAAATATTTAGAAAAAAATAGTATATTGAAATAATGAAAATCAATCCACCTGTAAGCATTGTCCAAAATGCAGATGTTTCAGTGAAAAAGCTATATTTATCTTTCAAGAATAAATAAGAAAAACCTAAATATGATGTAATTATGGATAAAATAATAAATCCTAAATAAAATAATATAAAAAAAGTTGTTGGTGGCATCAATTTGTAATGTTCAACAATTGATTTATTATCCTTATTTTTTAAAAGATTTAAGATTTCATTTTGATTATCAATTAAAATATAAATTTCTTGAATTTTTGATAAACTTTTTTCATTTAAATCTATTAAACTTTCAATTTTTTTATCTTTTAACGTTTTCAAATCTTCAAAATTGGATATCTTTACACCTAATCTCAAAATTTTTATTATCATTTTTATTTTTTTTAATTGATTTAAATCTACTTGAGTAGTTTTCAATAAATCAGTTTCGTCTTCACTTAGTTTTAAAAATTCATTATTATTATCGGGTTTAAATTTATCAACTTTTTTAAAAATTTCATTTAAGTCGCTATTGCTTTTAACAGATAAATTTACATCCGAGGCAGTTTTTAATATTAAATTTTTATTCAATATTTTATTCCTTTATGTATAACTTCATTATCAAAACAATATAGAAAGGTAAAGTCCAATTATGATTACATAATTTACAAATTTATAATTTTTTAAACCTCTAAATGATCTGCCCTCCAAGCACATATTACAAAATATGCTTGCAAATCAACTGCTTATAGCAACTAGGTCACATGAAATGGTGCGCTCTGAGAGAGTTCCATTCCTATGAAATGCACCATAGCTAATTACATTCTAACTATAGCTTAAAATATCCATACGTATGACATTGTCAATACGCACGATATGTTTCTCACTTTGTTTTACATCTAAATTAACTGTCACCAGTACAGAGTAAGTGGGTATTGATATGTATAAATATACCTAACTATAATAACACTTATATGTATAGCTTAAAGTGTAATCATGTGCATGGGACATGGGGGTATGGCTAGATATGTATAGTTAGGGTGTGCAGCAGATGGGGTGGAATTTTATTCAAAATTATTTATTTATAATTAAACTAAATTACAAATTAATATAAATTTAGTGCGTATTGAAAATGGCTCAAATATTCATATTTATTTAATGTAAGATATAGATGACTAGGTTAGAATTAATTTTAATGGGTTTATTTATTTTGTTTTTACCTACAATACTTTATTGAGTGGACAAATAATACAGTTATAAGATTAACTATGAGTGAATTTAAAAAATGAGTACTGGGATAATTTTAGGTTTAGGTTTAATAACCATTGCCGTTTGTTTTTACATTTTACTAAATGTTCCTTATTGGTTCCTGTTATGGAAAAGAAAAAATTTGAGTTTTGGATTAGAAAAAAAATATCATCAATGGGTTTATACTTCAGATGATGTTTTAAATAAGATGCTTAAGCTTTGTGTTTGGAGTTTATATGGTTATGGCATATATGTTTTTATTTTAGAAATTTGGTCTAAATTTTTCAAAATTTAAGAGTTCTACAAATACTTACATTTTAATATAAAAAATTTATAGGATTATCTAATGCCAACATCAAAATAATTATCTATTTACAAGATTGCTTTCATAGCTGCTATTAATGCTATTCCATAAACTAGCATCATTATTAAAAGAGTATTAAGAGAAAAACCTTTCATAAAAGAAGCTTTTGCAAGTTGAGATGCTTGGTAAATTAAATCTGGCCAAGTATATGAAACAAAATCACCTTGAGTAAAGATAACTTTGATTTTTCCATCTGCATCGACAACTGGTAATCTTCTAAATCTGTCATTTGACATTATCCGCAACCAATCAAGGACATCATCATTTTCGTTTGCCACCCTTGGATTTGGTGTCATAATATCCTCTAATTTAGTTGTTTTAGGTGACATATTATTTTTGACAAGTTTTTTAACAATGTCTCTTTCTGTTACGATACCAACCACTTTATCTTTACTATCGACTATAACAACTGACCCATAATTTTTTTCAGCCATAACCTCAATTGCTTTTAATACTTTATCTTTAGCTAAAAATGTAACTGGTTGAGGTTTAGTTTTAAATTCAGGTCTATCTATAAGACGACCACCTTTACGCATTTCCATATAGAAATAACTCCTCAATCCAGTTTAACCATTAAAGCAATAGGATTTAATAAACAAGTTAAACTTTTAATGATTTAGAGTATTTTCAAAAATAGGAACTTTTTTGTGCATCAGTTTGTGCATCAATTAAATTAACTGTTATTAGTACAGAACAAGTGGGTATGTAAGTGTATTAATATACTTCTCTTTAATACCCACTTATATGTATCACATTAAGTGTAAAACTCCCCGGACATGGAACATGGGGGGATGGATACATATGTATAGTTGGGGTGTGCAGCAGATGGGGTGTTATAGTAAGGTTATTCAAAACTTTTTGTTAACTCAGGACTTAATATTCCAGTTTCTATAGTAAACTTACATTCAAACTTTGTTGCAAAGTTTTCTATTCTCTCTTTCATTAAAGGTAAGAAATTTTCCATATTTTCCTTCGTATCAAAACAATGAACACCCAAACCTTTATCTGGAGAAACATGAAAAGAGTTCATCCATAATCTTCCTTTAGGGTTTTTGGCAGGTTGATTGTCTGCAAGATAGTCGTGAGCGATTCCCATTACCTTTGGATTCATGTATCTTATATGAAGGAAAAC
>CACJOU010000001.1 GCA_902595145.1 uncultured SAR116 cluster alpha proteobacterium | reverse complement strand
CAATCATGCATCATTTATAATGTATCACAGATTTGGGGATAGTAGGTATCCATCTACTAATATAAAAAAAGAACAGTTTATGAAACATATAAACGAATTATTGAAACCCAAATATAACGTAATAAGTATTAAAAAGGCTCTTACAGCAATAAACTATGATGAAAAAATAAAAGACAGGTCTGTAGTTATCACAATTGATGACGCCTATTCTTCAGTATACAATTACGCTTGGCCAATATTTAAAAAACATAATTTCCCTTTTACTTTATTCGTATCAACAGATGTTATTGATAATAAAACACCTGGATATATGAATTGGGAACAAATCAGAACTTTAAGAGATCATGGAGTTACTATTGGTAGCCAAACTAAGACACACCCACATATGTTTAAGTTAACAAGAGAAAAAATTATAGAAGAATTATCAATTTCAAATAAAAGATTTATTGATGAAATTGGAAGCGCACCTAAGTATTTTGCCTATCCCTATGGTGAGTATAATTTAGAAGTTATAAAGCAGGTTAAACAACATGGATTTGTTGCAGCTTTTGGTCAACATTCAGGAGTAGCACACAAAAGTTTAGGTATGTATGAGCTGCCCAGGTTTGCAATGAATGAAAAATATGGAGATATGGATAGATTTTTATTAGCAGTGAACGCATTGCCAATGCCAATTTCAGATCTATCACCCAAAGATCCAGTTATATCAAAAAATCCACCCTCTTACGGATTTACGTTATCTGACAAAATTGAACCAAGAAATGCTGTTAGATGCTTTGCCAATAATGGATTAAAAACTGATACAAAAAGATTAGGTAAAAACAGAATTGAAATAAGGTTAAATGGTCCATTTTTGAAAGGTAGAGGTAGAATAAATTGTACTATGGCTGGTAATGACAACAGGTGGCGATGGCTAGGAAGACAATTTATTATTAATTAAAGATTTGACTAAAATGTTTCTAAACTAGAATTTTCGTACTTGATTAATTGATTTTTTTTAATCATTTTTTTTACTTTAGACACATACTCAAAACCTATTTCCGCATATTTGTCCAGAAAATTTGCCATGTCAGTTCCGGTAATATTTTTATCGGTATTATATTGTGATATTCTGAAATTTCTAAACCCTTTATACGCTGGGTGGGTATTTAAATTTAATATATATGAATTTACAGAGTCTAATAAACTATCAAAACTTTTAACAGAAAAGTTTGCATCTAGATTTCCTTTTGGCTTAATTCCGTCGTCATTTTTCCATGTCCATTGACCAAAAAGTGCATTTCCTTCTTGTGCAAACCTAGATGTCCCCCATCCACTTTCAATTATAGATTGGGCTAAAATTAATGAAATTGGTATACTGTTAATTTTATTTAACAATTCTAATTTTATCCTTCTAAGTTCTGATCTATTTAGGGTACTAAAATTAATTTTCTTAAAATTTTTAATTTTATATTTTTTTGAAAAGCTTTCAATTTGGAAAATATTATTAGTAGAAAATGCTATTTTCATTTTCTTCCTTTCTTCTAGTACTAGTTCATTTCCCCTTAGAGCTATAGGTAATAAAATAGCTGTAAAAACTGATTTCTTCTTGTTTGTTTCATATTGACTGATATTTTTGGGAATGAAAGGAAAATACATTCTTGGGATGGGAATATCATTTTTTACATAATTCAAAATATTTTCGGACCACCTAGATACCACGTCTTTATTATTGAATTGATCTGAAGATAAATAATTATTGTTAGAATAAAATTGATTTAATCTATCAATACTTACAACAGGATTACTAAAATTATACTGAATAGATTTAAAATTAAATATTGGTTGTGATATCTTCCAAAATTTTGGCCCTAAAAAACCAATCATAAAAAATGAAATAATAATTAGTAAAAATAATACTTCCTGGTAACGACGTAAGCTCATAACATGATTTAAGGTTAAAAAAGAATATTAAATAAATTTTTTATAATTCTGCAGCCCTTACTTCAGTAACTTCAGGAATGTAATGTCTAAGCATATTCTCAATTCCCATTTTTAAAGTAGCCGTACTAGAAGGACATCCAGCGCATGCTCCTTTCATTTGCAATGTCACAACGCCTGATTCAAAAGAACAAAATGTAATATCTCCTCCATCCATAGCAACAGCCGGCCTAACACGAGTTTCTAATAAATCTTTAATTTGTTTTATAGTTTCTGAATCTTCAGTATTATTTGATTCAGAATTATTTTTCTCTGTATCATTAATTGCTGGAAGACCGGAAGAATAATGTTCCATAATTCCCGTTAATATTGAAGGCTTTAGGTTATTCCATTGCAATTGAGGATCTTTTGTTACTGAGATAAAGTCCGTTGCTAAAAAAACTCTACTAACTCCATCAATTTCAAATAACCTTAAAGCCAATGGTGAATCCGAGGCAACTTCTTTACTTGAAAAATCTGCAGTTCCTGTTTTAAGAATAATATCGCCAGGAATAAATTTTAATGTTTCTGGATTTGGTGTGTCTTCAGTTTGAATAAACATAATTAACCTCCTGATAAATATATAATCATTTTTTTTTTAATTTCTACAAATTTACTTTCTAAATCACAAAACCAACTAATTCTTTTACATGTTTTAATACAGGTTCTGCAATTTTTCTAGCATTGTCTGCACCAATCCTTAATATTTTATCAATTTCTTTACGATCATTTAATAACTTTCTCATTTCAAATGAAATTGGGTTTAATGTTTCAATGGCCAAGTCAATGAGTTTAGGTTTAAAAGAAGAAAAGCCTTGTCCGCAAAATTGACTTAAAGTTTGGTCAATTGATTGATTGGATAATGATGAATAAATATTTATTAAATTTAAGGCTTCTGGTCTTGTACTAAGTTCTTCTAGAGTTTCAGGTAATGGATGAGGATCAGTTTTAGCTTTTTTGATTTTATTTGAAATTTCTTCTTTAGTGTCAGTTAAGTTTATTCTAGATGCATCAGAAGCATCAGACTTGCTCATTTTTTTTGTTCCATCTCTGAGACTCATAACTCGTGTAGCCTGACCTAAAATTTGTGGCTCAGGTAAAGAAAAAAAATCTTTTTGATCATCACTAGTAAACATATTATTAAAAGAAGATGCAATATCTCTGGCTAATTCGATATGTTGTTTTTGATCGTCTCCCACAGGAACATGTGTGGCTTTATATAATAAAATATCTGCAGCCATTAAAACTGGGTATCCATACAAACCAACAGTAGCTTTTTCTCTATTTTTCCCAGCTTTTTCTTTAAATTGTGTCATTCTATTTAACCATCCTATTCTACACACACAATTGAATATCCAGGCTAATTCTGCATGTTCTTTTACTGAAGATTGGTTAAATACAATGGCGCTTTTAGGATCTATTCCTGATGCAATAATTGCCGCTGTTACTTCATGAGTTGAAGATTTTAGTTGGGAAGGTTTTTGAGGAACGGTAATTGCGTGTAAATCTACGATTGAAAATATTGAAAAGATATCTTCTTGAAGATTCACCCAATTTTTTATTGCACCTAAATAATTACCTAAATGTAAATTTCCTGTTGGTTGTATTCCTGAAAATATTCTTTTATTACTTTGTTTTAATCGTGAATTCATCATTCTATTATTTTGCTTTCTTAAGTTTCAAAGATAAATATTGGTATAATTCTTGAGGAATATATCTGAAAATCTTAGATGTCAAAATATACAATAAAAAACCAAATATACATAAAGTTATTAATGCAAAAGTATCGTTTATATTATTAATTTCTAATATGTGTTGAACTAGTTTCATGCATAATATCATCAAAGAAGAAATAAAAGTGATTTTCAGACCATATAAAATAACTGAAAATAAATTTGAATCTTCTTCTTTATATGAAAATTTAGGCTTTATGATTTTTTTAGCTTTTATTAAGAGTATTATATAAATTATTGTTCCTATCCAAGATACGATTGAGGTGGCTAAGGCAATACCAGCATGCTTTAGAAAAAACATTAAACTAAATGATAAGATTATATTTAAAATTAAAATTATAAAACCAATATACATCGGAGTTTTTGTATTACCTTCTGCCAAAAATGCTGGTTGACATGATTTAAGCATAATGAAAGCTGGAACTCCAAATGCATATGCTAATAATGCATGAGATGTTTGAATTGTTTCTTGAAAACTAAATTCTCCTCTTTCAAATAATACTTTTATTAGTAGATCACTAAAATTAATAAAAACTAATGCTGCAGGAATTGAAAAAAACAAGCCTATCTTGAATGAAATAATTAACTCTTTTGAAAATTGATTAGTATCTTTACTGGCAATTGATTTTGACAGTGAAGTTAAAAGGGTTGTTCCTAAAGCAATTCCAATTATACCTAAAGGTAACTGAGCTATTCTGTCAGCAAAATAAAGATAAGAAATAGACCCAAATCCAAGTAAGCTAGCTAAAATAGTATCAACTAATAAATTTATTTGTAAAATACCGCCTCCAAATGCCGCTGGTAAAAATTTTTTCCAAGTTTGGCTTAATTGAAATTGTATTTGGCTATTAATATTTCTATCACTTCTACTTTTTTCTAAATTTTTAAAATTGAAAATCTTAAATTTTTTTATCATTATTAGGATAAATATTATTTGAATTAATCCTCCAAAAACAGTTGCAATCGCAAGAGGTAAGGATTTTATAGTCCAATAATCATTTATAAAGAAACATCCTAGAATTATACTTGTGTTTAAAATTGTTGGAGTAAATGCTAAAACCCAAAATTTTCCAGAAACATTTGTTGCAACACCAAGAATAGCTACAATTGAAATTAATGGCATGAAAATTATTGTTATTCTTGAAAGGGTTGTTGTTTGCTCTATGACATTTTGGTTATTCAAAAATCCAGGAGCTAAAAAATGAATTATAAATGGCATAATTATTTGAAATATAATCATTAAAATAAACAAAGAGAAAACAACTCTGTGTAAAACTTTTTTAAAATAAATAAACGCTAAGAATTCTCCATTTTGTGTCTTTAATCTAGAATAAATTGGCAAAAACGCAGAAGTAAGGGCTCCTTCAGCCGTAATTCTTCTAAATAAATTAGGCAATTTAAATGCTATTAGAAATATATCTGAAAAAATGCCAGCACCTAAAAATCCTGCAATAAATATATCTCTAATAAAACCAGATATACGACTTATAACTGTAAGAAAGGCTGATTGGGTAAACCCTCTTATGAAAAAAGATGTTTTGTTTTTTTCTGGATTTCTCATGTGTTTAATTTTTTATTAAGTAAAATTAATTTCTTTTAGTATTTTAGAAATTGACTTCTTTATTTTATTTATTGTTATTATATCATCAACTTTTGAGCCGAATGCATTTTTTATATAGAAAATATCTACCACTCTGTCACCATATGTAGAAACATTTGCAGTGTTTATTTGAATACCTAAACTAGTTAAAGTTTTTGTAATTTTGTATAAAACTCCCGGTGCATTTTTGCATTTAATATCCAAAATAGTAGAGTTTTCACTTGTTTTATTATCTACTTTTATTCTTGTAGGAGCCTTTACAGCTCTAAAACGGGCAGGGATTTCTTCCCATTTTATATTTAATGCTTTTTCTATGTCAATATTACCTTCTAAACCAAGAGAAATTGTTTTTATTAATTTTTTTTTGAGATAATCTTCTAAAATTGGTTTTTTTTCTTTATTTTGAATAAAAAATGTATCTAACGCATAACCATCTGATCTTGTAATAATTTTTGCACTAACAATATCATATCCCGATGCGGCTACCAGGCCTGATATAAGAGAGAATAAACCATGATGATCTGGCGCAATAACAATCAGCTCAGTTGCTTGTAAATCACTTTCTTCTGATAGATATATTTTAAACTTTTTTTGGTCATCTTCCATTTTTTTAAATATGTGAAAGTGATTAATGAGAGTTTGTAAACTGAATATTTCCCAGTAATTTTTATAATAATTCTTGCAGTACTGTTCTATTGATTTATTCTTGACACCATTTTTTAACAAATCGCTTTTAAAAGACTCCTTTGTTGTTTTAACATATTCATAAACATTTTTAGTAGATGTTCTTTTTTGAAGGAAATTATGGCATTTTAAATACAAGTCAGATATAAGAGAGCCTTTCCAGTCATTCCATATTTCTGGGCCAACACCTTTTATATCTGCTACAGTCAAAACTAATAATAATTTCAATTTTTCAACAGTTTTTACTTTTTCTGCAAAATCATTGATAATTTTTGGATCTCCTAATTCATATCTAAAAGCCGTCTTGCTTAATAATAAATGGTGGAGTACCAACCATTTAACAATTTCAGTTTCATCGTTACTTAACCCTAGCCTAGGACAAACAGTTGATGCAACTATAGAGCCATTGACTGAGTGGTCTCCTTTCTTCCCTTTTGCAATGTCATGAAGTAGCATTGCTACAAAAAGACATCTATAAGAACTAATTTCTTGTATTACTTTGCTGGCAAGTGGAGCAAAATCTTTAAATTTTCCATTTTTTAAAGAGTGAAGATTAGAAATTGTAAAAATTGTATGTTCGTCTACTGTATAGGAGTGATACATGTCAAATTGCATCAAACAAACAATTTTTTGAAATTCAGGAATAAATTTACCTAAAATGTTTGATTCGTTCATCACCCTGAGAGTTCTTGTTGAATCTCTTTGACTTGTTAAAATATCTACAAACATTTGGTTAGCATTAAAATCATGTCTAACTTCAGAATTGATCAACTTTGTTAAACTTGTCACTAATCTCAATGTAATGGGATGAATATCTATATTTTTTTGGTGAGAAATATAAAAAAGTTTAATTATATTTACAGGATTTTCAGTAAATATATTTTTATTTTGAACATATAAACGACCTAATTCAATACTAAATGGGTCTACATTTTCACTTTTTTTAAAGCTTAAGAAACTTAATCTCAAAGGCTTGTTGAACTCTGTTTCAATAGCTGCACAAAAAATTCTTGTTAAATTTCCAACTGTTTTTGTAGCAAGAAAATATCTTTTCATAAATCTTTCAACATCTTTATGTGTAATAGTATTCTTAAAATTCATATCTTTAGCAATTTCTAACTGAGCATCCATTGCTAGTCTGTCATCTTCTCTTTCAGCTCTATAATGAAGATGACATCTTACAGAAAGCAAAAAACGTTGCGCTTCAGCAAAAGCTAGAGCTTCATTTTTAGACAAAGCACCCATTTTAATTAAATTAGATATTGAGTCGACCTTATACGCAAATTTTAAAATCCAGATTAAAGTGTGAAGGTCTCTTAATCCACCCTTCCCATCTTTGACATTAGGTTCAACGACATAACGAGATCCACCAAACTTTTTATGTCTTAAATCAGATTCTTTTAATTTTGCTTCTACAAAATTTAACGTTTTAGTGTTTGCAATGAAGGAGTTAAATTTAGTGTTTAATAAATCAAAGTTATGTTCATTACCTGCTATGAACCTTTTTTCCAATAAACTTGTCGATATAGTAAGGTCTAACTTACTTTTTTTTATGCAATCAAAAATATTTCTTGTTGAATGTCCAACAGTATAACCTAAATCCCAAAGTAAATATAGAATCAATTGAATTAGTCGTTCTATATTTTTTGTTTCAGTTTTATTTAAATTATTTGGAATAAGAAATAATAAATCTAAATCCGAATGAGGTGCTAACTCACCTCTACCATATCCACCAACAGCTATTATAGATAATTTATAATCTATATTACCGAAAACATGTTGGTGGGTATTTTCTATAATTTCTTTTAACATACTATCAATTAAAATTACATTTAAACCAACATTAAGCGAGCCATCTGATGTTCTTAAAAACTCCTGTCTTATTTTTTGTTTAAAATAATCTAGTTGTTTCTTTAAATTCTTTAGAAGTAAATTTTTAAAATCTTTTGAAGCTTCACAATTAATTTTAATTTTTTTAAATTTATATAGTTTTCTTCCATTATTTTTTGCGTAGGTAACAGGTTCCATGCTTTGGAACCAGATTGAATTTGTATCTATATTTTCTTCTAACCCAAAAATATTATTCTCTGAATTAATTGCTTTAGATTTATTAAGGAATGAGAATTTATTTTTTAAATTTACTTTTACCATTACCCTGTCTCTTTGATTTGAGTTTATATAAAAAATCCAGAGACTGACGCGGGCTTACATCATCAACATCTATTTTATCAAACTCTTCTAAAAAACTCTCAACTTCTTTTGAATTGAATATGGCTACTTCTTTATTACTGTTTATTTTTGTCTGACTTTTATTTTGAAGATCAGATAGAATTTTTGTTGCACTCTTTGTTACGACTGAAGGAATTCCTGCTAATTTTGCAACATGAATTCCATAAGATTTATCTGCCTCTCCATTTAATATTTTATGCATAAAAATTATTGAATTATTCCATTCTTTAACAGACATCTTATGGCATGATAAATTTTTTAGATTTTCTTTTAGAGCTGTTAATTCGTGATAATGAGTTGCAAACAGTGTTATTGGTTTAATTTTCTCATGCAAATATTCTAAAACTGACCAAGCAATTGCTAAACCGTCAAATGTAGATGTACCCCTTCCAATCTCATCAAGAATTACCAGAGACTTTTCAGTAGATGTATTTAAAATTAATGACGTTTCTATCATTTCAATCATAAAAGTAGATTGTCCTTTTGCCAAATCATCAGACGCACCCACTCTAGAAAATATTTTGTCAAATAAGCCTATTTTTGCTTTTTTTGCAGGTACAAACAGACCTGCTTGTGCCATTATAGCTATTAATGCATTTTGCCTTAGATATGTAGATTTTCCAGCCATATTAGGACCAGTTATTAACCATATTAAGTCTTCATTATTTAATTTACAATCATTTGAAATAAAGGAATCTCCCAAAATTCTCATTTGGTGTTCTACAACTGGATGTCTTCCACCAGTAATTTCTAATATTTTATCATTCGAAACAATAGGGCAAATATAATTCCTAGATACTGACTGATTAGCTACCATAAAAGATATATCTAATTCTGAAACAGAATTTACAATATTTAAAATTTCCTTGCCTTTCTGCAATATTTGACTAGCAAAATCATTAAAAATTTCTAGTTCAATTTTAATTGCTGTTTCATGTGAATTAAAAATTTGTGTTTCAATGTCAACAAGTTCATTTGTAGTGAATCTTGATGCCTGAGCCGTGGTTTGTCTATGAATAAATAAATCAATGTTTCTTATTGATTGATCATGTATAGCTCTTACTTCTATATGATAGCCAAGCATTCTATTATGTTTTATTTTCAATGAATTAATTTTAGTAAGTTCTGAGTACTTCTTTTGAAGTTTCATTATTTGATTTAATTCATTATTTCTAAGATTTCTCAAAAAATCTAATTCTTCATTAAAACCATCTTTTATAAATCCACCGTCTTTAAAAATTAATGGTACCTCTGATTTTAGAGCTTTTTTAACATTCAAGAAAAGACCATAGTCTATTTTAAGAGTATCCAAAATTGAATTTAGCAACGTAGGTTTTAAGTTTTTTTTCTGACTTAATATCAAATTTTCGGAAATTTCTTTTATATTAAGAAGGCCTTTAGAAATTAAAAGTAAGTCTTTGGGACTACATCTTGATAATGAAATTCTCGATAATGATCTCTCAAGGTCAGGGATACTTTTTAAACTATCTTGAAAATAATTTATATCAATATTATTTCCTAAAATCCAATTGATCACATCATATCTGTCTTGTATCAGACTGAGATCATAAAATGGCTCAATTATTCTCTGCCTTAGTAACCTTGCACCACTAGCAGTTTTTGTTTCATCTATACAAGAAATTAAGCTTCCTTCATTATCTCCCGACAAATTTTTTAGAATTTCAAGTGATTTTTGGGTAAAATAATCAATCTCTAAAAAATCATTAATATTTTCAGATTTAATCATTGAAAGAAATGGTGTTTTTCCACATTGAGTTAATTTTAAGTAAGATAACAATACTCCAGCTGCAATAATTTCTCCTTTACTGAAGGAACCAATACCATCTAATGAAATAACTGAATAATATGAACAAATCTGATCAAAGCAAGATTGGTAGTGAAATAAACTAGGAGATTGTCTTTTTATTAAAGGACGCCATTCATCAATTATATAATCCAAATCCATATCATCAGAGATCAATATTTCTGAGAAATCTTTCCTTAACATAAAATTGGTTAATAATTGTTTTTGATTTGAATTATTTTCTTTTCCAATAAGTCTTGATTTAAAATATCCTGTCGAGACATCTACCCATGCAACAGAAATTAAACCATTAAATATTGATATTGCTCCTAAATAATTATTATTTTTTCTCTGTAACAAATTATCTTCTGTTAAAGTGCCTGGTGATATTACTCTTACAACTTCTCTTTTAAGAGGTCCTTTTTTTAAGTTAAGTTTAGCCTCTTCAGCAGTTTCTGTTTGCTCACATATAGCAACATTAAAACCTTTTTTAATTAATTTTGGCAAATAGTTGTCAGCTGAATGAAAAGGAACACCACACATGGGAATATCTTTACCATTAGATTTACCTCTTTTAGTTAAAGCAATTTCTAATGCGTCTGAAGCTACAATTGCATCTTCAAAAAATAACTCATAAAAATCTCCCATCCTATAAAAAAGTAAGGCATCTTTATATTTATTCTTAATATTTAGATATTGCTCCATCATTGGAGTGTGTACATTTTTCAAAATAAAATAATTTTCCTTTAAAACTTAATGCAATCTTATTTATAATCGAAATATTTTTAATAAAATACAATTTATTAAGATCTTTTAAAAAATTTAAGTTATAATTTAAAATCATAATTTTAAGTGTTTGAGGAAAAAATGTCTACTACCAATAGTGATGCTAATTACAAATCTAACTTAGAAAAAGAAGCCTTGGAATATCACAAAAAAGGTCGCCCTGGAAAATTAGAAATTACATCAACAACACCTCTTATCAGTTCTCACGATTTGTCTTTAGCATATTCACCAGGAGTTGCAACGCCGTGTCTTGAAATTGAGAAAAAGGCTGATACTATTTATGAATATACATCAAAAGGGAATATTGTTGCAGTTATTTCTAATGGTACAGCAGTTTTAGGACTTGGAAATATTGGGGCGGCTGCTTCCAAACCAGTTATGGAAGGAAAGTCTGTATTATTCAAAAAATTTGCAGATGTTGATGGAATAGACCTAGAAGTAGATACAGATGACACAGAAAAATTTGTTGATGCTATATCTTTACTCGAACCAAGTTTTGGAGGAATTAATTTAGAAGATATTAGAGCTCCTGATTGTTTCATAATTGAACAAAGATTAAGAGAAAAAATGAATATTCCTGTTTTTCATGATGATCAACATGGGACAGCAATTGTAACTGCAGCAGGAATAATAAATGCTCTTCATTTAACCAATAGAAAAATAGAGGAAACTAAGTTTGTAAGTAATGGTGCTGGTGCTGCTTCCATAGCTTGTGTTGAACTATTAAAAGCGATGGGAGCACAAAACAATAATATTATTTTAGTTGATAGGGATGGTGTATTATATAAAGGAAGACAAAGCAATATGAATCAATGGAAATCTGGTCATACCGTTGATACCAAATTAAGAACTTTAGAAGATGCTCTAAAAAATGCAGATGTTTTTTTAGGTTTATCAGTTCCTGGATCAGTAACAAAAGAAATGGTAAAAAGTATGGCTGAGAAACCAATAATATTTGCAATGGCTAATCCTATTCCTGAAATTATGCCGGAGGATGTTAAAAGCGTAAGATCCGACGCAATTGTAGCTACTGGGAGGTCAGATTACCCAAACCAGGTTAATAATGTGCTTGGTTTTCCATATATTTTTAGAGGTGCTCTAGATGTAAGAGCCACAACAATAAATGAAGAAATGAAAATTGCCGCTGCCAATGCTATAGCTAAATTAGCTAGAGAGGATGTACCAGATGAAGTTAATGCGGCTTACCATGGCGTTCAACTGCATTATGGCAATGATTATATAATACCAGCGCCTTTTGATCCAAGGCTGATCTCGTCTGTTTCATCAGCTGTTGCTAAAGCAGCAATGGATAGTGGTGTGGCAAAAAAACCTATCAAAAATTTAGAGGCATATAAAAGAGAATTAGAAGGTAGAACTAATCCTATAGCTTCTATTTTAGAGCCTATTAAAGCTAGAATAAAAGGGAAAAAACAAAGGGTTGTTTTTGCAGAGGGAGAAGAAGAGAAAACTATAAGAGCTGCTTTATCTTTTTATAATTCAGGGTTTGGAATACCAATATTAATTGGCAGAGAAAATCGAGTTAGAGAAACTATGGAAAGGGTTAATTTAGAAGGGCTAAATGAACTAATTATACATAATGCTAGTCTTAGTAAAAATAATCAAAATTACATAGATAATTTATATAAGTTACTACATAGAGATGGTCATTTAAGAAGAGATTGTCAAAGACTAATTAACCAAGATAGGAACGTATTTGCAGCATCTATGGTGTCTGCTGGTGATGCAGATGCGATGGTTACTGGAGTTACTAGACCATTTGGCAGGTGCTTTAACGACATTACTAAAGTAATATCATCAAAAAGTGATCAAAGTTTTTTATCGATGTCTATGATGGTATCTAAAGAAAGAACTGTTTTTATTGGAGATGTAAATATACATGACACACCAAACGCTGAACAATTAGCCAATATAGCAACAGGTATTGCTAATACAGTTAAAGAACTAGGTTATAAACCTCGTGTAGCTTTATTGTCATTCTCTAATTTTGGAAGCTTATCCAGACCTAGTTCAAAAGATTTAAAAGAAGCGGTAAATATACTGGACAAAAAACAAGTTGATTTTGAGTTTGATGGTGAAATGACACCAGAGGTTGCTTTAGATTATGATCTGATAAAAGAAAATTATCCATTCTGTAGACTATCTGGTCCTGCTAACGTTTTAATAATGCCAAGCCTCCTAGCTGCAAATATATCTTTTAAATTATTGCAAAAACTTGGTGGCGGATCTATTTTAGGACCGCTTATGATAGGTGGCGAAAAGCCTTTCCAAATTGTTCAAATGGGATCGTCTGTATCAGATATTGTTAACTCTGCATCAATAGCTACATATAATGCAATTTTTTCAAAATAAATAATATATTACAAAATTTCTTTTAGTGAAATTTTAGGACGAGCTCCGATATGTTTTATGA
This sequence comes from uncultured SAR116 cluster alpha proteobacterium, assembly GCA_902595145.1. GTDB lineage: Bacteria > Pseudomonadota > Alphaproteobacteria > Puniceispirillales > Marisalimonadaceae > Marisalimonas. The sequence continues at coordinate 147,749 of CACJOU010000001.1, read as the reverse complement.
TTTCTGAAGCTGCTTTGTTTCCTAAATGACCACATTTTTCAATTGAATGTTTATTGATAAAACCAAACAAAAAACCCGCAGCAAACAAGTCACCTGCACCAGTTGTATCAACTAGTTCTACTACGCTTATTGGATCTACAAGATATTCAAGTTTATTTTCAAAAACAACAGAGCCTTTTGAACCGAGCGTAATTGCACCTAAATCAACATTATTTTTTATGTTTTTTATGCTTTCTTTCAATTCTGATTGATACAAACTTTTTATTTCTTCTTCATTCGCAAAGATAATGTCAACATATTTGTCAATTAATTTAAGAAAATCTATTCTATGTCTATCAACACAAAATAAATCTGATAAGCTCAAAGCAACTTTTTTATTCTGAGATTTTGCTAAATTACAGCAGTAAAATATTGCTTCTTTCGCCTCAGGTTGATCAAATAAATATCCTTCGATATAAATCATGCTACTACTAATTATAAATTTTTTGTCAAAAGATTTAATATTAAATTTGTTACTAGCTCCTAAAAAAGTATTCATGCTTCTCTCTGCATCAGGAGTAACTAAAACAATACTTTTAGAAGTTTTTTCTACTAATTGAAGATCTTTATCTTGAAAAAATACACCAGAATTATTTAGATCCTTTGCAAACAAATCCCCAAACTTATCGTTACCAATTTGACCTATAAAGCAACATTTACCTCCAAATGAGTTGTAACCTACTGCTGTATTTGCAGCGCTCCCACCAGAAATAATTGATGGATTTTGAATATGTTTCAAAATTTTGTCACATGTTTCTTGGTCAACAATTTGCATAGAACCCTTAGGTATTCGAAGCTTATGGAGCATTTCATTGCTTGTTTTAGATAAAATATCTACTATTGCGTTACCAATAAAACAAATATCAACTTTAAAATTTTTCATATAATCCTCAAAATAATTTTTTAAATAGACTTCTTTATTAACAATATTTATGAATATAATTTATGAAATCTATTCTTATTAAAATTATCTTTGGTTTTTGTATAGTTTTTTCTATTAATGCATGCCACACCTTTGAACATCAAAACATTTTTAATCAAAATATCAGTAAGAATTCTAATGTAGAGATGTTAAATAAAAAAAATAAATCCTCAAAATTTACAGTTGACGAATCTACAAATAATAGCGATATGGCTCCAATAGAAATGCCTAAACAAACAGAAACAGTTCAAAAGATAACTTTACAAAAACAAGTAGAAATACCAAATGCTAATCAATTTAGTTTAGATAAGTTTATAAATTGGAATGAAGAAAAACTTATTAAAACACTTGGTAAAAGTCACTTTGTCAAAGAAGAAGGAAAATTAAAAAATTATCAATATCATTTTAAAGAATGTTTTATAGATGTGTTTTTACTAAAAAAAAATGGAGTTTATTTAGTTAATTATATAGAAAAAAGACCCACAAAATTAAATGGAGCGATCAATATTAAGGCTTGTGTAAAAGAAATAATGAATTAATTTAAACTATCCACCATTTTCCAACACATCTGCAAGAGAATAAAAACCTGGCTCTGCACTTGCAGCCCAATATGAAGCACGTAAAGCTCCAGAAGCAAAAATCGACCTGTCTGTAGCTTTATGAGCTAATTCTATTCTCTCTCCAGAATTACAAAATAATACTGAGTGTTCACCAACAACATCGCCGCCTCTTAAAACTGCAAAACCTATTTCGTCTGATTTTCTTTTTCCAACTAATCCATCACGTGAAATAGATTTTACATTTGACAGTTCTTGTTGTCTTGCCTCTGCAGCTGATTTTCCAAGTAATAATGCAGTCCCTGATGGCGAGTCAACTTTGTGTTTATGGTGCATTTCTAAAACTTCAATATCCCAGTCAAAGCCTAAAGTTTTAGTGGCGTTTGAAACTAGTTGAGCCAACAAAGTTACTCCTATTGAAAAATTAGCAGAATAAACAATAGGTATTTTTTTAGAAAAAGATTGTAATTCATTTTCTTGATCAGCATTTAATCCAGTTGTACCAATTACAATGGCCATATTGTTGTTATAACATTCTTTAGCATGAAACATTGTTGCATCTGGAGCAGTAAAATCGATTAGTACATTAGAGTTTTGAAACATTGAGAAAGGCTCTGCGTTAATTGCTTTATTAATTTTACTTTTTCCAGCAAACAAACCAATGTCAATACCTACTTCGTCTTCATTAGGTAAACATGTTGCTGATGCTATTTCATATTTAGAACTTTCTAATATAAGGCTTAGGAGAGTTTTACCCATTTTGCCGTTACTGCCGGGAATAGAAATAGATATTTTATTCATGGTAATCTCTTTTATTATTTCAGTGTTTAAGTATAGACAAATTTCAAATTACTGAATTAATTTTTTAAATCTACTAGTTTTAGGACTGATTTTTTCTAATCCTAAATCTTTTATTTGATTGAATAACTCTTCTTGTTTTCTTGAGAGACCAACTGGCGTTTCAACATTAATTTGTACATACTGATCGCCTCTAGTTCCACCTCGTAATCCAGGCATTCCTTTTCCCTTCATTCTCAAACGAGTACCACTTTGTGTTCCAGCACTTAAATTCATTTTTGCTTTAGACCCATCAATACATGGAACTTGAATGGAATTTCCTAAAACGGCATCAATAAAGTTTACCGGCACCTCAACAAAAGTATCTTTTCCATCTCTTTGAAAAAGAGAATGATCTTTTATATCAATAAAAATGTACAAATCGCCAGCTGATGAACCTCTTGGACCAGCTTCTCCTTCACCAGAAAGACGAATGCGCGTTCCGTTATCTACACCAGCTGGGACATTCACTGATAGCTTTTTATTTTTATTAACTCGTCCTTGCCCTTTACAGGATTTACAAGGATCACCAATAATTTCTCCAGCACCAGAGCAAGCAGCACAAGTCCTTTCTATTGTAAAAAATCCTTGTTGAGCTCTTACTTTTCCATATCCACCACATTGACCACACTGCTTTGGTTGTGAACCTTTATTAGCTCCGGTTCCGTTACACGATTCACATTTTCCAGGTACTGTTAGGGAAATTTCGACTTGGTCCCCAGAAAAAGCTTGTTCAAGAGAAATAGATAAATCATATCTTAAATCTGAGCCAGCAGAAGCAGATCTTCTTCTTGAATCACTTCCCATACCAAACATATCTTCAAAAATATCTGAAAAACCGCCTGTTCCAAAACCCGAAAATCCTCCACCCGAGCTTCCTCCACCACCTTGAGAGAATGCGGCATGTCCAAACTGATCGTAGGCAGCTTTTTTTTGGGGGTCTTTTAAAATCTCATAAGATTCTGATATTTCTTTGAATTTTTCTTCTGCTTTTTTATCACCAGGATTTCTGTCAGGGTGATACTTCATAGCTAATTTACGGTAAGAAGATTTTATTTCACTATCCGACGCAGATTTAGATAAACCAAGTATCTCGTAATAATCACGTGCCATAAAATATGCCTTAAGTTTATCTTTAGTCTATTTACGAAGCATCTTTCTTTTCTTCATTATCTTTGACTTCTTCGAAATCTGCATCTACAACATCTTCTTGACTTTCACCAGTATCATCTGCATTGTCTGCACTCTCAGCATTGTTTGCTTCATTTGCTTTGTAAGCCGCTTCACCCATTTTCATCATAACCGCTGATAAAGACGATGTTTTTTCTTTTATAACTGAAATATCTTCACCTTCTAAAGCAGTTTTGACTTCAGCAACAGCATCTTCTACCTCTCTCTTTGCATTATCCTCAGCTTTATCACCTAAATCGGATAATGATTTTTCGGCTCCATGTATCATTGACTCAGCTTGATTTCTAGCATCGATGGCTTCTCTTTTTTCTTTGTCCGCTTCAGCATTATCCTCAGCTTCTTTTACCATTCTTTCAATTTCATTGTCGTCAAGCCCACCAGATGCTTGTATTGTAATGTTATGAGCTTTTCCAGTGGCTTTATCTTGAGCGCTTACGTTAACAATACCATTTGCGTCGATATCAAATGTTACTTCTATTTGGGGTACTCCTCTTGGAGCAGGTGCAATACCTTCCAAGTTAAATTCGCCTAAAGATTTATTATCTGAGGCCATTTCTCTTTCACCCTGAGAAACTCTAATTGTTACAGCTGATTGATTATCCTCAGCAGTTGAAAAAATCTGTGATTTTTTTGAAGGAATGGTTGTGTTTCTGTCTATTAATCTTGTAAACACACCACCCAATGTCTCAATTCCTAATGATAGCGGAGTAACATCCAATAGAAGGACGTCTTTGACGTCACCCATTAAAACCCCACCCTGTATAGCTGCACCTGAAGCAACAACTTCGTCAGGATTTACTCCTCTATGAGGTTCTGTCTTAAAAAACGAAGTTACAGCTTCAACTATTTTTGGCATTCTAGTCATTCCACCAACAAGAATAACCTCGTCAATATCACTAGCATTAACTCCAGCATCTTTCAAGGCAGCTTTGCATGGTTTAATACTTTTGGTAATAAGATCATCTACAATACTTTCAAATTGTGATCTTGTTAATTTTACATTAAGATGTTTTGGCCCACTTGCATCAGCTGTTACAAAAGGTAGATTAATATCAGTTTGAGCTGCACTAGAAAGTTCAATTTTAGCTTTTTCAGCGGCCTCTTTCATTCTTTGAAGAGCTAATTTATCAGTCCTTAAGTCAATTCCATTTTCTTTTTTGAATTGTTCAGCTATGTAGTCTATTATTCTTTGATCAAAATCTTCTCCACCTAGAAATGTGTCACCATTTGTTGATTTTACTTCAAAAACACCGTCTCCAACTTCTAGGATTGATACATCGAATGTTCCACCGCCTAAGTCATAAACTGCAATTGTACCACTTTCTTTCTTGTCAAGACCATAAGCAAGAGCAGCGGCAGTTGGTTCATTGATTATTCTGAGAACCTCAAGTCCAGCAATTTTTCCAGCGTCTTTTGTTGCTTGTCTTTGTGCGTCATTGAAGTAAGCGGGCACTGTAATTACAGCTTTTTCAACTTTTTCTCCAAGAAATGCTTCGGCATCTTCCTTGAGTTTTCGTAAGATAAAGCTAGAAACTTCAGAGGGTGCGTAGTCTTGTCCGTTAGCTTGAACCCATGCATCCCCATTTTTTGCAGATATAATTTTATATGGTACTAATTCAGAAAATTTTTTGGAATATTCGTCATCATGTCTTCGCCCTATCAATCTTTTAATAGCGAATAAAGTGTTTTCAGGATTTGTTACTGCCTGTCTTTTAGCAGGCTGTCCAACTAATCGTTCGTCATCTGTAATGCCTACCATAGATGGTGTTGTTCTGGCACCTTCACTATTTTCAATAATTTTAGGTGATTTACCATCCATCACAGATACACATGAATTCGTTGTACCTAAATCGATACCTATAACTTTTGCCATTAATGCGCTCCCTAAATTCAGAATAATTCCTAAGAATTAGTTTTTTAAATAATATAATTTTGTTATATGGGTTAAGTTGTTGAATTTACAAGATTATAAATAAAAATTATTTCTGTTCATTTTTTTTATTATTTTGCTCTGTAGTTTCTTCTTCGGATTTTTTTGATATTCCTACCATTGCTGGCCTAACTAGTCTGTCATGTAAAAGATATCCTTTTTGTGAAACTTCAACAACATATCCTGGATCCTTTTCATTTGTTGGAACTTCAAACATTGCCTGATGAAGGTTATAATCAAACTTCTCTCCTAGGGGATTAATTTGTTTTAAACTATGTTTTTCAAATGAGTTTAATATTTCCTTTTCAACAATTTCTAAACCAATAACTAAGTTTTTTATTGGCTCAGAGAGTTGTGATTTATCATCGGGAACTGCCTCTAGTGCTCTTTGAAGATTATCAACTGATGAAACTAAGTCTCTTATAAAATAAATATGACTATATTTTTTAGCGTCAGCAATCTCTTTAATTGTTCTTTTTCTTAAGTTTTCACTTTCAGCTAAACTTCTTAAGAGTTGATCTTTAAGTTCTTCAATTTGTTTATTCTGATTTTCAACTGTTTGTTCAATTGAAACATCTTCATCTTCATTTTCATCTACATTAACTTCACCAGTATTGGTATCTGGGTCAACGTTAATGTTTTCTTCCAAAGAATTTTCATCTTTATTATCTGTTTTTGATGTCATCTTATTTTTAGACAATTTAAGACTCCGGATATTTATTGATTATTAATCACATAATAAATATTAGGTTGATTTACAAGAGTTAAAAAATTATAAAGCTAAATAAAAATTTATATTAAATTTACAAAAACTTTGGATAAATTTAACTAATTTATAAGTGCTTATGTTTAAACGACCTTCAAACAGAAATTTCGACGAATTAAGAAATATATCACTTGAAGCAAATTTTTCTCCTTATGCTGAAGGATCATGCCTTGCAAAATTTGGAAAAACTCATGTTTTGTGTACTGCTTCAGTTGAGAGTAAATTACCACTATGGTTAAGAAATTCTGGTAAAGGATGGATTACTGCAGAATATGGAATGCTCCCAAGATCCACTCATTCTAGAATGGATAGAGAAGTTACTAAAGGAAAGCCTTCAGGGCGAACACAAGAAATTCAAAGACTAATTGGAAGATCCCTCAGATCAATTGTAGACTTACAAAAATTGGCTGAATTTCAGATAAAGATAGACTGTGATGTAATACAAGCCGACGGGGGTACAAGAACTGCTTCTATAACCGGGGCATGGGTAGCCCTTTATCAAGCGATTAATTTTTTACTCAAGTCAGGAAAATTATCAGAAAACCCAATAATAGACCAGGTTGCAGCTATATCCTGCGGTATTTGTGAAAATCAAGAATTAATTGATTTGGATTATGAAGAAGATTCAAGCGCAGAAACTGATGGAAATTTTGTTATGACTTCAAATAATCGAATTGTTGAGATACAGACAACAGCTGAGGAAAAACCATTCAATAAAGAACAATTTCAAAGACTTTTGAGCCTGGCAGAAATAGGTACAAAGAATATATTTAGAATTCAAAAAGTTGCTCTAGGTTTAAATTAAATTTTATGAAAAAATATATATTTAACGATAATAAACTAGTAATTGCTAGTCATAATGAAGGCAAGGTTGAAGAAATTAAAATTATGTTAAAATCTCTACAAATTGAGGTTTTGTCAGCAAATGATTTCAATTTAAAAGAGCCAATTGAAGATGGGAATACGTTTGAAAAAAACGCTTTAATTAAATCATCTTACGTGTGTAAAGAAACAGGAATTCCAAGTTTGTCAGATGATAGTGGAATTTGCTTTTGTGATCTAAACAATGAACCAGGTATTTATTCTGCTAGATGGGCCGGCGAAGAAAAAAATTTTAATCTTGCAATGTCTAAAATCAACGACTCAATAAATAAAGTAAATAAACCGAATTATAAATGCTTCTTTGTTTGTGCTTTGTCACTTAGTTGGCCTAGTGGAAATAACATAACAGTATCTGGAAAAATTGATGGTAAATTTTCATGGCCACCTAAAGGTAATTTTGGATTCGGTTATGATCCAATCTTTAAACCATTAGGATATAATGATACATTTGGTGAAATGGATCCAGAATTTAAACATAGTATCAGTCACAGAGCTATAGCATTTAAGAAATTAAAAAGTTTGTGTTTTCCTAGTTTAGAAAATTGAATAAATATAATCAAAATTTATTAAGTCTTTATGTTCACTGGCCTTATTGTGAGTCAAAATGTCCTTATTGTGATTTTAACTCTCATGTGAACGAAAAAATTGAAGTAGATGATTGGATCAAATCATATAAAAATCAATTATTAGCTATGAAAGAAGAATTAATTCAAAACAATATAAATTTTAGACATCTTGATACACTTTTTTTTGGTGGCGGCACTCCTTCATTAATGCCATTAAAAATAGTAGAGAGTATAATAGATACATCAAAAAAAATATTTGGTTTTAAAAAAGATATTGAAATAACACTTGAGGCTAATCCAAGTTCGTACGAAACCAAAAAATTTGTTAAATTTGAACAATTAGGAATAAACAGGATATCGATTGGTGCGCAATCTTTAAATAACAAATATTTAGGATTTCTTGGAAGATTACACAATATTAAAGATGTCAAAATTGCACTAAATGATGCATCCAAAATATTTGAAAATATTTCCGTTGATTTAATATATGCTTTTCATGATCAAAAAATACATGATTGGACAAATGAATTAGAAAGTTTTCTAAATACTTATAATTTACAACATCTCTCTTTATATCAATTAACAATTGAAGAAGGCACAAAGTTTTTCAAAGATCATAAAAATGGTTTTATTAAATTAATAGATAATGACAAAGCTGCTGAGTTTTATAATATCTCTAACATAGTGCTCAATGATTTTGGATTTATCAAATATGAAGTTTCAAACTATGCAAAAAAAGGTTTTAAATGTAAACATAATTTAAATTATTGGAACTCTGAGAATTGGATTGGTGTAGGACCAGGTGCATATGGTAGATTGTGGTCATCAAATAAAAATTTAAATAGAATTGAATATCAAAATTATAAGAATCCAAAAACTTGGTTATCCAAAAATTTGTTGCAACCAGAATTTGAGAAAATTACTAAATTAAACACTAACATTTCTGACATTGATACACTTACTATGGGATTAAGACTGTATGAAGGTTTAGACGTTTCCAAAATAAATGACTTATCTATAATAAATTTTAAATCTCTTGAAGAATTAAAAAAACGAGATATTTTATCATTTAAGGATGATGTCTTAAAAGTAAACAAAAAATATATGATAAAACTAAATAGTATTTTAGATTATTTAATTAATCATTGGATTTGACGCATTTTTTAATGTTGGTTAATTTTCCTAAATCCTCTATTTGCATCACTTGAATAGGCTTTTTAACATAACCATTATCATCAAAAATTAATCCAGTTACTGGAGCTTCAGCATTATTTAAATATTGAAGATTTTTTTGCAGATTATTTATATAGTTTATACCTATTACACCAGCATCAAAGCCTGCATTTGAAAAATAATCATTAGTACCTCCCCAACTATTCTTCCAAAGAAATTTAAACTGTTCATTATTCTTACTTAATATCACAGGAAACCAAGATTTTTCTAATGATGGTTCATTTTTAATTTGATCATCATTGAATGTTTCAGTGCCCAAAATTTTCACGAATCTTGAGTCTACATTAAAGAAAGCTAATAAAGGTGCTATCTCTAATATAAACTCTTTTCTTCCTCCAATAAGAATAGTGTCAAATTTTGTGTGTGTTTCTTCAGATTCAGAATACTGTAAAAATCTTCTCAAATTTGCGTAAAGATTTGCTTTATTGTTTAGTTCTTCATTTGAAAGAAAAAGTGAGCTATAATAATTTTGTTTATCTACTGAAATCAAATCTACTGATTGTCCAGAAATGATTTTACCATACAGATTATCTGGAGCAATAATGCCAAATTTACTATATCCATGCAATAAGGCACATGAAATTACACTTTGAACCTGTTCTTCTGGAGAGAATCCCAAGGACCATACATTACTCTCCACCATTGCTATGTCATTTGAAAACGTTAGGATTGGTATGTTATCTTTCTTTGCAAATGGCTTGATTTTTAATAATACTTCTCTTGTAAATGGACCAATGATAAATTTGGGGTTAAGCACATCAAATAATCTTGATATGAGCTCTAGATCAATAACTTTTCCTGTATCAAAATAAATTAATTTTATTTGACTGTTACCATAATTTAACATACTTAAATCAAGTGATTTTCTTATTTTATTTCCAAAGTTTGAATACTTACCTGTTAAAGGTAGAAAAACTATAATATTTTGGTAATTTATAGTTTTAATTGTTTCAAACATATATCTATTAAAAATAGAAATATTTTCGTTGTTTTTTAAGTTAAGTTCAGTGTCACCTGAGCTTAAATTTTTTTTAAACATTTTCTTAACGGCTGATAATGCTAGCCTCGTTTTTTTATCTTCAACTTTATTAGAAATATTTCTGCCTTGAAGTAATCTTTCATTTTTAAATTCAAAAATAATATCACTTGTTTGTTTTTCTTTTGGTATTTCAATGTTCTTTTTTAATATTGTGCTTTTTAATACTCTTCTCTTTGAATAGTTTTTATTAACAAATGCTTCATTTGTTATTTTTGATTTTTCTTTTGTTATTTTTTGTTTTTCTGGTGTACTTTTATTTTCAATTATTATTTTACTGGTTTCTCTATTACATCCATTTATCATTAATAATATACAAAAAATTATAATAAGATTATGTTTAATATTATTTAAAAACATGAAAACTCGCTAATTATTTTAAATAAATTTTAAGGTAATATATTGAAAAAAGTAAGTAAAGAAGATCTAAAACATCCTGATAACGAGATAAAAGGATGTTTATATTTAATCGCAACTCCAATAGGTAATTTTGATGATATTAGCTTAAGAGCTATTAAATTATTGGAAACTGTAGAAGTTTTGCTTTGTGAAGATACCAGAAAAACTAAAAAATTACTTTCATATCTTAATATTAAACGTAAAAATCTTATTTCTTATAACGATAATAATGCTTCAAGTAAAAGGCCATACATTATTAATAAACTCCTTTCAAAAATAAATATTGGAATAGTCAGTGACGCGGGGACACCATTAATATCTGATCCAGGTTATAAACTTGTCAAAGAATGCCAGTTAAATAATATTAAGGTAACTCATGCACCAGGTCCTTCTTCTGTTATTAATGGATTAATACTGTCTGGCCTTCCAACAAATCAATTTTATTTTGGTGGATTTGTTTCTTCCAAGAAAAATTTAAAAAAAAAACAATTTCTGGCCACTCAAACATATGTCATGACAGGAATATGGTTTGATACTTCTTTAAGAATTAGTAATACACTTAAAGTAATGCACGAAGTATTTGGAAACAGAAAAATTTCAATTGCAAGAGAGCTAACAAAAACGTATGAGGAAATTATTACTAGTGATTTAGAAAATATTCTAAATATCATTGAAAAAAGAAAGAAAAATTACAACCCCATTAAAGGGGAAATTATATTAATAGTAGAAGGTTATGCTAAAGAAGACTTAAATATTGAAACATTAAATATAATTATCAAAAATAAACTAAAAAAACTATCATTTCGCGACACTGTAAATGAAATTATAACTGAGACTAAATTACCCCGAAGAGTGATTTATAACGAAGCAATAAAAATAAGAGATGATAAATGTACTTAAAATTAACAATGACAATTTTTATTTTTAATTTATTGTTCTAATTTAGAGAGGGCTAAATATGAGAAATTTATTTATATTACTTGTTACTTTATTTGTGCAATCGTGTGCTCCTTTAGTTGGCACTGTAGGAATGGTTTCTATAGGAGCTGCAACTAAAGAAAAGGGGCTAGGCACAACGATAAACGATAGCCTTATAAAAACAAAAATATCTAATTTGATTTATAAATATAATAAAGATTTAATAGCAGACACAAAAGTTTTTGTTAATAATGGTTCAGTTTTATATACTGGTAAATTGAATAATCCAAATGACAAAATTGAATTTACGAAGTTAGCTTGGAATATAAGAGGTGTAAAAGAAGTTAACAATGAGATACAAGTGACTGATACATCGTCTCTGAAAAATATTGCAAGAGATATAGCTTCAGTGGGTGAAATTAGAGCACGAATAATGGTAGATAAATCCATAAATAGTATTAATTTTTCAATAGATGTGGTTAATGATACGGCTTACATTAGTGGTGTTGCTAATAGTGAACTTGAGATGAACCGTGTAAAAAGTCATGCTTCAAGTGCAAGATTTATTAAAGAAGTCTATAATTATATTATACTTAATAAAGATACAAGATGAGGCGTAATCTTAATATAGCATTCTTAATGGATCCCTTGGAAACATTGGATCTTAAAGGCGACACAACTTTTGCTCTTGCTATAGAAGCTCAAAGAAGAAAACATCATATAAGTTTTTTTAAACCTGAGGACCTAATATTCAGTAATAATGATGTGTTAGCAAACATATGTGAATTAGAGTTGTCTGAATCTAATAATTTATATGAGTTTAAATATCATGATACATTTATAAAACCACTATCAAAATACGATGTGATTATGATGAGACAAGATCCTCCTTTTAATATGGCTTATATAAGTGCAACTCATATTCTTGAAAAACTTTCAAATTCTACATTAATTGTAAATAACCCTTTTGAAGTTAGAAATTCTCCAGAAAAAATCTTTGTTACAAATTTCTCACATTTAATGCCAAAAACATTAATCAGTCGCAACATCGATGCTATTAAAGATTTTCGGAAACAATTCAAAGACATTATTATAAAGCCGCTATATGGAAATGGTGGGCAGGGTATATTTCACATTCTTCCAGAAGATGAAAATTTAAATTCAATCTTGGAGATGTTTTTTAGTCAAAACAAAGAACCTTTAATGATACAGGAATATTTGAAAGACGTTAGAAACGGGGATAAAAGAATAATTTTATTAAATGGAGAGGCAGTTGGTGCAATTAATAGAGTTCCAAAATCAGGTGAAAGTAGATCAAACATGCATGTTGGAGGAAAACCTGAAAAAACAGAATTAACTGAAAGAGATAAATTTATATGTAAAGAAATTTCACATTCTTTAATTAAAAAAGGACTTTATTTTGTTGGAATAGATATAATTGGTGACTACATCACTGAAATTAACGTAACTTCTCCAACTGGAATAAGAGAGATAAAAAATTTGGACTCAATAGCGATTGAAGAAATGTTCTGGGATTTCATTGAAAAAAAGTTAGAAATTTAAGACTCAACCAATCATCCTCCCTAAATTTTCTCCTCCTAGAAGATGAACATGAAAATGAGGTACGTCTTGATTACCGTTACTTCCTGAATTTGTAATAATCCTAAATCCTTCTTTTTCAACTTTATAGTGCTCAATAACATCATTTACCAGTTTCCAAAAACTTTCATGTTGTTTATTTGAGGCATTTTTTGTAAAGTCATAAAAATCGATATAAGGGTTTTTGGGAATTACTAATATATGAATTGGGGCTTGAGGATTAATATCAGAAAAGGCCAAAGCAAATTCATTTTCTAATATTTTATTGCAAGGAATTTCAGATCTTAATATTTTAGCAAATATATTGTCTGGATCATATAAATTATTCATTTTACACCTCTGTTTTTTTTTTCTTCAATCCCAGATATTGTCGTTCTAGAAGACAACTCTTTCCAAATTTCCTCTGGGTTAATACCCAAAGAGACCCAAATAACTAAAATATGATAAATTAAATCTGCTGATTCTTTTATTGCACCTTCTTTGTTGTTTTTAATAAAGTCTATAATTAGTTCTGATGATTCTTCACCAATTTTTTTGGCTAACAATTCAGGATTTTTTATCAAACGAGATGTATATGATTTGTTTTCACTAAATTTTTTTCTTTGTGTTAAAATATTAAATACTTCTTTAATGATTTGTTCGTTCATTTTAATTTTCACAATCTCTTACAAGTATCCCATTTTTAGACATTTCATTTTTTACATCTTTTATTGTATGAATACCATAATGAAAAATTGATGCAGCTAGAACTGCAGATGCGCCAGCTTTTAAAACGACCTCAACCATGTCTTTAGGGCTTCCAGCTCCCCCTGATGCAATCACAGGAACAGAAACATTTTTAGAAATTAAATTTGTTAGTTTTAAATTGTACCCTTTTTTTGTTCCATCTGACTTCATTGATGTTAATAATATTTCACCAGCTCCATTTTTTACACCTTGTTTTGCCCATTTAAGAGCATCTATATTTGTTTTTTTTCTTCCTCCATGAGTTGTTACCTCATAACCACTAGGCATTGATATATTTTCTATGGCATCAATTGCTAAAACAACACACTGGTTTCCAAATTTATCTGAAGATTGTTTTAATAATTTTGGATTATAAACAGCAGATGAATTTATTGAAACTTTATCCGCTCCAGAGTTTAATAAGTCCCTAAAATCAGAAAGATCATTTACACCTCCTCCAACTGTAAGTGGAACAAAACAAGTCTCAGCTGTTTTAGAAATTACATTAAACATAGCTCTTCTTTTTTCATGAGTAGCAGAAATGTCTAAAAAACAAATCTCATCAGCACCTATTGTGCTATATTGCTTTGCTTGTTCTACTGGATCGCCTGCGTCTTTTAAGTTAATAAAATTTATGCCTTTAACTGTCCTTCCATTGTGCACATCTAAACATGCTATTACCCTAGTTGAAAGCATTAGATTTTGCCTCTTTTATCTTTTGTAATGCGTCTGAGAATGTAAACCTTTTATCATATAATGCCCTTCCAACTATGACCCCTTGTACTCCATTTGAAAACTCTTTGGCTAATCTTGAAATATCATTTAATGATGAAACACCCCCTGAAGCAATAACAGAATGAGGAATTGATTTGGCAAAATTTACGGTTTGTTCTAGGCTTACTCCTTTTAAACTCCCATCTTTAGTAATGTCAGTATATATCACAGAACTAACAATAGAAGAATTCAGATCTTTAATTAAGTCTACAGCAATTATATCTGATTGTTTTTTCCAACCGTGTGAAGCAATTTTTCCATTTCTGACATCTGCTCCGACAACAATTTTTTTTGAGTACACTTCGTCGAGTTGATTTATAAAGTTTGGATTTTCTAGAGCTAATGTGCCCAAAATTACTCGATTAACTGAATTCTGTATCCAAAAATCAATATCGTTAATATTTCTTATACCCCCGCCTAGTTGAATTTTTACTTTGTTTTGAAGTTTGTGCAAAATTTTTTCAATTACTCTTTTATTTATATTTTCGCCAGCAACCGCACCATCTAAATCAACAATATGCAACCACTCTGCTCCTTGATCCACAAACCACATAGCTTGATCTAATGGATTATTATTATAAACTGTTTCTTTTTCCATTTCTCCAAAGAGAAGTCTAACACATTTTCCATCTTTAACATCAATGGCGGGGTATAATGTAAAAAAGTTATCTTTCATTATTCAAGTTCTTTATAATAATAATAGCCAGCTATATATTTCCCATCTATGAAAACTGACTTTGGATTAATACCTGATCTAACATATCCAGCCTGTTCATATAATTGAATTGCTCGTAGCTGTGTTTCTCTTACTTCCAAGTTAATAATTTTAAAACCATCTTGTTTTGCTTTTAATTCAGCTTTTTCAAAAACGGCTTTGGCAAGACCAAACCCCCTTGCCCAAGAAGCAAAGAAAAAAGTACTTAATGTACAAGAATGAGACTGAGCTTCGTTATTTTTAGCTGGTTTAATTAGTTGAGCAGATCCAGCCAAAACATTATCTAATTTTCCAATAATTAAAACTCTTTCTGGTATAAGCAAAACCCCTTTCCAATAATCTTGAAGTGTTTTTAGTGATGGAGGTGAGATCCATCCAAAACCTCCTCCAGCTAAGATTGCCTCTTCAGTTGCGTCACATAATTCTTGTAAATCAACTTTACTCAAATTTTTACATAATTCAGCCTTAACATTGTATTTATTAGATTTCATTTCCATTTTATCTCTCTAATATTATGGATACCATTTAAGCCAGTTATATATAAATTTTTGACCCGAATTACCACTTTTTTCTGGATGAAATTGAACTCCTATATAATTATCTTTCCCAATTATTGCTGGAATTTTTTGGTTATAATTAGTTATAGCTATTATTTGATTGGTGTTTTTACTTTCTAAAGCAAAAGAGTGAACAAAATAAAATTGTTCATTTTCAGTAATATTTTCTAAAATAGGGTGATTATTATAATTAAATTGTAAATTATTCCATCCCATATGTGGAATTTTATAATCCCTGCCAAGATAGTCTAAACCCTTTTTCCCAATTTTTTTGAAGTTACCATCAAGCCAACAAAATCCTTCAGTTCTTTGTTTTTCGAGGCTAAAATTAACCATTAGTTGCATACCTACACAAATTCCTAAAAATTTTTTTTTGTTATTTATAACTTCATTTGTTAATAAATTGACCAAACCTTTTATATCTTCAAGACCTTTTTTACAGTCAGGGAAAGATCCAACACCAGGTAAAACTAAATGATCTGCTTTAGAAATTAATTCTAACTCGTTAGTAACTTGAATTGTGAAATTTAATTTATTAGTTTCAACAGAGTTTTTAAATGCATTTTCTACAGATCTTAAATTACCCGAACCATAATCGATTATAACTAGGTTCATGTTACTTGTTTCCTGTTAAAGTTCCTTTTGTTGATGGAACATTTTCTAAGTTTCTAAAATCAAGTTGAATTGCACTTCTAAGAGAAACAGCCATAGACTTGAAACATGATTCTATTATATGATGCGTGTTTTGACCATAAATATTTTCAATATGAAGTGTGATTTCTGCAGATTGCGAAAAGGATTGAAAGAATTCTTTAAATATTTCAGTTTCTATATATTTTATTGTTACATTTGGTAGGAAAACATTCCAAACCAACCAAGGACGACCTGATATGTCAATGCAACATCTGGTCAGACACTCATCCATAGGTAAATAACTGAAACTATATCTTTTTATGCCTTTCTTATCACCTAATGCTTCATTAATAGCTTTCCCAAGTGCCCATCCAACATCTTCCATTGTATGGTGTGAGTCAATTTCAAGATCACCGTTACATTTTATATCAATGTCAATTAAGCTATGTTTTGAGAGTTGCTGGATCATATGATCAAAAAAGGGTAAACCTGTTGTTATTGAGTGTTTACCACTACCATCTAAGTTAACATTTACTTTAATCTCAGTTTCATTAGTATTTCTATCAACAGTCGAAGTTCTGTCATGAATTTTTTTGGTCATTTATCATCCACAATTAATAATTAAATTTTTTTGAATCTATTTTTTATTCTTAATAATAAAGCTCCTTCGCCTCCAAATTGACTTGGCGCCACATTAAAAGTTATAACATATTGCTTGAATGATTTATCAATTAACCATTTTGGCACTTCCTCCTTTAAAGCGCCTTTGTTATTTTGTCCTTTTCCTGTTATAATTAAAACATTTCGTATATTTTTTTCATAACAATTAGAAATAAATTTTTGTAATAATAACTTTGCAGAATATAGTGTGTACCCATGTAGATCTAAACTTATATCTGGATTTATTTTATTTTTCTTAAAATTTTTAAAACTATTTAATGATTTTTCTTTTTTTGTAACAATTTTACTGTTGCTTAGTTTTCTTTTTTTCAAGCTATCATTTTTTAACAATAAAACAGATTTTTCAAAGTTAGAGACATAATTTTCCCATACTTTTTTATCATGTTT
The DNA here is from genome assembly GCA_902595145.1 of uncultured SAR116 cluster alpha proteobacterium. Taxonomy (GTDB): domain Bacteria; phylum Pseudomonadota; class Alphaproteobacteria; order Puniceispirillales; family Marisalimonadaceae; genus Marisalimonas. The sequence goes on along the minus strand of CACJOU010000001.1, from coordinate 130,401 downwards.
TGAGATAGCAATCATATTTTTAATTACTTTTGGTTTCAACAAGTGTCCAGTTAGGATTATTGTCGTTTATTTTTCTTTCAAAAACCCACTCATCTTTAACAACAATTTCATTTTCAGTATTTCCATCAATAATTTGATCATCTTTATCCGTTAACGCTCTTATTTGTAAAGTCTCAAAAACAACGTTTAATTTTATAGATGTTTTAGTTATAGTTGCTTTAGTTATTTTATTTTCTTTTATTGACTTTAAGTCAATAATGAGTGTTTCTTGTTCTTTGTTTCTTTCATCAATAGCAGATTTAAAGCTTTTGAGGACTGATGCTTTAGTAAAATTTTTAATGTTTGCTAAATTTCCACTAACAAAGCTTTCTAAAACCATTTCAAAAAAATTTTTTGATCCAGACAAGAAATCATCAACATTAAAATTAGGATCAATGTCTAAAATTTTATTTAATTCTAAATCTACAACATCATCTTTGTTAGACTTTAAAGGTACCACATTAGTAAATCGTTTATCTTGATTTTTTTCATTAACATTTGTCTCTTCAAAACCCGTTTTTGTACCTAATATGTTCTTAAGTCTAAAAATAAGGAAAATTGCTATAACTCCAAAAATTAAAATATCAATATACGGGAAACTGTTTTGCATGTTTTTTAACCACCATTTATTAGAATATTATTGCAAATTTATTATACAAAAAAAATTAAAAATTAATATTCATTATTATTTATTTCATATATACATTCGAATAATTAATTATTTAGAGAATTTAATGAGTAATGTAAACGTAAATAAGAATGATATTATTAAATTAATAAAGAGTTTTATTCAAGATTTATCCTTCGAGAACCCTCAAAGCATTGATGAAAATAATTCAGGCAATAACAACAACAATTACATAGATGTTAACATGAATGTCGTTTATAAACCTTACAACAACAATCTTTTTAGTCTTAATTTTAAATATATTTTAGATTGTTCGTCTAAAAAAAATAAGAAAAAATTATTTAATCTTGAGTTAGACTACTTCGGTCTTTTTCAAGTTTTAGGAGAAAATAATCATAACCAAAAATTATTGACTGAAGAAGGTCTAAAATTTTTATTTCCTTTTGTTAAAGAAATAATTGAAAACATTACTCGAAGAGGGGGGAGTATTCCTATTATATTGAATGAAATAGATTTTAGTCTTTTGAAAAAGACTAATCATTAATTTTTTCCCAAATACTATTCTTTATTGTTTGTATGCATTTCAGATGCAATTTATAATCATCTTCATTAATGTTAAAATGTTTTACTTTTTTTATGCCCATGTTTCTATAGTATTCATCTAGATTAAATAAATGATTTTCCTCTGCAGAACTTGTTTTGTCATTCATAATATCAAAATCTAATTTTGATTGCCTTCCTCCTATTAATTCTAAATATACAGAGGCTAAAAGTTTAGCATCTTTCATGGCTCCATGGATTTCTCTTCCTGTTAGATCAATATTAAATTTTTTGCAAAGTGAGTCCAAGCTAACAGATTGGCCTATAAATTTTTTTTTAGCTAAAACAATTGTATCTATAATTTTGTCTTCATTTAACTTTTTCATATTACACCTAGTTAATTCTGCATTTAAAAAACCAACATCAAATGATGCATTATGAATAATAATTTTGCTATCTGATAAATAATTCATAAACTCGTCAGCTATCTCTGAAAATTTTGGTTTGTTCTTCAAGAATTCTCTACTTAATCCATGTACTTCTTGTGCCCTTTTATCTGAATCTCTTTCTGGATTTAGATAATAATGAAAATAATTTCCTGTTGGTAAGTGATTATCCAATTCAACTATACCAATTTCAATAATCCTATGGCCATGTTCATGATCTAATCCAGTAGTTTCAGTGTCGAGCACTAATTCTCTAGTCATTTTATTTTCCTCTATATTTTATTTTAGACAAATAAAACAAAATAATAATAAATGTCACCAATTTACCAAAAGATGTATTTATTATAAAAGGTTTTTCTTTTTTTTTCTTTTCAAAATTCCATTGTGAATTATTTATTAAATCAAATTTTTTTTCGGTCATATTTTTCCTCTTTAAGACCCTTTTTTTTTGATTTTTTTTTGTAGTATGTACTAAAAAAATGTAATCACATCCTTTATCCATACCTGTTTCGTATAATAAAGGTATATCTAAGCCTACTACAAAATATTCCTCAAATTTTTTCAAAAACGATTTTCTCTCTTTTTTAACAAGTGGATGTATTATTTTCTCTAATTTTTTTCTTTCGTTTTTATTTTCAAATATTTTATTGCTTAGAACTTCCTTCTTAATTTTTTTTTGTTTTTGATTAATCGATACTGATTCGGGCCAAATCTTTGATATCTTTTCTATAACGTCATAATTTCTTTCTAATATTTCTTTTACTTTTTTATCTGAATCAAAAACTGGTATTTTTAAAACTCTAAACATTTTAGACACAGTTGTTTTACCCATACCTATTGAACCTGTTATTCCAATTATTATCATGAAGTTTTTTCTCTACTGAATAAATTGTTGATAATTGTCATTTTCTTTTAATGAATTTGTTATTTTTTTACTTTTAAATATTTATCCAAATTTTCTTTACATGTTAATAAAATTAAATATAAAGATTATTATTTGTGAATAACTTTATTTCCTTATATAATTCAATAAATAATTTTTTATAAATATGTGGATTAATTTTTTTTTTTCTTTTATTCACAATTTTATAAAAAACAACAACATCATACAACTTCTTAATAAAGTAATTTTGTGCAAGAAAATTTAATTAGTAAAACTCTTAAAAGTAGATGTGACGATATTCCTATTTGGTTTTTACGCCAAGCAGGTAGACATTTACCTGAATATTATAAGATCAGAAAAAAAGAAACAAATTTTGTGAAGTTTTGTTTGAATGAGGAATTAATAATTAAAAGTACAAATCTACCATTAAAGTATTATGATCTTGATGCTGCAATAATATTTTCTGATATTTTAATGATACCTTGGGCTATGAATAGAAATGTAAAATTTACTAAAAATTTTGGTCCTTCATTGAATCCTATGATCCCAGATGAAACAAATATTTTACAAAATATATCTATATCAACCAAACTCGATCCGTTGAAAAATGCAATCAGTTATCTTAGAAGTACTTTACCAAAAACTATTGGGTTAATTGGATTTGCAGGGGCTCCTTGGACTTTAGCTTGCTATATGATTGAAGGAAAAGGAAGCAAAGATTTTATTAATACTAGAAAAGCTCTTTGGAGTTCAAATAAATGGTTTATGCAATTAATTGAAACACTTATAGTTTATGTTGCTGATAAATTAGAAATGCAAGCTAGAGCTGGAGCTGATGTCTTAATGCTTTTCGATTCATGGTCTCATATGATTCCCAATAACTTCTTTAATGATTGTGCAATAAGACCAACGGCAAAAATTATAGATATTTTAAGATCTAGGAAAATTTTTGTTCCTGTTATTGGATTTCCGTTTAAAGCAGGAGCGTCTATTGTAAGATATTCTTTTGAAAGTAAAGTTGATTGTATTGCGTTAGACTGGTCAGTTGATTTACTTTGGGCAATAATGAATATTAATAAAGATATTGCTATACAAGGTAATCTTGACCCGGCATCACTTATTCCATCTCATAGTGATTATTTAAGTCAGAATGTTTTAACTTGTTTAGATATTATGAAAGACAAGAGATTTATATTTAACGTTGGTCATGGTCTTACTCCAGATTGTAAGATAGATAATGTAAAAGAAGTTATTAGTATCGTTAGAAATTATAATAGGTAAATATAAATATTGTTTTATGATATCATTAAATCTTTTCATTTGATTTCAATAATATCCTGGATGGTGGGATTACTATATTTACCAAGGCTTTTTGTGTATCATAATGATACTAAAAATTTAAGTGATATGGATGAAACTTTTTTACTAATGGAGTATAGGTTGTTGAATTACATAATGACACCAGCTCTAGTTGTTACTTATGTATTAGGGTTTCTTTTATTATATGATAACACTTACTTTTTAAGTGAAAATTATTTTTTAATTAAATTATTCTTAGTTTTTTGTTTAACTATATTTCATTTCTATTTATCTATTCTTTACAAAGATTTTAAAAAAGGGTATAGATTTAAAAAAACTAAATTTTATAGAATAATAAACGAAATACCAACTTTATTAATGACTTTTATTATTATTTTGATTTTAGTCAAACCAAATTTCCAATTAATATAAATTTCCATCAAATGAGAATTAAATGCATTTAAAAGATCTTAAAGCAAAAAACCCATCAGATTTATTAACTTATGCCGAGAGTTTAGAAATAGAAAACGCAAGTACTTTAAGGAAACAGGACATGATGTTTGCCTGTTTAAAAAAGCTCGCTGACAACGATATAGCAATATATGGAAATGGGGTGCTTGAAGTCTTATCTGATGGATTTGGTTTTTTAAGATCACCCGAATCTAATTATCTTGCTGGACCAGATGATATTTATATATCTCCTAACCAAGTTAGAAAATTTGGTCTTCGTACAGGTGACACAGTTGAGGGTCAAATAAGAGCTCCAAAAGAAGGTGAAAGATATTTTGCATTACTAAAAGTTGAATATATAAATTTTGAGGATCCAGAGTCTGTTCGTCATAGGATAAATTTTGATAATTTGACACCTCTTTACCCACAAGCAAAAATTAATTTTGAAACCGAGTTTGATCCAAACAATAAAGATATAACAACTCGAGTTGTAGAAATGGTTGCCCCTATGGGCAAAGGACAACGTGGTCTAATTGTCGCTCCACCTAGAACAGGAAAGACAATGATGTTACAATCAATAGCACAAGCCATATCTAAAAATCATCCTGAGATTTATCTGATTGTTTTGTTAATTGATGAAAGACCGGAAGAAGTAACAGATATGCAAAGATCTGTTAATGGAGAAGTTATTAGCTCAACGTTTGATGAACCTGCTTCAAGACACGTTCAGGTTACTGATATGGTTATTGAAAAGGCTAAAAGATTAGTTGAACATAAGCGAGATGTGGTAATTTTATTGGATTCTATAACTAGGTTAGCCAGAGCATATAACACTGTAATACCATCGAGTGGTAAAGTCTTAACAGGAGGAGTTGATGCAAATGCTCTTCAAAAACCAAAAAGATTCTTTGGTGCTGCAAGAAACATTGAAGATGGAGGTTCTTTAACTATTATTGCCACAGCATTGGTTGAAACAGGATCAAGAATGGATGAGGTGATTTTCGAAGAATTCAAAGGCACTGGAAATAGTGAAGTGATACTTGACAGAAAACTATCGGATAAACGAACTTTTCCAGCTATTGATGTAACTAAGTCAGGCACAAGAAAAGAAGAGCTTTTAGTTGAGAAAGATACATTATCCAGGATGTGGGTTTTAAGGAGAATTTTGATTCAAATGGGACCGGTAGACGCAATGGATTTTCTATTAGACAAACTTAAACAAAGCAAATCTAACGAAGATTTTTTTAGAGCAATGAACAAATAAGACGTTTCACGTGAAACATTTTTAAAAAAAGAGTTAAAACTTGGACACAATCTTTTCTTCAGCTTCAAGTTCACAAAAAAGTGCAATTAAAATTATTAGGATTTCTGGAAGCGAGACAAAAAAAATACCCAAAATTTTTTCATTTAAACCAACGCAACCTCGTGTTGCATCTCTTAGAAAAATATATGATTTAAATTATAATATCATTGATAATGCGTTAATAATCTTCTTTCCAGGCCCAAAAACTGTAACCGGAGAGGATATTATTGAGTTCCACATTCACGGAAGCACCATAATCGAAAAAAAAATTTATGAAGTTCTTTCCAAAACAAAAAGATTTCGGATTGCTGACAGAGGTGAGTTTACAAAAAGAGCTTTTTTAAATGGGATTTTAGATTTAACTCAAGCGGAGGGTTTAAACGACTTAATAAATTCAGAAACAGAAAATCAATTCAGTTTATCTATGTCGCAGTATGAGGGAGCTCTATCAAGTAAAATAAATTTGTGGAGGGATGAAGTAGTTTGGTTGTTGTCAAAATTAGAAGCTCTTATTGACTTTTCAGATGAAGAGCTTCCATCTGAACTTGAACAAGTGTTTAATTTCAAAGTACAAAAAATGTTAGAAGATATGAAGAAATCTTTGAAATATAGCAATTATGGAGAAAGAATCAGAAATGGTTTTGTCATAACGCTTTTAGGTCGTCCTAACGTAGGTAAAAGTTCACTTATAAATTTTTTATCAGATAAAAAGGTTGCCATTGTGACTGACCAGGCTGGAACGACAAGAGATATTTTAGAAGTTACTATGGATTTTGAAGGTTTCCCTGTTATTTTAAACGACACCGCTGGTATAAGAAATGCAGCATCTGAAGTAGAAAAAATTGGAGTTAAAAGAGCTTTAGAAAAAGCAGAATTTTCTGATCTAATCCTTATTTTATCTGACAATGAAGATTTTTCTTATCCAGAAATCAAATCAAAATGTAAGAAAATTTTGGTACATACAAAATCAGATATCAAAACTATATCTAAAAAAGGTATTCATAACATCTCTGTTAAAGAAAGAATAGGGATTGATGAAATGATCAATTCAATCGTTAATTACTTAAAGTCATTAGCTCCTAAACAAAATGCTTTACTTACAAGAAAAAGGCATATAGAGGCAATAAAAAGATCAATATATGCTTTGAATGACGTGCAGGAAAGTGATTTAAATATTAATCCTGAAATAGTGTCTGAGAACCTAAGAATAGTTGCAAAAGAAATTGGTAATATAACCAATATCATTGACGTAGAAGAAATTTTAGATGATATATTTAGTAGTTTTTGTATTGGTAAATAAATTTTGGCAAAAAACATGAAAAATTTTGATGTAGTAGTAATTGGAGGTGGGCATGCCGGCGTTGAAGCAGCAGCTGCTTCATCAAGAATGGGAGCTAGAACTGTTTTAATAACTATGAAAATTGAGACTATTGGTGAGATGTCTTGCAATCCAGCTATAGGCGGTTTGGGAAAGGGCCATCTAGTAAGAGAAATCGATGCGCTTGACGGAATAATGGCCAAGGCCATAGATCTTTCGGGAATCCAATTTAGAATGCTCAATCGATCTAGAGGACCAGCAGTTCACGGGCCTAGGTCACAGGCAGACAGAAAACTTTACAAAAAAGCTATTTCAAATTTGCTGCAATCAAATGAAAATTTAACAATCGTAGAGGGAACAGTAAAAGACCTAACGATCGAGAAAAATGTTATTAAAAATGTTGTTTTAGATAATGATATATCTATTAAAGCTAAATCAGTAGTATTAACAACTGGGACCTTTTTAGGGGGAGTTATTCATATTGGAAATGAAAGAATCCAAGCAGGTAGATTAGGGGATGAGCCATCCAACCATTTGTCAAAAAAAATTAGAGAACTAAATTTACCAATTGGTAGGTTGAAAACAGGAACACCACCCAGATTGCTTAAATCTAGCATTAATTGGAATAAAGTTGAAATGCAGTCAGCAGATAATGATCCAATACCATTTTCCTATATGAATAAGAAAATATCTGTCCAACAAATTAAATGCGGCATAACAAGAACTAATGTAAACACTCATAAAATAATATTCGATAATTTAAATTTATCTCCAGTCTACTCAGGATCAATTCAAGGATCTGGTCCAAGATATTGTCCAAGTATAGAAGACAAAATTAGTAGATTTTCTGAAAAAGAATCGCATCAAATTTTTCTTGAGCCAGAAGGACTGGATAGTCCTCTAGTTTATCCTAACGGTATATCAACAAGTTTACCAAAAAAAGTTCAGAATGAATTTTTAAAAACAATTCTTGGATTAGAGTATGCTATTGTAAGACAATATGGTTATGCAATTGAATATGACTACATGGATCCAAGAGCTCTAAAAGACACTTTAGAGACAAAAAAAATAAAGGGACTATTTTTTGCCGGTCAGATAAATGGTACTACCGGATATGAAGAGGCGGCGTCTCAAGGGTTAATTGCTGGAATAAATGCTTCAATAAACCTTAACACGCATCCTAAATGGTTTAGGCTTGATAGATCAGAGGCATATATCGGAGTAATGATTGACGATTTGATAAGTAAAGGAGCACCTGAGCCTTATAGAATGTTTACATCTAGAGCTGAGTTTAGGCTGCTTTTAAGATCTGACAATGCAGACCAAAGGCTAACTGATAAGGGATTAAAATTTGGCATTATTGGTACAAAAAGACAAAAGTTATGGGAAGAAAAGAAACAGAATTTAAAAAATTCTTACAGAATGATTGATAATTTAAGCGCTAAGCCAAGCTTGTTAAAAAAATATAATTTACCAAGTACAAGGACTGGAAATCCAAGGTCTCCAAAAGATATTTTATCGTCTGGCAAACATTTCATAAAAGATCTTTTTGAAATCTGGCCAGATTTAAAAACAATCCCTGATGAATTACATACACAAATAGAAACAGACTGTATATATAATGTTTATCTCAAAAGACAAAAAGAAGACATAAAGATGTATAGGCAAGAAAATAAGACTACAATTCCTATAAATTTTGATTTTAACCTTATCAAGGGACTGTCTAATGAAATAAAGGACATTCTGAAAAAAAACAAACCAAGCACTGTTGCTCAAGCATCAAGCCTTCCAGGATTTACACCAACAGCCACTTTGTTGCTTCTTAGACATTTAAAACAAGAGAAAAAATATAGAGTTGTTAACGAATATTAATACATATGAAAACTTTAGTTCACATGTATTTGTTTCACGTGAAACATATGAAAAATTATGTGTGTTTGAGAAAATTCTTACTAAGTGGCAAAACTCAATGAATTTAATAAGTAAAAGCACTATAAATAGTATTTGGGTTAGACACTTCTTAGATTCTGCACAATTATATAGATTTGTAAGGAATGTAGAGGGAAACATAATAGATTTTGGTTCTGGAGCGGGTTTTCCAGGTATGGTGCTTGCAATAATGGGTAAAAAAAATATTCATTTAGTTGAATCAGATTATAAAAAGTGCATTTTTTTAAAAGAAATTGCAATGTTAACAGAAATAGATATAACTATTCATAACTGTAGAATTGAAGATTTAAGCTTTATAAATGTTGATTTAATTACTTCCAGAGCATTAGCTTCATTAAGTAAGCTAGTTGATTATGTAGAGATCTTCACAAATAAATCATTAGGAGAAAAACAAGAATTACCTAACCTGTTGTTTTTAAAGGGAAAATCTTATTATTCAGAAGTTATTGAATTAAGTAAAAATAAAAAAATTAGTTTCGAAGAATATCCATCAATGACAGATAGAGATGGTAAAATTTTATATATATACAAAGTAGATAAGTTAAATATTGAAAATGACAAATAAATTTACACAGATAATAGCTATTGCAAATCAGAAAGGTGGTGTAGGCAAAACTACTACTGTAATAAATTTGGCAACAGCTATGGCAGCATGTGATAAAAAAACACTTATAATTGATGCAGATCCACAAGGAAATGCCAGCACTGGATTTGGTATAAAATATGAACAAAGAGATAAAGATTTATATTCTATAATTTGTGGTAAAAGCAATATTAATGTTTCAATTAAAAAAACTATGATTCCAAAATTGGATATTATTCCCACCTCACCAGATCTGTCAGTTCTTGAACAAGAATTAGTGGATGTAAAAAATAGAGAATTTAAAATTCGTGATTTAATTAAAGAAATTAGTGAGTTTTACGATTACATATTCATTGATTGTCCACCTTCTTTAGGGTTGCTTACATTAAATGCTTTATGTGCAGCAAAAAGTTTAATTGTACCCTTGCAAACTGAATTTTATGCATTGGAAGGGTTAACACAACTTTTGAAAACGTTGGAATCAATTAAAAATAATTTTAATAATAAAATTACTCTTCAAGGTATACTTCTAACTATGTATGATAAAAGAAATAAAATATGTGAAATGGTGTCAAATGACGTTAAAAATCATTTTAATGATAAAGTTTTTAAAACTATAATTCCAAGAAACGTTAGAATCTCTGAAGCACCTAGTTACGGTCAGCCAGTTTTAATGTATGATATTTCGTGTCCAGGATCTCAAGCATATGCTTCATTGGCAGGTGAAATCATTAATCTAGAGAAAGATCTAAAATGAAACAAAAGAAAAATGCTAGACCCATAGGACTTGGAAGTGGTCTATCTAGTCTTTTGGGTGTTGAAGTAGAAAAAAATACTGATAATTATAAAATGATACCACTAGAGTTTATCAAACCTGGACCGTGGCAACCAAGAAAAATTTTTGATAAAGATGAATTAGAGTCTTTGTCAAATTCAATTAAGAAACAGGGCATAATTCAACCAGTGATTTTAAAATCAAATGACACTATAAAAAATCAATACTTTATAGTTGCCGGTGAAAGAAGATGGAGAGCTTGTCAACTAGCCAAAATACATGAAATTCCAGCCATTATACGTGATGATATTAATGAAGATAAAATTGCTGAATTGTCTTTGGTTGAAAACATTCAAAGATCTGAATTAAATCCAATTGAAGAAGCCGAAGGTTATCAGTCTCTTATTACCAATTACGATTATACTCAAGAAGATATTTCAAAAGCAGTTGGAAAATCTCGGTCTTATGTTGGTAATATTACTAGACTTTTATTATTATCAGATAAAGCCAAGGAATTACTTTTGCAACAAAAACTTACCATTGGTCAAGTCCGACCACTTATAGGACATAAAGATGCTGACATTTATCTAGATATAATATTAAAGAATAAACTTAATTCTAGGGATATCGAAAAACTCATAAAAAATCGAAATATAAAGTCTCCCAAAAACAAAGATAAAAATATAGACATAATTAATTTAGAAAAAGAATTATCTGAAATAACAGGATTAGATGTAAATATTGATTTTGATAGTTTGAAAAAAACTGGAACTATTAAACTACAATGTAAAAATTTAGAAGAGTTTAATTTTATTATAAAAAAAATTAAGACTTAATTCTATTCCTTGCAAGAATAGAAGTAGATAGTATGAACTGTGATAAAATTGTTTTTTCTGAGAAATGATTTAATTTGCATTTTATTTCCAGCTCAACTAAGCGAATTAATATAATATCTATTAATTTTAAATTCCAAATTTTACATTGAAAAAATATAAATTCCCTTTTCTTAAAGAAAATTGGTGGTTTAACATTATTTATAACATTTTCTAAATTTTTGTTTTTCTCAAAAAGTAATAAAATTCTTTCTATTAATTTAAAGTGATTAACGAATAATCGTATAAGAGTAATGGTTGTACTTTGGTTCTCATAAATATTTTCAAAAGATATTAATGCATCAAGAGGTTTGCCATTAGAGCAATTTTCGATAACTTTATTTAAATTCAAATCATCATTGTTTGAAATAAGCGTAAAAATCATTTCTTCAGTAACATTTTTATTATTTGTTAAAAAAACATCTAGTTTTTCAATTTCCATTTCATTAGTTAGTGAATTTGAACTAAGTCTTATTATTAAACTTTCAACAAAATGTGTTTTGAAATTAAATTTATGTTTGGAAAATAAATTTGTTAATTTTGAATGAAGGGTACTTGTTTTTTCTTCATAACAAGGGACTAAAATAGAATTATTACTGTTTTCGAAATATTTAATAAAAGAACTTATCTTTAAATTTGAAGCTTTTATTAGTAGTAAATAATTACTACTTTCTGTTTTAACAGCTTGTAAAATAATATTTTCTATATTTTTAGTTAGAGAAATATGCACCAGATCCAAGAGTATATACCTTTTATCTGATAAAGCACTTAAAGTATTTATATTATCATTAAGTACTAAAGGGTTATCCTTAAATTCATTGCCGTCTATTTTGGAAACCGTAAAAGGGTCATGTGTATCTATTTTCAAAATTTCCAAGGTTTTTTTATATATAAGCTCTACTAAGCCAATGTTAGATCCATATAAAAAAATAATGTTTACGTTTTTTAGTTTGTTTTTTAAGTTATCTTCATAAAAAATAGGAACGATTTTCAATTTAATCTTCTTATAATAACGCTAATATGTTTATAAAGAGATTTTGCAGAGCTTTTTGTTAATCTTTCCTTAATATGCTCAATACTCTTTTCTTGAGAATAAAAAGAATTTGATGAAGAGCTTAAGGCTGGGAAAGTGTTTATTGAACCAGACTTTACTAAGTTTGCGTTTTTATTTATTAATTGATAATTAATTTTAGCTTTTGTTGATTTTAAAACGTTTTGACCACTAACTGACAATGTGTTGGTTGATTCAAATTTTATTTCAGTTCTAAGTGTATAATTGTTTTTATTATCATTAATTTGAAAAAATCTTTTTAAACTTTCTTTAAGATATAAGTTATATTTATCATTAGGCACTTCAATTTTAATTGAATAATTGTTAATATTCTGAAAATTTTCATAATTTTTAAAAGAACAACTACCAATTAAAAATATTAAAAATGCAAAAAATAATTTTTTAAAAATAAACATCCTGAGCTCAATTTAAATTACAAAATTAACAACACGATTAGGTATAATAATAACTTTTTTTGGTTTTCTATCTAAAAATTTTAAAACATTTTCTTCTTTCAAAGCAATTTTCTCAATTTCTTTTTTATCTAAGTCTATAGGTACTTCAACAATTGCTCTTACTTTTCCATTAACTTGTATAGGAATTTTCACATTATTTTTTTTTATATACTCCAAGTTAACTTTAGGCCAACTTTCATTTAAAATTAAATCTTTATTACCTAAACTATACCATAATTCTTCGGCTATATGAGGCACCATAGGATTAATTAATACAAGAAGTTTGTTTGTAACAAAAACAACAACTCTAAAATCATTTTTATTTTCAATGCTATGAGTAAGAACAACGTTAAACAAACTTCTAATTTGAGCAACTGCTATGTTGAAATGAAATTCATCAATTGCTTTTGTAACGTCTTTAATTGTTGTATTCATAAATGTTAATAGTTCTCTATTTCGTGAGGAAATTTTTTTTGGTAAATCATTTTCAATATCTCTTTTAGGTATATTTTTTACAAATTTCCAAAGTTTATTTAAAAAACGCCATGAACCTTCTACTCCTGAATCTGACCACTCCATATCTCGATTAGGAGGAGAATCAGATAACACAAAAAAACGTGCAGTGTCTGCACCAAAATTTTCAATTATCTGCTGAGGGTCAACTACATTTTTTTTTGATTTACTCATCTTTTCGATTCTACCAGGAATAACAATCTCTTTTGTCTCCAGGTGAAAGTATTCATTGTCTTTTTTTATTACGTAGTTTGGGAAAATCCATTTTTCATCTTTGGTCTTAAAAGTTTGGTGGCACACCATTCCCTGTGTTTTCAGAGAAGTAAAAGGTTCCTCAATATCTAGAGAGTTGACATGCTTTAAGGCTCTCATAAAAAATCTTGAATAAAGCAGATGCATAACTGCATGTTCAATTCCACCAATGTATTGATCAACAGGCATCCAATATTTAATAGCATCTTCAGTAAAGGCACTTGAAGGATTGAGATCTGTAAACCTTGCAAAATACCAACTAGATTCAAAAAATGTGTCAAATGTATCTGTCTCTCGAACAGCTTTTTTATTACACTTGGGGCATTTAGTATGTTTCCAGATTGGATGATTATCCAAAGGATTTCCACTTATATTAAAATCAGTATCTTCTGGTAGCTTAATTGGTAATTTTTCTTCTGGCACTGGCACTTCGCCACAATCATTACAGTAAATTATAGGAATTGGACATCCCCAATATCTTTGTCGGGAAACACCCCAATCACGTATCCTATAAGTTACTTTTTCTTTACCAATTTCTAATTCATTTAGTTTTTTTATGCATAATTTAATTGCATCATCAGTATTTAAATCATTTAAAAATTCAGAATTTATATGAACCCCATCACCATTAAAAGGGAGATTTTCTTTCGTTTTTATTACTGGTATGATGTCTAAAGAGTACTTTACTGCGAAATCATAATCTCTTTGATCATGTGCAGGACAACCAAAAATTGCTCCAGTTCCATAATCCATTAAAATAAAATTAGCAATAAAAATCTTTAACTTTACATCATTTTTAAAGGGATGAAACACATATAGGTTCGTTTCGTATCCATATTTTTCAGCTTTTTCTAAATCAGCTTCTTTAGTTGAATTTTTCTCACAAAATTTTATAAAGGCAGATGCTTTTGAATCCTTCTTGGAAATTTTTTTTGCAAGTGGATGTTGAGGTGATATTGCAATAAAAGATGCTCCAAAAATTGTGTCGGGTCTAGTTGTGAAAATAGATATTTTTTCTGATGAATTTTCTAACGAAAAATTAATGGTAGCACCGTAGCTTTTTCCAATCCAATTTTTTTGCATTGTTTTAACCTTTTCAGGCCATCCATCCAGGTTATCAATTTCATTAAGTAATTCGTCTGCAAAATTCGAAATTTTTAGAAACCATCCCTTCATTTTTTTCTTTTCAACCTCAGCTCCAGATCTCCATCCTCGACCGTCAACAACTTGCTCATTTGCTAGAACTGTATTTTCAATTGGATCCCAATTGACTAAAGTTTCTTTTCTATAAGCAATTCCAGCTTTATAGAAATCCAAAAACATTTTTTGTTCAAATTTGTAATAATTTGGATCACAAGTACTTAATTCTCTATCCCAGTCATAAGATAAACCCATTTGTTTTAACTGAATTTTCATATTTTCAATATTAGAATTAGTCCATTTAGTAGGATGTGTTTTATTTTCAATTGCTGCATTTTCTGCCGGTAATCCAAATGAGTCCCAACCCATCGGATGTAGAACGTTAAAACCTTGAGCTTTTTTATATCGAGAAATTAAATCGCCTAAAGTATAATTTCTTACATGTCCCATGTGTATAGCTCCAGAAGGATATGGAAACATTTCTAATACATAATATTTAGGTTTATTGTAATCAATTTTGGCTTTAAAACTTTTAAGTTCAGACCATTTATTTTGCCATTTTTTTTCAATTACAGGCGGGTTATATTTCATCATTATAATTATTTAATTGAATTTATTCTTAAATTTCTTGCTTCATTCAAAATATTATTTTCAATTTTTGAAGCTAAATCATTATCTGTAATTGTATCAGACCACACATTGTCTATTAGTTTTTGAACATGTACCGTTATCTTAATTCCATCTGATCTTAATTCGCTTGTTTTAATATAAGCGGTAATTTTGATCCTTTTATTTTTGATATTTTTCTTAACATACCAATCAGTAATAATAGTTCCACCAAAAGCATCGGTTGATATTAAAGGTGCCACTGATAAAATGTTTAGGGATGCTCTCCAAAGAAAACCATTTACGCTAGTTCCAGAACCAGGATTTAATTTAGGATTAAAAATATCAGATAATGATATTCCTTTTTCTGAATCTTTGGAAAAAAGACCTGGTGTAGGGCTTTTATTTGTTAGTGGATTAGAAACGATTTTATTATTCGAACAACTTACAATTATAAGCATTAATATCGTTATAAATATACTTTTAACCATAATTTTAACCTGAAGTGAAATATTTCATTTAGTATTGGATACAATGATACATCATTTAAATATGAATTAAAAATAAAAAAAGGCGGCTGCAGCCGCCTTTAATTGTTCAAACTAAAAATTTAGAATGTAGTTTTAAGTGTAATTTGTGTCCATGATCCATCATCAGCAGTTTCACCTGATGAACCAGCTTTATAGTCATAGTCATGATATGTAACGTACGCATCAAGACCAGAAGCTATGTTATATTTAGCTGAAACAGTTGTAATGTCTGATGTCTCACCACCAGTATTCTCTTCAACTTGAGTTCCAACAACTGCTAATGTAAGTCCATTACCAACATTGTACTGAATACCATAATCTGTAACTTCAGTAGTTACTGTTGAACTAACTTCGTCTTCTGCTTTAGCAATAACAGCTCTGATTGGACCTGTTGAAACATCAATGGCCATTGAGTCAGAGTTTGTTGATGCAGCACCAGCGGTAGCTCCACTTATGTTATTGTTACCATAGTGGATTGATCCTTTAACAGCTCCACTTTCAAATGCATATTTAGCAGCAACAACTGTTTCATCAGCATTATCAGAAGCACCTGAACCAGCGTCTTTATAAGTTGCACCAACTGTTAAACCACCCATAGTAGGTAGGATGTAAGTAATTGCATTCTCGTCGTTAACGTCATCAATTAAGTCAGCGTTATCATCAGATAAATTACCGTTACCAGCTTGTGCGCCAAGAACGCCTCCGCCACCATCGTTTAATGCATCAGGTCCAACTAGGTCGTGAGCAGTTCTAGTTAATTGATCACCAGCACCGTCATCTTGACCAAATGTTAATGTACCAAAACCACCTTTAATGCCCATGTAGGCTTCGTCTGAAGTTATGCCACTAACTTGTTCGATTTTTGAAACCATGAAAATGCTTAGACCTGAGTCAGTTTTGTTTGAAAAGCTAATAGCTACATCATTGTCTGTAGCAAAGCTGTCTTGTGATGCACCTGTTGCTGCATTACCAGAATCTTGGCTTGAATATGTAAATTCCATAGCACCAGAGATTGAAACGTCAGCAAGGGCAACATTTGTTGATAAAGTAGCAGCAGCTGCGATTGCTGTTGTACCTAAAAGTAATTTACGCATTGCGTATCCCCTTATTTTATGTTTTCACATTGAAAACGGTTAATTACATTTTTACCATAAAAATGTATAGTCATAATTATTATTATAAATAAACTATAAAAACCAGTAATTAATGGCATAAATATCACTTTTTAAATTTTTTGTTGTTTTTTTGCAACAATAAAATATTTAAAAAATCTAATATTACTTTTAAAAATAATGAATGGAGCAAAAATATTGGAAGATATAAAAGAGAACATAGAGTTCATTTTAAAAAACATTCAAAACAAACATGAGAAAAGTTTTTTTTCAGAAAACAAGGTTCCAAAATTAGTAGCTGTTTCCAAAAAACAGCCAGATCATAAAGTTGACGAAGCAATTGCATGCAGACAAAAAATTTTTGGTGAAAATAGAGTGCAAGAGGCGATCAACCGTTGGAAAAAAAGAATAGAGATTAATAATGATATAGAATTAAGACTTATAGGGCCATTGCAAACCAATAAAGTAAAGCAAGCTCTCAGCTTATTCGACGTAATTGAAACAATAGACAGAGAAAAAATAGCAACAGAGATAGCAAAAAATTTACATGAAAAAACTAAAACTAATAGTTTTTATATTCAAGTTAATACTGGTAATGAACCACAAAAAAGTGGAATAGATCCCTTGGAGGCAGACAAATTTATAAAGTATTGCATTGAAGACTTAAATTTACCCATTGTTGGATTAATGTGCATACCCCCTGTAAACGAAGAACCATCAATGCATTTCCTTTTATTACAAAAAATTGCAAATAGAAATAATTTATCTGAATTATCTATGGGGATGAGCAGTGATTATGAAGATGCAATAAAGTTTGGGGCAACTTCAGTTAGAATTGGTTCACTTTTATTTGGCAATAGACAAGTTTAATTAAAGTATGTGCCCTGATTTTTTGGATTTTGTTTCAAGATATTTTTTATTATGTTTGTTTGGGTTTATTTTAATAGCAATTCGTTCTGTAACTTTTATTCCTAAATTTTCTAGGTGCTCAACCTTTTTAGGATTATTGGTAATTAATTTTACATTTTTAATTTTTAGTTGGGCCAAAATTTCTTTTGCAGGGTAATATAGTCTTTCATCATCATTAAATCCCAAATCTTCATTAGCCTCTACAGTGTCCATACCACTTTCTTGCAATGAGTATGCTCGAAGCTTGTTTAGTAGTCCAATATCCCTTCCTTCCTGTGCAAGATATATCAAAATTCCTTCGTCAGCTTCAGCCATTAATTTGATAGATTGTCTTAACTGTTGACCACAGTCACATTTGAGACTGTCTAGGACATCTCCTGTTATACATTGGCTATGAATTCTTACTAAAGCGTGATCAGTACTCATTTTTCTGTTTTTTCCAAAAACTAGGCAAAAGTGTTCGTTACCACCATCTCTTGGTCTAAATATAATAATTTCACAATTTTCAGTATGTAGAATTGGTACCTTAGCCTTAACTGACATGATTAAATTACTAGCACTTATTTGCTCGTAAGATTTAATATCAGAAGTGTTCACATGAATTAGATTTTTATCAAACGCCCACTTATTTATTTGTTCAACTGAAACGTTTGAGATAATAGCCATCAAGCCAGCAGGAAGAAGCCTAGATTGTCGCAATAGTAATAT
The DNA here is from genome assembly GCA_902595145.1 of uncultured SAR116 cluster alpha proteobacterium. Taxonomy (GTDB): domain Bacteria; phylum Pseudomonadota; class Alphaproteobacteria; order Puniceispirillales; family Marisalimonadaceae; genus Marisalimonas. Next base: position 112,039 of record CACJOU010000001.1, on the reverse strand, counting down.
ACAAGATGATACAATTCCAGTATAACTCTCTGGCAAAGCACCATCAATTATAGGAATTTTATGATTAGCTAATGGCATACATAGAGATAGAATATCATCCACTTCCCAATTATTCTTTATTAAAAATGAACACGGTCCATCAGCTCCATTTATACCAATTGCCTTGCTTCGATTCTTAGATAAAATAATATTTGGTCTTGATAAAGCAAGTTTTGACATCTCATCTATTGTATGGTTTTCTATTAACTCAGAAGCTACTAGTAAGACAGAAGTTCCTGAATTAATTTCAGAGATTACTAACTTCCCTCCTCTTCTAAGCTCAGATATTGCTCTTTCTATTTTAACTGTTAATGTACTATTCATGTGAATCTTTATTTATTTAATTAAGGTGATTTCCTTGAAACAAAACTTGTCAATATTATTATATGAAAAGGAAAAAATTTTAAACTCAATTCTTTACTATCAAATTTTAAAATACAATAATTATGATCTGTTAGTTGTAGAAAACAATGAAGAGCTGCATGAAACCGTGGCAAATAGAAGTTTTGATGCTTGCATTTTAAATTTAAATAATTTGGGCGATAACATTAAAAATTTAATAAATATACTTCAAAGTAAAAATGAACATGTCAACATCATTGCCTATCACGAACCTTTTAATAAAAAAATGATTGATAATGTAAACAAAGTATTTTTATTAGAAAAACCATTTAAACTAGTAACTCTTCTTAATTATTTAGATAGCTTAAATTATCCAGAAACCATGATTAATTCTAATAAATATTTAATGGATCATATAATTTTCTCACCATCTAAAAAAACTATTTCTAATTTAGAAACAAATTACACAGAACACTTAACTGAAAAAGAAAATAATCTATTAATTTACTTTTATAATAAAAAAAATGAAGATATTTTAAAAAAAGATTTATTAATAAAAATCTGGGGATTTTCAGATAAAATTAATACACATACTTTAGAAACGCATATATATAGGCTTAAGAAAAAGTTAAATAAAATTGATAAAAACTTATCTTTATCATTGAGAAATAAAAATGGGCTATACTACTTGAAATACAATACCTAATTAAATTTATTTTTGAAAATAAATAGATGTTTCTCATGAGAAAATTTTTTAAATGGCTGGGGCGGTAGGATTCGAACCTACGGTACACGAGATCAAAACCCGATGCCTTACCACTTGGCTACGCCCCATTAATTATTGAATTACATTATTTAAAATTTATTTTCAAGAAATTTAGAGTGACAAACCCTATTCAATTTATAATTTGCTTTTTGTCCAAACCAAATAAAATAATTATTATTGTAAAAATTACTCAGATTAGGTAAGTCTTTTAAACTTTTGAATATACCGAAGCATGTAGAACCACTTCCTGACATACCATAAGCAACGATATTGCGAATTTTTTTTAAATTATCCAAAACATACTTAATTTCAGGTGCTAGACTTATTGCTGAAAATAATAGAGAGTTATAAATTTTAATATTTTCAAAAAATAATTTTTTCGATTTTTGATTAAAGTTTTCAATATCAGTGAAATGTTTAAATACAGATTTAGTTGATAATTCAAAATTTGGATAAACTAATAGAAAATAATAATTATTTGGAAATTTTTTTCTTCTTATTTCATTCCCGTATCCTTTTAATTTCAAATCTTTACTCATAATACATGAAGGCACATCAGAACCCAATTCACTGCCAATTGTAAATATTGTGGAAATTGGTATTTTATTATTATTCTTGTCTTTATTAAAGAGTTTTCTAAGGAGTACTAGTGTTGCTGCCGCATCTGCTGAACCTCCACCTAAACCTGCGCCAATTGGTATATTTTTATCTAGATAAATTTCAAATTTTTTATTCCAGTTTGTGTGAGATCTAAATTTTTTAATGGCTTGCAAAATTAAATTGTTTTCAGGATTGACCATAAATGTATTATTTTTATTTTGATAAAAAGTATCATGATTATTAAACTTTAAACTGATTTTATCAATTAATTCTAAAAAACATATGTCACTTTCTAGAAAATGAAGCCCATTTAACAATTTGTCTCTAACAAATAAATTTAGGTTAAGTTTTGCAGGTGCAGAAATTTTATAATAGATGCTCATGTTTTCGAATTTTTTCTTTGATATTTTTTATTATTTTTTTGTCAGTTTCGTATTTCAAAGCTTTATTCCACTCAAAAATAGCCTCCTTTTTTCTATTTAACATGAAATAACAATCACCAAGGTGATTTATAACTTCAGCACTCCTTGGAAGAATAGAAACAGATTTTTCTAAAAAGTAAACTGCGGAAATAAAATTGTTTCTCTTATATTCTACCCAACCAAGAGTATCTAAAAAATAGCCATTATTAGGATCTATAACCAAAGCTTTTTTTATTAATTCTAGTGCAAGCTCCAATTCTTGGTTTTTTAAAGCTAATTTATAAGAAACATAGTTTAGCGTAAAAGTATCCTGTGGGTTTTTTTTTAAAAGTTCTAAAAATAAAACTTTTGCTTCTTTCCATTTACCAATCTTGTCTAAATTAGCTGCATACAAAAACAAATCACGATCATTTGAATTATAACGATCTAGGATATTTTTATAAATCTTAAGTGATTTACGATATTGTGATTTAGATTTATAGTAATTTGCTAATCTATATAAAACTAATTTATTATTAGGCCATATGTTTATAATTTTGAAAAGTAAATTTTTATATTCCATATCCATCCCAGAAGATTTTTTTACAGCTAATTTTTTTAGATTAGCGGCTAAAGAAAAAAATGAATTTTCAGGAATAGAATCTAAAATTTTAAATGCTGTTTTAAATGTTTTTTCAAAGTTATAGATTTCAGCTAAAGCATATTTAGAAATATCCATTTTAGGTTCCAGAAAAATACTGAATTCTAATAAGATTTTTTGATAAGAATAAGACTTATTTATTTTTGAGTTATTTTCATTTATCAAGTTATAAATCTTGGACGCTAAAATAAAATTTATTTTTTGGATTTTGTTATATATGTTATTTTTGTTAGAAAAATCATTTATTATAGTATTTTTATCAAATTGGTTTGGTAATTTTGTTTTAATAATTTCTTTTGATTTTTCAAAATTATCTACCCTAAAGTAAAATCCTGCTAACAACAGAAATTCATGACTATTTAAATTATTGCTTTTATAAAGTAAGTCAGCAATTTCAACAAGTTTATCAGAATCATAAAAATTTTCTAATATAAGCAACTTATGTATAGATGAATTTATAAGATGTTTTTTTGATAAATAGTTTTTTGTATTTTCTCTTTCCTTAATCCAAAATTTTATTAGATTATTTAAACCATCTACATTAAAAAATAATTTTTGATTTTTAAAAATTTCTAAACTGCCTCTAAAATCATTATTTTTAATTTTTAAAATATATCGAGGTAAATTATAAAAAGTGTTATTTTCACTATTCAGTTTTATTTTATGGGAAACCTTATCAGCAGCATCGAAATTTCCGCTAACAATATTTGAAAAAAATTTGATTTCTAAAAGCTTTAAATTATTTAAGTTTTTATTAAGTATTCGACTAGCAGTATAAGCATCCCCTTTCATAATTGAATAATTGGCAGTAAGATAATTTCCTATATATGAAGTACTGTTATTTTGATTTGAATGACTTTGTGATACGTCTGAGATTTTTGTTTTCATATTACAACCTATCAAATTAAGTGTAATAAGAAAAATTAGTGCACCTTTAATCATAAAATCTACCAAAAGTTAATATTTTCTTTAATAAAAATTCATTACAATCTATTTTATATTTATTAAATGAAATTTAATAGGAAATTTTAATTGAAACAGCTAGAAACTAAAAATCAAAAATTAATTACTAACGTTTTGGATTTTTATAGAGAAATTGGTATCGATAGTATAGTTTACGACAAATTTTTTTGTGAGGCCCCTTCTTTATTTGAAGATAACAAAAAAAATATAAGACCAGAAATAAATCATCATTCAAAAAAAAATAAAGAACTACAAATCAAAGAATTAGAACATTCATTCAAAATCTTTGAAGGTTGCAAATTAAAAAAAACATCTACTAATTTTGTTAGCTTTTATGGAAATACAAATTCTAAATTATTAATTATTGACGGCCCCCCAGATGTGGATGAGGACAAGAAAGGTGTTCCTTTTGTTTCAAGTAAAGGATTATTGTTTAAAAAAATGCTTAATGCTATAGAACTTAATATGGATGAAACTTTCATTATAAAAAGTATTCCTTGGCGACCTCCAGGCAATAGATACCCAAGTAAAGAAGAAATAAAAATTTGTAGACCCTTTATTATTAATTTGATAAATTTATTAAAGCCTAAGATTATCGTCTGTTTAGGTGAGGTTCCCACATACCAAATTTTAGAATTGAATGAGAGCATTATAAAACTGAGAGGAAAATGGCAAACATTGAAATCTAATGAAATAAATTGTGAATTTTCTATTCTTCCAACTTTTAATGTTTCACATTTGTTAAACAGGCCAGACTTAAAAAAATATGCTTGGGAGGATATGAAACTTCTAAGAGACAAAATAAAAGAAATCTAATCATCCTATGAAAATCTTAAAAAATATAAAAACGCTTTTTGGACTTATTTTTTTAAGTTCACTAATTTGTTCTAATTTTTCGTTTGCAAATAATGAAAAAGTTAGAAAAATACTCTCAAAAGATGATATAAAAATTTATAAAAAAATTTTTGAAATTCAAAAACTTCCAATTAAAAGTAAAAAATCTAAAGAGTGGAAAAAAGTTGATAATTTAATCAAGAAATTGAATGATAAAATTTTATTAGGGAACGTATATGCTGAAAGATATTTGCATCCTACTGGATGGAGAAGCTCATACACTGATTTAAAAAATTGGCTTGATAAATATAATGACCATCCAGATGCCACTAGAATTACAAGGATAGCTCTTAAGAGAAAACCGAACAATTTAAAGAGTCCAAAAAAACCAACACCAGGTTTTTTAAATGGATATGGTACATTTAAAGCAAACGTATTAAAGCCAAGATTTCCTATTGATAACAAAAAATATAAAAAGTTTGCTTATTCTACTTCAATTAAATTTAGAAGAGCTATTAATAAAAGAAATACTTTATATGCTGAAAATTTGTTGAATAGTAAAAAAGTAAAAAAGTATCTTACAAAAAATGAGTTATCACAGCTTAGAGCAGAATTATCACATGCACTATTTATTTTTGAAAAAGATTATAAATCTATAAGACAGGCTAGACTTTCGATAAGTTTGTCAGAGAAACTTAACCCTTTAGCTTTATGGGCTGGAGGATTAGCTTCATGGAGAATAAAAGATATTAAAGTATCAAAATATTTCTTTAATAAATTATCAGATATTGAGGGACCTGAAGGAATTACTGCTGGAGGCGGTTATTGGTCTGCTAGAGTTTCATATTTATTGGGAAATGCTAAGGAGGCAAATTATTTTTTAAAAAAAGCAGCTACAAAAGATCGAACTTTTTATGGTTCATTGGCAATGGCTTCTTTAGGGTATAAGTATAACCCAAACTTCGACTTACCCAAATATGATCAAAATTTAATTAATAAAATTACTAAACATAAGGGCGGTCTCAGAGCCTTGGCATTAATAGAAGTAAATGAATTTTATAAAGCTGCAAGAGAGTTTAGAAAAATTATTCCTAAATTTGATGTGAAAGACTATCCCCAATTATTATCATTCACATCAAATAATAAAATGCCAGGATTGACTTTTAGGTTAGCTGCTATTTTAAGAAATGACCATGATAAAATATTATTAGGTGGATTATATCCTATACCATCTTGGAGCATAGATACATCAGATTTGAAAGATAAGGCACTTATTTATGCAATAGCCAGACAAGAATCAGGTTTCAACCCTAGAGCTAGAAGCTCATCAAAGGCTATGGGCGTGTTACAAATAATTCCATCAACAGCAGCATTTATAATGAAAAATAAAGAATATAGACTTAGAAGAAGCAAAAATCATTTACTTTATAATCCCCCTCACAACATTTCAATTGGTTCCAAATATATAAAATTTCTCTTTACTTTACCTATCGTAAATAATGATTTAATGTGGATGTTAGCAAGCTATAATGCCGGTCCCGGAAATTTTAAAAAATGGACAAAAGATAGAAATTATAAATATAAAGACACTCTATTAATGTTAGAGAGTTTACCCGCTAGAGAAACTAGAAATTATATAAAGTTGGTACTTACAAATTTATGGGTATATAAGACTAGATTTAATGAAGATAACACAATTCTTCTTTCGTTAGCATCTGGAAAAACTTTAGATTCAAAAATTTTTTTCAACAATACAGGAAGTTAAGTTTAATAATGGGTGAAAATGATTTTATTTCAATAAATATTGCGGTTGTTACTATATCGGATACAAGGGAATTAAAAAATGACAAATCTGGTGATACTTTAGTTGATAGAATTACACAATTTGGTCATAAAGTAACAGTAAGAGAGATTGTAAAAGATGATTTCAATAAAATTTATGATTTATTTTCAAAATTAATAAAAATTGAAAATATAGATGTGATCATATCTACTGGAGGAACTGGTCTTACTGGAAGAGATATAACGCCAGAAGTAATGAATACAATATTTGAAAAAAATATAGATGGTTTTGGAGAAATGTTTCGTTGGTTATCATTTAAAAAAATCAATACATCTGCTTTACAATCAAGAGCGTTGGCAGGAGTTGCAAATGGAAAATATATTTTTAACTTACCTGGCTCTCCATCTGCATGTAAAGATGGCTGGGATGAAATATTAAAATTTCAGTTAGATGTAAGACACAAACCATGTAACTTTTTAGAAATTATGCCTAGACTTCAAGAGCATAAATTTTCTCGTTCTAAGAATTAATGATTAGTTTTGATATTGAAAGAGATTTACATAAAAAAAATATTTTAATGATAGGCGTTGATGAGGCGGGCAGGGGTTCATGGGCTGGACCATTAGCATCAACTGCCTGTTGGTTTGATTTTACTAAATATAAATCCTTACATTCAGAGATTAATGATAGCAAGAAATTAAAGTCGTCAAAGCGAAGAGAAATAATATTATCATTAGATAGTTTTGTTAAATATTCTTCTTCTATCGCAAGTGTAGAAGAAATTGACAAGTATGGTCTTTCATATGCAAATGCCATTGCAATGAAAAGGTCTATATTTTCATTAATTAAAAAATTAAAAAATACAGAAACACATAAAGACAAAGATTTTTGTATTTATTTAGATGGTAAATTTAAACCAAATTTTGAAAATTTAGACAATTTTTTACAATCAAAAAAACTAAATTTACCTTGCAATTTACTTCAAACTTTAGTTAAGGGCGATAGTGTTTGCAAAACTATTGCATTAGCAAGTATTATTTCCAAAGAAACAAGAGATACTATAATGAGACAGTTATCTAAAAGATATCCATCTTACTTATTTGACTGTCATTTTGGTTATGGCACCAATGATCACAAAAATGCTATTTTAAAAAATGGTGTTTTAGATTTACACAGAAAATCATTTAAACCAATTGCTACTATATATAGTAAAAATAATTAACAATAATACACATATTGTATAAATTAATTAATTACAACTAAGTAATTGACTTTGTTCAATAATTATCATTTTATCCACAGTATACAAACAAGATATTAAACTAATAAAAGATTAAAAATGTTATTAAAAAGTTATTTGAATAGAGTGATTGTTGGTGACTGCATTGAGAAAATGAATGAATTACCAACCGAAAGTGTGGATTTAATTTTTGCAGATCCTCCATATAATCTTCAACTTAGCGGAGATCTTGAAAGACCAGATCAAACTAAAGTTGACGGTGTTAAAGAAAGTTGGGATAAATTTAATTCAATTTCTGACTATGATAATTATACTAAGCAATGGATGAGTTCTGCTAGACGAGTGTTAAAGTCTAATGGAAGTATTTGGGTTATTGGATCTTACCACAATATTTTTAGATTAGGATATATTTTGCAGGATTTAGAGTTTTGGTTATTAAATGATGTTATTTGGAGAAAAGTTAATCCAATGCCAAACTTTCGTGGTAGAAGGTTCACAAATGCTCATGAAACACTTATTTGGGCGTCAAAAACAAAGGCATCTAAGTACACATTTAATTATGAGGCTATGAAATCATTAAATGGAGATCTCCAAATGCGATCAGATTGGTCTCTTCCAATTTGTACTGGCGATGAAAGACTAAAGAGTAAAGATGGTAAGAAGATACATCCAACTCAAAAGCCAGAAAATCTTCTGAATAGAGTGATTATGTCAAGTAGTAAAATAGATGATGTAGTTTTAGACCCATTCTTTGGGACTGGTACAACTGGTGCTGTTGCAAAAAGACTCGGTAGGGCCTTTATTGGAATTGAGCAAGATGCAAAATATGCTCTAGAGGCCGAAAAAAGAATTAGTAAAGTAGAAAAAATTGACACTAATGATCTTATTCAAACACCAAGAAAAATTGCTGAACCTAGAATTCCTTTTGGCCATTTATTAGAACAAGGATTAATAAATCCAGGTGAATTATTGCAAGATTCACGAAGTAGATGGACTGCTAAAATTAGAGCAGATGGAAGTCTGATTTCTGAAGATAAAAAAGGATCAATCCACTCAGTTGGAGCTGATCTACAAGGATTACAGGCATGCAACGGATGGACATTTTGGCATATAAAACGTTCTGGAAAGCTTATCCCAATAGATAGTTTGAGGCATGCAGCAAGGGCAGTTAATCAGGCTTAGACTTTAGTTGTAATCTTCTTTTGTGCAATATTGGTTCAGTATAACCAGAAGGGCTAATATCTCCCTCTAAAACTAAATCCACAGATGCTTTAAAGGCAATTGACTTATCGAAGTCTATAGACATAGGAATATAGTTTCTATCATGTTTATTTTGTTCATCTACTACTTTAGCCATCTTTTTCATGGTCTCAACTAGTTGATTTTTTGAAAAAATACCGTGTTTGAGCCAGTTGCAAAGATGCTGACTTGATATTCTGCAAGTTGCGCGGTCTTCCATTAAACCAATATTATTAATATCTGGAACTTTAGAGCAGCCAACACCTTGATCAATCCACCTCACCACATACCCAAGAATACCTTGTGCATTATTATCCATTTCTTTTTGGATTTCTTCTTGAGACCAGTTGTGACCTTTTGAAACTGGTACAGAGAGTATATCATTTAAGTAATTATTAATATCATTAGATTTATTTTTTTGGATATCAAACACATTAATTTCGTGATAATGCAATGCGTGAAGAGTAGCAGCTGTTGGACTTGGGACCCATGCGGTATTTGCCCCACTTTTTGGATGATTAATTTTTTGATCTAACATTTCGTGCATAAGATCAGGCATTGCCCACATCCCTTTACCTATTTGAGCCTTACCAGAAAGTCCACATTCAAGCCCAATTTTTACATTATTATTTTCATATGCTGAAATCCATTTAGCATTTTTTATTTCACCTTTTGGTATAATTGGACCCATTTCCATTGCAGTGTGTATCTCGTCGCCTGTTCTATCTAAGAAACCAGTATTAATAAATACAGTTCTTTCACTTGCCATTCTGATACACTCTTTTAAATTAACAGTTGTCCTTCTTTCTTCATCCATAATACCAATCTTGAGAGTATTTCTTTCTAGTTGAAGAGCATCTTCTACGGCACCAAAGATATCACATGCAAATTTGACTTCCTCTGGTCCGTGCATTTTTGGTTTAACAATATATACGGATCCAGTTCTAGAGTTCATTTTATGGATCTTAATATCATGAATTGCAATTAATGACGTAATCATTGCATCCATAATACCTTCTGGTATTTCTTCCCCATTTTTTAACAAAATAGCTGGGTTTGTCATTAGGTGTCCAACATTACGGATTAACATAACAGATCTACCTGGGAGTTTATATTCTCCAGAAGAGGTAATGTACGTTTTATCTGGATTTAATTTTCTCGTTATTGTCTTACCATTTTTTTCAAAAGTATCTTCAAGGTTACCTTTCATAAGACCTAACCAGTTTCTGTAGGCTAATACTTTATCCTCTGCGTCTACCGTTGCTACTGAATCTTCACAGTCTTGTATTGTAGTCAAGGCTGACTCAATTATAATATCGTCAACACCTGCATTATCTCCAGCACCAATGTTACCCTCTTTATTCACTAATATTTCTATATGAAGATTATTATTTTTAAGAAGAATACAACTTGGATTTTTAGCATCACCTTGATATCCAATATATTGGTTTTTTATTTTTAAATATGAATTAGTACCATTTAAGGTTTCAACTAAAAGGGAATTATCAACAATTTTATATGAATTTACATCTTTATGCGAACAATTTTGTAATGGAAAATTTTTATCTAAAAACTCTTTCGCATATGATATTACTTTATTTCCTCTTATAGGATTATAAGAAGTAGATCTTTCAGCGTTTTCATTCTCAGAAATAGCATCAGTTCCATACAAAGCGTCATATAAACTTCCCCATCTTGCATTTGCAGCGTTAAGTGCGTATCTCGCATTAGTTACCGGGACGACCAACTGAGGCCCAGCTTTAAGAGCTAATTCATCATCAACATTTCTTGTCTTGATTTGAAAATTTTCACCTTCGGGTACAATATAGTTAATGTTCTTTAGAAAGTTTATATATTCTTCATGATCAATATCTTTGCTAGAGTTTTCTAAATAGAATTTGTCTATTTTACTTTTTATTTCACTTCTAATTTGAAGTAATTCTTTATTTCTAGGAACAAATTGATTTAAGATTATTTCTAATTTTTCCCAAAACATGTCAGAAGAAATTTTTGTATCAGTAAGTGCCTCATTTTCGATAAAATTAGCAAGAGTTTCTGATACTTGTAAATTACCACGTCTTAATCGTTTAGTCATTTTTATCCCCAATGTGAGTATTATTCAAAAAACTAATATCATTTTTTAGAAATTATCTAAAGTTAATCCTTCATTTTTGAGAAGATTTTTAACTTCAAAATACAATTCTTTCTTATCTTTTTCAGATTTACCTTCAAACCTAACTACCAGTGCTTCTTCAGTGTTACTTGCTCGTATTAACCACCAACCATGATTATTTTTAACTCTTAAGCCATCTAATGTAATTACATCATTGGAATTATATTTTTCAAACACTTTTTTAGATATATTATCAATAGTTAAAAATTTAATTTCATCAGAACAAAAAACCTTAATTTCAGGTGAAACAAATGTTTCAGGTAAAGTTGATATAAATTTATCTAATTCAAAATTATTTGCCGTTAAGGTAAGTAATCTTATAGCTGCATAAAGTGCATCATCATAACCAAAATAGGTGTCACTAAAAAAAATGTGGCCAGACATTTCACCTGCTAATGGGGATTTTATCTCTTTAATTCTTTTTTTGATGTTTGAATGTCCTGTTTTTCCAATTTCTGCTTTAAAACCTAGAGATATAATATTTTCATACGCAACATAACTTGACTTAATATCTAAAATTATTGTTTGGATAAGTTTATCATTTGGAGCTATTGAATTTGCAAGAAATGCAGTTAATAAATCACCAGGAATAGGCCTTCCTTGCTTGTCAACAACACCAATTCTGTCACCATCTCCATCAAATGCTATTCCAAGTTCAGCATCAACCTCTTGCATTTTATTTTTCAAAATTTTTAGAGTAGACTCATCGGTAGGATCAGGATGATGATTTGGAAAATTGCCATCAACTTTAGAATATAAGATAACGTGTTTTCCAGGAATTTTTGTGGTTATCATCTCAAGTGAAGGACCGGATGCGCCATTACCACAATCCCAAACAATAGTTTTATCATCAAGTTGCCGTTTAACATTTTGGAGAGGTTTAATAATTTCATTAATATAATGAGTATTTATTGCGATAGATTTAGAAAAACCATTAAATGTTCTTGAATAACCTTTACTTGCAAAATGACCTAGTTTTTGAATATCTTCTCCAAAGAAAGAGTTTTGATTTAAAACTATTTTAAAACCATTATAATCTTTTGGATTATGACTTCCAGTCACTTGTATTGCTCCATCTGCCTTATAATAATTACTTGCAAAATAAAGCATTGGCGTTGGACCCAGTCCAATTCTGTAAATTTCGCAACCAGAATTTTCAAGTCCTTCAGTCAGTTTTTTTTCTAATAATGGGCTAGATAACCTTCCATCCATTCCAACAACAATTAATGGATGTTTTTTTTCTGGATATTTTTCTCTGACTGTAATTCCAAAGAAAAAACCAAACATGAAGGCGTCTTTTTCTGTTAAGGTTTTATCATAAATACCCCTAATGTCGTATGATCGTAGAATTGTGTTGTTAAAAGTATGCTTAAACATCAATTTTAACTAACTATTTCACGTTTTAGCCAACTTTTAAGGTTCTGTTTCATCTCTGGCCTTTCAATAGAAAAACGAATGTTTGCTTGTATAAATCCTAATTTAGATCCACAATCAAATCGTTCCTCTGAAAATTTATATCCCATACAATTTGACGCTCCTATTCTACTTGCTATAGCGTCAGTAAGTTGAATTTCATTGCTAGCACCTCTATTTTGTTGTTCTAAGACCTCAAAAACGGCTGGTTCTATAATATATCTCCCGACAACAGCCATATTGCTAGGTGCATTTTCTGTGGATGGTTTTTCTATAAGGCCTAAAATTTCAGAAACATTTTTGTCTATCGATTTTCCAGGAGAAATCACTCCATATGAGGATACGTCTTTTCTGTCTACATCCATTACAGCAAGCATGTTACCAGAATTATATTTAGCAATCATTTCTTTAATTGTATTTCCACCATAAATTAAGTCATCCGCAAGAATTATGGCAACTGGTTCATCTCCAATTAAATGTCTAGCACACCAAACAGCATGACCGAGACCAGCTGGTTCTTGTTGTCTTACATAAGCAAATGACCCAGGGATTTTAAGCATTTCTTGAGCAGTTTTAAGGGTTTGTCTTTTTCCTTTTGAAAGTAAGTTATTTTCAAGTTCAAAAGAATGATCAAAATGATTTTCTATGGCAGATTTTCCTCGACTAGTAACAAAAATAAATTGGTCAATACCTGCATTAGCCGCTTCTTCAACTGCATATTGTATAAGGGGCTTGTCAACAATTGGAAGCATTTCTTTAGGCATTGACTTGGTAGCAGGAAGAAATCTTGTACCTAATCCACCCACTGGAAATATTGCTTTTTTAATTTTCATTCACAAATCCTATAAACTAGTATAGTAGTTGATATGGTTATTATTTTTTTATTTTCAATCAGTTTAAAACTTTATGTTTCTCATATATAAGAGGATATGTCATGAAAATAACAATGTTAGGAACTGGCTATGTTGGATTAGTATCTGGAACTTGTTTTTCAGAGTTTGGTTTTGATGTATGTTGTGTAGACAAAGATAAAGACAAAATCACTAACCTAAAAAAAAATATTATACCTATCTATGAACCTGGTCTTGAAAATTTAGTTAAAAAAAACAAGGATGCTAATCGGCTCACTTTTAGTATTGATGTCAAGAAAAATATAGCTAATGCAGATGTTGTTTTTATTGCTGTGGGAACGCCCACTAGACGTGGTGACGGTTATGCTGATTTATCATATATTTATGAAGCTGCAGAGGAAATAGCAAAAAATTTAATTGGTTATACAGTAGTCGTCACCAAGTCCACGGTGCCTGTTGGGACAGGAAACGAAATTAAAAATATAATTAAAAAAATTAATCCCATAGCCAAATTCGATGTGGTTTCAAATCCAGAATTTTTGAGAGAAGGTAATGCTATTGAAGATTTTATGAGACCAGATAGGGTGGTTGTTGGGTATGAAACTGAAAAAGCAAAAGAAATAATTTCAAAAATATATAAACCATTATATTTAATTGAAACGCCAATTTTATTTACTGATTTAAAAACAGCAGAGTTAATTAAATATGCTGGTAATGCATTTCTGGCTGTAAAAATATCCTATATTAACCAGATGGCAGATTTATGTGAAAAGGTTGGGGCTGATGTTCATGACGTCTCAAGAGGAATTGGTCTAGACAAAAGAATTGGTAGTAAATTTTTGCATCCGGGACCAGGTTATGGTGGATCTTGTTTTCCCAAAGATACTCAAGCTCTGGTAAAAACTGCCAAACATTATGGTTCAAATATTTCTATAGTGGAAAATGTCATCAATTTTAACGCTCAAAGAAAAATAGATATGGCAGAAAAGATAATTTCTACCTTAGGAAAAAATTACACTAATAAGAAAGTATCAATCCTAGGGTTGGCATTCAAACCAGAAACAGATGATATGAGAGAAAGTCCATGTCTAGATATTATTCCAAAACTGCAAGAAAAAAATATACAAATCTCTGCATTCGACCCAGTTGCAATGTATGAAGCAAAAAAATTATTAAAAAATATCCAATTTGCAGATAGTATTGAAGATTGTATAAATAATAGTGATGCGCTAGTAATTTTGACTGAGTGGAACGAATTCAGAAGTTTGTCACCAGAAAGATTAAAACATATGAAAGGAAATATTTTAGTCGATTTAAGGAATGCTCTTAATCCAGATAGTTTTAGTGGAAGTGGATTTAATCTTATTCAAATAGGAAGACCAAAGAATTTTAGCCAGTAATATTTGTCCCAAGTGATTTAGGTCTTTTCATACCTTCAATTAAATTAACCATTTCAATTTTTCCAGTAATTTTACCTTTTGAGTTTGCAATAGTAACTGGTTTTGAAGGTGCATCTGACATTATCTGAAGTATATCCTCTAACACCATGTCTTCTTTAACTGTAGCACCTGAGCTTTTAGAATTTGTTGGTGTCATTATTGATTTTGCTTGTATTACTCTAGCTCTATTGATGTCTTTAATAAAATCAGAAACATATTCATCTGCAGGGTTCATAATTATTTCTTGCGGATCACTGTCCTGAACCATGCTTCCATCGCGAAGTATAGCTATTCTATCTCCAATTTTTAGAGCTTCATCGAGATCATGTGTAATAAAAATTATAGTTTTATGTAATTCATTTTGAAGATCTAAAAGTATATTTTGCATTTCTGAACGGATTAATGGATCTAAAGCAGAAAAAGCTTCATCCATTAATAAAATTTCTGCATCTGTCGCAAGTGCTCTTGCGAGCCCCACTCTTTGTTGCATGCCTCCTGAAAGCTGACCTGGGTAATATGTCTCGTAACCATCTAATCCTACTCTTTTTATCCATTTCTGAGCTTTTTCGGACCATTCATCTTTGGATATATTTTGAATTGCAAGCCCGTAACCAACATTTTGTAAAACTGTTTTGTGTGGAAATAAAGCAAACTTTTGAAAAACCATAGACATATTATTTTGTCTAAATTGAATGAGCTCTTTCGGACTTAAATTAAGAATATTTTCATCGTTAAACAGTATTTCACCACTTGTTGGTTCTATTAACCTATTTAGGTGTCTAATAAGAGTTGATTTGCCTGAACCAGAAAGGCCCATGACAACTTGTATTTTCCCTCTGTTAATATTTAAATTTATATTATTTAATCCGAGAACACAGTTTGACTTCTCAAGAAGTTCATCTTTACCCATTCCATTTTTCACTAAATCAAGTGCGCTTTTATCACCATCTCCAAAAATCTTATAAAGCTGATTTACTTTGATTAATATATTTTTTGAATTCATTATATTAATCCTTACCTTCATTCCTATATTTTTGCATTCTGAGACCAAATTTTTGTGTAACACGATCAAAAATAATTGCTAATATAACGATAGCAAGTCCATTCATTAATCCTAGAGCTAAATATTGATTTGAGATTGCTTGCAAAACGGGTAATCCTAGCCCTTTTACACCAATCATTGATGCAATAACAACCATTGCAAGAGCCATCATTATTGTTTGGTTAACACCAGCAAAAATTGTAGGTAAGGCAAGTGGAATTTGAACTCCTAATAATTTCTGCCAATAATTTGCACCAAAGGAATCTGCTGCCTCTAAAACGTCTTTATCTACTAATCTAATTCCTAAATTTGTTAATCGAACAATTGGAGGTATAGCGTAAATGCAGACTGCAATAAGACCTGGAACTTTCCCTATACCTAACAACATTACAACTGGGATAAGATAAACAAAACTCGGTATAGTTTGCATAATATCTAATATTGGGACTACAAAAGCTTGAATTTTGTTACTTCTTGCCATTGCTATGCCTAGAGGTATACCAATTGAAATACATAAAAATGTGGCAACTAAAATAATGGCTAAGGTAGACATTGTGTCTTCCCACATGCCAAAATAACCAATTAGCATGAAACTAATAAAAGTTCCTAACACTACTATAAGTGATCTTGATCCTACCCATGCAAGAAAAATTATTCCAAGAACAATTAACGGCCAAGGAGTATTAATGAAAAACTTCTCAAACCAGACTAAAAACATAAGCAAAGGTTCAAAGAAGCTTTCTATAGCCTCGCCATAAGTTCGTGAAAAGTCGGTAAATGCAAAATCTACTGATTTTTTAAAATCTCTCAAATCAGATCTACTCATATCTGGAAAATTATAAAACCAATCCATTTTGCATCCTATATTTTAAAAAAATAATCACCACTTCAGTACAATATGAAGTGGTGATTATATGTTTATATTAATTATAGACTTGCTTTAATTTTTTTAGCTACATCTGGAGAGACCCACTTTGTCCACACATCAGAATATTTTTCTAGAAATTCATATGCTGCGTCTTTTCCTTGAGCTTTTTCTGTATCCATGAAAACAAGCATTTTATTCATAACACTGCCAGGATATACACGACCAGAAATATAGTCCAAAGCTACACCAGCATTCTTCTTGAAATTTGACGTTACAACAGTATTAACCACAGAAGTTGTCCATGCAGATTTTTTTGGATTTGCACACTCTTTTTCTGGTTTAACAATACAATTGTCCCAGTGATCTTTACCAACAAAAGGCACACCAAAATCAACTTTAGTTAAACTATGTTTTCCAATTAATGAGGTTGGAGACCAATAGTAACCAAACCAACTTTCATTTCTTGTTAGAGCTTTATTCATTGAACCGTCTAAACCAGCAGCACTACCTGGATCAACAAGTACCCAACCCTTCTTTTCCATTTCAAATGCTCTGAATAAGTTTTGGTTAACTAGTTGACATCCCCATCCAGCGGGACAACCAACAAAGGCACCTTTTGATTTATCCTCTGCATACGGGAACAAATCTGGTCTTGCAATTACATCTGCAGCTGTTTTTAGGTTATGCTTTTTAGCTGTGTATGGAGATAACCACCAACCTTCACCTAAGCCTGAAATTGGTCCTTCATTAGCAACAATTAGTCTTTTCTCTCCAACTGCTTTTTTTAATGGTACCGCTACAGCGTTTGCCCACAACTCTGGAGCCACGTCTGGAGCACCTTTCTCATTCATCGAAGTAAAAGTTGGCATTGTATCGCCAGCAACTAGCTCAACTTCACAGCCATACCCTTTTTCCAATATGATTTTGTCGACGTTTGCCATTAGTGAGGCAGAAGCCCAATTCATCTCTGATATGCTTACTTTACCACATGAAGCATTTCCAATTGTAGCCCAACTAAGGCCTACGGCTACGGTTGCTGCCATTGTAAATGCAGCTCCGAATACCCTTCTCATTTTATTCTCCTGTTTCCGCTTGTAATAATTACAAACCTTGATTTATTAAGATTAAAGTAAATTGAATTTAAAATTCAAGAATCATAATAACAATAAAACAGTACTAATTGCAAATCTCCGTTGGCGAAAAAAACTATAAATTCCAAGTAAGTGTATGATATATATATACAATATTTTTTGAAAAAATTTCATTTTACAATAAAGAAATTTTTATAGTTATTTATTACTTGATCTCTTATATTTTTAAAATCTAATTACTATGTAAATATAATGTTTGAAGATTTCACACCATTTATAATAGCTTTAGTTGTAACATTTAGCTTCATGATATGTGTTGCTATATGGAATAATATAAATGCTCCCCAACCCCCAGAAAAAGCGCCTCCAATAGAACCAGGTCCGTCTAGAACTAGAGAGATTCTTGCTAGATTTAGTGAATTCTATATGAATTTAGATCCTGAAGGGGAAGTAATTTTTGATACGGATCTTTTGCCAGACCCAAAACAACACATTATACACGCTCTTTACGTTGGTTTTGATGAAAGTGAAAATGATGATGAAAAATCAGCTATCGAGCGAGGTCTTAGAGCAATAGTCACATTTCAGGAACGTGTTGGTGATTTGCCTATAAAAAAAGAAATGTCAGAAATAGAAAAAAATCTAACCACATCTATTTCCGAAGAAAATCAAACAAACACAGTTGATCCATCTAATATCAATATTTTAAGTGAAGAAGAATTTCAAAAGTTTTCTATATTAAGAGACCAAGAATTAGAGACACATTTTCAACATTTAAAAATTGAAACTACTGAAGAATAGGAAATATAATATGTCCACTTTTAAAATTGATAATCAAAACGAGATTTACTATGAATATGTTCCTCCTAAAAATGGAGGCTTTACTTGTGTCTTTGTGAACGCATTGACTGGCGATTTATCTGCGTGGAACGGATCTATCGGTGAAAATTTAATTAAAAATAACGACGGTTATTTAGTATATAATTTTAGAGGACAAGCAAAAAGTAAGTTTGAAACTAATTTAGATTTAAGTGCTGAATTAATAGTAAGTGACCTTGTAAATTTAGTTAATTTTATCAATCCAAAAAATATGGTTTTAGTAGGGTTGTCAATAGGCGGGCTTTATGCTGCGATGTCATTATCAAAAGGTGTTGAAGCAAAAGGTTTAGTACTTATAAATACTCTGAGAAAGCCCAGCGAAAGACTAAATTGGATAAATAATGCAATGGCCAATGCTGTTAAATTTGGTGGAACTTCTCTTATCTTAGATATGACATTACCAGTAGTAGCTTCACCAAAATTTTTATCTAAAATGAAAGATAATGCTCTAAAATATGAAAATTATCTTGGATTGGATGACTATAATGGGGTATCAAAACTTATGCATGGTGGATTTACAACAAATTGGGATTTTGATTGGAGTAAACTTGACTTACCCGTGTTAGTTTTGACAGGGCATTATGATAAAGTTTTCAGAATTGAAGATGACATAAATAATTTAATAAAAATTATGAAAAATGTCAAAAGAATTGAAGTTCCAGAATGTGGACATTTAATACCTATAGAGGATCCAGAATTATTTTCATATCACTTAAGCGGTTTCTTAATATCTCTTAAATATTGATATTATTTTTTAAGAATAATAGTTATATCATCCTTAAGTAGATTATGCTTTATAACCTCAGGATCACAAAAATTTCTCTCGCATATTTTTTGTATCCAAGATAATTCAGTATAATATAGTTTTTTTTCTATTTTTCTTTTTTCTTTTATTAAGCAGTTAAAAATCAAAGCTTTTTCTACCAATTTCCAATTACTTGTAAGATTTTTAATTATATAATCTTCCCACAAAGGGATATTATTAGTTGGTGCAAGGTTATATGTACCTGACATAACGACATAATCAGTTTTTTTAAAAGGGCATGTATTAATTGCAAATTCAACATTTTCATAATCTTTATTATTTTTACAAAAACTAATTATCTTCTGATTAATATCAAACCCGTGATATTGAATTCTACCATCTAGTTTTTTCTCTTTAATAATTTCGTACAATCTACCATATCCACAACCAATATCCGCAATTGAGAATTCGTCACTTTTTGTGTTTTGTAATATTTTATCTAAAATTATATTTAATCTAAGGTCTTGTGATAATTTATTATTCCAAAATACTCCTTTAGGAGTATTATTAAAAGTATCAAAACGTTTATTATAAATGTAAGATATTTGTTTGTTAAGTAATTTATAAATAAGCATTTTTATAAAAGTCATTCTATTACATTAAGCTAGAATATAGTCAATTTAAACTTAAAAGGGTTATTACATGAAACAAATTTTACTGTTAGGTAGTGGTGAGTTAGGTAAAGAATTAGCAATTAGCCTCAAAAGAATTGGATGTAATGTAATAGCATGTGATGCATACGAAAATGCACCTGCTATGCAAGTCAGTGATAAGAATGAAGTTTTTAACATGCTTGATAAAGAAAAATTAAACGCAGTTATAAATAAACATAAACCAGATTTCATCGTTCCAGAGGTTGAGGCAATTGAGACAAGCGTTTTAATTGATGCTGAAAAAAATGGCTATAACGTTATACCCTCAGCAAAAGCTGTAAATTTAACAATGAATAGAGATAGAATACGCGATAGAGCAAAACATTTAGGATTAAAAACTGCTAATTTTGCGTATGCAGAAACTGAAGAGGAATTAATTCTAGAGGCCAATAAAATTGGTACAAAGGTAGCAGTTAAGCCAGTTATGAGCTCTTCTGGAAAGGGTCAGAGTTATGCAAATTCAGAGGATGAATTAAAAGTATCTTGGAAATTTGCACTTGAAGGTATGAGAGGAAATAGGAAACGTGTAATAGTTGAAGAGTTTATAGATTTTGAGTATGAAATTACTCTTTTAACAATTTTAGAAAAATCTGGAAAAGTTACATTTTGTAACCCTATAGGGCATTTTCAAAAAAGGGGTGATTACCAGTATAGTTGGCAGCCTGCTGATTGTTCACAGGACGTAATTAGAAATGCACAGAACGCAGCAAAAAAAATGGTCTTAGACTTGGGTGGATCAGGTATATTTGGGGTAGAATTTTTCATTGATAAAAAAGGAGAAGTAATTTTTAGTGAACTGAGCCCACGTCCACATGATACTGGAATGGTTACTATGTTTACTCAAAACTTTAGTCAGTTCGATATTCACGCTAGAGTTTTATTGGGGATGCCGTTACCTGAAATTAAAATTAAACAACCTGGTGCTAGCCATGTAATCTTAGCAGAAGAAAATGCTTCAGGTGATTATATTATTGAAGGTTTAGAGGAAGCACTTGAGGATAAAAATGTTGATTACAGAATTTTTGGAAAACCATTCTTAAAATCATATCGTCGAATGGGTGTTGTTTTAGCTCCAAGTTTAGAACAAGCAAAAAAGGCTGCTAAAAAAATCTTTGTTAAAGCAAAATAATTTGATTAATTAAAATTTTTGTTTATTTAAAATGTGAAATCACGGAAGCTATTTCTTGTTCTTGCTTATAACCCATCAAATGAATTCCACTTACGCCCTCAATTAATTTGTATTTTTCTACTAATTCTATACATATTTTCCTACCTTCAAGGCTTTCATCATTTGATTGTTCAATTCTATTTATTATTTCCTCGGGTATATTAATACCAAATAGATTTTTGTTCATCCATCTTGCACTTTTTGCAGATTTAATTACTCCTAATCCGATAATAAAATAAGCTTTGTCAGTGATATGTAACTCATTTAATTTAAGCATGTAATTTTTTAAAATATTTTCATCAAAAGCATATTGCGTTTGAAAAAATTCGACACCAGCTTCAATTTTTTTCATTAAGTTTGAACCATTAAAATCATTATTAACTTTAAATGGTGTATCAGCCCCACCAATGAAGAATTCAGGTGCATCATTAATTTTTCTTCCAGAGGGATACATTTTTTTTATTTTAATTTCATGTGCTGTTTTCAATACACCTATTGTATCTAGGTCTCTGACTTCTTTAGTGTCTGGTTGATCACCGCCTTTAACCTCATCACCATACAAACAAAGAATATTTGGAATATCCAATGCCCAACCACCAAGTAGGTCACCTTGAATTGCAATCCTATTTCTATCTCTAGTAGTAAATTGTAAAATTGGTTCAATGCCATTTTGTGCAAGAATTGCGGCAGTCGCTAGAGCTGACATATGAGATTTTGCGCCAGCCCCGTCGGTAACATTGATGGCATCAGCTACACCATTTAAACACTCTACTTCTTCAAGAATGGCATCTTTATTACCAGAATCTGGTGGAGATGTTTCAGCTGTAAAAACAAATTTATTTTCTTTTAGTAATTTTCTTAATTTACTTTTCATAAAAAATGTCCAAAGTAATTAGTAGATATTGTTTAATGGGGGTAT
The DNA here is from genome assembly GCA_902595145.1 of uncultured SAR116 cluster alpha proteobacterium. Classification (GTDB taxonomy): domain Bacteria; phylum Pseudomonadota; class Alphaproteobacteria; order Puniceispirillales; family Marisalimonadaceae; genus Marisalimonas. The sequence continues at coordinate 89,870 of CACJOU010000001.1, read as the reverse complement.
AAACAAATGTCTAATGATTTTTTTAGTACATCTAATAGAATTAAAAGTACTCCATTTACTTCACGTAATAACTTGGCAGGTGTTAAAAAATATAGTGTCTATAACAATACATTAATACCAACTGTATTTAAATCGTTAAAAGATGATTATTATCATCTTATAGAAAATGTTCAGTTATGGGATGTATGTTGTCAAAAAGTTATTGAAGTTAAAGGCCATAAATCTTTGTCATTAATGCAATATCTTTTTTGTAGAGATTTTTCTAATATTTCCTCTGGTAAAGCGTACTACGCACCAATTGTTAACTTTGAGGGTGGATTGTTAAATGACCCAGTTGTTTTTTGCTTGGCTGATGATCATTTCTTAATTTCTTTATCTGACTCAGATTTGTTTAATTGGATATCAGCAATAAATCATACAAAAGAATTTTATTCAGAATTAAATGAAACAGACATATTAACTATTGCAGTTCAAGGTCCAAAATCTGAAGAACTTATTTCGAAAATTTTTGGTGAAGAAATAAAATTTCTTAAATATTTTAATTTCAAAAAATTATCTTTTAATAGAGAAAGTTTAATAGTTTCAAAAACAGGTTTCAGCAAACAAAAAGGTTATGAAATATTGCTAACCAACTCCAATAATGGAATTCTTTTGTGGGACCTAATAATAGAAAAAGGTGAAGAGTTCAACATCAGGGTTGGTTGTCCAAATATGATTGAGAGAGTAGAGAATAATCTTCTAAGTTATGGCAATGAGATGACAAATAAGGATACACCATACGATTGTGGGTTAGGTAGGTTTTGTAATCTTGATACAGACTATGATTTCATTGGAAAGTCTACTCTTTTAAAACAAAAAAAAGAAGGGTTTGAAAAAGATATATTCAAAATTCAATTCGATTTTAAAAGTGAAAATAAACAAGTTTTTTATAATAATCTTCCAGTGTTTAAAGAAGATGTAAAGATAGGAAGAGCAACCTCAATTGTTTGGTCACCTAAACACTTTAAATATGTAGGTTTTTTAATTGCGTCAAAAAATATTATGAACAACCTAAATGATTATTATATCTTGGACAAAGTAAATTTTGACTTATCAAATATTACTTAATAACATTGATGGTATTTTTGGAGCGGGCGAAGAGATTCGAACTCTCGACATTCTCGTTGGCAACGAGATGCTCTACCACTGAGCTACTGCCATTATTCCGTTGTATTCAACTGCAATTACTAAGATAGAATATAATGAAAAAGGAGTAAAGATGCTCATCTTTTGTCTACCTTTTTGTATTCTGCCTTTTATAATTAATGATAAGAAATGCCCATGCAAGGTCTACCCGGGGGGTGTATGCATAGGCACGTAATTTAGATTTCGTTTTATGTTGCAGCGTTAGTTGTACAAGTAACTAATTTGCTTTAGTTTTTTTGTAATTCAGCATCCATTTCTCAAAAACTAATATTGCTTCATCCATATCAGCAGTTTTGTTTGGATGTTTTTTTGCTCTACCTAACATGGTGGATACAACATTAACCTGATATTTTTTGTCTCTAGCTTTTATTGCATCTATTGTATAGGTAGCTTTTTCTTTATTCTTAAATCCGAGTCCTTTTATAGTTGTCTCGGGCTTGTAATCTGAATATAGAGACAGATTAAGAGGCTTTAACTTTCCCTGATAGTCTTGCTTACTCATTGGCATAGAATCTATAAGATCAAAAATTTTATGAGTTTCTAAAGTTGAATATTCCTTCTTTAAAGTACCATCGTAACCTATTAGTTTGATAGAAAACTTAGTACCCTTTTTTCTGAAAGACATTAATTTGACATACCTTTTATGAAATTCTTTTATATGTTTTTGATAAAGTTCTTTAGATTTTCTGTAATTAATATCTCTGTAGCAAGTCGTACATAACAAAAGTATTCTACATTTCCATTTGTATTTCGTTAAATCCATTATTCATTAATTTGTATTAACTATTTTCTGGATCAACAATATCACTTTCAGTTTTACTAATTTGATCTTTCTTTTTTTTCATTTTGCAAACTTCTTTTAGAGCTTGACCAGCCATTACTCCTACGCCCATACCTATAATAGTGCCCTTTATTATTCCTAATCCAAACATTTTAAACTCCTAATTTTTTATCCATGAAATAAATTGATAAAAACCAAAAAGAATACCAAAAAAAACATAAAGTCTAACTTGAGATCTCAATATTGGTATAACTATGATTTTTTGTATTGTTGACATAGTAATTATTTAATCTTTTTTAAATAATATTCAATATCACTAAATATTATCAAAAAAATTAAGGTTTGCTGTGTTGATAATTTTAGAAGTTATTTAAAATTTGGTAGACTGACAATTCATGTATATTTTTAAAAATAGATTTAGAACTTATAAATCAACTTCTATAATCATGAAGAACAATTCCTCTATTGTTCCTATATTTAGTGTTATAATTTTTTCCTACTTTTGGAACTACTTTCTCTTCAATTATTCTTTGACAGTCTCTATATGCTTTCTCAGACTCATATTCAAAAACCCTTGTGAGCCTGTGATTTTCTTTGTTCCAAACTTGGGAGACTGTTACTCTAATCAACCCAGCTTCAGAAAGCTCTGCCATTAAATCATCAGTCCATATTCTATCTTGAAAGGTTTCAAGCCAATGCTCTAATTCAATCTTTGAAGGAAAATCTAACTCCATAACATTCATAAATAGAGTTTCTTTAGTTATAGGTTTTACCATTTATCTCACCTTTTGAGTTTTTATTTAAAAAAACTGGGTAGCTATATCAAGAACAATTATCATTAAGAATTAGATATAAGGATCCAAATCAACTTCTATAATCATAAAAAATTACCCCCCTATTATTCCTAGACTTTATGGTATAACTTGCTAGTGCTTTAGGCATAACTTTTTCTTCAATTATCTTTTGACAAGCCTTGTAAGCATTCTCATCTTCATATTCAAATGTACTCGTTAATCTATGATTTTGTTTGTTAAAGACTTGAGCAACAGTTCTTCTTACTAATCCTGCTTTAGATAGTTCTTTCATTATATCTTCTGTCCATACTTTTTCTTCAAAAGTTGCCATCCAGTGCTCTAATTCAACCTTTGTTGCAAAATCTAGCTCCATACAATTCATGAATAAAGTCTCTTTGGTTATTGGTTTTACCATGTATGTCACCTGTTAGTATGCAGATCAAATATGCAAAAACATTAGTGTGAATGCAAATAAACGATTTTATTTCTTTCAATTTTTACCCAATTTATTATATACATTCAATACTCAATTCATGATTTGAAACACAGAAAACAATGAAAATCTTATTCAATAAGTAAAGCAGATAAATCAGGTGACAAAAGTGTAGGAGTTAAAACAGAGGCTTCAGCAAGTAAAAGCATAGAAAATATTACTAACTCAAGCAAAGATAATGCACTTACTAGTAAAACTGCAGAAACACCATCTGTTCAAAACAACTCTAGTGAACAATCATATTCATATGACAATAACAACAATTCGTCAGACGATAATTATGATAGAAATAATAATTTTGGAAATAAAATAAATGGCTATAGATCTATTAAAAATTACGAAATTGCTAAAGAAGAAAGATTATTTGATGCTATTAAAAATTTTAAAAATGAAGAGAGTTTAGATAAGAGTGATTTTGAAAGAATAGATAGTTTAGTTAATAGAAGAATTAGAGAAATTGCTAAAAAAATTAAATTCAAATTTGATAAAGATGATGAAAAACGATTTTTTGAATTTACAGAAAAAACAAACTATGACATTGAAATAATTGAGAAGAAAGCTGAATTAGTTGACTATGTTCAAAAGACTTTTGAGGTAATGGGATTAATTAATTAGAATGATCTTCAATAAATAACTTTCATCTTTTGCCTATCCTTTTGTCTACCCATCAAAAGTTAACACTTCTAAAAGGTTGAATATTTAAGGAAAACTGATCATCCTGCCGGAGGCGATTGGAGCGGGCGAAGAGATTCGAACTCTCGACATTCTCGTTGGCAACGAGATGCTCTACCACTGAGCTACGCCCGCTTAATTTTGTTGAAATATAACACTCTAATTTATAGTATCAAGGAAAAACAAAAAAAAATGATTTATCTTGTTATTTTTTTATAAAATTATTTATGTTCTTAGATATATAAATGATCTCATCTTCTTTTAAGTAAGGGTGCATGGGTAGAGATAGAACATTTTTAGATAAATAATATGTCACATCTAAACCACCTTTTGATACTGGATATTTATTATAAGGTAAGTGTTCATTAAGTGGTATTGGATAGTAAACAGCAGTGGGTATATTTTTTGATTTTAAATATTCTTGAAGTTTATCTCTATTAATGTTTTTTGGAAGTAAGATAGTATATTGAGCCCAACTACTTTTTAAATTTTTCTTAATTTTTGGTAACTCAATGCCTAGATTTAGAGAGTTTAAGTTTTTATTATAGTTTTCCGCCACTACCTGCCTTTTTTTTAACTCTTCTGGAAATATTTTAAGCTTTTCTAACAAAATGGCAGCTTGAATTGTAGACATGCGAGCATTCATGCCTATTCTGTCGTATTCATACCTTTTTTTTCCCATCCCGTGTATATGAGAAGAGTTTGCTATTTCATAAATTTCTCTATCATTTGTAAAAACTGCCCCTCCATCACCATAACAACCTAATGGCTTTGCTGGGAAGAAAGACGTTGCAGCTACTTCAGATAAATTACCAACAACTTTATCTTTATATATTCCTCCAAAAGATTGAGCAGCATCATCAAGTACCCATAAATTATTATTTTTTGCAAAATCATTTATTAAATCCATCTCTGCTGCTTGCCCAAACAAACCAACAGGCATTATACCTTTTACATTAATTCCTAAATCCTTGGCAGTATTCAGAGTGTCATAGAGTTTAGTTGGATCTATATTGAAAGTATCACGCTTAACATCAGTGAAAATTGGAATGGCACCAAGTAAAGGCATCACCTCGGCAGACGAAGCAAAAGTAAAAGCGGGTACAATTACACCCTCACCAGGTTTAATTTTTAAGCCAAGCAAAGATAATAACAATGCATCAGTTCCACTAGAGCAACATAAAACATACTTAGAGCCTGTAAATGAACTAAGTTTATCTTCCAGTTCCTTTACCTCAGGACCTAAAATATATTGTCCATGATCAAGAACTTGATTAATACGCTTATTTATTTTATTTCGAATTAACTTTTGTTGAGCATTCAGATCAATAAATGGTATCATGAGTCTATCTTATTTCCTTAAATTTTTTTGTCTATCATATCCATAACAGTTTGAACTTTTACAGCTTCTTGATGATCTGTTAAAGGGCTTTTTCTTGAATATATACAGTCTATAAATTCTTTTAACTCACTTTTAAGTGGCTCGTTTTCTTGTATTTCAATTTTTTCTATTGGAGAATTAATTATAGAATTTTTAGATGTTACAATTGATGGATTATACAGTAGTTTTTCTGACCAAGTTTTTGTATCATCAAAGATCAGTGAGCCTTTTGTTCCAATTATAGAAAATTTATGTTCCTTATACGGGGACATCCAATCTGAATTAATTAGGGCAGTTAAACCTTTTGAAAATGATAATTTTATACTAACTGCGTCTGGTCCAACGTTATCATGATGATGAATTGATTGAACTTTTACATCAATAGGTAATTCTTTTACAATAGAAAGTATCATGGAAATATCGTGGGCTGATAAATCATAAATCACAGATTCTTCTGATCTAATAGCTCCTAGAGCAAGGCGATTTGCTCTAATATTCTGTGGAACGCCTATTTTCCCATTTTTGATAAGTTCTTTCATTTTTATAAATGCGTTATGGTAATTTAGTAAATGGCCAACCATTAATATTCTATTTTTATTTGTGGCTAACTCTGAAAGTTTTTGAGCATCGTTCAATGACAAACAAAATGGTTTTTCTATAAATACATCTTTATCATTATTAAGAGCTTCGATGGCTATATCTTTATGTGTTATTGCAGGTGAAGCAATGACAATTGCATTGATATTATGATCTTTAAAAATTTTATTTAGTTCTAAAGTGGGTAGTGAATAGTCATAGCTGAGTTTTTCTGATAATTTAATATTTGAGTCATATATACATGTTAAAGACCCCATTTGATATAAATTTCTAGCTATATTTTTTCCCCAGTTACCACAACCAATTAAAGCAATATTTAAGTCTTTTATCATTTTACATTTTAATTTTCATTTTGGTGCCATTATTATCTACTCATTAGATACATTCACTTTAGTAATTGGTCAATCGTAGTATTTTGTAATAAATTGTTGAAATTTTATTTACTGACAACCATATCAAATCATAATCAGGAGTCTAAATAATGGAAAATAATGATTTAATCTCAACAACGAGCAATATCATAAACGTAAGTGAAGAAACATTTATGAATGAGGTTGTAGAAATTTCGAAAACAAAGCCAGTCATAGTTGATTTTTGGGCTCCATGGTGTGAACCTTGTAAAACACTTACACCGTTATTAGAAGATGCTGTTAAAGATTATGGACAAGAATTAATTTTAGCTAAAATTGATATTGATCAAAATCAAAATATTGCCGCACAATTAAGAATTCAATCTATTCCTACAATCTACACTTTTTTTGAGGGTAAAGTTGTTGATGGATTTCAAGGAGCCAAATCAAATAGTGAAATAATAGAATTTGTTAAAAAAGCAGCAAGTTTAACTGGTCCTGGACAAGAAGTTGAAGATTTGATTTCAAGTGCAAAAGAATTTATAGAAATAAGGGATTGGAATAGTTCTTTTGAAATTTCTCAAAAGATTTTAGCTATAGATCCAGAAAATCACATTGGTTTTGGAAATCTTATTCGATCAATGATTGGCTTAGATAAGTTTAACGAAACAAAAGAATTAATTGATAATTTAGCTCCAGAAATCAAAAATTCTAAGCCAGTTGAAGAAGCAATTTCATTACTTGAAATTTCTGAAAAAGCTTTTAAAGCAAAAGGAAGTTTAGAAGACTTAGAAAAAAAATTAAAGCAAGAACCAGATAATTTGGATCATCTGTTACAAATGGCAATTGCTTTATTTGGCATAGGTCAAATTGAAGATTCTTTTGAAATGCTATTAAAATCTATTAAAATAGATAAAGAGTGGAATGAACAAGCAGCTAGAAAACAATTGCTTGAATTCTTTTCATCAGCAGGTATAGAAGCAAAAGAGACAATTAGTGCTAGAAAAAAGCTGGCAACCTTATTATTTTCTTAATCAGGATAAATTTAAATGGTTGATAATTTTAAAAAAGAAATAAAATTACCAGATATAATTCCGATTTTTCCGTTGAAAGGTGTCGTCATGTTTCCAGACACTTATCTTCCATTAAATATTTTTGAACCTCGTTATTTAAAAATGATAGATCAGGCCATTTCAAATAAACATAGACTGATTGGAATGATACAACCAAAAAATTCAAATGAAAGTGACGATAAATTTTCATTCTACAGAGTTGGATGTGCTGGAAAAATTATAAAATTTGAAGAAACTGATGATAATAAATATTTAATTACTCTTAAAGGTTTAAGCAGATTTAGTTTAATTTCAGAAAAAACTAATGATAACAATTTTAGAGAAGCAAATATTGATTGGAGAAATTTTAGTAAAGATTTTAATGTAAATGCAAAGTCCTCAGATTTTAGAACTCTAAAGACAACTCTAAAAAAATATTTTAAATCAAAAAAAATTAAAGCAAACATGGAGGCAATTGATACATTTAATGATTATAATTTTGTTGATCAAATAACAATGATATGTCCTTTAGCAAACAATGAAAAGCAATTATTGTTAGAAACAACTTCTATTTCAAAAAGAGAGAAGTTATTACAAACTATATTAGACAGCTATATTAGTGAAGAATATATTTCTGATATAAGTAAGCATTAAATTGATTGTAAAATTTAATTTTTTAGTTTTTTAAAGGAAAATGTTATGGAAGTTACTCCTACCTTAATTCAAAAAAAAGATAATGGTAAATATTTATCAATTCATTTTGATGATAATTCTAAGTTTAACATTTTATCAGAATTATTGAGAGTAGAAAGTCCATCCGCTGACGTGCAAGGTCATGGAGGCCCCAAAATTATAGTTAGAAACAAAGGCAATGTTTTAATTGATCTAATTGAACCAGTAGGTAATTATGCTATAAGAATTATCTTTTCTGATAACCATTCTTCAGGCATTTATAGTTGGGGATTATTACACGATTTTGGAAAAAATCATGATAAGTATCTACAAGAATATTACAATTCTTTATAGATTAAATTGATGCTAAATCTCTAAATATATTTTTAAGATTAGTTTTGTTTAGATTTTCCATACCTTTTGTTAACAATGACTTTGTTTTATTTGAAGTTGAAGTAAATCCAAAAAACATTAAGTCTGTAAAAGCCGTCATTGAAAAATTTTTGGGTAATCTTTCTTTTTTGTAAAACTCTAAAATTGATTCATCACCAAGATCATTTCCAAATTTCAAACAATTTTCTATTGCGTTTAATGCAGAACCACAATCTCTCAAAGACAGGTTAAGTCCTTGCCCCGCTAGGGGATGGATCGAGTGAGCAGCATCACCTATTAAAATCGCTCTTGAAGATGTAGGGTTCAGCACCAGGTTTAAATTGAGATCCCAAAACGATAATTTGTTTTGTATTTTGTTAATTTTTTTTACTGGATTGAAATTAAGATCAATATGTGAAAAAAATTTGTTTAACTCATTACATATGAAATATTCAGGATTTTCTTTTGATAAGATTTTTTTACACTCAACTTTTTCAATACTTAGAACAAAGTTCACTAGATTTTTATTCTCATATGGTAGTATTCCAATTGGACCTATATTTGTAAATGCTTGAATAGCAGTTGAGTTATGAATTTTAGATTGTTTTAAAAACCCAGAAATTGCAATGTGTTTAGTATTTTTTTTTATAGTTTTTACAGAAAGTAATTTTCTTAGATAAGAATTTTTTCCATCTGCTGACAAAACTAAATGTGTATTGATAAATGTTTTGTTTTCTAAGTATAAAGTTCTCTCAAATTCTTTACATTCAGTATTATTTACAAAACTGTCATATTGTTTTATATCTTTAAGCCTGTCTTCTATGATATTCAAAATAATATTATTTTTTATTACCGCGCCAAGTTCTCTATTTGTATCAAAATAACCCCATTCTAATGGTGAACTATGATTTGGACCATATACTTTAATGTTTTTAACTGATGTATAATCATTTTTTTTTAGTTTTTTTAAAATATTTAAATTATTTAGCAATTTCAGACTGGTTTCATTATAAAATGTAGTTCTAAAATCATATTTTGATTTTAATTTTGGCTTAATCCAACCTATTTCATTTAACTTGAACATATTTGAATTTTTTAACAACAAAACCATTATGGCACCTGTTATGCCTCCTCCTACAACACAAATTTTATGAAAATTTTCCTTTGATACGTCTTTAATAGTCACTGATCATCTCTTTTAATCTAATAACTCAATTATATTGGTTTTAAAATTTACTACTATAATATAAATAAATAAATGTAAAAATTATTCAAAGGTTTAAAAATGGAGAACTCAGATTACAATATTTTAAAGGACTGGATGTTTGGAAAACTTACATCTCTTTTAGAAAATACTGAGCCCAATCCTAAATACCCGATCTTAAAAATGTCTTTAGGTGAACCTACACTGGGTATGCCAGATTTTACTAAAAAAATTTTAGACTTAAATTATAAAGATTGGGCAAGATATCCTTCAAGTGAAGCAATACCAAGTTTTGGTAATAGTATATTAAATTATATAAGAAGAAGATACCCAGGTGCAGAAAAACTGATAAAATTAAATAAAAACATTGTTCCTGTTCCAGGAACAAGAGAACCTTTACATCTTGTAGGTTTACTAGCGAAGAACTTAAAGGTTGGAAAAACAACAGCTCTTATAACTAATCCTTTTTATCATGCTTGGTTTGCAGGCAGTATATCAAGTGGATCCAAAGTACATTGGTTAAATTCTTTGCCAGAAAATAATTATTTACCAGACATTTTTAATTTACCTGAAAGTTTATTAAACTCTTCTGTACTGATGTATATTTGCACCCCATCTAATCCTCATGGAAGTGTTGCTAGCATTGATTATTTAAAAAACGCTATTTTACTTGCTAGAAAATATAAATTTATTTTGGCTATTGATGAATGTTATGCAGATATTTATAGAATGAACAAAGCCAAACCACCTGGTGGATTAGATGCAGCACTGACTTTAGGACAAGGTTTACAAAATTTAATTATTTTTAATTCTTTATCAAAAAGAAGTAATGCATGTGGAATGAGAGCTGGATTTATAGCTGGAGACGAAAATATAATAGCAAATTATAAGTTGTTAGTTTCAAATGGTGCATCGCCAGTACCTATTCCTATTCAAAAAGTTGCTAGCGCATTGTATGATGACGATGATCATCAAATAGAAGGTTGCTTACATTATGACAAAAACTTTGAAATTGCAGAAAAATATTTAAAACCTTTTTATAAAGATTTTAAAATTCCAGATGCAGGTTTTTTTCTGTGGTTAAAAGTCAATGATGATAAAAAAGCAGCTAAAATTTTATGGCAAAAATTTTCGCTAAGGGTCATGCCAGGAAGTTTTATGTCAAAAGATGTGAATGGTATTAATCCAGGTAGAGGGTACTTAAGAATATCCTTAGTTGACAATAAGGAAGTTATTGAGGAAACAATGAGACGCATTTGTTTGTTTTTAAAAATGGATATTGCAAAAGAATAATAAAGATTAGGATATGGAAAACAGTAATTTTTATATTAAAATAACCAATAAAATTTTTTCCATAATTTTATTTTTAAGTTCTATATCAATTTTTTTAGTTTTATTTTCATTCCATCCAGAAGATCCTGGCTGGGGTGTTGTTTCTGATAATATTCCAAAAAATCTTTATGGTGAAATAGGGTCATTCTTCTCAGGATTAGTAATAAGAGAATTTGGTATTTTACCTGGATTGTTTCTTTCCTCAATCTTATTTATGTGGTCTTTAAAGTTATTTAACGAAACTAAAATAAAATTTTTCAAAACAAAGCTGGTTACAATTTTCTTTATGACAATTTTAAGTTCTTTAGGAGGCAGTTATCTTGAGATTAATATTAATCAAAAATTAAATCTAAACTTGTCAATGTTAAGTCAAACGGGTTTGTCCGAATGGTTGTTGTTAAATTGTTCAAATAAAATCTCTAATTTAACAGATTTTGACATTACTTCATCACAAACTTTTTTAGGGCTAGCGTCTCTAATTATCTCTTTATTATTGTTTTTTTGGATATTATCCACGGGAGAAAAAGAAATAAAATTTTTTAAATTTATTTTTAGACCTATATTTCTACCTTTTGTCTGGATAATTACAATGTTTTTAAATTTATTGTTTTACAACGACTTAAAAGCGAATAATGAATTAGAAGAACAAAAAAGCAAACTCAGTTTCTTAAACAAGTTTAAAAACAAGTTTTTGAGCTTTAAGGGTAATTCCATAGACAGAAAAAAACCTAAAACTAGAAAGTCTCCAATATTAATCAAAAATCTCCATAAAGAAAGAGACTTAAAAAAAAGAAAAGAACATTACAACTTATATCAAGATGACTTACCATTAGGATCAGAAAGTGGTTTTATTTTACCATCTGTAAGTTTGCTAAAAGATGTTACAGAAGATATCAAACCTCCGAGTAAAGAAACTCTTGATATGAATGCAAAAGTTCTTGAAGGAGTTTTGTCAGATTATTCAATTAATGGAAACATTGAGTCTGTTAGGTATGGTCCAGTTGTAACTAGGTATGACTTACAACCAGCACCGGGTTTAAGGAGTCAAAGAGTAATATCTTTAGCTGATGATATTGCTAGATCAATGTCTGTAGAGGCAGTTAGGGTGGCAATGGTGCCAGGTCAAAATGTTATTGGTATAGAGTTACCGAATAAATCAAGAGAAACAGTGATTTTGAGAAATATTTTAGAACACCAGGAATTTCAAAAATCAGATTTTAGTCTGCCAGTCTGTCTTGGTAAAAATATAGCAGGATACCCAATTGTCGCTGACCTAGCAAGAATGCCACATTTACTAGTAGCTGGAACAACAGGTTCAGGTAAATCTGTAGGAATAAATGCAATGATTTTATCTTTACTATATAAACATACTCCAGAAACTTGTAGACTTATTATGATAGATCCTAAAATGTTGGAATTATCAGTTTATGATGGAATTCCTCACCTCTTAACACCTGTTGTAACTGATCCAAATAAAGCAATTATTGCTTTGAAATGGGCTGTTAGGGAAATGGAAACCAGATATATGTCAATGAGCAAGCTTGGTGTTCGAAATATTGATAGCTATAATGCTAGATTAATTGAAGCAAGAAAGAAAGGTGAAGTTCTCTCAAAAAATATTCAGGTAGGCTTTGATCCAGAAACTGGACAACCAATTTTTGAGGATCAAGAAATAAGTTTAACACCTTTACCTTACATTGTAGTTATAATTGATGAAGTTGCAGATTTAATGTTAGTAGCTGGAAAAGATATTGAAGCTGCGGTTCAAAGATTAGCCCAAATGGCTAGAGCAGCCGGAATTCATGTTGTGATGGCCACACAAAGACCTTCAGTTGATGTAATAACAGGGACAATTAAGGCAAACTTCCCAACCAGAATTTCATTTCAGGTTACAAGTAAAATTGACAGTAGAACAATTTTAGGAGAACAAGGTGCTGAACAGCTTCTTGGCAGAGGAGATATGTTATATATGGCAGGAGGTGGAAAAGTGACTCGTGTACATGGTCCTTTTGTAGAAGATGATGAAGTTGAAAAAATTACAAAATTTTTATCTGATCAATCCAATCCAGATTATGATGAAAGTATTACTGAAGAGCCTGAAAATATTTCTTCAGGTGAAATAGATAATTTTAATAATAAAAATGCTAGAGATGAATTATACGACGAAGCGGTAGCTTTAGTTGTCAGAGAAAGAAGGGCAAGTACTTCATTTATTCAAAGACATTTGAAAATAGGTTATAATAGAGCAGCAACTATAATTGAAAAAATGGAAGATAATAATATTGTGTCCAAGCCAGGTAGAGCAGGTAAAAGAGAAATTCTGATAGAGGATAATTAATTGAAGATATCAAAAATTAAATCATCTTTTTTTTTATACGCCTTTTTTTTAATTTTGAGCTGTCAAACATGTTATGCTTTTGAAAAAAACAAATCAGCAACATTACAAATTGAAAAATTTTTTAAAAATCTTGTCACATTAGAAGCAAATTTTATTCAAGTAAGTCCCTCAGGGAACATTAGCAATGGTATAATATATTTGGATCTACCAGGTAAGTTGAGAATTGATTATGAAAATCCCAAGGATCTATTGATAACTTGTAAAGGATTTTGGATAGTTATTCAAGATAGATACGCCAAAACAACTAACAATATTCCTCTTAAGAGTACACCTTTTGCTATTTTATTAGAAAACAAATCATTTTTAGATAATCAAAATATTAAATCAGAATATAGTATTGAAGCAGGCATAATATCATTAAAATTGAAAAGCCAAAATAATGAAAAACAAGAAAGTTTAGTATTAGAATTTTCAGAGAATCCATTCAGTTTAAAAAAATGGATAATTCAAGATAGTTTGGGAGAAAACACAACTGTATTAATACAAAATGCAAAGTATAATAATAAACTTTCTAATGTGTTATTTTTTCCAGATACTTTTCCTGAGCCAAACAATTGAGAAGTATAAATAATATCTGTAAATGATATATTTACAAAAGGACACAAGTTATTTTTAGAAAATTTTTTTTAGTATTAGATATATTTAAGGAGTTTGTTTTGTATGCGAATAGCAACTTGGAATATTAACTCTGTAAGGCTCAGAATACATCATGTTTTGAGATTTACAAAAGAACAGAACATAGATATTTTGTGCCTGCAGGAAACCAAGACCCCAGATGAATTTTTTCCAAAAGGTGAATTAGAAAAAATTGGCTTTAAATATCAATATTATCGTGGTGAAAAATCTTATAATGGAGTAGCCATTATATCAAAATTTGAATTTACCGATACTGGATATTTGAATTGGTGCGAAAAAGACGACACTCGTCATATTTATATAAAACTAAATAGTAATATTGAAATTCATAATTTTTATGTCCCAGCAGGTGGAGACGAACCAGATATTTCAATAAATCCAAAGTTTGAGCATAAAATTTCCTTCATTAATGAAATGAAAAATTATTTTTCATTAAACACAAAAAAAAATAAAATTTTAGTTGGTGATTTAAATATTGCTCCTTTAGAACAAGATGTCTGGTCACATAAACAATTGCTCAATGTGGTATCACATACACCAATAGAAACAGAAACTTTATTAGATTTAATTCAGAGTAGTGATTGGGTGGATATAATGAGGGAATTTGTTCCTCATAATGAAAAACTTTATTCCTGGTGGTCATATCGTAATAGAAATTGGGAGATTTCAAATAGAGGAAGAAGACTTGATCACTTTTGGGTATCAAAAAATTTATTTTCATTAGTAAAGTCAGGTGTTATTTATAAGTATACTAGGTCATGGGAAAAACCTTCGGACCATGTACCGATTATAGTTGATATTGATATTTAAAGAAAAAGAAAGCTTAAATTTTTGAAAATACCATTTATAAAAATGCATGGTTTAGGAAACGATTTTATTATTTTTGATAACGTAAAAAATTCTATAATTCATGACTCAACATTTATAAATAAAATAAGTAATAGACGCACAGGAATTGGATGTGATCAAGTTTTAATTATTGAAAATACAAATACTGCCGAAAATTTCAAAGTTAAAATGTACAATTCTGATGGTTCGGAAACTGGTGCTTGTGGCAATGGTACAAGATGCGTAGCTGATTATCTGATGAAAAAGAATGACCTAAATTCTGTAACTATTAAAAGCGTTAGTGATGACTTGTTTTGTTCTAAAACTGATAATTTAGTTACTGTAAATATGGGTGTGCCCAAGTTTAGCTGGAATGAAATACCATTATCAAAGGATCAAAATACACAAAATGTCAAATTAGACGAGTTTGAAGCTTTCTGTTTATCAATCGGAAATCCACATGCAGTTATATTTATAAATAACTTAGAAGATCTTGAGAATTTAAATATAAACTCTATTGGTCCAAGGTTAGAGAAAAATTCTATTTTCCCTAAATTTGCAAATATTGAATTTGTATCTGTCTTAGAGGATAAATCTCTAAGAATGAGAGTTTGGGAAAGAGGAGCAGGCATGACCTCAGCATGTGGATCTGGAGCCTGTGCAACATTAGTAGCAGCTTCTTCATTAGACAAAAGCGCTAAGGAAAATAAAATTGTTTTAGACGGTGGAGATTTATTTATTAAGTGGCTAGATAATGGATCAGTTACTCTTTCTGGAGATACTGAAAGAGTGTTTGAAGGATTTATAGGTGAATAAATGAAAATTACTTCAAAAAATAAAAACTCTTTACCTGATATCAAGACTTTTGGATGTAGGTTAAATATATGGGAAAGTCAGGTTATTAGTGACCTTGCTAGTAAGAATGGTCAAAGCGATTTAATTATTTTCAATACATGCGCTGTAACTAGTGAAGCCGAACGTCAAGCTAGACAGGCAATAAGATCTTCTAAAAGAAATAGACCAGATGCTCAAATTTTGGTTACAGGTTGTGCTGCTCAAGTAGATCCTCAAAAATGGAATTCCATGCCGGAAGTTGACTTTGTAATAGGTAATAAAGAAAAGCTTGATGAAGATTTTTGGAAGAGATTTGTACCAGAAGATAGCTTTCATCAAAATAAAAATATATTTGTTCAAGATATTATGGAAGTAAAAAGTACATCTGGGCATCTTGTTGAATCATTCAACAAACACACACGTGGTTTCGTTCAAGTTCAAAATGGATGTGACCATAGGTGTACATTTTGTATTATTCCATTTGGAAGAGGCCCTAGCAGATCAGTATCAACTCAAGATGTTATTAAATCTATTAATTCTTTATTAAAGAATGGAGTAAAAGAAATTGTTCTAACTGGTGTTGATTTAACATCTTGGGGTATTGATATTTTTGGGAAACCAAGTTTAGGATTGTTAGTAAAAAAAGTTTTAAAAAATATTCCAAATTTGCAAAGACTAAGGTTGTCTTCCATTGA
Organism: uncultured SAR116 cluster alpha proteobacterium; assembly: GCA_902595145.1. Lineage (GTDB taxonomy): Bacteria > Pseudomonadota > Alphaproteobacteria > Puniceispirillales > Marisalimonadaceae > Marisalimonas. Next base: position 73,594 of record CACJOU010000001.1, on the reverse strand, counting down.
TCCAGCTGAGGTTGATTTTGACTTGATGGATGCGTTTGAGCATGAAGATAGACTAATGCCTCATATTCATTTATCTATTCAACATGGTGATGACATTATTTTGAAAAGAATGAAAAGAAGACATCTTTATAGAGACGTAATTAATTTTGTAAAAGAAGCAAAAAGACGAAGAAATGATATTGTGTTCGGAGGTGATTTTATAGCTGGTTTTCCTACTGAAGATGAAAAAGCTCACCAAAAGAGTATACAACTTATTAAAGAAGCTAACATTACATACATTCATGTTTTTCCATACTCTAATAGAAAAAATACTCCAGCATCAAATATGCCACAAGTGCAAAAAAAAATTATTCAAAAAAGAGCTAAAGAACTCAGAGATTTAGCTGAAAAACAACATAATAAGTTTTTAGTAAGTCAGGTTGGAACCACTCAAAAAGTTTTAGTAGAAAATAATTCAGTTGGCCATTCTACAAATTTTTCAAAAATAAAATTAAAAGAACATGTTGAAGCGTGCACAATTGTTTCCACAAAAATTTTAGAAATTAACCCTGATGGGTTGCTAGGAACTATACGAAATTGAAATAGATAAAAAAAGAGTCAAATTTAATGGCATTAAATTGGTTTAAAAAATTAAAGACTGGATTAAGCAAATCGGCATCAAAGGTGGAAGGTGCGATTGCCTCTATAACTGGCAAAAAAACAATTGATCAAGAAACACTTTATGATATTGAAGATCAGTTAATACTAGCCGATCTTGGTGCGGAAGTTGCTTGTAGAATAGCAAAAAAGATTAAAGATCAGAAATTCGAATTAAATAAAAATAAAGAAATAGAAAAGTCTCAAATCGCAAAAACTTTGGCTAAAGAAATTGAACAAATTTTACTACCTCGTGAACAAAATCTTTATGAAAAAGTCAACTCTAAACCACACGTTTTGCTTTTAGCAGGTGTTAATGGTTCTGGAAAAACAACTACTGCTGCCAAAATAGCAGAAAAATTTAGACTTGAAAAAAAATCAGTTGTTTTAGCTGCATCAGACACTTTTAGAGCAGCTGCCGTGGAACAGTTAAAGACGTGGGGAAAAAGAGTTGGCGCAAAAGTGGTATCTGGAGAAGAAGGAGGAGATTCAGCTGCCATAGCTTTTCGAGCATTTGAATTAGCAAAAAAAGAAGATATTGACGTCGTTATTATCGACACAGCTGGTAGATTACAAAATAAAAAAGATTTAATGGAAGAATTGACAAAAACCTGTCGAGTAGTGTCAAAATTAGACCATAACGCTCCACATCAAAAAGTTGTAGTTTTAGATGGCACTGTTGGACAGAATGCACATTCTCAATTAAAAAGCTTCGATGAATCTATAGGTTTAACAGGTATGATAATTACAAAGTTAGATGGAAGCGCAAAAGGCGGAGTTGTTGTATCCTTAGCTGAAAAGTTCGAAATTCCTATTCATGCAGTCGGCGTTGGTGAAGGATTAGATGATCTACAAATTTTTGAAGCTTCATCATTTTCAAAGGCATTAGCTGGTTTGGATTAGTGATTTCTTTCAGTTAGTCTTGACTTGATTGATAAAATTCTATAGTGAAACATCAATTTATTGTTAATGATTCGTAAACGCGCGTCCTTGAGTTTCAAGCACGGGCGTAATCGTGGTTATAATAACTGATTGGTTTTGAAATGTTTGAAAACTTAACTGATAAACTTGGAAATGTTTTTAAGGGACTCACTAAAAGAGGAGCTCTCTCTGAAAGTGATGTTGAAAACGCACTTAAAGAGGTTCGAACAGCTCTACTAGAAGCTGATGTTGCTTTATCAGTCGTCAGAGAATTTATTGATAAAGTTAAAGTAAGGGCAATTGGTGAAGAAGTTCTTAGATCAGTTACACCTGGTCAGCAAGTTATAAAAATTGTAAATGACGTTTTAATAGAAGTTCTTGGCTCATCAGAATCAGAGCTATTAATAGACCACGCTCCTCCTGCAGTCATATTGTTAGTTGGTCTTCAGGGTTCTGGTAAAACCACAACTGCAGGTAAGTTGGCTTTACATTTGAAATCAAAAAAAAGAAAGAAAGTTATGCTTGCATCGCTTGATATTTACAGGCCTGCAGCTAGAGAACAACTTAGGATATTAGGTGAACAAGCAGAAGTTTTAGTACTTCCAGAAATTGATGGTGAAAGCCCAGAGAAAATAACAAAAAGAGCAATGGCCGCATCTAAAGTACAGGCAATAGATGTATTGATACTTGATACAGCAGGTAGAACGACACTTGATACAGCCATGATGTCTGAGGCAAAAGAGGTTTTTAAATTATCTAAACCATCCGAAACTTTATTAGTTGCAGATGCAATGACAGGTCAGGATGCTGTCCAGACAGCAAAAGCTTTTTCAGAGCTAATAAAAATATCAGGAGTTGTTTTAACGCGGTCTGATGGTGACGCAAGAGGTGGTGCAGCACTATCAATGAGGTCAGTAACTGGGTGCCCTATAAAATTTGTTGGTACTTCTGAAAAACTAGATGGATTAGAACCATTTTATCCAGACAGAGCTGCTAGTAGAATTTTAGATATGGGAGATGTTGTCTCACTTGTAGAAAAAGCTGCAGAGACTATCGCAGAAGAAGACGCTGCCCAAATGATGAAAAGAATGTCACAGGGCAGTTTTGATATGAATGATATGTTAAAACAAATTGGACAGTTAAAAAAAATGGGAGGTTTAGGTGGAATAATGTCCATGCTTCCAGGTATTGGTAAGTTGCAGAAACAAATGGCTGCTAATAATTTTAATGATAAGGCAATTTCAAAACAGGAAGCTATAATTTATTCTATGACAAAAAAAGAAAGAGTAAATGTTTCTCTTTTAAATGCTTCTCGTAGAAAAAGAATTGCTTCAGGATCAGGAACAGCTGTCTCTGATGTAAACAGACTTGTGAAACAACAACAAGATATGGCCCGTATGATGAAAAAAATGGGTAAAATGGGTGGTCTTGGTGGATTAAAAAATATGATGTCTTCACTTGGAGGAGCAAGTCCAAATCCTGGATTAGGGGATGGTCAAAATTCAGTTATGGATGCCAATAAAATGGCCGAATTACAAAAAATGATGGGCGGTAATATGCCTAATCTAGGCAATATGGCAAATCGATTTGGAGGTATGGGTTTACCAGGGTTAAGTGGAAAACCATCTAAAAAAAGAAGATAAATTTATTAAACAATAACTTAATTATAAGGAAAAAAAATGGCGTTAAAAATAAGATTGTCTAGAGGTGGAGCAAAGAAGAGACCTTTTTACAAAATCGTAGTTGCAGAAGCATTGTCACCAAGAGATGGAAAATTTATAGAAAGATTAGGTTCATATAATCCAATGGTAGCTAAAGACCACGCTGAAAGATTAGTTCTTGATGTTGAAAGAGCAAAATACTGGTTATCAAAAGGCGCTCAGCCAACATTAAGAGTTGCAAAAATGCTATCATCTGACGGTTTAGTAAAAGCACCTGTGATTAGAGATCAACCAATTAAAAGTGCTCCAGGTAAGAAAAGGCAAGAAAGAGAAGCAGAAGTAGCAGAAAAGTCAGTTGCTCCAGCAGAGGAAGTAGCTAATGAAGAAACACCTGCTTCAGATGCTCCAGTTGAGGAAGCGACTACAGAAGAGGCACCTGCTGCAGAAGCTCCAGTTGAGGAAGCAGCTTTAGAAGAGGCACCTGCTTCAGATGCTCCAGTTGAGGAAGCGACTACAGAAGAGGCAGCTGCTGCAGAAGCTCCAGTTGAGGAAGAGTCTACAGAAAAGGTTAAAGCTGAAGAGGATAAAAAAGAATAGAATAATTTTGTGTAAGAAAAATTTAATTGAAATTGGATCCTTTGTTGGAGTCCATGGTATTAAAGGAGAAGTCAAGCTCAAGAGCTTTACAGAAATTCCAGAAAACATTTTTTCTTTCAAAGAAATTTTCGTAGAGAGTTATGAAAATCCAATAAAATTAAAGTTTATTAGAAAATTTAAAAAAGTATTTGTTTGCAAAATTGAAAATGTTGAAACAAGAAGTGATGCTCAGTTTTTTAAAGGATTAAAGTTATTCATATCTAGGAAAAGTTTGCCAAAACTTATCGATGGGGAGTTTTATCATTCTGATTTGTTGAACTTTAAAGTTTATAATTTAAGTAAAGAAAACTTTGGTGAAGTCATATCTTTGGAAGATTTTGGAGCAGGTTTGTTAGTTCAGGTAAAAAAAAATGATAAAACTTTTTATTTGCCAATGGGAAAAGCTTTTCTAAAAAAAATTGATTACAAAGATAAACGAATAATTTTAGATCTAGAGATAGATTTTATTGAAAATTAAAAAGGAGATATTTTGTGTGGAATGCAACGGTTTTGTCATTATTCCCAGAAATGTTTCCTGGCACCTTAGATTTTTCAATAGCAGGCAAAGCTCTAAAAAATAATTTGTGGTCTTTAAAAACTGTTAACATTAGAAATTTCTCAAATGATAAAAATGGTAAAGTAGATGAAGTTCCGTTCGGTGGAGGACCTGGTATGGTCATTAATCCAGAAGTTTTAGATAAAGCTTTAAAGTCTGTTTCTAAAGAAAAAGGTAGAAGAATTTATCTTTCACCTAGAGGAAAAAAATTTGATCAAGAATTCGCAAATAAATTATCACAAGAAAAAGGTGCTGTTTTTATATGTGGAAGATATGAAGGTGTTGATGAAAGATTCTTAATTCATAACGAAATAGAAGAAGTAAGTGTTGGAGATTTTGTTTTATCTGGTGGTGAAATAGGTGCTCAATTAATTATGGACGCAACCATAAGACTTATTCCTGACGTCGTTGGTAATGCTGCAGGATTGGTGGATGAGAGTTTTGAAAGACATTTGTTAGAATATCCATTATACACACACCCAAGAGTATGGAACAATATGGAAGTACCAGAAGTATTATTATCTGGAAATCATAAGAAAATCCAAATGTGGAAGTTAAAGATGTCTGAAAATCTTACAAAATTAAGGAGACCAGATTTATGGTCAAAATATATTAAATCTTAACTAGAAAAATATTTATTAATTTGCTAGAAGTATTTTCACGAAAGGGTAGACAGATGAATGTTATTGATAAAATTCAAAAAGATCAGATGGACAAGATTATTGCTGAAAGAGCCATACCTGATTTCAGCGCAGGTGATACCATTAAAGTTGATGTAAAAATTGTTGAAGGTGATAAAGAAAGAATACAAGCATTTGAGGGATTATGTATTGCTCGAAGTGGAGGTGGATTGAATGAAAGTTTTACCGTTAGAAAAATTTCTTATGGTGAAGGCGTTGAAAGAATTTTCCCAATATTTTCTCCTAAAATTGCTGGAATTACTGTTCTTAAAAAAGGTAAAGTAAGAAGAGCTAAGTTGTATTATTTAAGAGATAGAAGAGGAAAATCAGCTCGTATTGTTGAAAAAATACAAGTCTTGAAAAAAGACAGTAAAACTCAAGTTGATGAACCTGTTTCTAAAGAAGTTACTGAAGATACAACTTCATAAAAGCTCATTAACTTTATCAAAATAAAAATATGTTAATATTTTGATTTTAACTTAATGGAGTTCTAAAATGAAGCCCAGAACATTATTTGATAAAATTTGGGATTACCATCTTATTAGCACACAAGAAGATGGAGCGTCACTAATCTACATTGATAGACATTTAGTTCATGAAGTAACAAGCCCGCAAGCATTTGAAGGTTTAAGAATGTCTGGTAGAGTTGTAAATTCCCCCAATAGAACCCTAGCTGTGGCTGATCATAACGTTCCAACAACAGATAGAGCTGGAGGAATTCAAGAAGAAGAATCTAAGATTCAAGTTGAAGCGTTAGACAAGAATGTAGAGGATTTTGGAATACCATATTTTAATATGATGGACAAAAGGCAAGGAATCGTTCACGTTATAGGGCCAGAACAAGGCTTTACTCAACCAGGTATGACTATAGTTTGTGGCGACAGCCACACAGCAACTCATGGAGCTTTTGGGGCTTTAGCTTTTGGTATAGGTACATCAGAAGTAGAACATGTTTTGGCTACTCAAACTTTAATTCAAAAGCCAGCTAAAAACATGCTTATTAACGTTGAAGGTGAGCTTCAACCAGGTGTGTCTCCTAAAGATTTAGTTCTTGCTATTATTGGAGAAATAGGCACTGCAGGTGGAACTGGTCACGTTATTGAATATTCTGGAAAAGCTATAGAAAAACTTTCTATGGAAGGTCGGATGACAGTTTGCAATATGTCAATAGAAGCTGGTGCGAGAGCAGGAATGATAGCCCCTGACAAAGTAACATTTGATTACTTGAGTGATAAGCCCATGTCTCCAAAAGGTAAAGATTGGGATTTAGCTCTAGAGTGGTGGCAATCATTGCCATCGGATGAAAATGCATTTTATGATAAGAAGATTACCATTGATGCTAGTAAAATTAAACCAACTGTAACATGGGGCACTAGTCCAGAAGATGTTGTTTCAATTGATGGTTATATACCTGATCCCTCCAAGATTAAAGATGAGGACGCAAGAGCTAAGTTACAAAGATCACTTGATTATATGGGATTGAAAGGCGGTCAAAAAATATCTGAAGTTGAAATAAACACAGTATTCATCGGTTCATGTACAAACTCTAGAATTGAAGATTTAAGATCAGCCGCAAAAGTAATTTATGGAAAAAAAGTTAAAAAAGGGATAAGGGCAATGGTTGTTCCAGGTTCTGGGTTGGTGAAAAGCCAAGCTGAAGAAGAGGGTCTAAATTTGTTGTTTACTGAAGCTGGATTTGAATGGAGAGAGCCTGGCTGTTCAATGTGTTTAGCTATGAATGAAGATAAACTCCAACCTGGTGAAAGGTGTGCAAGTACATCTAATCGAAATTTTGAAGGCAGACAGGGTAAAGGTGGTAGAACACATCTAGTTAGTCCTGAAATAGCTGCTGCCTCTGCAATTACAGGCAAATTAACTGATTATAATTCAATCATGTAATTTTAGAGGTTTAACTATGGAAAAATTTAAAAATATTAGAGGTATAGCTGCTCCATTTAATTTTATAAATGTAGACACAGACAAAATAATTCCTAAACAATTTTTAAAGACAATTAAAAGAACAGGTTTAGGTAAACATCTCTTTGATGAGATGAGATTTAATGACGATGGTTCTGAAAAAGAAGAGTTTGTGTTAAATAAAGAACCATATAGAAATAGTAATATCCTTGTTGCAGGTGATAACTTTGGATGTGGTTCAAGTAGAGAACATGCGCCCTGGGCTTTATCTGATTTTGGAATAAAATGTATTATCTCAACATCTTTCGCTGATATTTTTTACAATAATTCTTTTAAAAATGGTCTTTTACCTATTAAAGTTTCATCTGACGAAAGAGATGCTTTGTTGGCAGATTCAAAAGACATGGAAAATCCTGAACTAGAAATTGACCTTCCATCTCAAGAAATTAGAAGACCTAATGGAGCAGTTATCAAGTTTGAAATCGACCCTTTCAGAAAAAAATGCTTACTTGAGGGATTAGACGATATAGGCATAACAATGCAAAAATCTAGTGATATTAAAAAATTTGAAACCAAGATGTCTGATGAAAGACCGTGGTTATAATTAATAAAGTGAGTTGATACAATGTCATCTAATCGTACATTAATGGTTCTACCCGGAGATGGAGTGGGACCTGAGGTTGTTAAAGAAACTCTGAGAGTTGTTGATTGGTTTGCAAAAAATAAAAATATTACTTTTAACTTAAAGGAAGGTTTAGTAGGTGGTGCTTCTTTTGATAAATATGGCACGCCTCTTTCAGACGAAACTCTAGCTGACGCAATTGATGCAGATGCAATTTTATTTGGTGCAGTTGGAGGCCCAAAGTACGATGGAGTTGAATTTGAAAAAAGACCTGAAAATGGTCTTTTGAGATTAAGAAAAGAAATGGATTTGTTTGCTAATCTTAGGCCTGCCATAGTTTTTCCGGCTCTTGTCGATGCTTCTTCCCTTAAATCTAGCATTGTCTCTGGCTTAGATATTTTAATATTAAGAGAGTTAACTGGAGGTATTTATTTTGCAGAGCCTCGTGGAATAGAAGAAATCGATACCCTCACAAAAAAAGGTTATGATACTAATCTTTATACCACACCAGAGATTGAAAGAATTGGTAGGGTTGCCTTTGATATGGCAAGAGCCAGAAATAGTAAAGTGACTTCTGTAGAAAAAGCTAACGTAATGATGTCAGGTGTTTTGTGGAGAGAAGTAATGACTAATCTTCATGAAAAAGAAGGCTCAGATATATCAATTAACCACATGTATGCTGATAATTGCGCTATGCAACTAGTAAGAGATCCCAAGCAATTTGATGTTATTGTTACAGATAATTTATTTGGTGATATTTTATCGGATTGCGCAGCTATGTTAACTGGTTCATTAGGAATGCTTCCTTCTGCTAGTTTAGGATCTGTCGACCAAAATACGGGAAAGAGACATGCTATGTATGAACCAGTTCATGGATCAGCTCCGGATATAGCTGGAAAAGAATTAGCGAATCCACTGGCAGAACTTTTAAGTTTGTCAATGTTATTTCGTTATTCATTTGAAATGAAAGAAGAGGCAGATTTAATTGATGAAGCTGTTTCAAGAGCGTTAGATGCTGGACCAAGAACGCAAGATATAATGGCTTCAGGAAAAGTTAAAGTTGGAACGAAAGGAATGATGGACTCAGTTATCAACAAGTTAGAGGAATTAACAAAATAAATGTCTTATAATGTTGCTGTTGTTGGTGCTACGGGTGCTGTTGGTAGAGAAATGCTTCAAACATTGTTTGAAAGAAAATTTCCTGTAAAAAACATCTACGCTCTTGCTTCAAGATCTTCTGTTGGTAAGGAAGTATCATTTGGTGACGACAAAATACTAAAAGTTAGTTCAGTTGATGATTTTGATTTTGAAAAAGCGGATATTGCTCTTTTCTCAGCAGGATCAGACATAGCAAAAAAATTTGGTCCAAAGGCAGGACTTAAAGGTTGTATAGTTATTGACAATTCTTCTTGTTTTAGGATGGATGACAAAGTCCCTTTAATTGTACCTGAAGTTAATCCTGAAGCGATTAATAGTTATAAAAACAAAAATATAATTGCAAATCCTAATTGTTCTACTATCCAACTAGTTGTTGCTTTAAAGCCAATTCATAAAAAATTTGAAATAACAAGAGTTGTTGTCTCCACATACCAAGCTGTTTCAGGAGCTGGAAAACCAGCTATGGATGAACTATTTAGCCAAACAAAAGGTCTGTTTGTTCACGATCAAGCTAAACCAGAACAATTTACCAAAAAAATAGCATTTAATGTTATTCCTCATATTGATGTTTTTATGGATGATGGATTTACAAAAGAAGAGTGGAAAATGAGAGTTGAGACAAAAAAAATATTAGATCCTAATATTAATTTGGTTGCTCATTGCGTAAGGGTTCCTGTGTTTATTGGTCACAGCGAAGCTGTTTTTATTGAATGCAAAAAAAATATTGATGAAAAAAATGTTAGAAGCTTATTAAGAAATGCTAATGGTGTAACGGTTGTAGATCATAGAGCAGATGAAGGATACGTAACTCCCGAAGAGGTGGCTGGTGAAGACGATGTTTACATTAGTAGAATTAGAAAAGATCCATCAGTAAAAAATGGGATTGTTTTTTGGTGTGTTGGAGATAATTTAAGAAAAGGTGCGGCATTAAATACTATTCAGATAGCTGAATTGTTGGTTAGCAAAAAAATTAAAGGAGTTCCACTTTAATGTTTAAAAGTACTAAAATTTCAAAATAACTATTATGGAATTTATCTGGATTTTTGCAGCAATTTTTGCCGCAGCCTGCCAAACTGCTCGATCTGCATTTCAAAAAAATATGATTTCCAAATTAGGAGATTATGGAGCTGCATATATTAGATTTTGTTATGCTTTACCTTTTACTTCACTTATTTGGCTGATTTGGATAAGTGTTCCTGGAAACAATATTCCTAACCTTTCTTTATATTCTCTTCTTTTGTGTTTATTTGGATCTGTTTTTCAAGTTTTATTTACATATGTTCTTATGAAAGTTTTTGCACATAAAAATTTTGCTACAGGAATTGCATTTTCTAAAACAGAAGTAATTCTTATTGCTTTTTTGGAAATCATAATTTTAAGCGTAACTTTTTCTATGTCTATAATTTTAGGTATAATACTAGGTGTTTTATCAGTATTGTTATTATCTTATGCCAAAAAAGCAGATAATATTTTAAAAACCTTTAAACTTCTAATTAATTCAATTTTATCTGTTGGTACTCTTGTAGGCCTTTTATCCGGATTACTTTTAGCTGCCTCTGTAGTTACATTTAGAATGTCGATTATATCAGTAGATGCCCCCCTTTTAGATAAATCACTTTTTATTTCGTTTATAGCGATTGTTTTTCAAACTATATTGGTTGGTTTGTATCTCTTAATTAATAAAAGAGATCAATTTTTAGCTGTTATTAAATATTGGAAACCTAGTTTGCCAGCTGGCTTATGTGGGACAGGAGCAACATTTGGATGGTTTGTAGCATTTGGACTAACAACTGCGGCTGAAGTAAGGGCAGTTGGGCAAATAGAATTAATTTTTTCAATTTTAATTTCTGTCATTTTTTTCAAGGAAAAAATTAAATTTACTGAACTTACAGGTATTATTTTACTTGGTTTATCAATTTTAATTATTATTTTCGAAGAAAATTTAAAATTTTGAATTTTAAATTTGAATTTTCTATTTATTTAGTTCATTTATTTAAATAACCAAAAAATGAGATTAATATGATTAGACAAAGACCACTTTCACCACATCTTCAAATATATAAACCACAAATAACCTCTATCTTGTCAATTCTTCATAGAGCAACAGGTATAGCATTATCAATAGGAAGTGTAATTTTAGTTTTATGGATTGTAGCACTTACTTTAGGTGAAAACACTTATTTAATGTATTCAAATATACTTGATAACTGGTTTGGTAAATTGATAATTTTTGGTTTCACTTTTGCTTTGTTTTATCATCTTAGTAATGGTATTCGACATCTCTTTTGGGATGCTGGTTATGGATATGATTTAAAACATGCCTATATTTCAGGCGTGGCTGTAATAATTTCTACGTTATTATTGACTTCTATAACATGGTTAATAGTCTATTTAAGAGTTGTTTAAAGTATTGTCGAGAATTTAATTTTTAAAGAAGGTAAAAAAATGCAATCTAAATCTCACGGTGTTGTTCACTGGAAATTACAAAGAATTTCAGCAATTGCAATGATACCTCTAGTAATTTGGTTTGTTTCTTCTCTTACATTTAGCTTAATAAATAGCTATGACCAATCTGTTGCTTGGTTGCAGAATCCATTAAATGCAACTGGATTGGTTCTTTTATTTGGGACTTTATACTTTCATGCTGCATCGGGATTACAAGTTGTTATTGAAGATTATGTGCATAATGAGGGGTTGAAAATTATATCCTTAATACTTATAAAATTAATATCTATTCTTTTGGGTGTTTTATCAATTCTTTGTGTTTTAAAAATTTATTTATAATTAGAAAGTTATTTTATGTCTGAATATGAAATTGTAGACCATGAACATGATGTTGTAGTTGTTGGCGCTGGAGGTGCTGGATTAAGAGCAACTTTGGGGATGGTATCTGGTGGTTTAAAAACTGCTTGCATTACAAAAGTTTTTCCAACAAGAAGTCACACTGTTGCAGCTCAAGGTGGTATTGGAGCAGCGCTTAATAATATGGGTGAAAATGATAGCTGGCAGTTTCATATGTATGATACAGTTAAGGGATCTGATTGGCTTGGTGACCAAGACGCTATCGAATATATGTGTAAAGAAGCCATTCCATCTGTGACCGAGTTAGAAAATTTTGGAGTCCCTTTTTCCAGAACAGAAGATGGTGAGGTTTATCAACGACCATTTGGTGGCCACACTTTGGATTATGGAAAGAAAATGGCACGTAGAGCTTGTGCGGCTGCAGATAGGACTGGGCATGCAATTTTACACACTCTCTATCAACAGTGTCTAAAATATCAAGCTGAGTTTTTTGTAGAGTATATTGCGCTTGATCTTCTTATGGATGATAATGGCAAATGTGTTGGTGTGCTAGCTTTATGTATGGATGATGGTAAGATTCATAGATTTAGAGGCCATCAAACGGTCCTTGCTACCGGTGGTTATGGGAGAGTTTATTTTTCTTGTACTTCTGCACATACTTGTACAGGTGACGGAAATGCAATGGTTTTGCGAGCAGGTCTGCCTCTTCAAGATATGGAGTTTGTTCAGTTTCACCCAACAGGTGTTTATGGTGCAGGCGTTCTTATAACTGAAGGATCAAGAGGTGAAGGTGGATATCTTACAAATTCTGAGGGTGAGAGATTTATGGAAAGATATGCCCCTACTGCTAAAGACCTTGCTAGTAGAGACGTAGTATCAAGATCCATGACAATTGAGATTAATGAAGGTAGAGGGGTTGGCCCAAATAAAGACCATATTTTCATGCATTTAGAGCATATTGATCCAGCAACTTTACAAATGAGATTACCAGGTATAAGTGAAACTGCCAAAATTTTCTGTGGTGTTGATGTTACCAAGGAACCAATTCCAGTTTTACCTACAGTTCATTACAATATGGGAGGAATCCCAACTAATTATCATGGTGAAGTAGTAACAAGAAAAGGTAATGACCAAGATGCAGTTGTCTCAGGGCTAATGGCTATTGGAGAAGCAGCATGTGTATCTGTACATGGTGCTAATAGATTAGGAACCAACTCATTATTAGATATTGTTGTTTTTGGGCGTGCTGCGGCACAAAGAGCTCTAAAAACAGTTGAAAAAGGAAGTGCTCATGTGCCCCTACCTAAAAGAGTAACAGACAAAATTTTAGCGAGACTTGATAAAGTAAGATATTCAAATGGAGATGTTTCTGTAGGTGAAGTTAGAAACTCAATGCAAAATGCAATGCAAAAACATGCAGCAGTTTTCAGATCAAATACTTCAATGAAGGAAGGTGTCCAAAAAGTTGATACCATCTCAAAAGGTATGAATAATATTGGTATAAAAGATAGATCAATGATTTTTAATACGGACTTAGTTGAAGCTCTTGAGTTAGAAAACTTAATGCAACAAGCAATTGTTACCATGAAGTCAGCAGACCAAAGAAAAGAATCGCGTGGTGCACATTCTCACGAAGACTATCCTGAAAGAGATGATAAGAATTGGATGAAACATACAATTATGTGGCTTAATGATAAAAACAAAACTAAGTTAGACTATAGAGATGTCCACCTAAACACATTAACAAACGAAGTGGCATCAATACCCCCAGCCGCAAGAGTTTACTAATTAAAAGGAGAATTTTGTGGCTGAATTTGCCTTACCGAAGCATTCCAAAATTGTTAAAGGTATTGACTACCCGATAAAAAGTGATTGTGAAAATACAAAAAAAATTAATGTATATAGATGGTCACCAGATGATGATGAAAACCCAAGAATAGACAGCTATACTATTGATTTAGATCAATGTGGTCCTATGGTTTTAGATGCCTTAATAAAAATAAAACAGGAAATAGACTCAAGTTTAACTTTTAGAAGGTCTTGTAGGGAAGGAATTTGTGGTTCTTGTTCTATGAATATAGATGGTACAAACACACTTGCATGTTTAAAGTCAATTGACGATGTTAAAGGAGACATAAATATATATCCTTTACCACATATGGAGGTTATTAAGGATTTAGTGCCCGACTTATCTAAAGCTTATGAACAACTAACATCAGTCAAACCATGGTTGCAAAGTAAATCTGACCCGGAAAAGGGGAAATCTAGAAAACAATCACCAAAAGAACGTGAAAAAATTGATGGATTGTGGGAATGTGTTCTATGTTTTTCATGTTCAACTTCTTGTCCTTCTTATTGGTGGAATGGGGACAAATATTTAGGCCCCGCTGTTTTATTGCAGGCATATAGATGGATAGCTGATAGTAGAGATGAAAACACTGAACAAAGACTTGAAGAGCTCGAAGACTCTTTTAAGCTTTATCGTTGTCATACTATTATGAATTGTACTAAAACTTGTCCTAAGGGTTTGAATCCAGCTAAAGCGATAGGCGAAATCAAGAGACTTCAACTTGAAAGAAAGTAAGTTTTAAGGCTTTTTGTACGGCTAATATTTTGAAAATAAATGAAGAAAAGTCACTAAGTCTAATTGCTTCAAAAAAATCAATAATATTTGATGCTGGTCAGGCATTTATAGCGCAGTTTTTTGATAATTTACTAATTAAATTTGGTAAGTTTCAAAATGAAAATTTCATTTCTAAAATTTTTATAAAAAATAATACTAAAAAGATTAAAGGTCTTTATCTTTATGGTGGTGTTGGTAGAGGCAAATCAATGATGATGGATTTATTTTTTCACCAAGTTCAAATAAAAGAAAAAAGACGCTTACACTTTCATGATTTCATGAAAGAAGTTCATCAAAGGGTTCTTGAAAAAAGAAAAAATGAAAAAAATAAAGATACAGTTCTATTAGTAGGACAAGATTTGGCCAAGAAGGCAAAATTACTTTGTTTTGATGAAATGGAGGTAAAAGATATTGCAGATGCGATGATTTTATCACGTTTATTTGAAGTAATGTTTGAACAGGGTACAATATTGGTCACGACATCAAACCAACCACCGGATGGTCTATATAAAGACGGATTGCATAGAGATAGAATTTTACCATTTATAGAAAATTTAAAATTAAAAACTGACGTTGTTGAAATCCCAAAGGGTGAAGATTGGAGAAAAAGATCTCTTAGTGGGCAAAAGTATTGGTTAAATCCACTTAATAAAAAAAATAGAGAAAAAATTAACGAGATATTTAAAACCTTATCTATAGGTTTTGAGATAATATCTGAGAATGTTGAGGTGTCTGGAAGAAAAATAAATATTCCAGAAGTTGCTGCGGGTGTTGCGAGGATTAGTTTTGATGATGTATGTAATAAACCGTTAGCTGCTGCCGATTATATTGAAATAGCAATAAGATATAAAGGTATTATTATAGATGACATTCCAAACTTAAATGATAACCTTCGAAATGAAACTAGAAGATTTATATGGCTGATAGATGCTCTTTATGATAAAAATTGTTTTCTTATTGCCAACGCAAACGCTGACTTTTCTGATATATACACGGGTGAACATTGGAAGTTTGAATTTAAAAGAACAATTTCAAGAATAACAGAAATGTCACAGCTTTAACAGTTAATAACTTGGATTCTCACCTTGATGCACTTTAAAAAAAAGTTTAAAAGATTAGACATAAATAACAATTTAAATTTAAATTAATAAATTAACCCAATTAAAAACATTAATGGAAAGTTGATATGCGAAACAAAATAGCCTTGGTTGGTTCAGGAAACATTGGAGGAACTCTTGCACACTTAGCTGCAATTAAAGAGCTTGGGGATGTAACACTATTTGATATCGCAGAAGGTATTCCTCAGGGAAAATCTTTAGATCTTGCTCAATCAGGACCAGTTGAGAGTTTTGATAGTAAAATGATTGGTACAAATGATTATAAAGATCTCAAGGATAGTGATGTAGTCATCGTAACTGCTGGTGTTGCAAGGAAGCCGGGTATGAGCAGAGATGATTTAGTTGAGATCAACACTAAAGTTATGAAACAGGTTGGTAAAGGAATAAAGGATAATTGTCCTAAAGCATTTGTAATTTGTATAACTAATCCGCTTGATGCTATGGTTGGGGTTTTACAAAGGGCATCTGGTTTACCAACTAATATGGTAGTTGGTATGGCAGGTGTATTAGATTCTGCTAGATTTAGACATTTTTTAGCAGAAGAATTTGACGTTTCTGTTAGTGATGTAACAGCCTTTGTCCTAGGGGGTCATGGAGATACAATGGTTCCATTAGCAAGATATTCTGCAGTAGCAGGTATTCCTGTTCCAGATTTAGTTAAAATGGGATGGAGTACTCAGGAAAAAATTGATCAGATTGTTCAGAGGACCCGAGACGGAGGAGCAGAGATAGTTGGATTATTAAAAACAGGTTCTGCTTTTTATGCTCCTGCATCATCTGCTATTGAGATGGCTGACTCATATTTAAAAGATAAGAAAAAATTATTGCCTTGTGCAGCATATGTTGATGGACACTATAATTTAAATGGATTGTATGTAGGAGTTCCAGTAATTATTGGTAAAAATGGTGTGGAAAGGATTGTTGAAATTAGTTTTACGTCAGATGAAAAAAATATGTTTGATCATTCTGTTTCGGCCGTAAAACAATTAAATGAAGTTGCTTCAAAGTTTGAATCATCATAATCTTAGAATAGAAAGGTTAAAGTATTGAATATTCATGAACACCAAGCTAAAGAGTTATTAAGACAATACAATATACCTACGCCCTCTGGATACGTTGCATTCACAACTGAAGAAGCCATAAAAGTATCAAAAAAATTGCCAGGGCCAATTTTTGTTGTCAAAGCTCAAATTCATGCAGGCGGAAGAGGTAAAGCTGGTGGAGTAAAAGTTGTAAAAAATTTAGATGAAGTAAAATATTCAGCTGAGACAATATTAGGTAAAAACTTAATCACCCATCAAACAGGTCCTGAAGGAAAATTAGTACAAAGGCTCTACATTGAGGATGGGTGTGATATAAGTGCTGAATATTACTTTTCTATGGTTGTAGACCGAGTTACTAGTAGAGTTTCAGTAATAGCATCTACTGAAGGAGGTATGGACATTGAACAAGTAGCAAAAGAAACTCCTGAAAAAATTTTATCTTTCAATATAGACCCAACAATTGGCTTTCAACCTTTTCATTCAAGGTTAATAGCAAATGAACTTAAATTAGAAGGTTCTAGTTTTAAGCAAGCGAGCAAATTTTTTAACCAATTATATAAACTCTTTACTGAAAAAGACGCTAGTTTATTAGAAATTAACCCACTTGTATTAACTTCTGAAAATAATCTAATTGCTTTAGATGCAAAGATGTCTTTTGACAATAATGCCTTATTCAAACACCCTGATATAATGTCATTAAGAGACGAAACTGAAGAGGATCCTGCTGAAATATTGGCAAGTAAATTTGACTTAGCCTATATAAAACTTGATGGAACAATAGGATGTTTAGTAAATGGTGCTGGTCTTGCCATGGCTACAATGGATATTATTAAGCTTAAAGGAGCTTCTCCCGCAAACTTTTTAGACGTTGGAGGAAGTGCTACTAAGGAAAAAGTTACTGAAGCTTTTAAAATCATTTTATCTGACTCAGCTGTAGAAGGTATTTTAGTAAATATTTTTGGAGGCATTATGCGCTGTGACATTATTGCTAGTGGAGTGGTTGCGGCTGCTAAAGCACTTTCATTATCAAAACCCTTGGTTGTAAGACTGGCTGGTACAAACGTAGAAGAAGGAAAAAAGATTCTTAGAGATTCTGGATTAAAAATCATACCTGCTGATGACTTAGATGACGCTGCAATAAAAATTGTCAGTGCTGTTAAAGGAGATTAACTAGATGTCTGTATTGATAAACAAAGATACAAAAGTTATTTGCCAGGGGTTTACTGGAGGTCAAGGAACTTTTCATTCAGAACAAGCGATCGCATACGGTACTAAAATGGTTGGAGGGGTTACGCCAGGTAAGGGTGGTACTAAACATTTAAATCTTCCTGTTTTTAATACTGTCCAAGAGTGTGTTGACGAAGTAAATCCTGATGCAACGGTCATATATGTCCCTCCCCCTTTTGCGGCTGATTCAATATTAGAGGCGATAGCATCTAAAGTGCCTCTAATAATTTGTATCACAGAAGGTATACCAGTCCAAGATATGATCAAAGTTAAACAGTTTTTAAAACAGTCAAACTCTAGACTTATAGGTCCTAACTGTCCAGGTGTAATCACCCCTGATCAATGTAAAATTGGAATTATGCCAGGCCATATTCATGCTCCCGGTAAAATAGGAATTGTTTCTAGGTCTGGTACATTAACTTACGAAGCTGTTGCACAAACCACAGTTGCTGGTTTAGGTCAATCAACGTGTATTGGCATTGGTGGTGATCCAATTAATGGAACAAATTTTATAGATTGCTTGGATATGTTTCTTAATGACGACCAGACAGAAGCAATATTAATGATTGGTGAAATTGGTGGAAATGCAGAAGAAGAAGCAGCAAATTTTTATAAAAATCATAAAATTAAAAAACCAATTGCTGGTTTTATTGCTGGAAAAACTGCTCCCCCAGGAAGAACAATGGGCCATGCCGGTGCAATAGTCAGCGGTGGAAGTGGAGGTGCAGATGCAAAAATTAAAGTCATGAGTGAGTGTGGTTTTATAATGTCAGAATCTCCATCAGGTTTGGGAGAAGCGGTTTTAAAAGCTATAGAAGAATGGAAATAACTTGATTTAATTGTTAAGTTTTTGTTTATTGTATTTTAGGCATATTACACTTTAAAAGGATTAAAACCATGAATGACCAAAGCTCTGATCAAAGCTTTCTTTCTGGTGCCAATGCTACCTTCATAAATGACTTGTATAAAGAATGGAAAGAAAACTCAAATTCAGTTCCAAAGGAATGGGACTTATGGTTTAAAACAAACGCAGACGACAAATTATTAGATGAAGGACCTAGTTGGGCAAAAAAAAATAGTAAGGTCATTGGAGCTGTTGATACTGTTGAGAGTGTAAAAGCAGTTGCTCGAGGAATAGCGGGAAAAGGCAATTTATCTGCTACAGATTTGAGAGCGGCAACAACTGACTCTATAAGAGCTATTATGCTTATTAGAGCATATAGGATAAATGGACATCTTTTAGCTAAATTAGATCCCCTCAATTTACAAGAACAGGACATTCATCCAGAACTAGACCCTAAGACTTATGGATTTACTGATGATGACTGGGATAGACCTATATTTATAGACTACGTCCTTGGTATGGAGTCAGCCACGCTCAGACAAATTATGGAAATAGTCAAAGAAACTTATTGTGGTTCCATAGGAATTGAATTTATGCATGTTCAAGATCCAGCTCAGAAAGGATGGATACAAGAAAGAATTGAGTCTATTCGTAATGCTACAGAATTCACCAAACGAGGCAAAAAGGCTATATACGAACGTCTAGTTGGAGCAGAAACATTCGAACAATTTCTTCATAAAAAATATGCTGGGACTAAAAGATTTGGACTAGATGGGTCGGAATCAGTGGTGCCAGCAATAGAGCAAATATTGAAACGCGGTAGCCAGTTAGGAATGAAAGAAGTTGTCATAGCGATGGCTCACAGAGGAAGGCTCAACCTATTATATAATATTTTAAACAAACCTTTTCGAGCAATTATTTCTGAATTTTTAGGTAACCAAGCAAATCCAGAAGATGCTGGAGGTTCTGGAGACGTTAAGTACCACATGGGAGCTTCAGCTGACAGAGAGTTTGATGGAAAGACAGTTCACTTATCTTTGCAAGCTAATCCTTCACATCTAGAGGTTGTTGCACCAGTTGTAATAGGTAGAGTTAGAGCTAAACAAAACCAACATAATGATACGAATGATAGATTGTCTGTATTAGGAATTGTTCTACACGGTGATGCTGCTTTTGCAGGTCAGGGTATAGTCGCTGAAACTTTTGATTTCTCAGGTCTTAGAGGTTACAGGACTGGAGGAACAATACATATAGTGGTGAATAATCAAATTGGTTTCACTACCAGCCCAAATTATTCTCGCTCTAGTCCGTATTGTACTGACGTTGCTAAAATGGTAATGGCCCCTATAATTCATATCAACGGAGACGACCCAGAGGCTGTGGTTCATGCCTCCAGAATTGCAACTGAATTCAGGCAAAAATTTGCATGTGACGTAGTGCTAGATATTATAAGTTATCGACGTTATGGTCATAATGAAGGTGATGAGCCGGCATTTACTCAACCAGTAATGTATAAAACAATAGGTTCTCATGACAGCATTAGTAAAATTTATGCTCAAAAGCTAATTAATCAAGGAATAATAACTCAAAAGGAAGCTAAGGACGAAGTTGATAACCACAATAAGTTTTTAGAAAAAGAATTTATAGCTGGCTCAAGTTACAAACCAAATAAAGCTGATTGGTTAGAAGGACAATGGTCCAATCTAAGGTCTGCGCATGGTGACGCAAGAAGAGGTGAAACTTCTGTTTCAACAAAAATGCTAAAAGAAGTTGGTAAGGCAATTACCACCATTCCTGAAGGTTTTCAAATTAATAAAAAATTATCAAGAGTTGTTGATGCTCGAAAAAAAGCCATCGAAAGTGGAGAAGGAATTGACTGGTCTACTGCAGAGCACCTTGCGTTTGGCTCATTGCTTTTAGAGGGTCATCCAGTAAGATTGTCTGGTCAGGACAGTGGTAGAGGAACTTTTTCTCAAAGACATTCTGTTTTCATAGACCAAATTTCTGAAAATAGATACATTCCCTTAAATAATATAAAAGATAAACAAGAAACATTTGAAGTAATTGACTCACCATTGTCAGAAGCTTCTGTACTTGGGTTTGAATATGGTTATTCTTTGACTGAACCGACTGCTTTAGTCATGTGGGAGGCACAATTTGGAGACTTTGCCAACGGTGCTCAAGTCATAGTTGACCAATTTATTTCAAGTGGAGAGGCAAAATGGTTAAGAATGTCAGGCTTAGTTATGCTTTTGCCACATGGTTATGAAGGTCAAGGACCAGAGCATTCATCAGCCAGATTAGAAAGATATTTACAGCTATGTGGTGAAGATAATATGCAGGTATTGAATTGTAGCACACCTGCAAACTATTTTCATGCGTTGCGAAGGCAACTTAAACGAGATTTTCGAAAACCTCTGATAATTATGACGCCTAAGAGTTTACTAAGACATAAAATGTGCGTATCTAGTCTGTCAGATATGGCAGAACAAACAGCTTTTAGAAGAGTCATTAGAGATCCAAATGTAAATCTTAAGGATAGTGAAATAAAAAGAGTAGTAATTTGTTCAGGTAAAGTATTTTTTAATTTATTAGAAGAAAGAGAAAAAAGAAAAATCAATAATATTCGAATACTTAGACTTGAACAAATATATCCTTTCCCTTCGAAAACATTAAAAGAAATGTTATCAAAAACCCCAAATGCTGAAGTCGTTTGGTGTCAGGAAGAGCCAAAGAACATGGGTGCATGGTTTTTTGTCGATAGAAGAATAGAGCAAGTGTTAGTTGATATTAAAGCTAAGTTAACAAGACCAACTTACGCAGGTAGATTAGAAGCCGCTTCTCCAGCAACGGGTTCTTTTTCTAGACACAACAAAGAGCAAAATGATTTAGTAAATGATGCTTTAGAATTGACCACAAAGAAAGCTAGCAGACATGCAGCAGAGTAGATGATTTAATGAATAATAAAAATAAAATTATTCAAAAGCTTGCAATGCCATCTGCCGCAAAGCTTATAGAAGAAAAAAAAATAGATATAAATACTGTGGTTGGTACGGGTGTTGATGGAAGAGTAACAAAAGGGGATGTTCTTCTTCACTTAAACTTAATTGAAAATAATAAATTAGAAGAAGAAACTTCTAGATCCCAGAAAAATATTCTTAAAGGAAAGGAAAATGGTATGGATGTTATAGTACCAGTGTTAGGAGAATCTGTTGTAGAGGCAACTGTTTCCAAATGGATAAAGAAAAAAGGCGATTATGTTGAAGTTGACGATCCAATTGTAGAATTAGAAACAGATAAGGTTACCCTAGAAGTTCCTGCTTCTATCACGGGGATATTAGAAAATACTATTGTTTCTGAGGGAGACACAGTTGGAGTTGGAGCTTTATTAGGGACAATAATTGCTGGAGAAAAACAAGACAAAAAGGAAGAAGTTTCTGAAGAAGTAGAAGTTAAAGATGTAGAAAAAGAAAAACCAATTACAAATAAACTTGAAGTTAAATCTAATAATCAAGTAACAGAAAACACTCGAAATGAAGATAATGTTAATCTTGAAGAGAGAATTCCGATGTCTCGTCTTCGTCAAGCTATAGCAAGGAGATTAAAAGAAGCTCAGAATACTGCAGCAATGTTAACAACGTACAATGAAGTTGACATGTCAGCACTAATGGAGATGCGTAAGAATTATCAAGAAAGTTTTGAAAAAAAGAATGGTGTAAGACTTGGTTATATGAGCTTTTTTGTTAAAGCATCAATAGACGCTTTGAGTGAATTTCCAGCTGTGAATGCTGAAATAGATGGCAATGATATTATTTATAAGAATTATTACAATATAGGTGTCGCTGTTGGAACATCCCAAGGTTTAGTTGTTCCTGTTCTAAAAAATGCAGATAAAATGTCTTTTGGTGAAACTGAATCAACAATTGCTGAATTTGGCAAAAGAGCAAAAGAAGGTAATTTAGCAATGTCTGACATGGCAGGTGGAACTTTTACTATCTCAAATGGTGGTGTCTATGGATCATTGATGTCTTCACCAATTTTGAATCCACCTCAATCTGGTATTCTAGGAATGCACAAAATTCAAAAAAGACCAGTTGCAATAGGTGATAATATTGAGATTAGACCAATGATGTATCTCGCGCTTTCATATGATCATAGAATAATTGATGGCCGTGAAGCAGTCTCTTTTTTAGTTAGGATCAAAGAAATAATAGAAGATCCTAGAAGGCTTGTAGTAGGCGCATAGTTTTTAAGTTAAGGGTGTTTAATGTCTGATAAAAAATTTGATCTTGTTGTAATTGGCGCAGGCCCTGGAGGTTATGTCGCTGCTATTGTCGCTGCTCAAAAAGGTATGAGAGTTGCCTGTATTGAAAAACGAAAAACTTTAGGTGGAACATGTTTGAATGTTGGATGTATTCCGTCTAAAGCATTATTACATGCTTCAGAACAATATGAAAATTCAATTAAATCTAATGGTAATGAAGAATGGGGTATTAGATACAAAGAAGTAAGCCTTGACTTACCAAAATTACTTAAAAAGAAATTGGGTATTGTGGATGAGCTAACAAAAGGAATAGATTTCCTGTTTAAAAAAAATAAAGTTACTAAATATATTGGTGCTGCAAAAATTTTATCTCCCAATGAAATTGAAATTTTGAATAATGAAAAAGCTGAAATAATTAATGCAGATAAAATTATTATTGCCACAGGATCTGAATCTACAAATCTTCCAAATATAAATGTAGATGAAAAAAAAATTGTAACATCAACTGGTGCTTTAGAATTGGATAAGGTTCCGGAAAAGATGATAGTCATTGGTGCTGGAATAATTGGACTTGAAATGGGTACTGTCTGGAGAAGACTTGGTGCGGAAGTCGAGGTAGTAGAATATCTTCCTAGAATTTTACCAGGTATAGATGATGAAATAGCCAACAATTTTATGAAAATACTTCAAAAACAAGGTGTAAAATTTAAATTAGCTCATTCGGTTGAAAAAGCACAAATCATTAATGACAAAGTATTGCTCTCCGTTAAAGATATTAATAATAACACCCATAATGAGTTAGAAGCAGACGTTGCGTTGGTATCTGTTGGAAGAAAACCAAATACTAATGGATTGGGTTTAGAAAAATTAAATTTGAAAATAGACAAGCTTGGATTTATAGAAACCAATGAAAATTTTCAAACTTCAATATCAAATATTTATGCAATTGGTGATGTGATTAAGGGACCAATGTTAGCTCATAAAGCTGAAGAAGATGGTGTGGCAGCTGTAGAGATAATAAATGGGGAAGCAGGTCATGTTGATTACAATCTTGTACCAGGTATCATATATACTTCACCTGAAGTGGCTGTTATTGGCAAAACAGAAGAAGAATTGAAAGCAGAAGGCATTGCTTACAATAAAGGAACATTTCCTCTAATGGCTAATAGTAGAGCTAAGGCTATTAGCCATACGGATGGTATGGTAAAGATCCTATCAGATAAAGCTACGGATAAGATACTAGGGGCTCACATGATTGGCCACGAGGCAGGAACTGTAATACACGAGTTATCTATTGCAATGGGATTTGGTGCATCATCTGAGGATGTAGCTAGAATTTGTCATGGTCATCCTACGGTAAATGAGGCAATCAAAGAAGCGGCTTTAGCAACCTACTCAAAAGCAATACATTTTTAATTTGCGCCCATTTTACTGTAAAAAACCAATAATATTACCCCAAGGATAATAAGTCCTAGACCTAAAATAGCTAATAAATCAGGTATTTCTTTATATTTAAATGCGCCTAAAATTGTTATTGCAGAAATTCCAATAGCTGCCCAAATTGAATATGCTATAGCAATAGGAATGGTTTTCATAGCAAGCATCATAAAATAAAAAGCTGTTGCAAAACCTAATACAACATAGGTGGTAGGTAATAACTCTGTGAAATTATTGGTACTCTTAAGATGAGTGGTGCCAATTACTTCGCCAATAATTGCAATTAAAAGATAAAAATATCCCATATATATATTCCTTCATTTTGTTTTGTTTATACTATTTGACTTTTTCAAATACAATATGAGAGAATTAAAATTTTACGGTGTTATAAAATGGACGAAATAAAACTAACAGAAAATCATTTATCGAATGATAATTATCTTGAAGAACGAAAAGACTTGGCCGCTGCATTTAGATGGGCAGAAAGAAGTAATTTGCATGAAGCAGTAGCTAATCACTTCAGTCTTGCAGTAAACCCAAAAGGTACTCAATTTTTAATGAATCCAAATATGTGGCATTTTTCAAGGATTAGGGCTTCTGATTTACTATTATTAAATGTTGATGATAAGTCA
Source organism: uncultured SAR116 cluster alpha proteobacterium (assembly GCA_902595145.1). Taxonomy (GTDB): domain Bacteria; phylum Pseudomonadota; class Alphaproteobacteria; order Puniceispirillales; family Marisalimonadaceae; genus Marisalimonas. Next base: position 48,817 of record CACJOU010000001.1, on the reverse strand, counting down.
GTTCTTTCAGGAGATAATCCACCAGATGCAACAGCATGGGGATTACATGGAGCAATTCATAAATTATGTCCACACGCAAAATGCATAATGCATGTTCACTCTGTTTATGCAACGACTTTAGCTTCTATTGATGAATGTATCTTACCTCCAATAAATCAAGTTGCATCTATGTTTTTCAACAGGCAAGTAGTAGATAAAAATTATGGAGGCTTGGCCTTTGAAGAGGAAGGTAAAAGGTGTGCAGATTTACTCTCCGATCCCAAAAAACATACTTTTATAATGGGCAATCATGGAATATTAATATTTGGGCAAAATGTTGCTGAAACTTTCAATAGACTATTTTATTTTGAAAGAGCAGCTAAAATATATGTGCAAGCTCTTCAAACTGGAAAAACACTAAGCATATTAGATGATGTTATTGCTGAGAAAACTGCTCGAGAATTAGAAAATGAAGAATATCCAAATCCTGCGGGAACTGCTTTTTTAAGAGAGATAAAACTTATTCTTGATCAAGAAAAGTCTGGTTATTCTCAATAATAACCTAAATTCAGAATAGTATTTTTAAACTTATTTACGATTATTTATATAAGTAAATTCAAAGACTTTTAATAAAGTTAAAAATATAAATTTTACTCTTGAAAAACTAGTTTAAATTACCAATTTACAATATAAATCAACAAACATTAAGGTAATTTCTATGACTAATATGAACAACAAATTTGAAGCTGATACTGGGAAAATTTTAGATATAGTCATCAATTCATTGTACTCAGAAAGAGAAATATTTTTGCGTGAATTAATTTCAAACGCTTCAGATGCGCTAGATAAAAGAAAATATCTTGGTTTAACAGATAAAAAAATTGCTGATTCATCAGAAACCCCAGAAGTAATAATTGAAGTGGATAATAAAGAAAAAACTCTAACTATTTCTGATAATGGTATAGGTATGAATGAGGAAGACCTTAAGTCATCATTAGGAACAATAGCAAGGTCGGGAACAAAAGCTTTCTTAGAACAAATTTCAAAAAGTAATAAAGATAAAAAAACTGATATGTCAATGATTGGTCAATTTGGTGTAGGTTTTTATGCTTCATTTATGGTAGCTGACGACGTAGAAGTAATATCTAAGAAAGCAGGTGACAGCCAAGCTTGGAAGTGGTCTTCAGATGGTAAAACTGGTTTTAATTTAGTTAAAGCTGACAAAGATAGTTTTGGAACATCTATTTTATTAAAACTTAAAAAAGATGCAAAAGAATTTCTGGAAGAAACCAGACTTCAATTTATTGTAAGGAAGTATTCGGATCATATTTCTTATCCTGTAAAATTAAGCCAAAAAGATAAAAAAGACACTGAAATTAAAACATTAAATGAAGCATCTGCACTTTGGACTCGTCCTGCTAAAGAAATTAAAGATGAACAATATCAAGAATTTTTCTCTCATATAGGTGCGGGCTTTGGAAAGCCACTCTTAACAATGCATAATAATACAGAAGGAACAATTAGTTATACTAATCTTATTTGTATACCATCTACTAGACCTTTTGATTTATTTAATCCTGATAGAAAATCATCTTTAAAATTATATATTAACAGAGTTTTCATAACTGATAAATGCGATGCATTGATACCTAGTTATCTAAGATTTATAAAAGGACTTGTTGATACACAAGACATAGATTTGAATGTTAGTAGAGAAATGCTTCAAAATAATCCTGCCGTTGCAAAAATTAGCAAATCTTTAGTTGGTAAAATTTTAAGAGAGCTTAAAAAAGTTAGTGAAAAAGATTTGGACGGTTATAAAAACTTCTGGAAAGAATTTGGAGCCGTTCTTAAAGAAGGTTTATATGAAGATGCAGAAAGAAAAGAAACATTGTTAGATTTATGTAGGTTTTCGACTAATGAAAGTGAAGACCCAATATCTCTATCACAATATTTAGAAAAAATGCCTGATACTCAAAAAGAAATTTATTACATTTCAGCTGAAACAAGCGCTCAAGCATTAGCTAGTCCACATTTAGAAGGTTTTAAATCAAAAAACATTCAAGTGCTAATAATGACAGATGCAATAGATCAATTTTGGTTACCAATGATTGGATCTTTTAAAGAAAAGAAATTTACATCAATCACTCAAGGCAAAATAAATTTAGACGAATTAGACTCAAAAAATAAAGATAAAAAAAACATGTCAAATGATGATAAAGATAAAAAAGACAAAGAATATGTGGATTTAATCGCTCAATTAAAAATTGTTTTGGGAGATCAAGTTAAAGACATAAGGTTATCCTCTAAATTGACAGATAGTCCAGTATGTCTAGTTGCAGACGAAGGTGACATGGATATAGCCATGGAACAATTAATGGCTCAAAGAGACTCCAACTATAAAGGAGCCCCGAGAATATTAGAAATTAATGGAGATCATTCTTTAATCAAAAATATGAAATCACTTCTAAGTAAAAAAGAAAGTAACGATTTAGTAAGTGATGCTGGAACACTTTTATTTGAACAAGCAAGATTAATGGAAGGTAAGATGCCAGCTGACCCAGCACAATTTAGTAAGATAATGAACCAATTTTTATTAAAGGCCATACCTAACTAACGGAATAATTTAACTTTTCCTAATTAAAAAATAAAAGCCAGTTGCAATAAGACATATTAAACCAAGATATACGTTTATTCGAAGGGTTTGGTCTACTGGGATTAGTGTTATTATCCATGACAAGTTAATCAAACCAAGTGGGGCTGTTCCAATACAAGTTACTAATATACCAAAGTTATTACCCCTAGAAGTCTTTGAGGCCTGGTATACTAATGCACCTTGCATTGTACTGAACCCTGAAAGAAAGATCCCTCCACAAGTTAAACATATAAAAGCTATTAATAAGTTAGGTGAATAAGAAAACAAATACATACCAAAAAAGAAACCTCCCACACCAGTAATAAAAATTAAAGAAAGATATTTTTGAGGTGAAATATTTCCAATGAGTAAGGCACCTATAAGTGCTCCTAAACCTTCTGAAGATGCCAGAATGCCAATATTAAATTCAGATAACATTAGCTTTTCTCTACCTAATACAGGTATTAACGAAACTAATGGAAACCCAAAAACATTAAAAATTAGGGTGGTTATTAATACGAACCTTAAACTAATTAAACTATAAGCATTTTTACTGGTTTTCAAGATTTCACCTAAAAGTCCATGTGCCCAATGCTCTTTGATGTTTGAAACTATTTTGTTTGAAGAGTTTAAAACATTTTTATTATTTGTATTATCTTTAAATCTAAATATTAATCCGAGCGCAAAAATATACATCAATAATTGAAGACAAAAAATACCTGATAAACCCACAAAAGCATATAAAGATCCAGCACAAAGAGGTCCAATTAACCGTGTTGCGTTGTTAGAAAGAGTTTCCATTGCTAGAGAAGAACTTAAAAGATTTTTTTTAATATTCTCTGCCAATACACGTCTTCTAACAGCAAGATCTACAACCCAAGTAATTCCATTTATAAATGCAAGAGTAAATGCAAAATAAACATTAAAATTATTTGTAATGACTAATATTACGCTTGTTGCAGTGAAAATATTAGATAAAGCATAAATAATTTTAATTAACAATAATGGTGATATTCTTTCTGAGATAGTACCTATTATTATTCCTAAGAGGCTCATAGGTAACATTCTTGCTGCAAAAATTATAGTAACTAAATATGGAAGTCCGAGCTCTTGCAGTGCGTATAAACTTAGTGCTAAAAACTCCATTGCTCTAGCAATGCCAGTCATTCCACCGGCACCCCAAAGAACTCTAAAGTCTCGATTTTTAAAACATTCTTTAATCATTTAAGTTGTTAGAAAATTTTTTGATGGACTTCAATGACATTACCCTCTGGATCTTGAAAGAAAACTTGGTGCCATTCTCTAGCAAAAGTAGTTCCGTAGTCTGAAAATGGTATATTATTATCCCTTAATTTTTTTAGAAATGACTTAATATCATTGGTTCTAAATGCTATGTGTCCTTGATCAACAGGATTAATTGTTTGATTGTTTTTAAAAGCAACATTTAAGTCCCTCTCAGCTAAATGCATCTCTATTTTACCTTCAGTAACAAAATTTATTTTTCCACTATATCCACTATCAGCTGTTTCCTCTGTTCTGGGAAAGTTTTCAATAGGAATGCTATCCATACATAAAATGTTTTTATAAAAATCATTCATTTTGTCTACATCTTTAGATACAAAGTTAATGTGGTGGAATTCTAACTTCATTTTAATCTCCAAAGTATTTATTGATTATCATTTTTTTGTTATTTAAATTAATATTAATTACTAGAAATAAGCTAGTAATATATAAATAAATTTATATATATATAATTCAAATCCATTTGCTTATGAGGAACAATATGCCAGACAGCACCATTCAAGTAGAAAATTCTGTTTCTAAAGATGAAATGATAACAGAGGTTAGAGACTCTGTAGCTAAACTATGCGGAGATTTTCAAGGAGAATATTGGCGAAAACTCGATAGAGAACAAGCTTATCCAACAGAATTTGTCAAAGCACTAACTGATGCTGGTTTTTTAGGAGCCCTGATACCAGAAGAATATGGAGGTGTTGGTTTAGGAATGGTAGCTGCCTCGGTTATTTTAGAAGAAATTCATCATCAAGGATGCAATGCCGCAGCATGTCATGCGCAAATGTATACTATGGGAACCGTTCTAAGACATGGTTCTCCTGAACAAAAACAAGAATATTTACCAAAAATAGCTGATGGATCTCTGAGATTACAAGCGTTTGGTGTAACAGAACCAACAAGTGGCACAGATACAACAAGTTTGCGTACAGTAGCAGTTCGTAATGGTGATGACTATGTAATCAACGGTCAAAAAATTTGGACAAGCAGAGCAGAACACTCAGATTTAATGTTACTCTTAGCAAGGACAACACCCTTAAATGAAGTTAAAAAGAAAACGGAAGGTCTTTCTGTTTTTCTTTTAGATATGAGAAAAGCAAAAGGTAATGGCCTTACAATTAGACCAATACGAACAATGATGAACCATTCTACAACTGAAGTATTTTTTGATAATTTAAGAATACCAGCCTCGAGTCTTGTTGGCGAAGAAAATAAAGGTTTTAGATATATTTTATCTGGTATGAATGCAGAAAGAATCCTCATAGCTGCAGAGTGTATTGGGGATGCTAAATGGTTTACTAAAAAATCCACAAATTATGCTAATGATAGAAATATTTTCGGAAGAGCAATTGGTCAGAATCAAGGTATTCAATTCCCAATAGCAAGGGCATATGCGCAAATGAAAGCAGCTGAATTAATGGTATACCACGCAGCAAGGCTTTATGAAGCCGGGAAGCCTATAGGAGAAGAGGCTAACACAGCTAAATTGCTTGCAGCAGATGCGTCATGGGCAGCAGCAGAAGCATGTGTGCAAACTCATGGGGGATTTGGGTTTGCAGAGGAATATGACGTAGAGAGAAAGTTTAGAGAGGCTAGGTTGTATCAGGTGGCTCCAATATCAACCAATTTAATTTTATCTTACTTAGCTGAGCATGTTTTAGGAATGCCGAGATCTTATTAAGACTTTTTATCTTTTGCTGCAAGATCTTTAAGTTTCCATCTTAAAATATCGCTAGTAATTATGTTGGCTAAAAACTCATAGCCTTTAGTTTTTTTTGTAATTTCTTGAGCGATCTCCTCTGATTTCTTGTCATTAGACTTTGCATTGATAATTACCCAACTTTCTCCTCCATCGTCAGGGTTAATAGAGGAAATTGTTAATATTAATCCGTCTTTAACTTCATACGACAACGTAGGCAAATTTTTTGAATATTTTTGTGTGGATTTTTTAACATCATAAAAATAAAAGCTATTAATTACGTCTCTTGCATCACTTAGTTGTGTATCGTCGATTTTAAAATTTACAGATTTTGGCATCGTCAGACTCAATTCATCGTCTTTGGATTGAATTTCAATTATTCCATTTTTATTACTTAAGTTAATCTTCTGAACATCATCCTTTTTAATAGATAAAAGCAAACTTTCAAACCAATCAGATTTTGTTGTAGGCATCCTAATTGCACCTTTAAGAAGGTATGTCTGATCTTCATTTGGAAATCTAGCAAACTGACCTCCACTTATTCCACCAACACTTCTATCTACCATCCCAAATAGTATTGAAGAATAAATAGTTCCGTCTTCTTTCTTTAATGTGATTTTTGTTCCATAACCTTCGTCCTCATCTTTACTTTTATTTTTTTCAGGAAGAAGTAGATTTAGTTGTGAGTGCCTAGATGGGTCACTCGTTTTCAACTCCTCAATTCTTAATAAAGATAAACTTGTAATTAAATTTTCCCACAATCCTTTTTTAAGTCGATAGCCTGACTCTGATATATAATTATTATTTTGTTTAACTAAATTAATATTATTTTCAAAAGAATTAATTGATATTGTTGTAATATCATTAACATTTTTGGTGAAGTTATCTAAAAATAACTTACCTCTATTTTCAAAACCATAATTACTTGTATTAAGGTTTACTGAAATAATCGCTAAAACAACGAGTGCTAAAGTAATTATAGATATGTTTAAAAATCTTTTTTTAGTCATTTTTTATCCAAAATTTATTTTAGTAGAATAATTTTTTTCTTCTTAAAGATATAATTAATGCTAGACAAGCAAACATTATGGGAATTATTGCTACGTTTAAAGCTATTACCCATCGTTTTAAATTTTCAACATCTCTTCTAAGGTCAAATTTAACACTTCTTAACTGTGATCTTGTTGACATCATTTCAGCTTTAAATCCATCAATCGCCTCAATAGTTTCAGGAGATAAGACATCTGAGTTGTTGTCATTATTTTGCGTTAAATCTCTAATTTTATTTTCCATTTCTTTTAATTGTTTAGCTAGTCTTTGTTCTTCTAAAAGAAATTTTTCTTCAGCGATTTTTTCTAATTCAATTATTTTATCAAATGGTCGCCATGATGTACTTTTACCTCTAAGATCGGATAAGGCATTACCACCAACCATTTGTTCAACTACATTAAGAACGAAGTCGCCATTGTTAGCAAAAGCGCCTCGTTGCGTTAACCAATTTCGATCCATCAACATATCAGCGTCAGATACTAAAAGAATGTTTGATTTATTTTGGGATTTTAAAAGTTGACCATCTTTTTTACTAAATGATGAGTTGAGATTTGTTTTTATCCATCCTGCTAAAATTAAATTTTCGTTATCAGACTTTATGCTTGATAAAAAATCTCTTGGGTCATTTTTAGGATCACCTGCTTTTTGTGCATCACCTAAACCAGATTTTCTACTAGTGGTAATAATTGGTTCTAAAACTGTCTCTTCGTTGGCTTTTTCTAATGAGCCAGCGGTAGTCATCACAATTGTACTTAAATTTGACAATGAACCTTCGTTTTTATTCAAGCCATCTCCCCTAATATTTAGCCAAGGGTAGTTGGTAACTTGTATATCACGACCATCAATGTTCCTGGTGATCCTGAAACCAAATTCTGAGTCTAAGACAGTCTTTTTATTATCGAATTTTATTCCCCATGTATCTAATAATTTTTTTAGATTTGATCTTGGGTTCATTGGAGGCATGCCTGGTTGTCTACTAATCTCTGTTTCAGCATAAGGATCTAAAAATATTAGGGTAGATCCTCCCTTAAGAACCCATTGATCTATCATATATAAAGTCTCATCTGATAAAAATTTTGGATGAATAATCATAAGAACTTTTGTGTTTTCATTGAGCTTATTATCACTTTCACTAACCATTTCAACTTTAAACATTTCATTCATTTGTTTTAAAATTTGTTGTTCCGGTTTTCCTATTCTACTGTCTGCCATTAGTCCAAGGTTATCAAGAATACTTATGACTGGTTTTTGAATCTGACTTAATTCTGAGATTAAACTTGAAAGATCATATTCAAGGAAAGTTTCTCTTTCTGGAGAAAAAATAGGAATATTTTTTTGCCCTGTAGTTGAATTTGTAGCCGCTAGTCCAAAATATAATGCATCTGACATTTCTGTTGCAGAAAACGAGTTTATACCCATTCCAACAGCTCTATCTTCTTCATCTGAGAAAGGTTTTGGATCAATCACCTCTAATGTTATTTTTCCATTAGAAATGTCGCTATAAGCTTTCAGTATAGTCTCAACTCTGTTTGCATATGTGGAAAGCTGAGGTACTTCTTTAACCAAATTTCCTGATACAAAAAGCCTTACATGTATTGGCTCATTCAAATTTTTAAGAAGATTAGTTGTGCTATTAGATAAGGAGTAAAGTTTTTTTTCTGTGAAGTCTATCCTTGATGAATTAAATACATTGTTCGTAATTATGTTTACACAAAGAAAAATAATAACAGAAAATAATATTGATAATTTAACAAGATTTTTAGGTCTTATCTTATTTAAAAAGTTCATTTTAACCTCAATCTGCTTTTTTAACTTGGACGAGCTGTACGTTTATCCAAAGACATAAAATTATTATTGAAATAAAGAAGACTAGAGTACTTAAATCAAAAACACCCATTTGTATCCTACTAAAATGTGATAAAAACGACATTGAGCTAATTGTTTCTGTAATCCAATTTGGTGACCATGACCTTACAGCTGATAAAACTAGATTAAAGCCAGCCATTATAAGCACAAAACCACTAATGGATGATATTATAAATGCTATGACTTGATTTTTGGTTAGTGCTGACATGCAAGAAGTAAGAGCTAAAAAAGCTCCTGCCATTAACCAGCTACCAAAGTAGGATATTAAAATAATGTGATTGTCTGGTTCACCCAAATAATTAACTGTTATCCAAATAGGCATGGTTAGAATAAGGGCAATTAGAGTAAAAATCCAGCTTGCTAAAAATTTACCAACGACTAACTGTGTATTAGTAACGGGTAAAGTTATTAACAACTCAATTGTACCTGACCTTCTTTCTTCAGCCCATAATCTCATACCGATAGCTGGCATCAAAACAAGGAATAGCCAAGGATGCCACGAAAAAAATGCCGTTAAATCAGCTTGATCTCTTTCAAAAAACCTTCCCAAAAAGAAGGTCATACCTGAGGATAGAGCTAAAAAGACAAGCAAAAAAATTGATGCTAACGGAGTTCTAAAATATCCCTTTAATTCTCTATCTAAGATGATATATGTTTTGTTTAAGTAGTTGTTCATGGGTTTTTACCAATTATTTTGAATTATTGTCTGAGGTTATTTTTCTGAAGATTTCTTCAAGACTTAACTTTTGAAAATTTGCTTCAATTACATCAAGCTTCAGTTTGTTTAACTGTTTTAAAACTGTATTAAGATTTGGATTTTTCTGGCTGTCACTTACTAAAATAGTATGAGTTGAAATGTCTGTTTTTTGAATTTTAACGTCATCATATTTTAATAATGATTTTATTTCTTTAGAGATAACATTATTAAGTTTATTAGATACTTTAATAAATAAAGTATTTTTGTTTAAAAATTTATTTTCTAAATTTTTAGGAGTGTCATTTGCAAGTAATTTTCCATTTGAAATAATTACAGCGCGAGAACATACTGCCTCAACCTCTTCTAAGATATGTGTTGAAATAACAATAGCTTTATTAGTAGATATTCTTTTTATGAGGTTTCTCATTTCGTGTTTTTGATTAGGGTCTAATCCATCAGTTGGTTCATCCAATATTAATATATCAGGGTCGTGTATTAATGCTTGAGCAATACCAACCCTTCTTTTAAAACCCTTAGAAAGTGTTTCTATAGGTCTGTTCCACATTTCTTTTAAGTTAATTTGATTAGCCATTTCTTCTAAGCGATTGCTTAGAGAATTATCATTCAACCCTCTCATTTTTCCAATAAATGACAAAAAGTCTGCAACTATCATATCTGAATATGATGGAGCACCTTCAGGTAGGTACCCTATGTATTCTTTTGCTTTTAATGGATCAGATTTAAGATTAATATTGTTAATAAAAATCTCACCATTATCTGGTTCTAAAAAACCAGTTAGCATCTTCATTGTTGTAGACTTTCCAGCACCATTTGGGCCTAGAAAGCCAACCACTTCACCCCTTGAGACTGACAAATCAATATTATCTACAGCAATAAATTGATCAAAAAATTTTTGTAAGTTAGTTGCGTTTATAAGTTTATCAGACAAAATATTTACCTTTTAAGAACGAAACCTTATCAATACTTGAATATTAATTAATTTTTAAATTATAAATTTCAAGATAAAAAAGTTATTTTTTTACATTTGAATTAGTCTTTATAAATATAAAATTATAAAAACTTGCTAACGTCAGGAAGTATAGGCTCTCCCAAATAATTTTCCAAAGCTAGAGCAATTTCAACTGCTTTCTCATCTTCGTTTTTACCACATATGATTTGTAAACCAATTGGTAATGTTTTATTATTTTTATTATTCAATAAATTATGAATGGGAAAAGAAATTCCACATAATCCAAAAATATTTACAGGTTGTGTGTTCGCTGATGCAAGAAGGCTTCTTTCGTGGAGTTCTCCACCTATAATTGATTTGTCAACTTCAAGGGCCTGCATAACAGTTGTAGGTGATATAAGAGCATCATATTTTGTAAAATATTTTCCAATAATATTTTCCAATTCCAAAACTCTATTTTTTGCTTTAATGTATTCAAATGATGATACTTTAAGACCTAACTTGGCCCTGTTTCCGGTTACTGGGTCCATTTTTTCAACATTTTTATTAAACCTATCTATTCCAAAAGCACTAATAATTTCTGATCCAACAATTGCAGGAAACAAGGTTGCTTTTTCATTTGCCTCAATGATTATAATGTCTTCAATAGTTACACCTAAATTTTTCAATTTATCACAAGCAATCTCATAAGCTTCTTTAACTTCTGGATCTAAATTCGATGTAAAGGGTTCTTTGAGTTTTCCAAAAGTCATACGATCAAGCTTTATGGGTTTTTGATTTATAATTGTACCGTTATATGTATTAAAAATTAATTTTGTATCTTTAACATTTCTTGCTATAGGCCCAGGAGTATCTAAAGTGGGTGACAATGGGAAAATTCCATCGGTTGGCCACCTGTTTTTTGTTGTTTTTAATCCAACTATACCATTAAGTGAAGCAGGAATTCTTACTGAACCGCCAGTATCTGTCCCAATGGCGAAAGCAGCAAGACCAGAAGCAACAGCTACAGCAGAGCCACTACTTGACCCTCCTGGCATCCTATGTATTTTTTCATCCCATGGGTTTTTAGGGGTACCTCTATGTTTATTTAGCCCAGTCGCGCCTAAAGCAAACTCAACAGTATGTGTTTTACCTAAAATTACACAACCAAGAGATTTTAACCGTCTTACTAGATTGCCTTCTGGCCCTGTTATATCATCACTGTTTATTTGTGATCCATTAGTTGTTGGCATTTCATTCACAGAACAAATATCTTTAATTGCAACAGGTATACCCATTAGAGGTCCCAAATCAACGCCACAAGAAAATAATTTGTCAATTCCATCTGCCCAAGTAAGTCCTTGATTATCATCTGTATAAATGTATGCGTGAAGGTATGGATTCAAAATTCTTATTCTTTCATAGTATATTGAGGTAATATCCTTACAGCTTACTAATCCATTTCTAAACTTTTTGCCTAATTCTCTTATTGATATGCCCGCTAGAGGATCACTTGGCAAATTTTTTTCTGAACTTTTCATTAAAACCACCCTTAATTTTTAAATTGATTTTTCATTGACCCAAAAATTCCTTTTAATCTTGGTGAAGTGGAACAATCAGCTTCTAAGATCATGTTTTTTTCTACAGGAACGTGGATGCCAACGTAGCGCACAGATTTATATTTTGGGTTAGATATGAGTTGAACTTTTCTATCTGATTTTAATCTATACCTTGCTATCCCTTTTTTAAATGGAAAAATTATATCTGTTCCTGGAACTGCAACTGCAAAACTATCGTCATCTACTGAGCATTTATTATTTAAAGTTATTGTAACAGAAATCACTTCTACAGGTTTAAAAGCTTGTTGAATATTAGGCATACCAAACCATAGCATTAGCCCAATTACGCTAATTCCTGAGAGAAAAAAAATAATTTTATTTAAAAAACGCATTGATACCTTAAAATAAACATATTAAATCTTTATACAGTATCAGTTATAGCAAATTTATTGCCGAAGTAAGTAGTTTTTATATATAATTTTAAGAATTTATTAGAGAATTTTATGCGAAACGAATTTGATAGAATTAAAAGATTACCGCCATATATCTTTGCTGAGGTAAATAATCTTAAAGCTAAACTAAGATCTAGAGGTAAAGACATAATTGACTTTGGAATGGGCAATCCAGATATGCCAACACCAAAGCATATCAGACAAAAATTAAAAGAAACTGTAGAAAAACCTGGTACTGGTAGATATTCTACGAGTAAAGGTATAAATGGGCTAAGAAAAGCTCAGGCAGCATACTACAAAAGGCGGTTTAATGTTAATTTAGATCCTGAAGATGAAGTGATCGTTACTTTGGGGTCTAAAGAGGGTCTAGCTAATTTGGCTCAAGCAATAACATCACCTGGTGATATTATATTATCTCCTAATCCCTCATATCCTATTCATCCCTATGGGTTTATAATTGCTGGTGCCTCATTGCGTCATTTGCCAGCTATGGATGATGGAATTTTTAACCCTGACTTATATTTAGAACGACTTGAAAGATCTATAAAAGAAAGCGCACCTGCTCCAGTAGCAGTAATTGTATCATTTCCATCAAACCCAACAGCTCAAGTTGTTTCTTTAGGATTTTATAAAGAAGTAGTGAAAATTGCTCTTAAGTATGGCGTTTATATTTTATCTGATCTTGCATATGCAGAAATATACTATGATAACTCACCGCCTCCTTCAATCCTACAAGTTCCAAGAGCAAAAGAAATTGCAGTAGAATTTACATCAATGTCAAAAACTTATGCTATGGCTGGTTGGAGAATTGGTTTTGCAGTTGGCAATATAAATCTAATAAAGGCACTTGCTCGAATTAAATCTTACTTGGATTATGGAGCTTTCACCCCTGTCCAGGTTGCAGCAGCAGCAGCGTTAAATGGACCTCAAGAATGTATAGAGGAAATAAGAAATACGTACCAAAAAAGAAGAGATGTGTTAATAAAATCTATGTCTCGATCTGGTTGGGATATTCCTACTCCTCAAGCTAGTATGTTTGCTTGGGCACCAATCCCTTCACAATATAAAAATAGGGGTTCTCTAGAGTTTGCAAAAGAGTTAATGCTTAAAGCAGATGTTGCAGTTGCCCCAGGTGTGGCTTTTGGTGAATTTGGAGAAGGTTTTGTAAGAATTGGATTAGTAGAGAATGAACAAAGAATTAAACAAGCAGCTAGAAATATAAAAAAAATTTTAAAATAAAATTAAGTTTATGTAATTAACAAATATTAAATAAAAAATTTCAAATTAATCAGGTTTACGAAAATTACGAAATGAAACGTATATTATACCTGCAAGCAAACCTATAAGTAAAAATAGGGCCATTGTAAAAACTGGTCTAGGTGACGTTTGTTTAGGTAATGTAGGATAAAATATACCAATTACCTTGTATCCTTTATTTACCGCAGCTATGTATCTGTCAACAGCTAGTAATTTTGTAATAATGGCATCATTTGCAGTGCTAAAATCTTTAAACCTTGTTTCAATTATGTTAAGCTCTTGTTGTGATCTTAATAAATAATCTTCTTTTAACAAATCACTTACAAATGTTGCATAATCAAAACAATCTTTTAACAAATTTAAATTATTACTTTTAACAAGTATATGCTTACCTTTTTTATCCGAAGTAAGAAAAGCTAGACGTTTTTTTTCATCTTTAAACAAAACAAATCCATCTATAATTACTGTTTCTGAAATATTTTGAAATTCCATTTCAGTTGAATTATTATTTAATTTCCATTCTTTAAAATTTTTTATTGAATAAAAAAATCTTTCAAAATCTTCAGATGCCTTTTTGTGATCATAAAAAGGTGGTATACTTTCAACCTTAAAACCGATTTTTGATTCAAATTCAGATTTTTGAAAATTTAGAAATATAAATCCTACTAATGTTGTGATTGCAACAGAAAACATTATTTTCCATTTATCAATCCAAAATAAATTTAAAATATCAATTAAATCTAATTCGTCATTTTTTTCAAATTTATTCATAATTATTTTATTTTCTAAGATAGCGAGTTAATATTACTTACTGTTAGGGTTATTATTATGATAGAACATTAATAAAAACAATTTTATTTTTTTAAATTACATAATTATTAAATCTAAAATGAAAAATTTTAAATCAAGAAAATTTTATAAAAACGAAAAGTCACTCACTTTAAGCAAAAATGCTATGGTTGCATCGTCTCACCCTACTGCATCTATAGTTGGGCTTGAAGTTTTAAAAAGTGGAGGTAATGCAGTTGACGCGGCATTATCAATGAATGCCGTATTATGCATTGCTGAACCTCATATGACAGGACTTGGTGGAGACTGTTTTGCAATGATTTCAAATGATGATAGCGCTAATATAAAAGTTATAAATGGCTCAGGTAAATCAATTGAAAATACTTGCGTAACAGATCTTCGTAAAAAAAAAATAAATGAAATAAAACCTGAAATGCCGGAGGCAATTACGATACCAGGCGCTGTTTCTGGTTGGGAAATGTTACATAAAGAATATGGACATATGCCATGGAAAGAAATTTTTCAGCCCGCTATAAATTTTGCTTATCAAGGTATAATAGTTCACGAAAGAGTTGCATTTGATTGGTCCAATAATAAAAGTAAATTAACTTTGGATAATGATACATCTAATTTATTTTTAAAAGAAAATGGCGATGTTTTTAAATTAATGGATAACTTTAAAAATGTTAATTTGTCTGAAACTTTAAATACAATTGCTCATGAAGGATCTGGTGGTTTCTATAATGGATGGGTAGCTGATGATATGGTTAGCAAGCTGAAATCTATTGGTGGAAAACACACTTTAAAGGATTTCAAAAATACCAAAGCTGAATGGGTAAAACCCATTTCAGGTTTCTACAGGGGTATAAAAGTACATGAATGTCCTCCCAATGGACAAGGTTTGGTAGCTTTGATAATTTTAGCTATTCTTGAAAAATTTAATTTTCATAGAATCTCAAAAGTTGATTATATGCATATTTTCTGCGAAGCGTGCAAGATTGCCTATTTTCTAAGAGATCAGTACTTGGCAGATCCACAGTTTAATAAGTTGTCAGTTGATTTCTTTTTGAAATCAAAAATATTAGATCAATATGTTTCTAATATAGATATGAATAAGGCTAAAAGATACGACATAAGTGATTTTCCAGATCATCCTGATACTATTTATTTAACAGTCAGAGACAAAAATGGAATGACTATTTCGTTTATAAATTCATTATTTGATGCTTTTGGAAGTGGTATCACAGCTCCAAAAAGTGGTATTCTTTTTCATAGCAGAGGAAGAGCCTTCAATACTATTGAGGGTCACCCCAATGAGTTAAATCCCAATAAAAGACCATTACATACTATCATTCCAGCTATGATTTCAAAAAATAATAAACTAATAGGTTCGTTTGGTGTTATGGGTGGTCAGTACCAAGCTGCTGGTCAAGCATATGTTCTTTCTCAAATTATTGATTTTGGATTAAACCCACAACTTGCCCTCAATAAATCTCGAATTTTTCCAAATAATAATATGTTAGATATTGAAAAAGATTTTGACCAAGACATAATTAAAAAACTAAAATTAAAGGGTCACCTAATTAATTATCCAGTTACTCCTATAGGTGGTGGTCAAATTATCTTATTTGATGATGAAAGAAGTGTTTTGATTGGTGCTAGTGATTGGCGTAAGGATGGTCTAGCAATAGGAAACTAATTTATTTTTTTTTAATTTCTCTGTATGTTATTAAAAGACAAGAACTAATAACCACTAATCCACCAATAATTTGATTATATGTTGGTACTTCATTCCAAATGATAAATCCAAAAAGTGTGGCTAGTGGAATTGCTAAATATCTTAGTGTTACTAAAATTGTAGCCTCTGCATATTTATAACTTTGTGCCATAAGATACTGAACAAATGATCCCATCATTCCAAGTGCAATTAAAGTGTAAAGTATGTTGTTAAATGTACTAAAAATTTCTATTCCATAATCACCAGTTTTACCATAGAACTTTGTTCCAAAAAAAATAATAGTAACAGCGATTACTAAGGAAGTTAAGAGATTATGAATTAAAGCAGTAGTAGCAGGATCTTCTGTTTTACCAATTCTTCTTAATACAATTGCCAGCGCTGCGTGTGTTAATGCACTTCCACAGGCAAGGTAAACACCCAATGCTGACAGTTGTGATGTCTTATTTATAATATTGATTGGATTTATCATTAAAAAAACACCAACTAATCCAAAAATAACTGCTGACCATCTAATTAGCCCAATCTTTTCTCCTAAGAAAAATGGAGATAAGAGGGTGACATAAATGGCAGAACTTTGGGCAAGAGCTGTAGTAAGTCCAATAGGAATCAATTGTAGTGAGGAAAAAACCATTATCATAGTAACGAAACCAAAAAAAGATCGTAAAGCAATATTTTTCCAATTTTTGACTTTAAATAAAAGTGTTTTTCTAGCTACGTAAGCTAAAATAAATAAAATGGGTAATGAATATGCAAATCTTGAAAATAAAATAATAATAAAATCTACTTCACCTGATAGATATTTGATTATCATGTGTGTAAACAGTGATAAAAAAATAAATATGATCCAAATGAGAGAACCAATTATATTTGAGGACATATCAGACCAAAATAAAAAAATGAACTTGTAAAAAATATATTAAATAATAAAAATAAATTAAACAAATTTATAAAAATATACTTTCCTTTAAAGGATTAAATGAAATGATAAAAAAAGTTATAATTGTTGGATCTGGTAATGCTGCTTTATCTGCAGGTATAGCTGCATTAGAAAAGGGTGCAGATGTAACTATTTATGAAAAAGCAGATAAAAAAATGGCGGGTGGAAATACGAAGTATACGGCTGGAGCAATGCGATTTGCTTATGATAATAATAGTCAATTAATGGACCTTTTAAAAAATCCTAATGATGAAAGAATTAAAGATACAGACTTTGGTTCTTACACTCAGGAAAAATTTAAAAAGGATTTGTTAAACTTTAATGATGGCAGACCACTTAGTCATGAGCAAAAAATATTAGTTTATAAATCTTTAGAGACAATACAGTGGCTTTCTTCTCACAATGTTAAGTTTGAGCCTATTTATTCGAGGCAAAGTTTTTTAAAAAATGGTCAGTATATTTTTTGGGGAGGCTTAACACTTGCATCTCAAAATGAGGGTGTTGGTTTATTTGATCAAGAATTAGCAGCATTTTTGTCATTAAGTGGAAAAATTTTTTATCAAAGTCCTGTTACAAATCTTTTTTATGAAGCTGGAGAGGTGAAAGGCGTTTATGTGAATGGAGAAAAAATAATTGCTGATGCAGTTATTTTAGCATCAGGAGGGTTTGAGGCTAATGATGAGCTTCGAAAATCCTATATCGGTGATAATTGGCTTAAGGCCAAAGTAAGAGGAACTCCGCATAATACAGGAGATGGCTTGAAGATGGCCTTAGAAATTGGTGCAGCTAAACATGGTTTATATGATGGTTGTCATGCTACTCCCATGGATTTACATATGAAAAATTATGGTGGCCTAGATTTAGAACCAAGTGAAAGAAAAAACTATAGAAAGATATGTTATTTTTTAGGAATTATGATTAATGCAAAAGGTAAAAGATTTTTAGATGAGGGGAAAAACTTTAGAAATTATACTTATGCCCAATATGGAAAAAAAGTGTTAGACCAGCCAGGAAATTTTGCTTGGCAAGTTTTTGATAGTAAGGTCTTTGATTTACTTTATGAAGAATACACATTCCATGATGCTCACTTTGTTGAAGGTGACACAATTGATGAGCTAATAAAAAAAATGGATGGTGTTGATAAAATTGAAACTAAGAAGACAATTGATGAATTTAATAATTCAGTTGATTTAAATACAACTTTTGATCCGACAATTCTTGATGGAAAATCAACTACGGGTTTAGAAATTGAAAAATCTAATTGGGCACAGAAAATAGATCAAGGTCCTTTTAGAGCGTTTCCTGTTACTGGTGGTATTACTTTTACATATGGTGGATTAAAAGTAGATAAAAATGGATCAGTACTAGATATAAAAAATAATCCTATAAAAGGTTTATTTGCTTGTGGCGAATTAGTAGGAGGTGTTTTTTTTAATGGATATCCTGGTGGGTCTGGTTTAACGTCTGGCGCAGTCTTTGGAAGAATCGCAGGTTATGGTTCTGTACAAGAAGGATAGATCATGAAAAAAATTAAGGTTGCAGTTTTAGACGATTATCAAAATGTAACACGTCATTTTGCTAATTGGGAAAAGCTTATTGAAAAAATAGAACTTAAAATATTTAATGAATATATCGGAGATGATCCTAACTTATCAAAGAAACTATTTGATTATGATATTTTATGTTTGATGAGAGAGAGAACCCCACTTCCTGGAAACTTAATAAACAAATTACCAAATCTAAAACTAGTCATTACAAGTGGAATGTGGAATGCCTCTGTTGATTCAGAAACTCTAAAAGAAAAAAATATAATTTATTGTGGTACTGAAACTAAAATCCACTCTACTGCTGAATTAGCATGGGCTCTTATTATGAATTCATGGAGAGGATTGCAGACAGAAATTCAAAACATGAAAGATGGTAATTGGCAAACCACTATTGGAAGAGGTTTGAAGGGTAATACATTAGGCATATTCGGCCTCGGTAAACAAGGTTTGCAAGTGGCTAATTATGCTAAAGTTTTTGGAATGAGAGTGATTGCTTGGAGTCATAATTTAAAACAAGAAGATTGTGTAAAAGTTGGTGTTGAATATGTAAAGAGTGATGATTTATTTAAAATGTCGGATATTTTAACTATTCATACAAGATTATCTGACAGAACGAGAGGTTATGTTGATAAATTTAATCTGAGGTTAATGAAAAAAAAATCTGTTATTGTAAACACTAGTAGAGGACCAATTATTAGGGAAAAAGATCTAATAGACGCACTTAATAATGATGTTATTTTTTCTGCAGCTCTGGATGTTTATGATCAAGAACCTCTTCCAAGAGATCACATATTAAGAAGGACAAGAAATCTAATTCTTACACCTCATATTGGTTATGTTTCAGAAGAAGCATATGAAAAATTTTTTAATGGTTACTTAAAAGCAATTGAAGCTTTTATAAATAAAAAACCTATTAATCAAATTTTTTAAATTATAACCAGTTATCAAGAACCCATTGAGGAGTTTTTAATTGTTTATAAAGTTTTTTATAAATCTGTGATTTTTTTACTGGCCAGACACCATTAACAACATCATCAGGGTCTGGTTTTCCTGTAAAAGCTACTATAGATGTATCATTAGGAAGTTTTGCTGGTTGCCAAATTCTAAGAGGCCATTTAGGAAGAAGTCCATGTTTAAAGCTTTTGCACCATTCAGATGGCCAAAAAACTTGATCATGTATTTGATCACTTAAATAAATTTGTTCTATGTGATATTTTTTCCAATATTTTTTAGGGTTTTTTTGAAATTGTTTGAAAACAGAACTATATTTCCCAATAGGAAATTTAAAACAACTTGTGTTTCCAATGTTTTTTCCTATTTGTGTCCAATTTTCAATTACACAATAAAAGCCGGGCTTGAAATCAAAAAAGCGATCTAAATTACCTGTAATCACTAAATCTAGATCTAAGAATAGTACATCGCCCTCTAAATCGTATAAAGGATATTGCCATAAACTCATTTTTCTCCAAGGTGTGAAAGAAATACCCTTTGGCAAAGAGATTTTTGGTAAGGGTTTACATATTATATTTTTATCAATGCCAGTAGCACTATCAGTGAAACAATAAAGTTGAGTTGCGCGTCTAGTATGTTTTTTTATCGATTTGTATAGTCTGTTTACGTATTCAAAACCGTATTTTGAACCCCACTTCATGCATATTATAGTTTGCAATTTAAAACCCGTTTATAAAAATATGTTAAAATAATATAAATAAATCTATAACATAATTAAAGATTTTATGAATAATACAAAAATGAAAATAAATATTTTATTACCTTACAAAGAAAAATTTGATAAAAATAGAGCCTCTTCAGTTTCTATAACTGTAAGAAATAATTTGTCCTATTCTAAATATTTAGATCAAATAAAAATATTTGGACAAAATGTAGAAAAACCTCTTTTTAATGATAATTTCATAGGTTTAAGATATTCTATTCTATCATTTAAAGGTAAGAATGAGTTCTTAGCGCATGAAATGTTAAAAGTAATTACTAGAGATGCAGACAAAAAACAGTTGATAGAAATTCACAATAGACCTTATCTTATAGATATTATTACAAAAGAAAATAAATTTCCTACTAGTCTTTTTTTACATAATGATCCCCAAACGATGAAAGGATCAAAATCTATTAGAGATAGAGAAAAGATTTTACAAAGGTGTGTAGCAATATTTTGTGTGAGTGAGTTTATCAAAAAAAAGTTTATTGAAGGAATTAATAAGAACCTAGATAAAATACATGTGTTATATAATGGGGTTGACAGGAAAATTAAAAAATTTCCTAAAAAGAAAAAAGAAGTTTTATTTGTTGGAAGGTTGGTTCCAGAAAAAGGTGTACATATTTATGTTGAAGCTGTTAATGCTATAGCTCACAAATACCCTGAGTGGAGTTTTAGCCTAATTGGCTCTTTTAGATTAGGAGATAATAAAAATAAAAACGTATATGCAGATACAATTATAAAAAAATTTAGGTCCATTGGCACACAAGCACATTTTTATGGATTTCAAAACCATAAATTTGTTGAAGAAAAAATGCAAAATGCTTGTATTGTTGTCATACCATCATTATGGGAGGAACCTTTTGGATTAGTAGCCGCAGAAGCGATGAGCAGCGGGGCATGTATTATCGCTTCTAAGGTTGGAGGCATTCCAGAAATTATAAAAGATAATGGGATTTTGATAGATAATATAAATTATGAAAAATTATTACCCAAGATAGAAAATTTAATTAATGACAATAAAATGAGACAAAAATATCAAATGAAAGCTTGGAAAAATTTTAAATTTTTTTCTTCTAAATCAAGTAAAAATTTAGACCATTTTAGAAAAATCATACATTCGGAATATTTTTAGCTTTTCTCCATCCTTGATATTGTGAAATAGCAAAAGCTATTGCAAACCAAGTAAATAAATTTCCCCACTGACCATAAAAACTTCCAAATTGTTGAAGAGGAAAGAACAACCCTAAGGGAACAACAAATGCTGTGGCAGCCATTGGACAGTTAAAATTTTCTAATCTTGCTTTATAAGATGTAGTGATCAATGCGCCAATCATGGTGCATCCAATTAGAAATCCAATGATACCCACTTCAGCAAATAATTGAACATAAAAGTTATGAGGATGGTTTAGACAATGATTCTTTCCTGGTAACCATTTTGGAAATTTTGTATCTAAATTTTTACAAGTCTTTCTTGTTCCAGAAGGACCTATACCTTTTATAGGTGTAATTAAAGCCTGTTGAATTCCACTTCGCCAAGTTCCCCAATATGGATTATCTTCAGATTTATTAACTAAAGGTATGTGATTAACAAACTGTTTACCAAACCGATTTCCTAAATCGGGACGAGAAAAAAATAATATAACAACCGCAAGTATTTCAATAAATATTAATGATGATAATAATAAAAATCGAGGTTTCCAAACAACACTAGCTAAAACACCTCCACAAGCCCGGATAAGAAAATTAGTTCTTTCACCAGTTAACGTAGATACTCCTATAGATAATAAACCTATCATGCCACAAAATATTCCTGCCCAACTTTTTTTACTAACAGCAATAGCAATTAAAATACAAAATAAAGGCAGAGAAACTTTAGCAAGATAACCTCCTGGTACCAGATCTCCATATGGCCAAGTTAGTCTAAGTTTAGGCTCAATAATAGTTTCTGCAATTAGAATCATAGACATAATTATCATACCTATTAACATAGACAACAACATTACAATTCTAATATCTCTTTCTTTTGCTAACCATACTTGAGCAGCAGCTACATAAAGTGGAAATCTTATCCATACAAACCCTTGTTGAAACGTAAATAATGGTTCGGGTCCTGTAACTGCAGAAAACAAACCAAATAACCATAATGCTATTGCACTTTTAAACCAAAGTTGAGATGCCCATCCCCAATCTTTTTTTTTGACGCATCTACCTAAAAAAATAAGTACTATTAAAGTTAGCCATAAATCTGCAGGATCTCTTTCAATTAAATATATAAATGGCCCCAAGAACCAAAAAATAGTCATATATTTTTCAAAAAAACTCAAATTTCTTAACTTTTTACATCCATTGGCCCAGCCTTCTTGGAAGTTAAGTTCAGGAATAGAGAATAATTTTAAAAACATTAAATTTATATTATAATCAGTTAAACTAAAAATGTTTTTATACAGTTTATTTTTAAAAACAAGAATTAATGTTATTTGTTTGGAAGGCTAGAAGGTAACAATTAATAATTTATAAAATTGTTTAAAACTAAAACTTTCAAATGTAATTATTTTCCACCAATTTTTATTTTATTTTTTATAAACCACAAACAAATAAAAGATGGAGTTACCATTATTGTGGTTAATATAAAAAAAGTTCCCCAGTCTCCATTAAGCCAATCAACTAGAGCTCCCGAAGATGATGCAAGTGTTGTTCTGCCTGCAGTTCCTAAAGACGCAAGTAAAGCGTATTGGGTAGCGGTATAAGTTCTATCTACTAATAATGAAATAAATGCAACAAATGCCACGGTTGCAAAAGCAGCTGAAATATCATCAGCAATAACAGCAAAGGCAAATAACAATTCAGATTTTCCAGTCCAATACAAAAAAGCAAATAGAATGTTAGTTAGTGCCATCAATCCGCCGGCAAAGAACATTGTTTTAATTGTTCCTGTTCTCATTGCCATGATACCACCTAACAATGTAAACACAATAGTTGTAATCCAACCTAGTCCCTTGGAGTATATAGCAATCTGCCCTTTTGAAAACCCAATTTCTTTATAAAAAATTACAGACATTCTTCCAAGAAAAGCTTCACCAATCTTGAATAAGAAAATAAAACCTAATATCCCGACAGCAATTGCGAAGCCATTTTTTTTAAAAAAACTTATTATAGGCCCACCTATAGTTCCAGTAATATATATAAAAAAGTTAGTTATTAAATTATTAGATCCAAATCTTTTTTGAATTGCTTTATCAGTTTCTTTTTGTTTTGCTTCTCTATCAGTTTTAACTGGCTCATAAACAAACATTAAACCAATATTCATCAAAATTATAATTGCTCCTAAAACTAAGAATGTGGTTTGCCAATAATCAGCAATACCCATATTCTCAAAAATTTCAGCTGTAAATAAAGCTAAAACGCCTCCTAATTTGTATCCTGTCCACCAACCAACAACTGCCATTGCAGCACCGGCGGCCATAACTTTTGTTTCGTTTTCATTTATTTGTTCAATTCTTAAAGCATCAACAGTTATGTCTTGTGTGGCTGAAGCAACGGCAATAACTAATCCTACTGAAATTAATAGAGCTAAGTTTTCAGAAGGGTTTATTAAACTCCAAACTATCAAACTTATTAAAATTATGACTTGCATTAAAACTATCCATGCTCGTCTGTGGCCTAGTTTTTTTGTTATCAGAGGTATTTGAATTCTATCAATTAATGGAGCCCATAAATAATTAAATGCGTAAACACCAAAAATTAAACCTGCCCAACCAATAGTTGATCTGCTCAATCCTTCCTCTTTTAGCCAAAGGCTTAAACTACTTGCAATCAGCACCCACGGAAAACCACTAATAGCACCAAGAAGTAAAATTTTTAGCATTCTTAAGTCTTTGTAAACTAAAATTGATTGAAGCCAGCTTTGTTTTTGCTGCACCATAATTTAATCTTCCAAAATTTTAAAATCTTACTATTATTTTGTATAAAAATATATTTTTTCTTTTATTAAATTATTTATAATTACTTACGATGAAAAATTGGTTAGTAGTAAATCTGAATAAGAAACATTTTCTAAAAGTTGGCAATCAAGTATTACCATGTCAAATAGGTAAAGGGGGTCTTGAGAAGGCTGTTAAAAAAACTGAGGGTGATAAAACCACACCTGTAGGGAAATGGTATTTTAAAACAATTTATTACAGATCAGACAAAGTTTTTAAACCAAAATTCAAGAAAAAAAATGTTTTGAAAGTAAATAAAATCACAAAGAATTGTGGGTGGTGTGATGATATTACAAGTAACAAGTATAACAAATATATAAAAATTAGTGATTTTCAACCGCTCAATATTAATTATGAAAAGTTATGGAGAGAAGACGAAGCTTATGACATAATAATTGTTACCTCCCACAATGTTGCACCAACAATTAGAAACAAGGGAAGTGCAATTTTTATTCATTGTAGTTTCTCAGATAATAGAAAAACTTCAGGTTGTATTGCTTTGAAAAAAAAAGATTTAGTTTTTTTGCTAGGAAATCTTAATCGTAACACATATATAAAAGTTCAAAACTAGCTAAAAAAATTAAAACTTTACAGATTTAATTAATCGAATTAAAAGTACTTTTTTAAATAAATTTGGGGTTTGTAAATGCCATATTCATTAATATCAGTAATTCTTGGTCTTCTTGGACTATTATCAGCTTATTTTGTATATCTTAAGGTGAAGTCCTCATCGGAGGGTGAAGGGCGTGTTAAAGAAATTGGAGATGAAATTCACCTAGGTGCAATGGTCTTTATGTCTGCAGAATATAAAAGGCTAGCTATTTTTTGCTTAGTATGTATAGCAGCATTATATTTCTCTCTTGGTTGGCAAACTGCTATATCATTTATGCTTGGAGCTTTGTGTTCAGGTACTGCAGGTTTTATAGGTATGTATTCAGCAACTAAGGCAAACGTGAGAACTGCAGTTGCTGCTAAAGAAAAAGGTGCAGCTGAAGCATTAAACATAGCCTTTTTTGGTGGCTCGATCATGGGACTTACAGTGGCCGCAATGGGTTTGTTTGGTGTGGGAATATTATTTTATTTATTTGCAGGTGATATCAAAACAATACATGCAATTGAAGGATTTGCAATGGGCGCTTCATCGGTAGCTTTATTTTCAAGAGTTGGTGGTGGCATATTTACTAAAAGCGCAGATGTTGGAGCTGACCTTGTGGGAAAGGTAGAGGCTGGAATTCCTGAAGATGACCCAAGAAACCCTGGAGTAATTGCGGATAATGTTGGAGATAATGTTGGGGATGTTGCTGGAATGGGTTCTGATATTTTTGAATCATATTGTGGATCTATGATTGCGTGCATAGCCTTAGCTGCTTCAATGACTAGCGCTACTATTAACTCGTTAGGTGGTAATCAGTACCTACTTCAATTCATGCCCTTAGCCTTAGCCTCTTTAGGTATCATATGTTCTTTGCTAGGTATATTAACTGTAAAAGCTTTTTCTTCGAAAAGTGCAGAAACAGCTCTAAGATATGGTACAATAGGATCTGCGGTACTTTTTGTAGTGTTGTCTTATTTTTTGGTTGATTTAATGAATGTTGCTGTTGGTGTTTGGATTGCTGTGCTTGTTGGTTCAGTTGGAGGTATAGTTGTTGGATTAATTACTGAATATTATACTGGAGGAAGCCCTGTAGAAAAAATAGCTAAAGATGGAGAAACCGGTTCTGCTACTGTTTTAATATCAGGTTTGGCAACAGGTATGCAATCAGTTGCAATTCCAGTTTTAACAATTGTATCTATAATTTTTATATCAAATATATACGCTGGACTCTACGGAGTTGGTATAGCTGCAGTTGGAATGTTAAGTACAGTTGGTATCACTATGGCAATAGATGCTTATGGACCAGTTGCCGACAATGCTGGAGGTATTGCTGAAATGTCTGAGATGGGTAAAGAAACTAGAGAAATCACAGACTCACTTGATGAAGTTGGAAACACTACCGCAGCTATTGGTAAAGGTTTTGCAATAAGCGCTGCAGCTTTAGCTGCATTGGCCCTTATTAGCGCATATATAGAAAAAATATCAATTTCTGATGAAAGTTTTGTCTTAGCTATTAACGATCCATTAGTTTTGTGTGGTATGTTCTTAGGAGGTATATTTCCATTTTTAGTTAGTTCTATGACAATGACTGCAGTTGGTGATGCTGCTTTTGATATGATTAAAGAAATTAGAAGGCAATTCAAAGAAATCCCAGGTTTGTTAGAGGGTAAAGCAAAACCAGATACTGCAAGTTGTGTAGATATTGCAACTAGAGCCGCTTTAAGAAAGATGATAGCACCTGGAGCTCTAGCTGTTTTGTCACCAGTAATCATAGGTTTTTTACTTGGTCCAAAAGCACTTGGGGGAATGTTAGGTGGTGCACTTATATGTTGCGTTATGATGGCCTTGATGATGTCAAATTCTGGAGGTGCTTGGGATAATGCTAAAAAGTTTGTAGAAAAAGGAAACTTTGGTGGTAAAGGATCAGAAGTTCATAAAGCAGCAGTTGTTGGAGATACAGTCGGTGACCCACTAAAAGATACATCTGGACCATCAATGAACATTTTGATTAATGTTATGGCTATAGTTAGTTTAGTTATTGCTCCACTATTAGTTTAATAAAAGTAATAATAAAGCTATTTAAATAGCTTTATTCATTAAATTTTGTAATAGCCGAAAAGTCTAAGGATCCTTGGTTTCCATTAACCATTCTTTCAAAATTTTCTTTTGAGTTTTTACCAAATGGTGCTGAAGTATTTGTACTTTCAATAGCCTTGAGCGCTATAGTAAGATCCTTTAGCATCAGATCAGCTGAGAAACCAGGTCTAAAATCATTGTCTGCTGGACTTGTAGGCCCAACACCTTTTATAGGGCAGTAGCTGTTTATAGCCCAACAGGAACCAGTTGAGGTTGACAATATTTCGAATAATTTTTCTGGATCCAAACCTAAATTCTGCCCCAAAGAAAAGGCTTCTCCTACACCAATCATAGTAGTTGCTAACAACATATTATTACATGCTTTTGTTGCTTGTCCTGAACCGGAGGAACCACACAATAATGATTTTTTCCCCATTACTTCAAATATGGGTAACATCATTTTATAAGCTTTTTCTGTCCCGCCAACCATAAATGTTAATGTTGCTTGTTCTGCTCCACCTACACCCCCCGAAACCGGAGCATCAAGAGATAAGATGTTTTTATCTTCACATTTCTTATGAAGTTGCTTAGCTTTATTTACCTCAATGGTTGAGCAGTCCACAAATAGAGTACCAGGCGTAAATTTATCTACTATATTATCATAAATTTCTTCTACAATGTCACCATTAGGTAACATTGTAATCAAAATATCTGTATCTTCTGGGATATCATTTAAACTAGTGGCCTGCTTCAGGCCTTTGGGCAATAGATTTTTCATAAATTCTTTATTTATATCGTAACCAATAACCTCATAATTAGCTTTAAGAAGGTTGATTGTCATTTTAGCTCCCATATTACCTAAACCAATAAAACCAATTTTTGTCATTCCAATTCTCCTTTTAATAAAAATTTAGATAGAGGTGCGGTTTGAGTTTTAATCTTTCGTTCTGAGGTTAAAAGTTTTTCACTTATTTGTAAATCTTGCTTCAACCCAAAAATAAAAGGATACCATTCTCTAGATAAATTTCCTTTCCATTTCCACAAAAGTAAGTCTAATAATTCTAAATCTTTTATTTTAATATTAAATTTTTTAACTGTTGGATTTGATCCAAAATCTGGTAATAAAAAATATCTTTTTACTTTAAAAAAACTTTTTGGGATGCCGTGTTTATTCAGTATTTTCTCCCATTCTTTTAAACAGGGCTTACTATTAAAATTATTGGCAAAAATGTCTAAGATTAAAAGATCTGTGTTTATTAATCCTGTAGGATTAATCATAATATCATTAATTTTTTGTCTTCCAAAATATGGCCCTACGAAAAGTCGCCTTGGACAATAGTCATTTGCATAGTAATTGTCCCAAAAAATTATTCTATTTTGTAAAATTTTTTTTATAAATTTATAATTTTTTAAAGTTTTTGAGACGACATTTTTTCCACAATAAAAGACTATTATTTCAGGATCTAGGATCTTACTTAAGTCATTTAAATAATTTGGATCATACTTAATTAACTCATCAGCATATATCCTAGGGACAAAAAAGATTTTTTTACCTAATTTTTTGAATAGCATGTTAGTTAAAAGACCGTGATATTTTCCCTCTGATACCTCATTACCAAATTTTTTTTTAAAATCGGCTGGAATATCATCCAACATTAAAGCTATTGATGTTGCTCCATCATTGAGCAATTGCTCTGCTTTTTCAAAAAGAAACTCAAAATCTGATTTTTTATTAATTTTGGTATTTAATTGTTTGAAATTAAAATCTAATCCAGGTGCAATGCCTGCAATAACTTTAATTTTATTTTCATTGCATATTTTTGCAAATTTGCGAAAATTTAAACGCCACTTTTTACTGTATTTTTTTTTCCAACATAACCTATGATTTACATCCTCTTTCGGGGCGTAGAAATAAGTATTAAGATTATTTTTACATAGAGATTTAATTATTAATTCCCGGCTTTCCCATGACAAAAGTTTGCCATAGTAACCTTCAATATAGCCTGTAAAACTATCTTTATTTGTTTTCTTTTTCATTTGATATCTTTGTTTATATTAGAATATTATAATATCTTAATAAGGAGAAAAACATAATGAAAATTTTAGCTCTTGGTGCTCATCCTGACGATATCGAGATTTTTATGTTTGGCTTAGCGTCAATTTATAAAAAAGAAGGTAATGAAGTATACACCATGATAGCAACGGATGGTTCTAAAGGAGGTTACCCAGGAGGTAAGATTTTATCACAAAAAAGAAAAAAGGAGGCTATTGCCGGTTTAAAAAAATTATCAAAACCTACTTTCTTAAATATACCAGATGGTGAGTTAGGTGAAGACCCTAAACATAATAAAATAATTAAAGAAAACATATTAAATATTATGCCAGACCTTATTATTACTCATTCACAAAATGATTATCATTCCGATCATAGATCCTTATCATTGTTAACAAGTAGAGTGGTAAGTCATTATGTACCAATATTATATTGTGATACCATGATGGGTGTAAATTTTGATCCTACCTTTTACTTTGACATAACTGATTTTTGTTTATTAAAAGAGGAAGCAATTTTAAAACACAAAACTCAAGATCCAAAAAGATTTGTAGATTTGTTCAAATTAATGAATGCTTACAGGGCTGCGCAGTGCAATGCTCCAAAGGGAAGATATGCTGAAGCATTTGCCTTTAAACCTTCATTTCCTTTTTCTGACATTAGAGATATTTTGCCACAGTCTCTTAAATTAAAGCCTTTCCATATTCATAATCAAAATGGCTTTTTATAAAACTTATATAACTCACCTCCAGATGAAGGCTTTAAGACACCTGTAGTTGATGGAAACGTAAATGGTAATCCATGAATAGATCTTGCAGACAAGTAAGCGATTAGTTCAGCCTCTATATAATCAAAGTTAAGTTCTAATTTTTTTTCGTCAATTATTTCAATATTTAATCTATCTTTTAATTTTTTTATTAAATAATGATTGCGATACCCACCACCAGTAAATATAATTTTATTAGTTTTTTTTGGTAAAACGTCTAAACTTTTTGCAATAGATTCTGACGTAAATTCCAATAAAGTTGCCATAATATCATAGCTTGAATAATTTTTTGATATTAATTCTTTGTAAGTATTTATAAATGAATATTTATCAAGAGACTTTGGGGGTGATTTTTTAAAATAAGAATGTTGTAAAAATTTTTTAACTTCTGCTTTAATTGAAATTCCTTTAGAAGCTATTTTACCTTTTTCATCAAAATTTTTTTTAAACACGGTCATAGAATAATCGTCCATTAGAACATTACCAGGCCCGGTATCAAATCCAATTAATTTTTCACCATCCCAGTAAGTTAAATTTGCAATTCCTCCAATATTGATAATACAAGCTGGTAGTTGAAGATTAAGTTTTTCCATTATAAATTTATGGTAAATTGGGGCTATAGGTGCACCTTGACCTCCTAACACAAGATCATTTGATCTAAAATTATAAACAACATTTTTCTTTAGCATTTTTGATAATAGTTTTGGATCACCAAGTTGAATAGAAATTTTGTTTTCTGCATTATGATATATGGTTTGACCGTGAAAACCGATTAAATCACATTTATTGACAATATCTAAATCTTTTAAAGCTAAATAATGTTCATTTGTAACAAAATTGTCCAAACATTTCCTTCTTTTTAAATTAATATTAATATCTGTATGTAAGATATTTATTAATTTTTTTTTTGTATTTTTACTATATTTATAGAAGTAATTTTTATTTAATCTTTTTAATTCAACTCCATTTGTTTGAACTAGGCTTATATCTATACCATCCATACTAGTTCCAGTCATTAGGCCGATTATATTTAAGTACTTATATTGCAATGGTAAATTAACCTTTTTAAAAATTTTTAAATTATATATATTTAACCATGTCTGAAAATATACCTAAAACTGAACTTTTGTATAATAAAAGTAAACCTATTGATCATTTAAATATTTCTGATGGTATATCTTTAATTATACAAGAACAAAAAAATGCATCCTTAGAGGTGGCTAAGTCTGCAAAATTTATCGAGATTGCAATTAATTCAATATATGAGCATATATTAAAATACCCAAAAGGAAGATTAGTATATGTGGGGGCTGGCACGTCTGCCAGAATAGGTGTGCAAGACGGTGTAGAACTTTACCCAACGTTTAGTTGGCCAAAAGACCGCTTAGATTTTATCATAGCAGGTGGTAAAGAGGCTTTATTAAACGCTATTGAAAATGCTGAAGATAATGAGAAAATGGCAGAAAAAATTTTTTCCGAAAAACAAATCTGTAAGGAAGATGTTGTTATAGGACTTGCTGCTAGTGGAAACACACCATTTACGTGTAAAGTATTAGAAAAAGCAAATCTCAAAAATGCACTAACTATAGTTATCAGTAATAATAGTAAAGGTAAGATATTAAGATATGGCGATCATAAAATTGTTCTCAATACTAATGAAGAAATAATTGCAGGGTCTACAAGACTTAAAGCAGGTACTGCTCAAAAAATATGTCTTAATATTATTTCCACGATGGTAATGGTAAAATTAGGTAGAGTAAAAAATGGAATTATGAGTCATATGGTACCTACTAATGAAAAACTTAGAAAAAGAAAACACAGAATAAAAAATGAAATCTAATGATATGATTTATATAAATTACTAATTAAAATCCATCATTTTTAATATTTTAAAATTTTTATTCATTCTCTTAATTATTTGTTTTAATGGTTCTATCTCTGTCTTCATGTGAAAACCATTTGCATGAATACAATTTAATCTGTCAATCATTATTCCCACATGACCTTCCCAAAAAACTACGCACCCGCGTCCTAAGCTATCAATATTTTTAATTTCTCTTTTTGGTAATTTGATTTGTTCTGATGTGTTTCTAGGTAATACCTCTCCATAGGTTTGATAAGATAATTGTAGTAATGCAGAACAATCTAATCCTAGGGTGTCTCTTCCTCCCCATTTGTAAGGAGTGCCAATTAAATGTTGGGCAACAGATACCCAATCATTATTTTTATGACTTAGACTTACTAAATGTTTACTCGGCACATAGCCACAATATTTTTTTTTATTAAAGTATAAAGAAGTTTTTACCCAATCTCTTTCAAATTTTTCTACAGTTAGATTTGCTCCCAATGGCAGGTACATATAACAATTTGACTTAGAACTTTTGTTTTCGAAAATAAAAGTTCTATTTACAATTACTCTATGAGTTGCTTTTTCTAATATACCCAACCCTTTTTTCATGACCCATCCAAAGTAATTATCAGTTATCAATTTGCAAAAGGCCCAATTTCTAGTTTCTTCAAAAATTTCTACACTTTCTCCATATAAACATTCTGTTTCAAGTTTTGACTTTTTTGAGGGTTTTGATTTCATCAAAAGTGATGATTGAATTATATTCATAATGATCTACTTTTAGACCAACTTATTACATCAAAATTTGGACAAGTTTTAGAAGTATTTCCTGTATCACGATGACCTAATATTTTTGCATTAGGATACAAATTTCGCCACTTTTTTAAAACTTTTTCAAGAGAATTATACTGTTTTTTTGTAAATGTATCTTTCCCTATTAAGCACACACCTAGGCTAGAACTATTTTTACCTTTAACATGGGCTCCTATCCAATATTCAGGTCTACCATTTTCAATTATCCCAGATCGACGAATTATTTTGTGGTATCCAATACCATCCCATCCAAAATTCAAGTGCATTTCATGAATATCAATTGCACTTAAATCTTTATTATTATCAGTATCAGAACAATGTACTACAAGTAATTTAATATCTTTATCTATCAGCATAGAAAAATTATCAGTAAAAGTTAATTAAGTAAGATTATATCTATTTACTCATTTTAACAATATTATAATTCAATTTTGCCTAGATTAGAAAGGTATGATATATGAAGTTTTAATTTTAAATGACATACAAAAATTCAAAATATTTTTTGATTAATATGATTTTTTAATGATATTGATATTTAACAAATTAAGTGTTAATTATTGGTTAATTATAGCTGTTGTGAATTTATTATACATGGTTAGTTTGGCATAGTTAGGAAAGCAAAAAAACTATTTAAATCAGTTTAGAGAATATTTTGAAAATTTTAATTATCTCCGATTCCTTTTTACCAGAAAAAATTTCTGCTGCCAAACACATGTCAGATCTTGTAAAAAAACTAGTTAATTTAGGTCATCAGTGTTCTATACTTGCAACACAAAAAGAAATTGACATAGGTATTAATAAATCAAAATTGAATATATTTTCTTTGCAAAATCCTTTCAAGCGCTCCAAAAAAATGTATGTAAGAGGTTTTTTTGAGATCTTGTTTCCAATATTTCTTGGAATTAAATTGTTATTAAAGCCAGATAAATATGATTTAACTATATGTTATTCTCCTTCAATTTTTTGGGTGCTAACATTGTTGATACTAGGTAAAAAAAAATACGGATTATATTTTTTAGTAGTAAGAGACTTGTTTCCCTTATGGCTAATTAAGATGAAAAAAATTAGTGTAAGAAATGTGATATTTAAATGTTTAAATTATATTTCAAAATTAAGTTTTAAGAAAGCTGACAAAATTTATACCCAATCACATGTTGATATCAACTTGATTAAGAGTGAGTATCAAATTGAACCCGAGAAGTTAGGCTTATTAGAAAATTGGTATGAACCAATTGAAAAAAATGAGCTTAAAAAAGTTTCTTTATTTAAGAAACATAAATTTGATCTTATGATGTTAGGAAATTTTGGAGTTGCTCAGAATAGAGATTTTTTGTTAGATGTAATTTTTACTACGTTGTTAAGTAGCAATAAGACTACAGCTTGCTTTTTGGGTTTAAAATCACATGATAAAGAATATGCAAAAATGCGTTTAAAAATTTTTGAAAAAAGTAAAAGAGTTGTGTTTCTGGATAGTGTAACTCATGGGCATGCAATAAAAATTGCCAATAATTGTAAGTTAGGTATAGTGTCTCTTTCTCCGAAATTAACTGAGGGCAATATACCTGGTAAGTTTTGTTCCTACTGTATGGCGGGGTTGCCGACTTTTTGTATTGCCCCAAAATCATTTGAGGTAGCAAAAAGGATTTCTAAAAATAAACTCGGCATAATAGGAAATTGTATAAATGCAAATTTATGTGCTAAACAAATCAATAATGCTTTGATATCTAACTTTGATAGAAAATTAATTCACAAATATGGTATAGAGACATTTTCAACTGATAATGCAGTTAAAAAAATTTTGAAAGATGTATTATGAATAATTTACAGGATCAACTTAAAAGAAGAGCGAGTTTGGTTAGTAAGAAAATTAGAGATAGTATCGAAAATAAATCACACTTCTCGCATCCTTTCCAACATATAATAATTAAAAATCTTTTTCCATTAAATTTTGCAGAAGATCTACTAAATGCATTTCCTGATTCTGATCATGAATGTTGGCAAAAAACAAATGATGAAGGTTTAGAAGTTAAGGCAAGAACTAATTGGGCTTCTGAATTTGATATACCAAATGTTATTATTGATGCTGTCAGAATATTTAATAGTGCTCCAGTTTTAAATGCAATGTCTGAAACTTTAAAAATTCCAAAACTTATGCCTGATCCTTACTTTACTGGTGGAGGTTTAAACTTATCTGAAAAGAATGGTCATTTAGATGTTCATATAGATGGAAATTATCATGATGCTAGTGGTATGAATAGAAGAGTAAATTTGCTTTATTATTTGAATCCTAATTGGGAAAAAAGTTGGGGTGGTGAATTTGGAATTTATGATAAACATGGAGAAAATTTAATTAAGTCGGTAGAACCCCTACACAATCTATGTATTATTTTTGATACTCATGATAATAGTTTCCATGGTCTTCCAAATCCCATTAATTTTCCTGTAAATGATCCCAGAAGATCTATTATACTTTATTACTACACTGTTTCTCCTAGGCCTAACTCACAAGTTGTCGTAAAAGAACCTCATAGCGCTCTTTGGAAAAGCAAGTCTTTTACTGACAAAAAAGGAAATAAAACTAGAGAATTTAAATAAATAGATATGAATAATTAAAGTATTAAAAAATGAAAATTTTAGTTACTGGAGTTGCAGGATTTATTGGATTTCATGTTGCAAAGTCTTTGCTTAAAAAAGGCTACTCTGTCATAGGCGTCGATAATTTAAACGAGTATTACGATGTAAGTCTTAAAAAATCCAGACTATCAAACCTATATGATATTTCTAAGGTTGCTGCAAATGAATTTTATTTTTATAAAATTGATCTAGTTGATTTTAATGATTTAAAAAATTGTTTAAAAAAGAATAAAATTGATCATATAATACATCTGGCAGCACAAGCAGGTGTTAGATATTCAATAGAGAATCCTCAAGCTTATGTTAGTAGTAATATTATTGCTTTCACAAATATTTTAGAAGTTAGTAAAATGTTTTCTATAAAACACTTACTATATGCAAGCACTAGTAGTGTTTATGGAGCAAGTCATCAAAGCCCATTTAAAGAAGAGCAAAGAGTTGATTATCCTATTCAATTTTATGCCGCTACTAAAAGAGCAAATGAATTAATGGCGCATAGCTATAGCCACCTGTTTTCAATACCAACAACTGGTCTTCGTTTTTTTACAGTATATGGTCCTTGGGGAAGACCGGATATGGCATTATTTAAATTTACTAAGGGAATTATTGAAGATACTCCGATTCAATTATTTAATAATGGTAATCATACAAGGGACTTCACATTTGTGTCTGACGTTGCCAGTTCAGTTATTGCTTTGATTGAAAAATATCCTGGAAAAATAAAACAAGAAAAACTTTTGAATGATCAGGTTCCATATCGTATTTTGAATATAGGTAATTCTGCCCCTATAAAGCTAATGAAATACGTAGAATTAATTGAAAATTCACTTAATAAGAAGGCGAAGATAGAAAAACTTGATCTACAACCAGGTGATATACCTGATACTAATGCAGATACGACACTTTTATATCAACTTATTGGAAGTAGACCAAAGACAGATGTTGAAAAAGGCGTAAGAGAGTTTGTAAAATGGTATGTTGATTATTATAAGCAGGATTTATGAAAAATAAAACTCAAATTTGTATTATTGGATTGGGATATGTTGGTTTGCCTTTAGCTGTTGCATTTAGCAAAGTTTTAAATGTAATTGGCTATGACAAATCAACTAGTCGCGTTAATAACTTGCAGAAATATATTGATGAAACTCACGAAGTATCTAAAAGAGATTTGATTGAATCAAAAAATCTTACTTTTACAAGTGATCTATCTAAAATAAAATGCTGTGATATTTATATAATTTGTGTGCCAACTCCCATTAATGATTCGAAAACACCTGATTTAGGTCCATTAAAAAGCGCATCTAGAATGGTAGGTTTAAAAATTCAAAAAGGAAATATAGTAATTTACGAATCAACAGTTTACCCTGGATGTACTGAACAGGAATGTGTTCCAATTTTAGAAGAAGTATCAGGCCTTAAATATAATCAAGATTTTTTTTGTGGTTATAGCCCAGAAAGAATCAATCCTGGCGACTCAAATAGGAAAATTGAAGATATTATAAAGGTTACATCGGGTTCTAATGTAGATACGGCAAATCGTGTCGATGATATATATTCTCTAATCATTAAAGCTGGGACTTATAAGGCTCCAAGTATTCAAGTAGCTGAAGCTGCAAAAGTAATCGAAAACATTCAAAGAGATGTTAATATTGCTCTGATAAATGAATTAAGCCTTTTATTCGACAAATTAAACTTAGATACAAAATCTATACTAGATGCTGCTTCAACAAAATGGAATTTTCTAGATTTTCGACCAGGGTTGGTTGGTGGACACTGTATTGGTGTGGATCCTTATTATCTTGAGTATCGGGCAAGAAAGGTTGGGTTTCATACACAATTAATATCAGCAAGTAGAAGAATAAATGACAGTATGGCAGAATATGTCTCTTTTAAGCTAATTAAGCGTTTGTTAAAATTTTCTGTCGATTTAAAATCTTCAAAAATTCTTATAATGGGCATTAGTTTTAAAGAAAATTGTCCAGATATCAGGAATTCAAAAATTTTCGATGTTATAAAAATCTTGGATAAATTTGTTGGTCAAATCGATATTTATGACCCTTTTGTAAATAAAAAAGAATTGAAAATAAAAAAAGGTTTTGATGTTACCAAAAATTTTATTTCTATAGAAAAAAAAATATTAACCATGGATTATAAGTATGATGCTATTATTGTTGCAGTAAAACATTCCTGTTTTAAAGATATAAAAATAAAAAGATTAAGATCGATATGTAATCCAAAGGGTCAGATTTTTGATTTAAAAGGAACTTATACATCCAAAGAAGTTGACATTGAAATATGATAAGTGCAACTTCCAAGTTAATAAATTTACTCGATAATAAGCAACAAAGAAAACTTTTTTGGTTAATTATTTTATCTATCTTGTCAACTATTGCAGATATATTTGTAATAGCATCGATAATGCCCTTTATGGCAATAATAGCAAATCCTGCCCAAATGGATGGTAATTACTTGATTGAGAATATAAAGATTTTCTTTAGCATATCAGACAGCAAATTTTTAATATTTTATTGTAGTTTAATTTTAATGATAGCTGTAATAATTGCGTTAACAATTAAAGGTTTATATCTGAGAGGTCAAATAAGGTATGCACTTTTTTTAGAACAACAACTTTGTGATAGGCTAATTTATCAATATCTACATAAACCTTATGAATGGTCTTTAAATAAAAATACATCTGATATTGGGAAGGTAATTTTATCGGAAGTTAATCATGTAGTTAATGGACTAATTATTCCGGTTATTGTCTTCATTACCCAGTTAATCGCAAGTATTGCGATAATATTATTCCTAATATTTTTAGACCCCGTACTTACTTTATCAGCTGGAATAGCTTTGGTATTAATATATGGTTTTGTATTGTCATATATAAAAAATTATCTTTTAAATTTAGGAAAGAAAACCTTTGAGGCTAATCGATTACGTTTCAAATTATTATCTGAAGCTTTTGGGGCAATAAGAGAAGTAAAACTTTATCAGCTTCATCAGATTTATTTTAAAAATTTTTCTAATAATGCAAAAATATATTTCAGAAATATTGCCTTGTCACAAGTTATTTCACAAATACCACGTTTTGTTGTTGAAGGTCTTGCGCTTTGTTGTATGTTAATCGCTGTCCAATATTTAGTATTACAGAAAGGGTCTCTAAATTCAGCAATTCCAGTTATTTCTGGTTTTGCCTTTGCTGTTTATAGACTAATGCCTGCTATACAACAACTATATGCTAATTACACTCAAGCTCAACACACCTTACCAGCTGTTAATTCTCTTATAGATGAATTGAACCAACATAATGAAAATTTAGACATTTTGAAGTCTGAAGCCATTTCATTTGTAAAGTCAATAAAATTAGAAAATTTAAGCTTTACCTATCCAAATTCTAAAAAATTTACAATTTCAGATTTAAATCTAACAGTAAAAAAAGGTGAATTTATTGGAATATTTGGCCAATCTGGTGAGGGAAAGAGCACTTTACTTGATTTATTTTCAGGTCTTCTTAGGCCTACTAAAGGATCTATTAAAATAGACGATATTTGTATAACTCAAAAAAATATTAAAAGTTGGCAAGAAACAATTGGATATGTTTCGCAAAATATTTATCTAATAGACGATACTATTGAAAAAAATATTGTTCTAAGTGAACTTGATAGCAAACTAGACTCAGTTAGAGTGAAGCGAGCTGCTAAACTTGCTAAACTAGATCAGTTTATTGAAAACAATTTAAAAGAAGGATATTTGACTAAAGTTGGGGAACGTGGATCCAGAATTTCTGGAGGACAACGACAAAGATTAGGTGTTGCTAGAGCTCTTTATAAAAATCCTAAGTTACTTATACTTGATGAGGCTACTAGCTCATTAGATAAAAATTCAGAGGATTTTATTATGAAAATGATTTATGGACTTAAAGGAAAAGTTACAGCTATTATTGTTTCTCATAATTTAAAAAATCTTGAAAATTGTGATAAAATATACTCATTTGAGAAAGGGAATTTAAATATTAAAAAGTTGTCTAAATTTTAAAAGGATATAGAACATGAAAACAAATGTTAAAAATATTCCCTATGGTCGACAAAATATTATTCAAGATGACATAGATCAGGTTATTTCTGTTCTTAAATCTGATTTTTTAACTCAGGGACCAGCAGTGCCTAAATTTGAAAAAGCTATTCAAAACAAAGTTGGTGCTAATTTTTCTTGTGCAACTAATAGTGCGACTAGCGCTTTGCATGTTTCATGTTTGGCTCTCGGTGTTCAAAAAAATGATTTAGTATGGACAAGTCCTAATTCTTTTGTAGCAAGTAGTAATGCAGCTATTTATTGCGGTGCAATGGTTGATTTCGTTGATATAGATCCACTAACATTAAATATGTGTGTTGAGACTTTACAAGAAAAATTAGAAAATGCTAAAAAAATCAATAAACTTCCTAAGGTGGTTATACCAGTCCATTTTGGTGGTTTGCCAGTAAATATGAAAAGAATTTTTGAATTATCACAAGAGTATAAATTTAAAATCATAGAGGATGCTTCTCATGCACTTGGTGCATTTTATACTGACCCTATTGATAAATCAAAATATTTTGTGGGTTCGTGCACACATAGTGACATTACAGTTTTTAGTTTCCACCCAATTAAAATGATTACCACAGCAGAGGGAGGTATGGCAATCACAAACGATCCTGAACTTTCAAGAAAATTACATCTCTTTCGTTCTCATGGAATTACGGCTGACAAAAGCTTTTTTCATGATCGCCCAGAAGATGAAATATGGAACTATCAACAATTAGAATTAGGATATAATTATCGTATGAACGACATTCAAGCGTCATTAGGGATCAGTCAATTGAAGCGTTTAGATTACTTTTTGGAAAGAAGAAGAAAGATTGCTACAAACTATAATTTGGCTGTAAAAAAATTGCCAGTTAATACTCAACTTTATACAGATAGTTCAAGTTACCATTTATATTGTATTATTATTAATGAACTACTGACATCTAAGGATCAAAAAAGTTTATTTAAACATCTTTATTCTAATCATATCAGTGCTAATCTTCATTACATACCTATATATTTACAACCTTATTATCGAAAACTTGGATTTAAGGCAGGTTATTGTCCTAACTCTGAATCATATTACAAAGGTTGTGTAAGCCTGCCAATATTTCCCCAACTTTCAACTTTAGAGTTTGATCATGTAATTAACACTTTAAAAAGCTTTTTTGAGTGAGAGAGATTAAACTAACAATTTTAAGATATCAATTAGGAATGGATTCTTAGGTTTTTAATAAAGATGTTCAAGAATTCTTAAAACTTCTATACTAGAATGAACATAGCTAAAATTAATTAAACATTTTTTCTTGAAATAAAACTTTTGAATTGAGAAATATTTTATCTGTTTCCTGAATTAAAAATAAGTATTTTCAGGGTTTAAATCCACATATCTAGGTGGTAATTCATGGCTAATATGGGTTAAATCTGATAATGATGGTTATAAAATTTAATTTTTCCTTAAAAAATCTAGATTTTTCCATACTTTTTTAAATGCTTCAATAATTTTAAATATTTGGTCGTCAGTATAATCAAATGCACATATACCAAAACCCAAAAATTCTTGTTCATTTAACTTTTCAGCTATAGGACAAATACCTTTTTCATAGCTTATATCTCTTTTACAAAATTCTGATTTCCATGGGAACCCCCTTTTCCCATAAGCAATTTTCTTTTGAAATAGAGGCAAAAGATGAAGATTACAATATTCAGTAGACAACGCAGTAACTCCCTCTGCTACTAATGCATCTTTTATTTTTGATCTTTTTATATTAAGTTTTTTTTCATCAACTTTTAATGTATATGCATAATACACATGTGTTGAATTTGATCTTACCACTGGTATTGATAAACCATCTAACTTTCTCAAATTTTTATCTAATAGTGATGCAATCTCTTGCTTTCTATTTATTTGAAAATTTAATTTTTTTAATTGTTCAATGCCAATTGCAGACTCTATTTCTCCCATTCTAAAATTAAAACCAATCATGTTAATTAATTCTTCGTTTGCAGAGGTTTTATCAACAACAGACTCCGCATGATTTCTTATTAACCTTAGTTTATTAGCCAATGCATCACTATTAGTAACAGCTACACCACCTTCCCCAGTATTAATATGTTTATGATAATTAAAGCTAAAACCACCAATATCTGTTTGTGTGCCAGCATAATTATCATGATAAATTGCTCCAGGAGCTTGAGCCGTATCACTAATAACTTTCAAAGAATATTTTTTTGCAATTTTATTAATAGCATTAACATCTGCAGATTGACCGGCAATATCAATTGCTATTATTGCTTTTGTATATTGTGATATATTTTTTTCAATTGACTTGGGATCAATACAAAATGTGTCTTCTTCAATATCAGCAAATACTGGAATAGCATTCCAATGTAAAATAGCCATTGCACATGCCGACATAGTCCAAGGTGACAGAATTATTTCGTCACCAGGCTCTATTCCCAATGCTCCAACAGCTGCTATTAAACCAGAAGTCCATGAGTTAAAAGTTATAGCATGTTTTACAGAAAAGTAATTTTGGATGTTAGACTCAAATTCTTTTACATACTTTCCACCTGAAAAACCATCTCCCTTGCTCCCAATGAACTCAGATAGTTTTCCTGATTTTATTACTTTTTTTACAATTTCTAACTCTTCATTTCCTATTGGATTATAAACTTTAAGTGTTGTTTTTAGTGTTTTTTCTCCACCAAATATGGCTAATTTTGAATTAGAATTTGACATTTATATTCTCCAACTTTTTTTCAATACGATTTAAAATATAGTTTGATTTTTTTAGAGTAATTAAATTGGAACTTTTATCTAAAAATTCATCATGTATATTTTGAGCAACATAATACATTGCCTTTTTTCCTGTTTCTTTGTAAATAAAAGTCTTATCTAAGACATTTAAATGTTTATAGACATTGCTTTTTTGGAATTTAGTCCAATTAACTTGGCCAAATTGTCCCTTTGTCTCCAGACAACCTGATTCTGAATATAATTTCACATCATTTATAGAAATTTTATTAAACTTTATAGATATAAAGTCAACTATTCCCTTTGTGTAAAAAAAACGAAAATCTCCTTCACTCTTAAGGTTTATATCATTAGAAATTTTTTCAATTTTTTTTAATTTACCCATAAAGCTTTCAAATAAAACAAAAAAGTGTGAACAATTATTAATTAATTGACCAGTGTAATTTAATGTTCCAAAAAATGGGGTTTTAATATTTTTATTATCTATTTTATTCTTTACATCAATTATAGAAGGGTCGCATTGTCTCATATAGTTAACAAAAATATTAATGGATTTTTTTTTTGCAATTTTTTCTATTTCCAGCCTTTCCTTTTGATTTAATCCAACAGGTTTTTCGAATAAAATAATTTTGGAATTTAAATTACTTATAACTTCTTTAAATACATTAAGGTGATTAATAGTAGGAACGGAAATTACAATTAAGTCAAAAAAATTATTCTTTAATGAATTTAAGCTATCTACACCTTGGACTCCATACTTTTTTCTAAAACTTCTTAAAATACTAAGATCTTTATCTACTCCTCCAACCAATTTGAAGTTTTTATGTAAACTAAATGCTCTAGCATGAGTAAGAATATAATCATTTTCATTTAAATGATTATCATATTTCCAACCAATACTACCTAGGCCTATAATAAGAACTTCAAAAATCATTTTCTCATTGGATTCTTTCTTAATATTTTAGAGTTTTTTGTCCAATCCAAGTTTTTTTTCAATAAGGTTATAATGTCTAAACAATTAAAGAAGTTATTTTTTTTATATAGGGACATTATAATTTTTTTAACTAAATCAAAATCCTCTTGTTCGTCAACAGCAAGTACAAGTTCTGGCCAAGTTAAACTTTCAGGTGCAATCAAGTAAGTATGAGGAAATAATTTTGGATTTCTAATAATATGACTGGTGACATGCTCTTTGTCATATTTACTTTTTACAAGCTCATATGAATTTTTAAGTGTGTTTAGATAAAAAACTTGCACATCCATTCCAATTGGATAAGTGGCATAAAACCTGTTTGCACAGTATTGACATTCATTTTTTTTAAACATGTTAATTGTTTGTTCTACAATTTCTATATCAATTAAAGGGCAATCACCTGTGATTTCTACTATAACATCGGCATTAAAATACTCTGCCGAGTTTAGTACACGTTTCATAACATTTTGCTCACT
Source organism: uncultured SAR116 cluster alpha proteobacterium (assembly GCA_902595145.1). Classification (GTDB taxonomy): domain Bacteria; phylum Pseudomonadota; class Alphaproteobacteria; order Puniceispirillales; family Marisalimonadaceae; genus Marisalimonas. The sequence continues at coordinate 5,615 of CACJOU010000001.1, read as the reverse complement.
ACCTCTAAAAAAATTGATAGAATTTTGCAAAGCAAATTCTTCAATCAAATCATCAGAAGCGTTGTTTGTTGTAGCTATGACTATATCATGAAGACTCTTTACTCTTCGAAGTCTTTCTATTAAATAATACAGTAGTGGCTTACCCAGAATCTTTTTTAGAACTTTTCCAGGCAGTCTTGATGAAGTCATCCTAGCTTCAATAATAGCGACATATTTTAAATTATTTTTTTTATTTTTCATTATCTTTATTTTTTAAATAATATATTGCCTCTGCTAAATTCCAGTCATATTCATCATCAATGTCAATAGCATTAGATTTTTTTAATTCATAACCATAAAAATTTCTAGGAAACAGGTTAGAGTTATTTTCTATCAAAAACTTATATGAAAAAATTGCAAATGATCCTGCATCAATATAAGTTTTTGTAAGGTTTTGAGATTGCACTTGAAAGTTTTTTTTATCAATAGGTTTGATAATATTATTTGACTTTAAAGTTAATAATTTGGAAAAAGAGGTGGTTTCTTTAATGGCTAAAAGGGCCTTGTCTGAACAATTTTTTTCAAATACTTCTTTTGCATTTAAAATGATATCCTTTTCTAAAAAAGGGTTACAAGGCATAACTAACCAGATTTGGTCAAATTTTTCTCCAATTTTACTATATTCTTTTACTACAAAATCTATTACTTCAATTATAGGTGTTTCATCATTAGATAATTTTTTTGGCCTCATAAAATCAGGCTTTATACCATAGTTAGTTATTAAATTGAAAATTTCATTATCTTCAGTCGATACATGTACTTTTGAAAAAATATTTGAAGCAATTAATGCTTCTATAGTGTATAAAATTATTGGCTTATTGAAAAATAATCTGATATTTTTCTTTTTAATTCTTTTCGATCCACCTCTTGCAGGTATTATTGCAATTGTTTTCATTGTCATATACTGTTTTGATATCCATGTATTATAATTCATCAATAAATTCAAATTTACACTATATTGAAATTTAAATGATATGAAACAAAATATTTTAATATTAGGTGCAGGAAAATGGCAATGTCCAATTATAAAATTAGCAAAAAAACTTAATTTATACGTAATAGCTATTGATAACAACCCAAATGCTCCTGGGTTTGATTACGCTGATTTATCGATTAAGGAACAAATAACAGACAAGAATAAAATTTTAAATTTAATTAGAAATTACAAAATCAATGCTGTTGTAACAGATCAAACTGAAGTATCTCTTAAAGCTACAAATGAAATTGCCGCCGCTCTAAATCTGAAACATTTAAAATTAAGTACAATTGAAAAAACTAATAACAAATTTTTAACAAGAAATAGTTTAATTTATTCAAATTTAAATCAACCAAGTTTCAAATTAATAAAGTCACAAAAACAATTGTATTCTTTTTCATCAAAAATAGGATATCCACTTGTAATAAAGCCAATTAATAAATCAAGTAGTGAAGGTGTATTTATTTGTAGAAACAAGTTTGAATTAAGAAAAAAACATTTTGAATTAAAAAAATATTTATATCGAGATAATCTACTAATCGAAAATTTTATAGAAGGAAAAGAATATTCAGTAGAGTCTTTTACGGTTAATAATTTAACAAAAATATTAGCAATATCCGAAAAAGTTAAATCTGTAAAAAACATACCTGTAGCAACTCGTTTAGATTTTAATTTTCCAATAAATAAATTTTTAAGAAATAAAATTGTATTTTATGTAAAAAAAATGATCCACAAGTTAGGTATTTCAAATGGACCAACTCATACAGAAATTATTGTATTTAATGGAAAAATTAGTTTAGTTGAAACAACTATGAGGGGAGGTGGGTTTGGGATATCGTCACACATAATAAAGTTAACGAGTGGATTTGATCAAAACTTAGCTATAATTAATCAATCATTAGGTAATGAAGTGAAATTTAACAAATTAATTAGAAAACCTACTTCATTATGTTTTTTTTATTATAAAGAAGGATATATTAGAGGTATTTATGGCCTCGACAAAATTAAAAAAATAAAAAATTTAGAAAAAATTGAACTTTTTTACAGCAAAGGTGATTACTATAAAGGACTTGTTTCTGATAGGGGGAGATTAGGTTATTTCATAGTATCTGACGTCAACTATCAAAATCTAAAAAATACAATAAGAAAAATATATAGTTCTGTGAAATTTGAAATAAACTAGATTATACTATTTATTAATTTAGAAGTTTTGACTATATCAGAAGTCGATGTTTTCTTGTCCACCCATAAATTAACAATTTCTTTTCCTAACATAATTGAATTTGTTAAATCGGTTTTTATTTCAGCTTTTTTATAATAGACATTAATTGGAGGGTACCAGTTACTTACATTAATTCTTTTATCACGAAGCAATTCTGTAATCTTTTTTGATTTTTTACTTAGAAAATTAAATCTCCATGGTATAAAACCATCATCAGTATCTGGCAAAAAAAACTTATTAGATCTTAAATTTTTTTTATATTCATTATAATTAAAAATTCTCTTTGACTTATTTTCAGAAAATACATTCAACTCCTTTAGTAGATTTTTTGAAAATAAACTATTACAACGATGAATAAATAAGTCTTGAAAATCAGATCCTATTTTCAAAAGATCATCATCTGGATTTTTATTTTGTAAAATATTAATATATCTTGTTCTGTACTTTTCTTTTAAATTGAGTAAATTGTGATTTTTTAATTTAAGAGAAGAAATTACATACTTTATATTTTTATATAATTCAATATTGTTAGTTATAAATGCTCCACCAGTACTAACATCAATAATTTTGGAATACCCAAAGCTAAAAATTGATACATCTCCAAATGACCCAACAAATAAGTTGTCGGTTTTTACTCCAAAAGATTGTGCAACATCCTCAATTATTAAGATTTTATCATTTTCATTTTTAACGATATGAATTAATTCTTCTATTTCTGCTGGTATACCATAAAAATGTGGGACAATTACAGCTGAGATATTTTTGTGTTTGTTTAAAATAAACTTTAACGATTTTAAACAAATGTTGAAATTATTTAAATTTAAATCTACGAAAATTGGTTGAAACCCTGTTTGAAATATTGCGTTTATTACACTAGGACATATATTTGCAGGTACTATAACATAGTCTTTGGGATTAATTGAAAGTAATGTAGCATAAATTGCTACTGTAGCTCTACTGCATAGAGCTACGTATTTTTTTTTAAATAAGAATCTTAGTTTATCCTCTACTTTTTCTATTGTTTGATTATTGTTTTGAATATTGTTCATAAAATTGATTCATTGTCATAAAATTGATTAATAGATTATGCTTTTTACATTCTTCAATTATAAAGATTAAGTTATTATAAAGATTTTTAATATCAAAGCATAACAAACCGTGCTTTATTCCTTTTAATTCATCAAGTATAATATTAGGGTGAGATATAGATACAACAAAATCTATTTCAGGTATAATTTTCGAAAAACTATTTTTGATTAATGAGTGTTTAAATGTTAAGTCTAAATACCTAAGATAAAAATCTTTATCATAACAAGTCTTGATAGGAAGAACTGTTAAAGGTACTTGAAGTGTTTTATAATTGTTTGTTCCAGATTGAGAATAGTTATTAATATCTGGAAAATAGGCAGATTTAGGACTATTAAGCCATGATAATTTATAATTATCAAAGTCAAACATTCTTCCTGGGAAACTGGAAGAATTACATTTAATGTTTAATTTATTAAAAATTTTATTTAATTCATTAGAACCAAATGTTCCTCCAACACGAACAGATTTTGGAATAAAATTAATCTCTTTAAAATTTTCATAAGTAAACTTAATTATTTTTTTTATTATTTTGGGATTAGTTTCTTGAACCCATTTATCTTGGTTGTTCTGCTTATGAAGGTGGGGATGCCAAGCTATTTCGTCCCCACTTTTTTTACAGATTTCCCAAATTTTTTCATATTTTTTTAATAAATAATTACTACTTTCGTAAGTATCATGTATTACATTATCTGCTCTCACAAACCAAGTTATTTTGGGAGTGTTACCAAAAGAATCTAATACATTACTGAAAGCTGATTTTATTTGCAAAACGCCTTCAGAAATACCTTTCCATGAAAGTGTTTTATCATTAAATTTTTGATTTTGAAAATCATCACTATCAGTATCAAAAGTAATTAAAATAGGTAAAACTTTTGATTTATTCATCTATTCTATCTTAGTATTTTTCATATCATATTGTCCAGACTTCCATTTCCTTTCAACATCTAATCCCAGAAATTCTTGTTTATTATTTGGGACCCTGGAATTCCATCCAAACCTTTGTCTAATTAACTCATTTTGATTTTTTAGAATTGTAAAATGTTGTTTGCAAAAATCAAATTGTTGTTTAAATGGTGCCAAGGTATATTTTATAACTATCATAGGTCTTAATTCATTGCTCGTATTTTTTCCTGCTCTATGCCACACAGTTGAATCAAAAATAAGTGCATCGCCTGCTTTTCCTTCCATATTAGTACAAAATTTCTCTAAAAAATCAGAAGAAGGTCTTTCTTCAAATAAATGAGTGCCAGGAACATACTCTGTAGCGCCATTATTTTTGTTATAATCAACCAAAGGTATCATAATTAAAATGCTTGTTCTTCTATCTTTAAAATAAGGTTGATCACGGTGATATCCATGACCCATCATTTCTGATTTTATATTTGATTTTGTGATTATTCCATTATAAGAGTGAATGATTGCTTTGTCATTTAAAAGAGAGTTAACTATTAAATTAAGGTTTGTGTCTTCGATTAACTCTAGGTACTTTCCGCCAAACCTTGTAAGGTCTCTAAGTGATTCAAGTTCTCCAGTTTTTAATTGTAAATCTATACCTTCATTTGATATTTCAATATCTTTTTTGTCTAAAATATCATTTTTAAAAAATTCTAGATTTTTAACTGAAAGTAAACGATTAAATTTTGAAAAACCATAATAATTTACTTCTTCTACAATATTTTTTTCCATAGGTGTATATTTATATGATTTAATATTTCTTTTCAATCAAATTAAATCATTAACAATTTTGCGATGATTATTTTTGTTTATTAAAGTAAATGATTTATTAGACAACCTTGCTAAAAATTCACTGTCTTTAACAGCGTCTACGATCTTCTTCTCAAATAATTTTTCATTATTCATTATTTTGGATGATATTTTAGTAATATAATTATTCTTGTCTAAGTAATTTATAACATTTTTCTCATTTGTATTTTGTCCAATTGCTAATATTGGTTTTCCTAGATAACAAAACTCATATAGCGTTCCTCCACCTCCACAAATAACCAGATTTGCATTCTTAAAAATACTCGTTAAATTTCTTGGATTATAATATAATTTTACAGAGGGTGATAAATTATATTTTTGTTTTAATTCTATAAATTCATTTTTTTTATTAAGTGGTATTAAAAATTTAAATATCACATTTTGTATTTTCAAATTAATTATGTAGTTAAAAATTTTTCTGGTATAATTCATAGGATCAGAACCACCAAATGTTATAATAACGTTAAATTTTTCTTTATTTTTAATTGTTATAATATTGCATTTTCGAAAGTTTTCCCTAATTAC